>NZ_JBCFOK010000004.1:0-542355 GCF_039605595.1 Streptomyces odontomachicola
GCACACGGGCGGGGTCTCCCGGCTGTTGGGGCGGCCCCAAACAAAAAAACACACCCCCCGGGGGTTGTGGCCCGACGCGCGCCCCACACCACCCGTTGGCGTAGTGGTCGTGTCGGGAGGGGGACTTGAACCCCCACGCCCTGTAAAGGGCACTAGCACCTCAAGCTAGCGCGTCTGCCATTCCGCCACCCCGACGTGGTGGCCCCGCGGTCTCGGCCGCGGCGACGTACACAACTTTAGCACCCTGTGAGGGGTGCTCGATCACGTCGACCTGGCCTTGGGGCGGGCGGGGGGAAGCGGGAGGATGGGGCGACGAGAACGCGATACGAGGAGGCAGCGTGAGCCAGTCGAATCCGGCGTCGGACAGTGCGGGCGTGAACGCCGAGAGTGAGGTTGTCGATCTCTGCCGCGATCTCATCCGGATCGACACCAGCAACTACGGTCCTGACCAGGACGGGCCGGGCGAGCGCCGTGCCGCCGAGTACGTGGCGGAGAAGCTGGCCGAGGTGGGGATCGAGCCGCAGATCATCGAGTCCCGGCCCGGACGCGCCTCGACCGTCGCGCGCATCGAGGGCGAGGACAGCTCCCGCCCCGCGCTGCTCATCCACGGGCACACCGACGTCGTACCGGCGAACGCCGACGACTGGACGCACCACCCCTTCTCCGGGGAGATCGTCGACGACTGCGTCTGGGGGCGCGGCGCCGTCGACATGAAGGACATGGACGCGATGACGCTCGCCGTGGTGCGCGAGCGCATGCGCAGCGGGCGGAAGCCTCCGCGTGACGTGGTCCTCGCGTTCCTGGCGGACGAGGAGGCCGGGGGTGTGTACGGGGCGCGGCACCTCGTGGACAACCACCGGGACGTGTTCGAGGGCGTGACCGAGGCCATCGGCGAGGTCGGCGGCTTCTCCTTCACGGTCAACGACAACCTGCGGCTGTATCTGGTCGAGACGGCGCAGAAGGGCATGCACTGGATGCGGCTCACCGTGGACGGCACCGCCGGGCACGGGTCGATGACCAACGACGACAACGCGATCACCGAGCTGTGCGAGGCCGTCGGGCGGCTGGGCCGGCACAAGTGGCCGGTGCGCGTGACGAAGACCGTGCGCTCCTTCCTGGACGAGCTGTCCGACGCGCTCGGCGTCGAGCTCGACCCGGAGAACATGGAGGAGACCCTCGCCAAGCTCGGCGGCATCGCGAAGATCATCGGTGCCACGCTGAACAACACAGCGGCCCCCACCCAGCTCGGCGCCGGCTACAAGGTCAACGTCATCCCGGGCCAGGCCACGGCCCACGTCGACGGCCGCTTCCTGCCGGGGTACGAGGAGGAGTTCCTGGCCGACCTGGACCGGCTCCTCGGCCCCCGCGTACGCCGCGAGGACGTGCACGCCGACAAGGCGCTGGAGACCGGCTTCGACGGCGCGCTGGTGAACGCGATGCAGTCCTCGCTCCAGGCCGAGGACCCGATCGCGAAGGCGGTGCCGTACATGCTGTCCGGCGGCACCGACGCCAAGTCCTTCGACGATCTCGGGATCCGCTGCTTCGGGTTCGCGCCGCTGAAGCTGCCGCCGGAGCTGGACTTCGCCGGGATGTTCCACGGCGTCGACGAGCGGGTGCCGGTGGACGGGCTGAAGTTCGGCACGCGCGTGCTGGACCGCTTCCTCGACCAGAGCTGAGCAGAGCTGAGCGCCCGGCCGGGTGCCCCCTGGTGCGCGGTCGCCGCGCGGGCGGTCGTACGAGCCGATAGGCCTTCGTGCGTACGGTCCGTCCGCGCGTCAACCGCGGAAACGGAACATCAGGTTTCGATCATCCGTGCCCCGCTGACCGGACGGGTGAAGTTGGCGCCGTACACGTAGCCCCCGTTCGCTCTTCCTCGTTACACGGTGTGCGGTCCGCGGCTGGGATCGCATTGCCAATGAGGAGGAACAATGATCAAGAAGGTTGTCGCTGCTGCGGCTGCCACCGGTGGCCTCGTGCTCGCTGGCGCGGGCATGGCCGTTGCCGACTCGGGCGCGCAGGGCGCTGCCGTGGGGTCCCCCGGCGTCATCTCGGGCAACAACGCCCAGATCCCGGTCCACATCCCGATCAACGCGTGCGGCAACTCGATCAACGTCGTCGGGCTGCTGAACCCCGCCTTCGGCAACACCTGCGCGAACGGCTGACGACCGCCGTCACCGCGTGAGGACATCGCCTTACGGCCCCGGAGCGCGCATCCGCGCTCCGGGGCCGTCGGGTCTCTCGGGGCGTTGCGATCAGCGTTCTTTCGCACAGCACTCGCCCACCAGCAAGGCAGAAGGCAAGGCAGGGGATCGAACCATGCGACAGGTCACCAAGAAGGGCCTGCTCACCGTTGTCGCGGCCAGTGGCGTGCTCGCCATGTCCGGCGGCATGGCACAGGCCGACTCCGGCGCCGAAGGGGGGTCGACGGGCTCGCCCGGCGTGCTGTCGGGCAACTCCCTGGAGGCGCCGCTCGATGTGCCGGTGAACGCCTGCGGCAACACCGCGAACGTGATCGCGGCACTCAACCCGGCCTCCGGGAACGGCTGCGAGAACGGCGGCTCGGCCGAGACCGGCGGCCCCGGGCAGGACCGCGGCGGCGCGCCGAACGGGCAGGGTTCGGGGCACTCGCCGGAGCACGGGGGCGGTGGGCACTCCTCGCCCGGCAGCGGTGCGGGCGAGGACCGCGGGGGCGGCGGGAGTCCGGCGCCGGACCCGAGCGGCGGCGGTGGCCCCGCGCCCAACGGCGGCGGAGCGGAGCACGCCTCCGACCCGCAGCAGGGGCCGGCGCCGGAGGGCGGCGGCTCGCCGCAGCACCGGCCCGCCGAGGTGCGCGGCTCCGAGCCGGTCCGTGCGGAGCCCGCGCAGGCTCCGGCGCGGAGCGCGGGGCCGCAGCTGGCGGAGACCGGCTCCGACTTCGGCGTGCAGTACATGGCGCCGCTGGGCGCCGGCCTGCTCGTCGGCGGCTACGTGCTCTACCGGCGCGGCCGCAGGATGCAGGCGGCCGCGCGCCACTGAGCGGCGCGCCGGATACGCGAGCGACGGCGGAGCGGGCCCCGCGGAGGGGCCCGCTCCGCCGTCACCATGTGGCGCGCAGCTGGCGGATGATGCGGCGCCGCAGCCGCACCCTCCGGCTTCCGTCCGGATAGAGGCGGGTGCGGGCCAACTCCCAGTGCCCGTACTCGGCGTGCTCCGTCAGGAGCTTGGTCGCGGCTCTGCGCGAAGTACCGCGAGGGACGTACACATCACGAAATTCGTATTCCGGCATCGCATCTATTGTGCGGGCAGCGGCCCTCTGCGGATAGCGTCTGCACTATGTCTGATGCTGCGCAGCCCACCGCTGCCGACGTACGTGCCGCCGCCGACGCGGTCAAGGCCGCGCTGGACCGCCATCTCGAGGCCGTCGAACGGCGGGCCGGGGCGGCTGAGGACGCTGCGGACGACGAGCAGGCCGCCCGGAACGGCGCGGAGGCCGACGCCGCCGTCTATGCGGCCTTCGACGCGCTGGCCGCCGCGGGCGAGCGCTACGACGAGCTGCTGTACGAGGCCTATGACGAGGTCACGCCCTTCGAGATCCCGGGCCCCGGCAGCGAGGCGATGCCGCCGTACGCGGGGCCCGACGAGCCCCATGCGCTGACCGTCCTGATCCGCAGGGACTACACGGTGGCGCACCCGCAGCGGATGCTGACCCAGGCGCAGCGGGTCACCGACCTGGACCCGGAGTCGGCGGACGACGACGGGATCGCGGGGTCCTCGGCGGGCAGCAGCGTGTACGCGGCGCTGGGCGTGCTGTTCGGGGAGTACGAGCCGGACGAGATCGCCACCCGGCACAAGGAGTTCGGCCTCGAAGAGGGAGACTCCACGCTGTGGGTGGTGGCCTCGGAGGAGCCGAGCGAGCCGGGGGAGTGGCTGACGGCGCCCTTCGACCAGGCGGATCCCGAGCAGGTGGTGTGCCGCTTCGACGTGAGCTCCGCCTTCGACGACGAGGAGCTGCTGGACGACGAGGACCGGCACGGCGGCGTCCCGTAAGCAACGGGCCGTCACAGGAGATCCCTGCGGGGCCCGGGGCTCGACCCCCGGGCCCCGCGCGGCTCATGCCGCCGGGCCCGCCGTCTCCGCCGCCGGTGCTGCCGCCTCGCGTGCCGCCTGGGCCAGCAGGCCGCGCAGCCGGGTGCTGCGCTCGGGCACATGGGCCGACTGCACGGCGCGGGGCAGCGCGTCCTCCACGCCGTGCACCACGGACAGATGGCGCTCGCCGCGGCCGAAGGCGGTGTAGACCCACTCGCGGGTGAGCCCCGGGGCCGCGTCGCCGGGCAGCACGACGACGGCGGCGGGCCAGCGGGAGCCGGCCGCCTGATGGGCCGTCACCGCCCAGCCGTGCCGCACGGTCTGCGCCACCCGCTTCTTGGGGACGGTCAGCTGCCGCCCCGCGCAGTTCAGTTGGAGCCCCGTCTCGTCGGCGGAGACCACGGAGCCCAGCGCGGTGCGCCCGGGAGCGGGGGAGTGGGCCACCCTGTCGCCGGGGTCGAAGCCGCCGAAGCGCCCGGGGCCCGGGTTGATCCGCTCCTTGAGCGCGGCGTTGAGGGCGCGGGTGCCGGCGGGGCCTCCGTGGCCGACGGTCACCACCTGGGTGCGCTCGGAGGGGACGCCGATGGCGCGGGGCACCGAGTCGGCGACGAGCTGCACGGTGCGGTGCACCGCCTCGCCCGGATCGCGCACCGGGACGATCACGACCTCCTTGCCGGGCGCCTCGACCTGCTGGAGCTCGCCGATGCCGATGCCGGAGACCAGCTCGCCGACCGGTCCCGGATCCGGCGTACGGGAGGCGAGGACCGGGCAGGTGCGGGCCGCCAGCACGTCGGCGAACACCCGCCCGGGGCCCGCCGAGCCGAGCACCTGCGGGTCGCCGCTGAGCACCAGCCGCGCGCCGTCGGGCAGCGACTCGACGAGGGCCGCGGCGGTCTCGGCGTCGAGCTGCGGGGCGTCGCACACGGTCAGGACGTCCAGCTCCCATGCGCCGTACTCACCGCGTGCCGGGCCCTCGCGCCCCGCGAGCAGTCCGGCGACGGTGAGCACGGCCTCCTCGCCGCCGTCGCCCAACTGGCGTGCCAGGCGCAGCCGTCCGTTCTCCGTGTGCGCCGCGGCGTACGCGCGCAGGCCCAGCCCCCGTGCCGCGGCGACCAGCGCGGCCGGCTCGGCGCGCGCTGCCTCGCCGCCGGTGTGCGCGACCAGTCCGTGTCCGGCGGCCGCGCGGATCAGCTCGGCGGCGGAGGGGGAGGGGGCTGCCTGTGCGGCCTCCTCCCAGGCTTCGGCGGTCGGCGCGGGCGGGGCGCCGCCCTCCTGGGCGCCCTCTTGAGCGTCGGCGGCCTCCGAGGGGTCCTCGCCCGCGCCCTCCTCGGTCGCCGCGCCTTCCTCGGCCTGCTGTGCCGCTCCTGCCTCCTCCGGTACGCGGAAGGTGCTGGTGAGGCGGGCCAGGCCGTCGGCGACGGTCTCCTCGGCCAGGGCATAGCGGTCGAGGCCCATCGACATGCGTACGGGCCGCTCCTCCTCGGCGTCCTCGCCCTCGCCCGCGTCCCCGGCGGCGGGGGCCGCAGCGCCCGTGCCCGCAGCGCCTGCGCCCGACGCCCCCGCGCCCGACGCTCCCGCACCGCCCTCCTCCAGCGCGTCCTCGAAGACCAGCACGGCGCCCTCGTCCACCGCGCCGCGCACCGCCTCCTCGGGGTCGGGGACGCCGTACTGCTCAAGGGCCTTGGTCAGAGCGCCGGGCTCCAGGACCGTGTGCCCCTTGCGCGCGGCGTCCTCCAGCACGCGCACCGCCATGGCCCGCACCCGGCGCCCGTCCTCCGGTCCGCACTCCTCGCCGAGCAGCGCACGCGCGAAGCCGTCGGCCTGCTCGGGGCGCACCTCCCGCACCGCGAGGAGCTGCCACGGGTCGGCGCGCAGCACCTCGGCCGCCTGCGCGCCGAGCGCCTCGGCGACCTGCGGGGCCAGCTCGCCGGGGGCGCCGCCCTCGGCCAGCAGCGCGGGCACGTCCTCGGGGACCGGGACGGGCCCGGCGTCCTCGGGGCGCGGCGCAGGGGTGGCGGCGGGGCGCTCGGCGGCGCGGGGCGCGGGGGCCTGCTGCGGCGCGGTGAAGAAGGAGGCAGCGGATGCCTCGCCGCTCTCCACCGCGCGCACGGCCGCGAGGAGTTCCGCTGCCTTGTCGTTCGTCACAGCTCGCTCCAGTCGTGGTCGGGATAGCGGTGCACCGGAGCCGACACGTCGTCCAGCGCCCGGCGGATTTCGTCTGGAAGACTAAGCCCCTCCACTGACAATGCCTCCGTGAGCTGCTGCGACGTCCGCGCGCCGAGGAGCGGGGCGGCCACTGCCGGCCGGTCGCGCACCCAGGCGAGTGCCACCTGGAGCGGGGTGACGGCCAGGCCGTCGGCCGCCGTGGTGACCGCGTCGGTGATCCGTTCCGCCTCCTCGTCCAGATACGGGGAGACGAAAGCCCCCATGGTCTCGGACGCGCCCCGCGAGCCCGGCGGCGCCCCGTTCCTGTACTTGCCGGTGAGCACCCCGCGGCCCAGCGGCGACGAGGGCAGCAGCCCGAGCCCCAAGTCCTGCGCCGCGGGCAGCACTTCGCGCTCCACGCCGCGCTGGAGCAGCGAGTACTCCATCTGCGTGCTGGAGAGCCTCGTCCGCACACCCGGGGCGCCGAGCTGCCAGGCGGCGGCCTTGGCGAGCTGCCAGCCGCTGAAGTTGGACACCCCGACATAGCGGGCCCGGCCCGAGGCCACCGCGATGTCCAGCGCCTGGAGGGTCTCGTCGAGCGGGGTGAGCGGGTCGAAGGCGTGCACCTGCCACAGGTCGACGTAGTCGGTGCCGAGCCGGTCCAGCGAGGCGTCGAGCGCGTCCAGCAGGTGGCCGCGCGAGCAGTCGAAGCGGCGGCGCGCGTCGGGCACGCAGCCCGCCTTGGTGGCGACGACGAGGTCGCGGCGCGGGACCAGCCCGCTCAGCAGCCTGCCCAGGAGGTACTCGGAGCCGCCGTCCGCATAGACGTCGGCGGTGTCCACCAGGGTGCCGCCGGCCTCCCAGAAGGTCTTCAGCAGCTCGGCCGCTTCGTGCTCCCCGGTGTCCCGCGCCCAGGTCAGCGTGCCGAGTCCGAGACGGGACACGCGCAGCCCCGTATGGCCGAGATGGCGTTGCTCCATGGCCGTTGAGGTTACTTGCGGCCCCGCGCTAGAGTCCCGGCGACAGGGACGTTACTGATCAGTAAGGGGACGCGCCATGCGACTCGGGATCAACCTCGGCTACTGGGGCGCCGGGATGGACGCGGACAACCTCGCGGTCGCCCAGGAGGCCGACCGGCTCGGGTACGACGTGTGCTGGGCGGCCGAGGCGTACGGATCCGACGCCGCCACCGTGCTGACCTGGGTCGCGGCCCAGACCGAGAGCATCGACGTGGGCTCCGCGATCTTCCAGATCCCGGCCCGCGCGCCCGCGATGACCGCCATGACGGCGGCCACCCTGGACACCCTGAGCGGCGGCCGCTTCCGGCTCGGCCTCGGCGTCTCGGGCCCGCAGGTCTCCGAGGGCTGGTACGGGGTGAAGTTCGACAAGCCGCTGGCCCGCACCCGCGAGTACGTGGAGATCATCCGCAAGGCCATGTCCCGGGAGCGGCTGGCGCACGAGGGCGAGCACTGGACGCTGCCGCTGCCGGACGGGCCCGGCAAGCCGATCAAGATGACCGTGCACCCCGTACGCGACGAGATCCCGCTCTACATCGCCGCGATCGGCCCCAAGAACCTGGAGCAGACCGGCGAGATCGCGGACGGCGCGCTGCTGATCTTCTTCTCGCCCGAGCACGCCGAGGACACCACGCTGCGGCACCTGCGCGCCGGGCGGGAGAAGGCGGGCAAGGACATGACCGGCTTCGACGTCGTACCGACCGTGCCGATGGCGGTCGGGGACGACCCGGCGGCGCTGGCCAACCAGTTCCGCCCGTACACGGCGCTGTACGTGGGCGGCATGGGCAGCCGCAAGCAGAACTTCTACAACCGGCTCGCGCAGCGCATGGGGTACGAGAAGGAGGCCGCCGAGATCCAGGACAAGTACCTGGCGAAGGACAAGGAGGGCGCGGCGGCCGCCGTCCCGCACGAGCTCATCGACTCCACCACGCTGCTCGGCCCGGTCGAGCGCATCGCCGACCGCATGCAGGCGTACGCGGAGGCCGGGGTGACCACGCTGTCGCTGGCGCCCGCGGGCTTCTCCCTGGAGGAGCGGCTGACCTCGCTGCGCGCGGGCGTGGAGGCCGTGGAGCGGGCCGGGCTCGCGGAGTCCTGAGGGGCGCCCGCCCAGGGGGCTGAGGGCATTATTGCGGCCGTGGTGGGGGCTCGGGGTCTTCCCCGCCACGGCCGTCACGGTGCACAACGCCCCGTCTACGCCGGTGGTTACGCCCCGGCGGCACCAACGCGCTCCATCGTTCGGCGCAGATGCGGGGCGGCCCTGTTGCCCGCCGGTGGCCACGGCATTTGACTCATTCTTCGCGGATGTCGCGTACGGAGGTGCAGTCATGCTGTCGGCCCGAAGCCTGTTCCAGGAGATCATCGACAACGACGAGTCGTTCCGGCTCTTCTGCTCCATCGCCGCCGCGGGGGAGGCCCAGGGCGGCTGGGAGAACGGGCGGATCGCGGCGCTGCTGCCCGACTCGCAGCGCGCCCTCGCGCCCAAGGTCGCCCGGCACGGCTGGGACGAGGACAAGCACGGCCGGATCTTCAACGCGCTGCTCCAGAAGCGCGGGCTCGAACCCGCCGAGGTCCCCGAGGACGCCGACTACACGATGCTGCTGGAGGGCCTGGGCATCGGCCTCGCGCACGAGAAGCTGCGCCGCGACGAGCAGCTCACCGAGCACGACGTGCTGGCCTACCTCGCGCACAGCCGGATCACCGAGCAGCGGGCGGCGGAGCAGATGGAGATGCTGCGCAAGCACTTCATGGACCACCCGGAGATCGGCCGCGCGGTGCGGATGATCTGCCAGGACGAGGAGAACCACCTCGCCTACTGCCACGAGGAACTGCTCCGGCTCTCCCGTGAGGGGCACGAGAACGAGATCCGGCAGCTCCTGCGCGAGAGCGTCCGCGTGGAGCTGCGCACCTACCGCGACGTGAGCCTCGCGGTCATGTCCCGCATGGCCCGCATCCTGCGCTGGTCACGCCCCAAGCTGGCGGCCCTCACGCTCGGCATCCACGCCATGTACGTGATCGAGCGGCTCGGCGGCTGGCGGAAGCTGACCGTGCTGCGGATGCCGGAGCACCGCAACGCGCTGGGCGGTCCGGCCGGTTCGGCCCCCGAATTCGCCTGAGCCCGGGCGCCCGGGTCCGCGCCGCGCCCGGGTCTACAGCCAGCCGCGCTTCTTGAACCAGCGGTACAGGCCCACGCACAGCCCCGCGATCACGGCCAGGACCACGGGGTAGCTCCACTGCCAGTGGAGCTCCGGCATGTGGTCGAAGTTCATCCCGTACACCCCGGCAATGGCGGTCGGGATGGCGAACATGGCGGCCCACGCGGAGATCTTGCGCATGTCGTCGTTCTGCTGCACGCCCATCTGCGCCAGGTCGGCCGAGAGGATGTCGGACAGCAGCCTGTCCAGGGCCTCCACCTGCTCGTTCACCCGGGTCAGATGGTCGCCGACATCGCGGAAGAACGGCCGCGAGCGGTCGTCGACGAAGGGGATGCCCGCGCCCGAGAGCCGCGCCATCGGCTCGGCCAGCGGCCCCGTGGCCCGGCGGAACTCCAGCACCTGCCGCTTGAACTCGTAGATCCGGTTGGCGATCCCGTGGCCCGCCCTGGACGGCGCGAACACCGCCTCCTCCAGCGCCTCCAGGTCGTCGTGGAGGTCGGTGACCACCTCCAGGTAGTGGTCCACGACCGCGTCGCTCACCCCGTACATCACCGCGGTCGGGCCGTGCCGCAGCACCTCGGGGTCCTCCTCCAGACGCCTGCGCACGCTGCCCAGCGGGTTGGCCGCGCCGTGCCGCACGGTCACCACGAAGCAGTCGCCGACGAACACCATCAGCTCGTCGGCCGTCACCGCCTGGGTCTCCTCGTCGTACGAGGTCGGCTTCAGCACCAGGAAGAGCGAGTCGTCGTAGATCTCCAGCTTGGGCCGCTGGTGGGCGTGCAGCGCGTCCTCGACGGCCAGCGGGTGCAGGCCGAATTCGCTGGTCACCCGGTTGAATTCGGTCTCGGTCGGCTCGTGCAGGCCGATCCACAGGAAGGCGTCGCCGGCCTGCCGCGCCTCGTTCAGCGCGGCCGCGAAGTCGGACGGGCCCTCGGTGCGGACGCCCTCCCGGTAGATGGCGCAATCGACGATCACCTGTCGCAAGGTACCCCGCGGGGCGCGGGACACAACCGCTGTGCCGCGTCCGTGGAGGCTGACCTAGGGTGGCGGGCATGCCCACGCTGATCCTCGTACGGCACGGACGCTCCACGGCCAACACCGAGGGGCTGCTCGCCGGCTGGACCCCCGGTGTCGCGCTCGACGAGCACGGCAGGACGCAGGCCGAGGGGCTGCCCGAGCGGCTCGCCTCCGTACCGCTGGCCACCGCCGTCAGCAGCCCGCTGCAGCGCTGCCGCGAGACCCTCGCGCCGCTGGCGTACGCGCGGCCCGAGCTGGCCGTGCCGCACCAGGACGAGCGGATCGGCGAGTGCGACTACGGCGACTGGAGCGGCCGCAAGCTCTCCGAGCTGGGCGAGGAGCCGCTGATGACCACCGTGCAGCAGCACCCCTCGGCGGCCGCCTTCCCGGGCGGTGAGTCGATGCGCGGGATGCAGAACCGCGCGGTGGAGGCCGTACGGGACTGGAACGCGCGCGTCGCGGCCGAGCACGGCGAGAACGCGGCCTATCTGATGTGCTCGCACGGCGACATCATCAAGGCGATCGTGGCCGACGCGCTGGGCATGCACCTCGACCTGTTCCAGCGGATCTCCGTGGGCCCCTGCTCGGTCACCGCGATCCGCTACACCCCGCTGCGGCCCTTCCTGCTGCGGCTCGGCGACACCGGGGAGCTTGGTTCGCTGGCCCCGCCGGAGGAGGCCGCGGGGGAGCGGTCGGGAGAGGCCGGCGGTGCGGCGGACGGAGCGGCCGGCGGGGACGGCGGCGCGCAGGGCTCCGGCGGGGACGCGCAGGGCAACGCCGCTGTGGGGGGCGGCGTGTAAGCGCGATGATCGGCCCGGGCAGTAGGGTGCCCATTGACCGAGAAGTCGACGACTCAACGGAGCAGGACGTGTCCCGTCAGGTGTTCCACTACGACCAGCCGGACCGATTCGTCGCCGGCACGGTCGGTCTGCCCGGGCGGCGCACCTTCTATCTCCAGGCGTCAGCCGCGGGCCGCACCACCAGCGTCGCCCTGGAGAAGGCACAGGTGGAGGCCCTCGCGGAGCGCATCGACGAGCTGCTGGACGAGGTGGTCCGGCGCTCCGGCGGCAATGCCCCGGTGCCCGCCGTGGCCCCGTCCGAGATCGACGACATGGCACCGCTCGAGTCCCCCGTCGAGGAGGAGTTCCGGGTCGGCACCATGGCCCTGGCCTGGGACGGCGACGGCGAGTGCATGGTCGTCGAGGCGCAGGCCATCGTCGAGATGGAGGCCGACTCCGACGAGGACCTGGCGGAGGCCGAGGAGCGGCTGCTCCAGGACGACGAGAACGGCCCGCCCATGCTGCGGGTCCGCCTCAGCGGCACCATGGCGCGCAACTTCGCCAAGCGCGCGCTGGAGGTGGTGAACGCGGGCCGCCCGCCGTGCCCGCTGTGCAGCCTCCCGCTGGACCCGGAGGGCCATGTGTGCCCCCGCCAGAACGGATACCGGCGCGGCGAAGAATGAGCGGCACCGGTGCGACCGACGAGGTCCTCCGGGTGCTCTCGCGGGGGGAGCTGACCGTACGGGGGAGGATCGGCGGCGCCTCGAACGCGGTGCTGTACTGCACCGCCGAGCACGAGGGCCGCGCCCTGGACTGCGTGTACAAGCCGGTGGCCGGCGAGCGTCCGCTGTGGGACTTCCCCGACGGGACGCTGGCGCAGCGCGAGGTCGCCGCGTACGAGGTGTCGCGGGCCGCCGGCTGGGACCTGGTGCCCCCGACCGTGCTGCGGGACGGGCCGTACGGGGAGGGCATGGTCCAGCTCTGGATCGAGGAGCCGGAGCCCGAGCCCGGGGAAGCCGACGGTGAGGACCAACCCGCTCCGGAACAGCCCCAGTTGCTCGCGCTCGTCGAGGGCGAACCCGGTGAGGGCTGGAAGCCGGTGGCGTTCGCCGAGGTCGGCGAGGGCCGCACGGCGCTGCTGGTGCACGCGGACGACGAGCGGCTGCGGCGGCTCGCGGTGCTCGACGCGGTCATCAACAACGGCGACCGCAAGGGCGGCCATCTGCTCACCGACGCGGAGGGGCGGCTGTGGGCCATCGACCACGGGGTCACCTTCAACGCCGACGACAAGCTGCGCACCCTCCTGTGGGGCTGGGCCGGCGAGGAGCTGACCGCCGAGGCGAGCGGGGTGCTGCGCCGTCTGGCCGCGGGGCTCGCGGAGGGCGGTGAGCTGGCGGAACGGCTGTCGGAGCTGATCACGGGGGCCGAGCTGGACGCCGTACGCAAGCGGACCGAGGCGATGCTCAGCACCGGGAAGCACCCCATGCCGAGCGGCGACTGGCCCGCTATTCCCTGGCCGCCTGTCTGATATCTCGCATCGCCTGTACGGACTGTGCGCGCACTCGTCCGATTACGGAACTGCGGTCCGGGTTAGGCTCGATGCATGCATGCCTGGCCCGCTTCCGAGGTCCCCGCCCTGCCTGGTCAGGGCCGCGACCTCGCGATCCACGACACCGCGACCGGCGGCCGCGTCACCCTCGCGCCCGGTCCCGTCGCCCGCATATACGTCTGCGGCATCACCCCGTACGACGCGACCCACCTCGGTCACGCGGCGACCTACAACGCGTTCGACCTCGTGCAGCGCGTGTGGCTCGACACCAAGCGGCAGGTGCAGTACATACAGAACGTCACCGACGTCGACGACCCCCTCCTGGAGCGGGCGAACGAGACCGGTGAGGACTGGGAGGCGCTCGCCGAGCGCGAAACCGCCCTGTTCCGCGAGGACATGACGGCCCTGCGGATGCTGCCGCCCGAGCACTTCGTCGGCGCGGTGGAGTCCATCCCGTGGATCGTTCCCATGGTGGAGCGGTTGCGCGAGCTGGGCGCCGCCTACGACCTCGACGGCGACGTGTACTTCTCGGTGGACGCCGACCCGCACTTCGGCGCGGTCTCCCGGCTGGACGCGGAAACGATGCGCCTGCTGTCGGCCGAGCGCGGCGGCGACCCGGAGCGCCCCGGCAAGAAGAACCCGCTCGACCCGCTGCTGTGGTCGGCCGTGCGCGAGGGCGAGCCCTCCTGGGACGGCGCCTCGCTCGGGGAGGGCCGCCCCGGCTGGCACATCGAGTGCGTGGCCATCGCGCTCCAGCACCTGGGCATGGGCTTCGACGTGCAGGGCGGCGGCTCCGACCTGGCCTTCCCGCACCACGAGATGGGCGCCTCGCACGCGCAGGCGCTGACCGCCGAGTTCCCGTTCGCGCAGAGCTATGTGCACGCCGGGATGGTCGGCCTCGACGGCGAGAAGATGTCCAAGTCCAAGGGCAACCTGGTGTTCGTCTCCGGGCTGCGCAAGGAGGGCGTGGACCCCGCCGCGATCCGGCTCTGTCTGCTCGCCAACCACTACAGGGACGACTGGGAGTACACCGAGGCGCACCTGGAGGAGGCCAAGTCCCGCCTGGAGCTCTGGCGTTCGGCCGTCTCCCGGCCCGACGGCCCCGCCGCCGAGGGCATGCTGGAGTCGGTGCGCGCCGCGCTCGCCGACGACCTCGACTCGCCCGCGGCGCTGCGCGCCGTGGACGCCTGGGCCGCCGAGCAGGAGCGCGCGGGCGGCGACGACGAGGGCGCGCCGGGCCTGGTCTCGCGCACGGTGGACGCGCTGCTGGGCGTCGCGCTGTAAGGCCTCTCCCGCCGTGAAACGGCCCCGGCTCCCCTCCTTGGGGGCCGGGGCCGTTTCACGTACACAGGAACTCGGCTGTCGCCGTCACTCCTCGTCCGGGTCCTGGTCCGGCGGGGGCTTGGGGCGGAAGTACGGGGGCGCCGCGTCGCCCGGTGCGTCGCGGCGGCGGAGATAGCGCTCGAACTCCTTTGCGATCGCCTCTCCTGACGCCTCGGGCAGCTCGGCGGTGTCCCGCGCCTCCTCCAGCGACTGCACGTACTCGGCCACCTCGGAGTCCTCGGCGGCGAGCTGGTCGACGCCCACCTGCCAGGCGCGCGCGTCCTCCGGGAGCTCGCCCTGCGGCACCCGGAGGCCGAGCAGGTCCTCCAGGCGGTTGATCAGCGCGAGCGTGGCCTTCGGATTGGGCGGCTGCGACACGTAGTGCGGGACCGCGGCCCACAGGCTCACCGCGGGCACCCCGGCGTGCGCGCACGCCTCCTGGAGGATGCCGACGATGCCGGTGGGGCCCTCGTACTTGGACTCCTCCAGGTTCATGGTGCGGGCCAGGTCCGGGTCCGAGGTGACGCCCGTGACGGGGACGGGGCGGGTGTGCGGGGTGTCGCCCAGCAGGGAGCCCAGCGCCACCACCATCTCGACGCCCAACTCGTGCGCGAAGCCGAGGATTTCGTTGCAGAACGAGCGCCACCGCATGCTCGGCTCGATCCCGCGCACCAGCACCAGATCGCGCGGGTTCCCCTTGCCGTCGGCGTCGTCGACGCGGACCACCGCCAGGCGCGTGGTCGGCCATGTGACCTTGCGTACGCCGTTGTCCAGCCACACCTGCGGCCTGTTGACCTGGAAGTCGTAGTAGTCCTCGGCGTCCAGCGCAGCGAACACCTCGCCCTTCCACTCCTTCTCCAGGTGTCCGACCGCCGTGGAGGCTGCGTCGCCGGCGTCGTTCCACCCCTCGAACGCGGCCACCATGACCGGGTCCACGAGCTCGGGAACCCCCTCAAGCTCGATCACCCAGCGCCTCCTTCCGGCCGGCGGGAGCGCCGCGCCCCGCACCGGCTGCCGTTCTTCTCGCGCGCCCCTCTCCTCAGGGCGCGCCGTGCAGCCCCCTAGCCTACGGCGTGACACGGTGCCCGCCGCAGCCCTCGGACGCGTCGGATGCGGACCTCCCGCGCCCCTCCCGGCGGCGCGTCGGACAGCGCCGTACGCAGGCGGCGGACCAGCGCGTACGGCGCCCCGGGACACCTCGGTCTCGGCCGCGTACGGGCCGTGCACACCTATGGACTCCGGGGAAACGGCGCGGTTATACATCGACCCCATGGCAGAAGTGGCGAAAGGTCCGATGTACCGCGTGACCGGCTTCGAACTGCACGACATCCGCTTCCCCACCTCCGAGCAGCTCGACGGCTCGGACGCGATGAACCCCGACCCCGACTACTCCGCCGCCTACGCGGTGCTGCGCACCGACGAGCCCGGGGGCCACGAGGGACACGGCTTCTGCTTCACGATCGGGCGCGGCAACGAGATCGTCGTCGCCGCCATGGAGGCGCTGCGCCCCTTCGTCGAGGGCCGCACCCTGGAGGAGGTCACCGGCGATCCGGGCGCCTTCCACCGCGAGCTGACCCGCGATTCGCAACTGCGCTGGCTCGGCCCCGAGAAGGGCGTCACGCACATGGCGGCGGGCGCCGTGGTGAACGCCGCATGGGACCTGGCAGCCAAGCGCGCGGGCCGCCCGCTGTGGGAGCACCTGGCCTCGCTGAGCCCCGAACGGCTCGTGGACCTCGTGGACTTCCGGCACATCCAGGACGCGCTCACCCCCGACGAGGCGCTGGAGATCCTGCGCGCCGCCGAGCCGGGCCGCGCCGAGCGGGCGGAGCTGCTGCGCGCCGAGGGCTATCCCGCGTACACCACCTCGCCCGGCTGGCTCGGATACGACGACGAGAAGCTGGTGCGCCTCGCCGGACAGGCCGTACGGGACGGATTCGGCATGGTCAAGCTGAAGGTCGGCGGGGATCCGGAGGACGACGCGCGGCGGATGCGGCTGGCGCGCGAGGCGGTCGGCCCCGGCGTGCGGATCGCGGTGGACGCCAACCAGCACTGGGATGTCGGCGAGGCGGTGCGGTGGATGGCCGGGCTCGCTCCGTACGACCCGCACTGGATCGAGGAGCCGGTGCACCCCGACGACGTGCTGGGGCACGCGGCGGTGCGCTCGGGCCAGCCGGTGCCGGTGGCGACCGGCGAACACGCGGCCAACCGCGTGGTGTTCAAGCAGCTCCTCCAGGCCGGCGCCGTGGACTACGTGCAGATCGACGCGGCGCGGGTGTCCGGGGTCAACGAGAACCTGGCGATCCTGCTGCTCGCCGCCAAATTCGGGGTGCCGGTGTGCCCGCACGCCGGGGGAGTGGGGCTGTGCGAGCTCGTGCAGCACCTGGCGATGTTCGACTTCGTGGCCGTCTCCGGCAGCAGGCAGAACCGGGTGATCGAGTACGTGGACCATCTGCACGAGCACTTCACCGACCCCGCCGTGGTGGAGAACGGCCGCTACCGCGCCCCGGAGGCGCCCGGCTTCTCCGCGCGGATGCGGCCCGAGACGCTGGCCGAGTACCGCTATCCGTACGGGCCGGTGTGGAGCGCGCGGCGTGCGGGAGCGGTCCGTTGAGCGGGGGAGGGCCCGTCTCCGGGTCCGCTTCCGGGGCCGCTTCCGAGCCCGCCGTGGGGCCTCGACCGGCTGCGTACGAGGCCGAGTTCGCCGGTATGTCGGCTCTGGTCACCGGGGGTGCGTCGGGGATCGGGGCCGCGGTGTCCTGGCTGCTGCTCGCGCGCGGTGCCCGTGTCGCGGTGCTGGACCGCGACCTCTCGGGGGCGCCCGAGGGGACCCTGCCGCTGAAGGCCGATGTGGCCGACGGCGAGGCGGTGCGCTCCGCCGTCGACCGCGCGGCACGCGAACTGGGCGGCCTGCACACGCTGGTGGGCAACGCCGGTATCGGCGCGGTCGGCACCGTGGAGGACACCGGGGACGCGGAGTGGCTGCGGCTGCTCGACGTCAACGTGCTCGGCCTGGTGCGCACGGCCCGCGCGGCGCTGCCCCATCTGCGCGCCGCGGCCGCCGGGGCGCCGGGCGGCGTCTCGATCACGTACACCTCCTCGATCGCGACCACCGCGGGGCTGCCGCAGCGCGCCGCCTACAGCGCGAGCAAGGGCGCCGTGCTGTCGCTGACCCGCGCGATGGCCGCCGACCACCTCCGCGAGGGGGTGCGGGTGAACTGCGTCAGCCCCGGCACGGCCGACACCCCGTGGGTCGCGCGGCTCCTGGATCAGGCGCCCGATCCGGTGGCTGAGCGCGCCGCGCTGGAGGCGCGGCAGCCGACCGGGCGGCTGGTGACCGCCGGCGAAGTCGCCGAGGCCGTCGCGTACTTGGCGAGCCCGCGCTCCTCCGCGGTCACCGGCACCTCGCTGGCGGTGGACGGCGGGATGGACGGGCTGCGGATGCGGCCGGAATGAGCGGGGAACGGCCGCCGGGGCCGCTGTGTACGGAGGCGGGACCGGTACTGCCCGCGCTCGGGCTCGGGTGCGCGCAGCTCGGCAATCTCGGCTCGCCGATGCCCGAGGAACGCGCGCACCGGATCGTGCACGCCGCGCTGGAGGGCGGCTGCCGCCTGCTGGACACCGCGCCGCACTACGGCGTCGGCCTCTCCGAGGAGCGGCTGGGCCGCGCGCTGTCCGGTGTGCCCAGGGACGGCTATCTGCTCTCCACCAAGGCGGGACGCAGGCTGCGGCCGCTCGCCCCCGGCGAACCGCCCGAGGACTGCGGCTTCGCCGGGACCCCCGCGCGGGCCCGCTTCTGGGACTTCAGCCGGGACGGCGTACGGCGCGGGCTCGAGGAGTCGCTGCGTCGCCTCGGTACCGACCATGCCGACATCGTGTATCTGCACGACGTGGAGAACCACGTGCGCGAGGTCCGCGAGACCGGCTATCCGGCCCTCGCCGCGCTGCGCGACGAGGGCATGGTGCGGCACATCGGCTTCGGCATGAACCTCAGCGGCGTACTGGCGCGCCTGGTCGCCGAGTTCGCGCCCGACGTCGTCCTGTGTGCGGGGCGCTGGACGCTGCTGGAGCGCACCGCGTACGACGACCTGCTGCCGGAGTGCGCGCGCCGCGGCACCCGGGTGGTGGCCGGCGGTGTCTACAACTCCGGGCTGCTCGCCGACCCCCGGCCCGGAGCGCACTACGACTACCGCCCGGCGCCGCCCGCGCTGCTGGAGCGCGCCCGCCGCGTCGCGGCCGTGTGCGGGCGCCACGGTGTGCCGCTGCGCGCCGCCGCGCTGCGCTTTCCCTTCGGGCACTCCGCGGTGGCCTCGGCCGTTGTGGGAGCGGGCACGCCGGAGGAAGTGGAGGACAACATCAGGATGTCCGGCCGCCCGGTGCCGGACGCGCTGTGGCACGAGCTGGTCGCCGAGGGCCTGCTGGACGGGGATCTGCCGCTGCCGTACGGGATGCCGCGCGGGGCGTCGTGCGGGGAGCCGTACGGGTCGTCGTGCGGGGAGGTCCGGTGACCGGAGAGCGCGTGCCGCGCGTCGACGCCCACCACCATCTGTGGGACACCTCGCGCCGCGAGCTGCCGTGGATGGACGGTCCCTGGGCGGACCCCATCCGCCGCACGTGGACCGAGGTCGACCTCGCCCCGCACCTGGACGCGTACGGGATCGGCGCGACGGTCGTGGTGCAGGCGGCCCCTTCGGAAGAGGAGACCCGTGAACTCCTCGCTCACGCGCGGCACTCGGCGCGCGTGGCCGCCGTCGTCGGCTGGGCCGACCTCACTCGCCTCGGCGCCCCCGGCGAACCCCCGCCGCCGCCCGGGCTCGCCGGCGTACGGCACCAGGTGCAGGACGAGCCCGACCCCGCGTGGCTGTGCCGCGCCGACGTACGCCGCGGGCTCGCCGCGCTCGCCGACGCCGGGCTGGTCTACGAACTGCTGGTCACGCCGCGCGAGTTGCCGGCGGCCGTGGCCACGGCCCGCGCGCTGCCCGGCCTCCGCTTCGTGCTCGACCACGCCGCGAAGCCGCCGATCGCGGAGGGCGGCTGGGAGCCGTGGGCACGCCTCGTACGCGAGCTGGCGGCGCTGCCCAACGTCGTCTGCAAACTCTCGGGCCTGGTCACAGAGGCCGCATGGCACACCTGGACCCCGGCAACGGTCCTCCCGTACGCCCGCCACGCCCTGGACACCTTCGGCCCCGACCGCCTCCTGTACGGCTCCGACTGGCCGGTATGCACCCTGTCCGCCGACTACACCGCCGTACACGCCCTGGCAGAAGCCACCACGACCGACCTGACCCCCACCGAACGAGCCGCGGTCTTCGGCGGCAACGCGGCGCGGGTGTACGGGATCACGGGGGCGGGGTGACGGCACTGGCGACGGGCTGAACGCCCGCGCACGCAGGAAGGGCGCGCTCCGGGGTGGGGGTCCCGGGGCGCGCCCTTCGGTTTTGCGGGGGAGGGGGTCAGCTCTTGCGCTGGGACAGGAGCTTCTCCACGCCGTCGCGGACCTCGTCGGTGTCCAGGCCGCGCACCATCAGGGTGGTGCGGCGGCGCAGCACGTCCTCGGCGGTCTCGGCCCACTCGTGGTCGCGCGCGTAGACGACCTGCGCCCAGATCTCCGGGCCATCGGGGTGGATGCGCTCACCCAGCGCCGGGTCCTCGTTCACGAGGCGGGCGATGTCGAAGGAGAGCGAGCCGTAGTGGGTGGCGAGCTGACGGGCCGTCAGCGGGTCCATGCGCACGCCCGGTTCGCGGTCCACCAGCAGCCGGTGCGCCACCGCGTTCGGGTTGGCGATGCCGGGCAGCGGGGTGCGCCGGACCAGGTCGCCGACCGGCGCCATGTCCTCGGCGAGCGCCCCGCCGTGCTCCTTCGCGAGCTTGTCGAGCACGGTCCGGCCGATGTGCCGGTACGTGGTCCACTTGCCGCCCGCGACGGACAGCATCCCGCCGCGGCCCTCGCTGACCACCGTCTCGCGCTTGGCCGACTCCACGCCGCCGGGGCCGCCCGGCAGCACGCGCAGGCCGGCGAACGCGTAGTTGATCAGGTCGCGGTCCAGGTGCTCGTCGCGCACCGAGAACGCCGCCTCGTCCAGGATCTGCTGGACGTCGGCCTCGGTCGCCGAGACCTCGCCGGGGTCGCCCTCGTACTTCTCGTCCGTGGTGCCCAGCAGGAGCTGGTCCTCCCACGGCAGCGCGAAGGTGATGCGGTACTTGTCGATCGGGGTGGCCATCGCGGCGCCCCACGGCGACTTCCGCTTGAGCACCAGGTGCGCGCCCTTGGACAGGCGGATGGAGGGGGCGGACCCGGAGTCCTCCATCTTGCGCAGGTGGTCGACCCACGGGCCCGTGGCGTTCAGCACCACGCGCGCGTTCACGCCGAACTCGGTGCCGTCCGTACGGTCCTTGAGCTCGGCGCCCGAGACCTGCCCGTTGTGGAAGCGCAGGCCGGTCACCTCGGCGTGGTTGAGCACCGTGGCGCCCGACTCGACCGCGGCGCGCACCGTCATGATGGCGACCCGCGAGTCGTTCATCTGGTGGTCGCCGTAGACCGCGACGGCCTTCAGGTTCTCGGTGCGCAGCGCCGGGTTGTCGGCCTGGGCCTTGGCCGGCGAGATGACCCGGCCCACGCCGTCGCCGAACGCGGACAGCGCGCTGTAGGCGAAGACGCCGGCGCCCAGCTTGGCCGCGCCGTGCGGGCCGCCCTTGTAGACGGGCAGGTAGAACGTGAGCGGGTTGACCAGGTGCGGGGCCACGTCCTTGGCCAGCACCCGGCGCTCGTGGTGGTTCTCCGCGACCAGCTTGACCGCACCGGTCTGGAGGTAACGCAGACCGCCGTGCACCAGCTTGGACGACGCGGAGGAGGTGGCGCCGGCGAAGTCGCCCGCGTCCACCATCGCGACCCGCAGCCCCGACTGCGCCGCATGCCAGGCCACCGAGGTGCCCAGGATGCCGCCGCCGATGACCAGCAGGTCGTACGTCGCGTTCGCGAGCTGCTCTCTGGCCTCGGCGCGGCCGGGGGTGGTGCCGGCAGCCGGGTGCGTCCCGAGGGTGGTGGGGACGCTCTGCAGGGATGTCATGGGTATCAGTTCTCCTCTTCGATCCAGCCCATGGTCCGCTGTACGGCCTTGAGCCAGCTCTTGTACTCGCGGTCGCGAACGTCCGCTTCCATGCGAGGCGTCCACTCCGACGCCCGCTTCCAGTTCCTCCGGAGCTCGTCGGTGTCCGACCAGAAGCCGACCGCGAGCCCGGCCGCGTACGCGGCGCCCAGGCAGGTGGTCTCGGCGACCAGCGGACGGACGACGGGGGCGTCCAGAAAGTCCGAGATGGTCTGCATCAGCAGATTGTTGGAGGTCATGCCGCCATCGACCTTCAGGGAGGTCAGCTCGACGCCTGAGTCCTTCTGCATGGCGTCGACGATCTCCCGGGTCTGCCAGGCGGTCGCCTCCAGAACGGCGCGCGCGAGGTGCGCCTTGGTCACGTACCGCGTCAGCCCGGCGATCACACCGCGCGCGTCGGAGCGCCAGTACGGGGCGAAGAGACCGGAGAAGGCGGGCACGAAGTACGCGCCGCCGTTGTCCTCGACCGAGCTGGCCAGCGTCTCGATCTCGGCGGCCGAGTTGATCAGGCCCATCTGGTCGCGCATCCACTGCACGAGCGAGCCGGTGACCGCGATGGAGCCCTCGAGCGCGAAGACCGGCTTCTTGTCGCCGATCTGGTAGCCGACGGTGGTGAGCAGCCCGTTGTAGGAGTTCACCGACTCCTCGCCGGTGTTCAGCAGCAGGAAGGTTCCTGTGCCGTACGTGGACTTGGCCTCGCCCTTGTCGAAGCAGGTCTGGCCGAACAGCGCGGCCTGCTGGTCGCCGAGCGCGGAGGCGACCGGCACGCCCGCCAGGTCGCCGACGGCCTCGCCGTAGACCTCGGCGGAGGAGCGGATCTCCGGCAGGACGGCGGTGGGCACGCCGATGGAGGCGCAGATGCGCTCGTCCCACTGCATCGTGCCGAGGTTCATCAGCATCGTGCGGGAGGCGTTGGTGACGTCGGTGACGTGCCTGCCGCCGTTCACGCCGCCGGTGAGGTTCCAGATGACCCAGGAGTCCATGGTGCCGAACAGCAGCTCGCCGTTCTCGGCGCGCTCGCGCAGCCCGTCCACGTTGTCCAGCAGCCACCGGATCTTCGGGCCCGCGAAGTACGAGGCGAGGGGGAGGCCCGTCTCGCGCCGGAACCGGTCCTGGCCGACATTTCGCCCCAGCTCACGGCAGAGCCCGTCGGTTCTGGTGTCCTGCCACACGATCGCGTTGTGGACCGGCTCGCCGGTGTTCTTGTCCCACAGCATCGTGGTCTCGCGCTGGTTGGTGATGCCCAGCGCCTTCACGTCGTCCTTGGTGATGCCCGCCTTGTCCAGGGCACCGGCCACCACCTGCTGGACGTTCGTCCAGATCTCGGCCGGGTCGTGCTCGACCCACCCCGGCTTGGGGAAGATCTGCTCGTGCTCCTTCTGGTCGACCGAGACGATGCGCCCGTCCTTGTCGAAGACGATGCACCGGCTGGACGTCGTGCCCTGGTCGATGGCCGCGATGAAGGGGCCGGAGTGGGTGTCGCTCATGTTGCTGCTCCAAGAAGTTCGGTGTGAGGGGGCCGTTTCCGCTTCGCCCCCCGGGTACGCGCCTGCTGCGCCGGTCAGGCGAACGCCACCTGGAAGACGCCGCCCGCGATGGCCCCGCCCAGCAGCGGACCGACGATCGGGATCCATGCGTAACCCCAGTCGGAACCGCCCTTGTTGGGCAGCGGCAGCAGCGCGTGCACGATGCGCGGGCCGAGGTCGCGCACCGGGTTGATGGCGTACCCCGTCGGTCCGCCGAGGGAGAGACCGAGGCCGACCACGACCAGCGCGGTCAGCAGCGCCCCGATGCCGGACATGGCGACACCCTTGGTGTTGCTCTGCGTGAGGATGGCCAGCACCAGCACGAAGGTGGCGATGGTCTCGGTGGCGAGGTTCTGCGCCGCGTTGCGGATCTCCGGGGAGGTGAAGAAGACACCGTGCACGGGCCCCGGGTTCTCGTACCGCACCGGAGCCGTCTCGGGCTCGGTGAGCTGCGCCTTGAACTGCCCCGCGTACGCGGCCCACACCAGAACGGCGCCGATCATGGCGCCGAGCAGCTGGCTCGCCCAGTACAGCGGAAGCTGGTCCCACGCGATGCCGCCGTGCGCCTCGCCCTTGATGGCCAGGCCCAGCGTGACCGCGGGGTTCAGGTGCGCGCCCGAGATCTGCGCGATGTACGCGCCGGTGAGCACCGCGAAGCCCCAGCCGAAGGCGATCGCGACCCAGCCGGCCTGGAACGCCTTGGAGCGGCGGAGGTTGACGGCGGCGCAGACGCCGCCGCCGAGCAGCACCAGGACGGCGGTCCCGATGGTTTCGCCGAAGAAAATGTCGGAGCTGGACACCCGCGACTCCTTTGTCCTTGTCCAGATGTGTGGGGCGGACCGGGTCCCGTCCGGTGTTCGACAATGTCGACCGCCGAACGGCAGTTTTCTCCTGAGTACAGAACTCGTCAAGGGGATGTGACACAGCACTCCGCTGGGTCGCATGATGCGTGCGGTGCGTGAGTTCCGCACGGCGGAGTACGCCGCTGCCTACCCCGTACGAGGCCGTGGTCTGTCAGTGCTGTGGTCTGTCAGAAACGCCTGGCCCCCAGATCGCGCGAGACCGCGCGTGCGCAGTCCCGCACCGCTGCCACCAGCGGAGGCTTGAGCTCCCCGTCCTCGCAGACCCGCTCCACGGCGCCGGTCACCCCGACCGCGCCGACCGGCATGCCCCGCCGGTCCCGCACCGGCGCCGCCACCGAGGCCAGCCCCTCCCAGGTCTCCTCCACGTCCGCGCCCCAGCCCCGCGAGGCGGTCACCTCGACCAGCTCCTCCAGCTCCTCGGGGACGGTCACGGTGCGCTCCGTGAAGGAGGCCAGCTCCGCGTCGGCGACCTGGCTGTGCGCCACCGGGTCGAAGGCGCAGAGCACCTTCCCCAGCGCGGTGCTGTGCAGGGGCTGCATCGCGCCCACCTCCAGCACCTGGCGGCTGTCGTCGGGGCGGAACACGTGGTGCACGATCAGCACGCCCTGCTGGTGGAGCACGCCCAGGTAGACGCTCTCGTTGGAGGAGCGCGCCAGGTCGTCCGCCCACACCAGGGCGCGGGCGCGCAGCTCGTGCACGTCCAGGTAGCTGGTGCCCAGGCGCAGCAGCTCGGCGCCGAGCTGGTACTTGCCGGTCGCGGTCTCCTGCTCCACGAAGCCCTCCTGCTGGAGGGTGCGGATCAACCCGTGCGCCGTGCCCTTCGGCAGGTCGAGCGCGGCCGCGATGTCGGACAGGCCGAGCCGCCGCTCGCCGCCCGCCAGCAGTCGCAGCACGGCGGCGGCACGCTCCAGCGACTGGATGGTCCGCGCCATCGCGTACCTCCTGACCTGCTTCCGGAGAAGCCTCGAAGACAGTTCGACAATGCCGAACGCTATCGCCTGACGCCGGGGCGTGGAAGCCGGGTGCGGAACAGCCCGGACGAAAGCGTCGACAACCGGCCATCCCGCCGTCCGGCCAGCGGACGGGCCCCTCGGGGACTTGTGCAGGACCGATACGCTGACGTCGTGCGCTTCGCCACAGAGGACCGGCGGAGCCGCATAGCCGACAGTCGTCGCACTCCTAGGGAGCAACCTTCATGGCCTCGCCGAGCAGCACGTCCTCCGCCAAGTACCCGCGTGCGGACGCCCTCAGGGCGGCACTCGCCGAAAGGGTGGTCGTCGCCGACGGTGCGATGGGCACCATGATCCAGGCGCAGGACCCGAGCCTCGACGACTTCCAGCAGCTCGAGGGCTGCAACGAGATCCTCAACGTCACCCGTCCCGACATCATCCGCAACGTCCACGCCGAGTTCTTCGACGCCGGCGTGGACTGCGTGGAGACCAACACCTTCGGCGCCAACTTCGCGGCGCTGAAGGAGTACGACATCACCGACCGGAACTTCGAGCTCTCCGAGAAGGGCGTCGCCATCGCGCGCGGCGTCGCGGACGAGTACGAGGCGAAGGACGGCCGGCAGCGCTGGGTGCTGGGCTCCATGGGCCCCGGCACCAAGCTGCCCACCCTCGGCCACGCCCCGTACGCCACGCTGCGTGACGCGTACCAGACCAACGCCGAGGGCATGATCGCGGGCGGCGCCGACGCGCTGCTCGTGGAGACCACCCAGGACCTGCTGCAGACCAAGGCGGCCCTGATCGGCGCCCGCCGCGCGCAGGACGCCATCGGCTCCAACCTGCCGCTGATCTGCTCGGTCACCGTGGAGACCACCGGCACCATGCTGCTCGGCTCGGAGATCGGCGCGGCGCTGACCGCGCTGGAGCCGCTGGGCATCGACATGATCGGCCTCAACTGCGCGACCGGCCCCGCCGAGATGAGCGAGCACCTGCGCTACCTCGCGCAGCACGCGCAGATTCCGATCTCCTGCATGCCGAACGCCGGTCTCCCGGTCCTGGGCAAGGACGGCGCGCACTACCCGCTCACCCCCGAGGAGCTGGCCGACGCGCACGAGACCTTCGTGCGCGACTACGGCCTCTCCCTCGTCGGCGGCTGCTGCGGCACGACGCCCGAGCACCTGCGCCAGCTCGTGGAGCGGGTGCGCGGCGCGACGCCCGCCCAGCGCAACCCGCAGCACGAGCCGAGCGCCGCCTCGCTGTACCAGTCGGTGCCCTTCCGCCAGGACAACTCGCACATGGCGATCGGTGAGCGCACCAACGCCAACGGCTCCAAGAAGTTCCGCGAGGCCATGCTCGACGGCCGCTGGGACGACTGCGTGGAGATGGCCCGCGACCAGATCCGCGAGGGCGCGCACATGCTCGACCTGTGCGTCGACTACGTGGGCCGCGACGGCGTCGCCGACATGCGGGAGCTGGCCAGCCGGTTCGCCACCGCGGCCACCCTGCCGATCGTGCTGGACTCCACCGAGGTCGACGTCATCCAGGCCGGCCTGGAGTGCCTCGGCGGCCGCGCGGTCATCAACTCGGTGAACTACGAGGACGGCGCGGGCCCCGACTCCCGCTTCGCCAAGGTCGCCACGCTCGCGCGCGAGTACGGCGCCGCGCTGATGGCCCTCACCATCGACGAGGACGGCCAGGCGCGTACGGCCGAGGACAAGGTCCGCATCGCCGAGCGGATCATCGAGGACCTGACCACGAACTACGGCATCGCCGAGTCGGACATCCTCATCGACACCCTGACCTTCACCATCTGCACCGGTCAGGAGGAGTCCCGCAAGGACGGGATCAACACCATCGAGGCCATCCGGATGCTCAAGGAGCGGCACCCGGACGTGCAGACCACGCTCGGCCTCTCCAACATCTCCTTCGGCCTCAACCCGGCCGCGCGCGTCACGCTCAACTCCGTGTTCCTGGACGAGTGCGTGAAGGCGGGCCTGGACTCGGCGATCGTCCACGCCTCCAAGATCCTGCCGATCGCGCGGCTGGAGGAGGAGCAGGTCAAGACGGCGCTCGACCTGATCTACGACCGGCGCGAAGAGGGCTACGACCCGCTGCAGAAGCTGCTCTCCCTCTTCGAGGGCGTCGACATGAAGTCGATGAAGGCCGGCAAGGCCGAGGAGCTGGCCGCGCTGCCGCTGGACGAGCGCCTGCAGCGCCGCGTCATCGACGGCGAGAAGAACGGCCTGGAGGACGACCTGGACGCGGCGCTCGCCGAGCGCCCCGCGCTGGACATCGTCAACGACACGCTGCTGGCGGGCATGAAGGTCGTCGGTGAGCTCTTCGGCTCGGGCCAGATGCAGCTCCCGTTCGTGCTCCAGTCCGCCGAGATCATGAAGTCGGCGGTCGCCTACCTCGAGCCGCACATGGAGAAGAAGGAGGACGAGGAGGGCAAGGGCACCATCGTGCTCGCCACCGTCCGCGGCGACGTCCACGACATCGGCAAGAACCTCGTGGACATCATCCTCTCCAACAACGGCTACAACGTGGTCAACCTGGGCATCAAGCAGCCCGTCTCCGCGATCCTGGAGGCCGCCGAGGAGAACAAGGCGGACGTCATCGGGATGTCGGGCCTGCTGGTGAAGTCCACGGTGATCATGAAGGAGAACCTGGAGGAGCTGAACTCCCGCAAGATGGCCTCGGACTTCCCGGTCATCCTCGGCGGAGCCGCGCTCACCAGGGCGTACGTGGAGCAGGACCTGCACGAGGTGTACGAGGGCGAGGTCCGCTACGCCAAGGACGCCTTCGAGGGCCTGAGCCTGATGGACGCGCTCATGGGCATCAAGCGCGGCGTCCCCGGCGCCGAGCTGCCGCCGCTGAAGCAGCGCCGGGTGCCCAAGCGGGACATCGAGATCCCCGAGGCCGAGGTCAACGACGGCTCCATCCGCTCGGACGTCGCCGTCGACAACCCGATCCCCGAGCCGCCCTTCTGGGGCAGCCGCGTGATCAAGGGGCTGAACCTCAAGGACTACTCGTCCTGGATCGACGAGGGCGCGCTGTTCAAGGGCCAGTGGGGCCTCAAGGAGTCCCGCAAGGGCGAGGGCCCCTCGTACGAGGAGCTGGTGGAGACCGAGGGGCGGCCGCGGCTGCGCGGTGTGCTGGACGACCTCCAGGCCAAGAACCTCCTGGAGGCGGCCGTCATCTACGGCTACTACCCCTGCGTCTCCAAGGGCGACGACCTGATCATCCTCAACGAGGACGGCAGCGAGCGCACCCGCTTCACCTTCCCGCGCCAGCGCCGCGGGCGGCGGCTGTGCCTCGCCGACTACTTCCGTCCCGAGGACAGCGGCGAGACCGACGTGGTCGGCCTCCAGGTCGTCACCATCGGCTCCAAGGTCGACGAGTACGCGGCCGAGCTGTTCGCGAACAACAACTACCGCGACTACATGGAGCTGCACGGCGTCTCCGTACAGCTCGCCGAGGCGCTGGCCGAGTACTGGCACGCGCGGGTCCGCTCCGAGCTGGACGTGGCGAACGACGACCCGCTGGACATGCAGGGCATGTTCGACGTGAAGTACCGCGGCGCGCGCTTCTCGCTCGGCTACGGCGCGTGCCCGAACCTGGAGGACCGCGCGAAGATCGCCGACCTCCTCCAGCCGGAGCGCATCGGCGTCGAGCTCTCCGAGGAGTTCCAGCTCCACCCGGAACAGTCCACCGACGCCATCGTCATCCACCACCCGGAGGCGAACTACTTCAATGCGCGGTAACGCCTGACGGCTGATCCGCCGCGGGAGGGGGCGCTGGGCGCCCCCTCCCGGGGTACCGCCCGGGGAGCTTTCCCTTACCGGTGACGGGCTCGCCGTCGGATCTTTCATCCGCCGCAGCGGCGGGTGAGCGGAGCGTTTCGTATCGGCGGTGACAGCGCAGGCCGTGCTGTCACCGCCGACGGCGTTCGCTGGGCGGCTTTCCGCTGCGGCGGGAAAGATCTTCCGGGGCCCGGGGAGCAGCCGCCACGCAGTGGTGAGCCTTCGCGCGGCGCCCGCCGCGGAGCGAGGACGTACACTGTTCGGTCCGGTACAGGCCGGTCGTCCGGGGTCTTCGGATCGCGGGGGGCCGGCCTTCTCGTCCCTGAGGAGGCGTACGCGGATGACGAGCTCCGTCTCAGCGCTCAGCACACTGACGGCCGAGGGCTCCCGGCTCCAGGCCGTGCTCCTGGACATGGACGGCACCCTCGTGGACACCGAGAACACCTGGTGGGACGCCGAGGTGGAGGTCTTCGCCGGGCTGGGCCACACGCTGCGGGACGAGTGGCGGCACATCGTGGTCGGCGGCCCCATGAGCCGCAGCGCCGGCTTCCTCATCGAGGCCACCGGCGCCCGCATCACCATCGAGGAGACGGCGGGACTGCTCAACGCCGCGTTCCTCGACCGCCTCGCCGCCGGCGTGCGGCTGATGCCCGGGGCTCGCAGGCTGCTCACCGAGCTGACCGCGCACGGGGTGCCCGCCGCGCTGGTGTCCGCCTCGCACAGGGCGGTCGTCGACCGCACCCTGGAGACCCTCGGCGCCGAGCACTTCGCGTTCTCGGTCGCGGGCGACGAGGTGGAGCACACCAAGCCGCACCCCGAGCCGTATCTGACCGCCGCCGCGCGGCTGGGCGCCGACCCCGCGCGCTGCGCCGTGCTGGAGGACACCGCGACCGGCGTGGCGGCCGCCGAGGCCGCCGGGTGCCGCGTGGTGGCCGTGCCCTCCCTCGCGCCCATCGGCCCCGGCGACGGCCGCACCGTCGTGGAGTCGCTGCACGACGTGGACCTCGGCTTCCTGCGGACCCTTGTGGGCACGCCGGCCCGCTGAGAGACCCGCGCCGACACCCCCGAACCGCCGGTGATGTTGCTCACAATCGCCCGCGCGCGGGGAACTGCCGCTGCGTGCCGATGACGTGACGCGGCGACACATTCGCCCGCCGTTGTGTCCCCTTTGATTCGCCGGTGTCGCTTACGTTCTCAGGTTCGCATAACGGATCTGGATGATCGGCTACCGGTCGTAACGCCGTAGGGTCCCCCGTGGTGCCCCCGTACCGCGGGGGACCGTGCCGTTCTCCTCCCCTCGAACGCAGTAACGTCTGCTTTCCGGCCTTTCGACCCAAGCAGCAGACCCAGGCCGGACGAGGGAGACCGCCGACCATGAACCGCAAGATCCTGGTGCTGCCCGCGCTCGCCGGGCTGATCGCGCCGCTGCTGACCGCCTGCGGCAGCGGAGCGGACGAGGGCGCAGAGGGGAAGCCCATCGTCGTCGGCACGACCGACAACTTCGCGGTCACCAGGGACAATCCGGCCCCCTTCGACCCCGCGGCCTCGTACGACGTGAGCGCGTGGAACATCATGCGCAACACCTTCCAGACGCTGCTGCGGCTGCCGCGCTCCGGCACCGAGCCGACGATGGACGCGGCCAAGCGCTGCGGCTTCACCGACCAGCAGAACGAGCAGTACCGCTGCACGCTGAAGGACGGCCAGCGCTTCTCCAACGGGCACAAGCTGGATGCGAAGGACGTCGAGTTCTCCATCAAGCGCGTGCTGGGCATCAACTTCTCCAACGGCCCGGCCTCGCTGCTCACCAACGTCGACAAGGTCGAGGCGACCAGCGACAAGGAGGTCGTCTTCCACCTCAAGCGGCCCGACGCGACCTTCCCGTACAAGCTCGCCACCCCGGCCGCCTCGATCGTGGACAGCCAGAGCTACCCGGCGAAGAGCTTCGTGCACGGCTTCGAGGTGCACGGCTCGGGCCCGTACAAGCTGGACGCGTTCGACCCGGACGCCGACAAGGCGGAGCTGTCCCGCAATCCGCAGTACGCGGGCGGGCTGAAGGTGAAGAACGACAAGATCCGGCTGAGGTTCTACAAGACCTCGGAGGACATGGAGCAGGCGCTCCAGGCCGGCAGGATCGACCTGATGAACCGCTCCATATCCCCGGAGCAGGTGGAGAAGCTCCAGACGCCCGAGGACGACCACATCGAGCTGGTCGAGCAGCCCGGGCAGGAGATCCGCTACCTGGCCTTCGACACCGACGACTCCGTCGCGGGAAAGAAGGCCGTCCGCCAGGCCATGGCCCAGATCGTCGACCGCAACCAGCTCGTGCGGGACGTGTACGCGCGCACCTCCGAGGCGCTGTACTCCATCGTGCCGAGCCAACTCCCGGGCCACACCAACTCGTTCTTCAACAAGTACGGCGAGCCCAGCGTCCAGAAGGCCCGCCGCATCCTGCGCTCGGCCGGCGTGGACACCCCGGTCAAGATGACCCTCGCGTACACCAGCGACCACTACGGCGCGGCCACGCAGAAGGAGTTCGCGGAGCTCAAGAAGCAGCTCAACGACACCGGGCTCTTCGACGTGCGGACCAAGGGCGTGCCGTGGAAGAAGTTCCGCCCGGCGGCGAGCAAGGGCGCCTACCAGGCGTACGGCTTCGGCTGGTTCCCCGACTTCCCCGACGCGGACAACTTCATCGCGCCGTTCTTCGAGAAGAACAACGTGCTGAACACCCCGTACGCGAACGACGAGATCCGCGACCAGCTCATCCCCAAGACGCGGCAGAAGGCCGACAGGCCCGCCACCGCGTCCAGCTTCGGCCGCGCGCAGGACATCGTCGCCGACGAGGTGCCGGTGCTGCCGCTGTGGCAGGGCAAGCAGTACATCGCCGCCCGCGACGACATCACGGGCGTCGAGTGGGCGCTCAACTCCAACTCCGTGCTCCAGCTCTGGGAGCTGGGCCGCGGCGTGGGCGGCTGACCCCCGCGACCCCTCAGGTCACGTACGAGGGCCCGGCACACCGCGTGTGTGCCGGGCCCTCGTACGTCTGCCGCCGTGGGTGCCGTACGACGTACGGCTGATGTCCACGGCGTGCGGGGGCCGTCTACGGGGCGCCGGGGCGGACCAGGCCGCTCTCGTACGCATAGACGGCGGCCTGCACCCTGTCGCGCAGGCCCAGCTTGGTCAGCACGTGCCCGACGTGCGTCTTCACGGTGGTCTCGCTGACGAAGAGGTCCGCGGCGATCTCGGCGTTGGACAGCCCGCGCGCCACCAGCTTCAGCACCTCCACCTCGCGCTCGGTGAGCTGGTGCAGCGTGTCGGGGACCGGCTCCTCGCCGGAGGGGAGCTTGCCCGCGTACTTGTCCAGCAGGCGGCGGGTGATGCTGGGCGCGAGCATCGCCTCGCCGGCGGCGACCACCCGGATCGCCTGCACCAGCTCGCCGGCCGGCGCGTCCTTGAGCAGGAAGCCGCTGGCGCCGGCGCGCAGCGCCTCCACCACGTATTCGTCCAGGTCGAAGGTGGTGAGCACCAGCACCTTCGCCGGGCCGTCCTTGCCGGGGCCCGTGATGCGGCGGGTGGCCTCGACGCCGTCCATGCGCGGCATCCGGATGTCCATCAGCACCACGTCGGGCTGGAGCGCGCGCACCTGGTCGAGCGCCTGCACGCCGTCCCCGGCCTCGCCGACGACGGCGATGTCCTGCTCGGCCTCCAGAATCATCCGGAATCCGGTGCGCAGCAGCGGCTGGTCATCGACCAGCAGGACACGGACAGCCACGGAATCTCCTCCAGGAAGCGAGCGGTGCGGCGGGTTGTTGCGGCGGATGCGCGGTGCGCGCGGAGCGCGACGGGGACGCGGGTCCCCATTCTTGCCTAACCGTCTGTGGCCGGTGTCTCTGACCCGCCCTCGCCCTCGCCGGGGGCCGCGGCGCCGGACTCCTCGCGGGGCTCGGGCAGCCGCGGCTGGATGGTGAGCGGATACGGCGGGGGAGTGCCGCCGAACTCGGGGCAGTGCGCCTGGTGGTCGCACCAGCCGCACAGCTTGCTCGGCTTGGGCCGCCAGTCGCCGCTCTCGGTCGCCTTCATGATCGCTTCCCAGAGCGCGAGCAGCTTCCGCTCCACGGTCCGCAGGTCGGCCTCGACCGGGTCGTACGTCAGCACCTCCCCGGAGCCGCCCAGGAACACGAGCTGGAGGCGGCGCGGCAGCACGCCGCGCAGCCGCCACAGCACCAGCGCGTAGAACTTCATCTGGAACAGGGGCCCGTCGCGGTACTCGGGGGGCGGGGCCTTGCCCGTCTTGTAGTCCACGATGCGCACCTCGCCGGTCGGCGCGATGTCGACCCGGTCGATGATGCCGCGCAGCCGCAGCCCGGACTCCAGCTTCGCCTCGACGAACAGCTCGCGCTCGGCGGGCTCCAGACGCGTCGGGTCCTCCAGCGTGAACCAGCGCTGCACCAACTCCTCGGCCTCGGCGAGCCATTGGGCCAGCCGCGCGGGGTCGGGCTCAGCGTGCTCCTCGGGCTCGGCCTCCGGGCCCTCCTCGGTGAACAGGGTCGCGAGCTCGGGGCGCTTGGCCAGCAGCCGCTCCCACTCGCCCGCCACCAGGGACCTGGCGCGCTCCGCGCTGCGCTGCCCCGCCGGCGCGTCGAACAGCCGCTCCAGCACGGCGTGCACGACGGTGCCGCGGGTGGCGGCGGCCGAGGGTTTCTCCGGCAGCTTGTCGATGACCCGGAACCGGTACAGCAACGGGCACTGCATGAAGTCGCCGGCCCGCGAGGGCGAGAGCGCTCTGGGCGGGGACACCCGCTGCGGGGTCTTCCGCGCCCCGTGCGGGGCGGGGGTGCCATGTGCGGTGGCGCCGTGTGCGGTGGTGTCGTGTGCGGCGCCGTCATGTGCCGTGGCGCCTTGCGGAGCGGTGTCGTGCGCGGCGTCGCCCGGCGAGGAGGCGGCGTCGTGTGACGAGGCAGGAGAGGAGGCCGGAGTTCCCATGGTGTACGACCCTAAGACCCGCCGCTGACACCGGGCGCATACCATCGACGGACACCCCCGCGCACGGCATGATCATGGGAGCCGCGCAGGGCGGGTGCGACGGATGCAGCAGAGGGGAACCCGTGTCGGACACGGACAACGACGGCGAGCCGCGAGCGGGCGGCGACGAGCTGGCAGGCGGCGACGGGGCCCGGGACGGGTCCCGCGCCGACGCGGTCCGGCGCACCCCGGAGCGGGGGCCGCGGGATGACCGGGAGCCCCGCGACGAGCCCGCCGAGAGCGGAGCGGACACCGCGGCCGGTACGGACGACGCCGCCGACGCCGAGCCGAAGCCGGACGCGGAGTCGGGCCCGACTCCGGAGCCGAAGTCGGACCCGGCGCCGGAGTCGGAGCCGGGCCCGACGCCGGACCCGGAGTCGAAGCCCGAGCCGCAGCCGACGCCCGAGCTGCTCAGGAAGCCCGATCCGCAGCGGACGAAGCCCGCCGGCGCCTCCACCCCCTCCGACCGCCCCCGCACCCGCCCCACAGGCGGCGGCATCCTGATGGGGCGGCCCTTCGGCGTACCGGTGTATGTGGCGCCGAGCTGGTTCCTCGTCGCGGCGCTGATCACCTGGGTCTTCGGCGGTCAGCTCGACCGGGTGCTGCCGCACCTGGGCATGGCCCGCTACCTCATCGCGCTGTTCTTCGCCGTGGCCTTCTACGCCTCCGTGCTGGTGCACGAGCTCGCGCACACCGTCGCCGCGCTGCGCTTCAAGCTGCCGGTGCGGCGCATCCAGCTCCAGTTCTTCGGCGGCGTATCGGAGATCGAGAAGGAGTCCGAGACGCCCGGCAGGGAGTTCGTGCTCGCCTTCGTCGGGCCGCTGCTCTCGCTCGTGCTGGCCGCGGTGTTCTACGCGGGGATGCGGGCCGTCGAGCCCGGCACGGTCCCTGGCGTGCTCCTCGCGGGCCTGATGATCTCCAACCTCATCGTGGCCGTCTTCAACCTGCTGCCGGGCCTGCCCCTGGACGGCGGACGGATGCTGCGGGCCGTCGTGTGGAAGATCACCGGGCGGCCCATGTCCGGCACCGTCTTCGCCGCCTGGACGGGCCGCGCGCTCGCCGTCGCCGTGCTGATCGGCCTGCCCCTGGCCACCCACGCCGGCGGCCTCAGCGAGGACGGCATCAGCGGCGTCGACTCGCTCACCGACGCGCTGCTCGCCGCGATCCTGGCCGCGATCATCTGGACCGGCGCCGGCAACAGCCTGCGCATGGCCCGGCTCCGCGAGAGCCTGCCGCAGCTCAACGCCCGCGCTTTGACCCGCCGCGCGGTCCCGGTGAACGCCGACACCCCGCTCTCCGAAGCCCTGCGCCGGGCCAACGAGGCGGGAGCGCGCGCCCTCGTCGTCGTCGACGGCAAGGGCGACCCGCTCTCCCTCGTACGCGAGGCGGCCATCGCCGGCGTACCCGAGCACCGCCGCCCCTGGGTCGCCGTCTCCACGCTGGCGCAGGACCTCAAGGAGGGCATGCGGGTGCCGGCGGAGCTCTCCGGCGAGGAGCTCCTCGACCACCTGCGGGCCACCCCGGCCACCGAGTACCTCGTGGTCGAGGAGACCGGTGAGATCTACGGGGTGCTCTCCACCGGCGACGTCGAGCGCGCCTTCGTCGCCGCCATGGCCAAGCCCTCGGCGTGACTCCCCGGCCCGGGCCGCCCGGCTCGGGCCCGCCCGGACCCCGTACGCCGGCGGCCGCATCGGCCCAGTGCACAGAGCCTTCCCCGTAACCCGTTAGGCTGTCCGCATGTCCGAACCGACCGGTGCCGCCCGCCGCCGCGGCCTCTTCAAGGTCGGGGACCAGGTCCAGCTCACCGACCCCAAGGGTCGCCACTACACGATCACGCTCGAAGAGGGGAAGAGCTTCCACACCCACAAGGGAGCCTTCCCCCACGACGAGCTGATCGGCGCCCCCGAGGGCAGTGTCGTCCGTACCACGGGAAACGTCGCCTACCTCGCGCTGCGCCCCCTGCTCCCCGACTACGTCCTGTCCATGCCGCGCGGAGCCGCGGTGGTCTACCCCAAGGACGCGGGGCAGATCCTGGCGCACGCCGACATCTTCCCCGGCGCGCGGGTCGTCGAGGCCGGCGTGGGCTCGGGATCGCTCAGCTCCTTCCTGCTGCGCGCCATCGGCGACCAGGGGATGCTGCACAGCTATGAGCGGCGGGACGACTTCGCCCAGATCGCCCGGCAGAACGTCGAGCGCTACTTCGGCGAGCCGCACCCCGCGTGGACGCTCACCGTCGGCGACCTCCAGGACAACCTGACCGACACCGAGGTCGACCGCGTCATCCTCGACATGCTCGCCCCGTGGGAGTGCCTGGAGGCCGTCTCCAAGGCCCTCGTCCCCGGCGGCATCGTCTGCTGCTACGTGGCCACCACGACCCAGATGGCCCGCATGGTCGAGGAGATCCGCGAGCACGGCACCTTCAACGAGCCGCAGGCCTGGGAGACCATGGTCCGCAACTGGCACGTCGAGGGCCTCGCCGTCCGCCCCGACCACCGCATGATCGGCCACACCGGCTTCCTGCTCACCGCCCGCCGCCTCGCCGACGGCGTCGAGCCCCCGCTGCGCCGCCGCCGTCCCGCCAAGGGCGCGTACGGCGAGGACTACACCGGCCCCGGCAGCCAGTCCGGCGGCCGCGCCAAGGGCTGAGCAGCCCCGCCGCCGGCCGGCGCCGCACCAACGCGCGTGCGTCCGGCGGCCGTTGAGCCGCCCCGGCTACGCGCCGCACCGTAGGGGCACGAGCCCGCGATACCGCACCGCCGCCGCCCGGTTCCGCACAGCGGAACCGGGCGGCGGCGGATTTTTGCGGGGAGTTGACGCCGCCGAAACGCCCCGGCCGTTTCCGGTCGGTGTGACATATGGCACGATGCTGAGCATCCCCCTCCGGCACCACTCGGTGCCCTCCAGCACATGCCTCCCATGTCCCACAGGAGCCCTCCGGCGTGACGGAACTGCCGCAGACCCGTACCCGTACCCGCGCTGTGCACTGGGCCGCGACCGCTGTCGCCCTCGCCGCCGTCGTCGGCGGCGCCGCCCTCGTACAGCCCCCCGACGCCACGGCGCGCACCACCGCAGCGGCCGCGCCTGACGGCCCGCCGCCCGATCCGGAACGCGCCACCTACCCGGTCGACTGTGGGAAGGGCCCGTCCACCGGCACCTCGGGGCCCGGGGTCAATGTGCGGATCACGGACCGCGGTTCGGCGGACTTCGACGGCGACGGGCGTACGGAGACCGTGGCCGTGGTCCGCTGCGACACCGGCATGGGCACACCGCCCAGCGGCGTCTTCGTGCTCGCCCCCGCCAAGGAGCCCGGCGCCGCGCCCCGGATCACCGAGACCCTGGTACCCACAGGCGAGCAGATGAGCGTGAAGGACTTCGCCGTGCACGGCCGCACCGTTTCGGCCACCCTCCTCGGCTACTCCTCCGAGCAGGTGCCGCGCTGCTGCCCCGACCGCGAGCGCAAGGTCAAGTGGGTATGGCAGGCAGGCAAGTTCACCCTCGTGCCCGCGGCCGTCGCGGGCGGCGCGACCGCGGTCTGAGCACGCGGGGCCCGGGCGCTAGCCGGCGTCCGGGCCGTACACCTCGACACGGTCGGCGACCCTGCGTACGTGGATGCAGTCGCCCGGGCACTCCTTGGCCGAATCCACCACGTCGTCGAGCAGCGGCAGCGGCACGGGCGTGGTCGCGCCCGCGTCCTGGAGGAGCTCGTCGGAGGAGTCCTTCACATAGGCCAGACCGTCGATGTCCAGCTCGAACACCTCGGGCGCATACTGCGCGCAGATCCCGTCGCCGGTGCACAGGTCCTGGTCGATCCAGACCTCCAGCGCCCCGTTCTCGCCGCTGCCGGTGCTCATCGCGTGCCCCTGCCGTTCCGCGCCGCACCTCCGGGCGAGGCCGCGCTTGTGAAAGCCGTAACTGCTTGCCCTACCGCCGTGAGACCGCTGGGCAGCTCCCGAAATAAGGCCACCCACGACGGGTGTTGACCGTAGCGACGATACAACCGGCGGCTTTTCCGATGTTGATGGGTGGGTATTCCCAGGCGTGAGGGAGTGCGTGAGGGTGAAGATCAGACACACCCCTACGTCTTTGTGATCTAGGGGTTTCAACCTGCACCGGCCCAGGTAGGGTCTGGAAGCGTCCAGCTCCCCTTGGAGGAGGTGAGGACCGTGGCAGCCCACGACGACGACACTAACCGCGGCATCCGGCCCGGTCGGGGGTCCGAGGACCCGAACGGGCAGATTGCCTATCTAGAGCAGGAAATCGCCGTCCTGCGCCGCAAGCTCGCCGACTCTCCGCGCCACACTCGGATTCTCGAGGAGCGGATCGTCGAGCTGCAGACCAACCTGGCCGGCGTTTCCGCACAGAACGAACGGCTCTCCAACACCCTTCGCGAGGCCCGCGACCAGATCGTGGCGCTCAAGGAGGAGGTTGACCGGCTCGCCCAGCCGCCCTCCGGCTTCGGCGTCTTCCTGCAGGCCAACGAGGACGGCACGGCCGACATCTTCACCGGAGGCCGCAAGCTCCGGGTGAACGTCAGCCCCAACGTCGAGCTGGAAGAACTCCGGCGTGGCCAGGAAGTCATGCTCAACGAGGCGCTCAACGTGGTCGAGGCCATGGAGTTCGAGAGCGCCGGGGACATCGTCACCCTCAAGGAGGTCCTTGAGGACGGCGAGCGCGCCCTGGTGGTGGGGCACACCGACGAGGAGCGCGTGGTGCGGCTCGCCGAGCCGCTGCTGGAAGAGGGCATCACGCTCCGTGCCGGGGACGCCCTCCTGCTCGACTCCCGCTCCGGGTACGTCTACGAGGTCGTACCGAAGAGCGAGGTCGAGGAGCTCGTCCTCGAAGAGGTCCCGGACATCGACTACACAAGGATCGGTGGCCTGGGCGGGCAGATCGAGCTCATCCGCGACGCGGTCGAGCTCCCCTACCTCTACCCCGACCTCTTCAAGGAGCACGAACTCCGGCCGCCCAAGGGCGTCCTGCTCTACGGGCCGCCCGGCTGCGGCAAGACGCTGATCGCCAAGGCCGTCGCCAACTCGCTGGCCAAGAAGGTCGCCGAGGTGACGGGCAAGCCCCAGGGGAAGAGCTACTTCCTCAACATCAAGGGCCCCGAGCTGCTCAACAAGTACGTCGGCGAGACCGAGCGGCACATCCGCCTGGTCTTCCAGCGGGCCCGCGAGAAGGCGAGCGAGGGCACGCCCGTCATCGTCTTCTTCGACGAGATGGACTCGCTCTTCCGCACCCGCGGCTCGGGCGTCAGCTCGGACGTGGAGAACACCATCGTCCCGCAGCTGCTCTCCGAGATCGACGGCGTGGAGGGCCTGGAGAACGTCGTGGTGGTCGGCGCCTCCAACCGCGAGGACATGATCGACCCGGCGATCCTCCGCCCCGGGCGGCTCGATGTGAAGATCAAGATCGAGCGTCCGGACGCCGAGGCGGCCAAGGACATCTTCTCCAAGTACCTGACCCCCGAGCTCCCGCTGCACGCGGACGACGTGGCGGAGCACGGCGGCAACGCCGAGGCGGCGTGCGACGCGATGATCCAGTCCGTCGTGGAGCAGATGTACGCCGAGTCCGAGGAGAACCGCTTCCTGGAGGTCACCTACGCCAACGGTGACAAGGAGGTCCTGTACTTCAAGGACTTCAACTCCGGCGCCATGATCGAGAACATCGTGGGCCGGGCCAAGAAGATGGCCATCAAGGCCTTCCTCGACCACAACCAGAAGGGCCTCCGCGTCTCCCACCTGCTCGCCGCCTGCGTGGATGAGTTCAAGGAGAACGAGGACCTGCCCAACACCACCAACCCGGACGACTGGGCCCGCATCTCCGGCAAGAAGGGCGAGCGGATCGTCTACATCCGCACGCTCGTCACCGGCAAGCAGGGCGCGGACACCGGCCGCTCCATCGACACGGTGGCCAACACCGGTCAGTACCTGTAATCGCATCACGGTCCGGCTGCGGAAGTCCCGCACCTCCCCGCCGCTGCAGGGGAGGGCGGGAGTCCGCAGCCGGATTGTTTCCAGCAGCCTCAAGGAAGTCCGCCAGGTGATCTCCCCACTTCAGCCCGGTCGTTCTAGGCTCTTCCGTACCGCCGCCAAGCGCAGTGCGGGAGAGGGGACCGCACACGGGCCGGATGCGCAGCGGGACTTGAGCGAGGGCCCGATGACGGGCCGTCGCCGGGCAAGGAGGGCCGCATGACCGTACGGCGCGTAATGGGCATCGAGACCGAGTACGGCATCTCCGTGCCCGGTCACCCCAACGCCAATGCCATGCTCACCTCGTCCCAGGTCGTCAACGCCTATGCGGCTGCGATGCACCGGGCGCGGCGCGCCCGCTGGGACTTCGAGGAGGAGAACCCGCTGCGGGACGCCCGCGGCTTCGACCTGGCGCGCGAGGCAGCCGACTCCAGCCAGCTCACCGACGAGGACATCGGCCTCGCCAACGTCATCCTCACCAACGGCGCCCGGCTCTACGTCGACCACGCCCACCCCGAGTACAGCGCCCCCGAGGTCACCAACCCCATGGACGCCGTGCTCTGGGACAAGGCCGGCGAGCGGATCATGGCCGAGGCCGCGGAGCGCGCGGCCGAGGTCCCCGGTGCCCAGCCGATCCACCTCTACAAGAACAACACCGACAACAAGGGCGCCTCCTACGGCACCCACGAGAACTACCTGATGAAGCGGGAGACCCCGTTCTCCGACATCGTGCGGCACCTCACGCCGTTCTTCATCTCCCGCCAGGTGGTCTGCGGCGCCGGACGCGTCGGGCTCGGCCAGGACGGCAGCGAGCACGGCTTCCAGATCAGCCAGCGCGCCGACTACTTCGAGGTCGAGGTGGGCCTGGAGACCACCCTGAAGCGGCCCATCATCAACACCCGCGACGAGCCGCACGCGGACGCGGAGAAGTACCGCAGGCTGCACGTGATCATCGGCGATGCCAACCTCTCCGAGGTGTCGACCTACCTCAAGCTGGGCACCACGGCCCTCGTGCTTTCCATGATCGAGGACGGCTTCATCACGGTCGATCTCGCGGTCGACCAGCCCGTACGGACCCTGCACCAGGTCTCGCACGACCCCTCACTGCAGCGGCTGATCACGCTGCGCAGCGGGCGTACGCTCACCGCCGTACAGCTCCAGATGGAGTACTGCGAGCTGGCGCGCAAGTACGTGGAGGAGCGCTGGGGCTCCGACGCGGACGAGCAGACCACGGACGTCCTCGCCCGCTGGGAGAGCACGCTCAACAAGCTCGAGAACGACCCCATGAGCCTGTCGGGCGAGCTCGACTGGATCGCCAAGCGCGAGCTCATGGAGGGCTACCGCAAGCGGGACAGCGTCGAGTGGGACGCGCCCCGGCTGCACCTGGTGGACCTCCAGTACGCCGACGTACGGCCCGACAAGGGGCTCTACAACCGTCTCGCCGAGCGCGGCAAGATCCAGCGGCTGCTCTCCGAGGAGGACGTGCGCCGTGCCGCGGCCAAGCCGCCCGAGGACACCCGGGCCTACTTCCGCGGCCGCTGCCTGGAGCAGTACGCGGACGACGTGGCGGCGGCCTCGTGGGACTCGGTCATCTTCGACCTGCCGGGGCGGGACTCGCTCCAGCGTGTACCCACCCTGGAGCCGCTCCGCGGCACCCGCAACCACGTCAAGGAGCTGCTGGACCGCTGCCGGTCAGCCGAGGAGCTGGTGAAGGTGCTGAGCGGCGGCTGAGGGGCGGTCGAGGGGCCGCTGCGCTGCGCAGCGCCGTCGCGTCGGCCGGATGCCGTACGCGGCCGGTGAGCGCGCAGTGGCCGAGGGTCAGTTGAGCGTTGAGAAGGCGCCGGGGGCGGGAATCATCCCGGTGGCTTCCGGACGTTGGAAGAAGTGAAGGGCCTGTGTCAGTCCCTGCTTGTAGGGTCTGATCTTGTACGTCTCGCGTACACCGAACCGAGCGGGGTGAGGGAAATGGCGACCAAGGACACCGGCGGCGGCCAGCAGAAGGCCACGCGCCAGACCGAGGAGACCGAGGAGCAGGAGCAGGACGCTCAGGTCTCCGAGGACCTCAAGGAACGCCAGGAGGCGCTGTCGGACGACGTGGACTCCGTCCTGGACGAGATCGACGACGTCCTGGAGGAGAACGCGGAGGATTTCGTACGCTCGTTCGTCCAAAAGGGCGGCGAGTAAGCACACGGCGGTCCCCGGGCGCCTTTCCGGGGGTGCTCGCCGAGCACCCCCGGGGGCGCCCGGGTCGTCCAACTTCCGCCTCTCCGTGGGGAGTCCGCCTTTCCGCTTCCGCGGAACATGTGGATCACGATCATGAGACGGGTAAGGTCCGTGGCGTATTGTGCTTCAGCTTTGATGCGGCGCTGGGGCAGTTCAAGGAGCGGCCCGAAATCATGAGGCGGGCCATCAGCTATCTGGAAGGAAACGTGTGGAAGCCAACACTCGTAGCACCGGGCGTCTGCCAGCTGCCTTCCTGACGCCGGGCTCTTCGTCGTTCATGGATTTCCTCTCCGACCACGCGCCGGACCAGCTGCCGGGCAACCGGCCGCTGCCGCCCGTCGAGGGCGCGGTGCAGGCACCGCACGGCACGACCATCGTCGCGGCGACCTTCTCCGGGGGCGTCGTGCTGGCCGGTGACCGGCGGGCGACGATGGGGAACGTGATCGCGCAGCGGGACATCGAGAAGGTGTTCCCGGCCGACGAGCACTCGGCGGTGGGCATCGCCGGCACGGCGGGTCTGGCCGTGGAGATGGTGAAGCTCTTCCAGCTGGAGCTGGAGCACTTCGAGAAGGTCGAGGGCTCGACGCTCTCCCTGGAGGGCAAGGCGAACAGGCTGTCCACGATGATCCGCAGCAACCTCGGCATGGCCCTGCAGGGCCTCGCCGTGGTGCCGCTGTTCGCGGGCTTCGACGTGGACAGGGAGAAGGGCCGGATCTTCTCCTACGACGTGACCGGCGGACGGTCCGAGGAGCTGGGCTTCGCGGCCGTCGGTTCGGGTTCGGTGTTCGCGCGCGGCTCGCTGAAGAAGCTGCACCGCGAGGAGCTGTCGGAGCGGCAGGCGGCCTCGGTGGTGCTGCAGGCGCTGTATGACGCCGCGGACGACGATTCGGCGACGGGCGGTCCCGATCTGACCCGGCAGATCTTCCCGATCGTCACGGTGATCACCGAGGACGGTTTCCGGAAGCTGTCCGAGGACGAGGTCTCCGAGATCGCCCGCGCGGTGTACGAAGGCCGGCTCCAGACCCCCAACGGCCCCCAGGCGCCGGTCTCTTGAGGCCGGGCTCCAGGGACGCAACTCAGACAGGAAGGGACGGATAGCCGGTGTCGACGCCGTTCTATGTCTCACCCCAGCAGGCCATGGCGGACCGTGCGGAGTATGCCCGCAAGGGCATCGCGCGGGGCCGGAGCGTGGTCGTGCTGCAGTTCGCCGACGGCATCGTGTTCGTCGCCGAGAACCCCTCGCGCGCGCTGCACAAGGTCAGTGAGATCTATGACCGCATCGCCTTCGCCGCGGTCGGCAAGTACAACGAGTTCGAGAATCTCCGCATCGGCGGCGTCCGCTACGCGGACCTGCGCGGTTACACGTACGACCGCGAGGACGTGACCGCACGCGGCCTCGCGAACGTGTACGCGCAGACGCTGGGCACGATCTTCTCCTCCAACGCGGAGAAGCCGTACGAGGTCGAGCTGATCGTCGCCGAGGTGGGGCCTGCCCCGGAGGACGACCAGATCTACCGGCTGCCGCACGACGGCTCGATCGTGGACGAGCACGGCTCGGTCGCGGTCGGCGGCAACGCGGAGCAGATCAGCAGCTATCTCGACCAGCGTCACCGTGACGACATGTCGCTCTCGGAGGCGCTCAAGCTGGCCGTGCAGTCGCTCGCGCGGGACAACAACGGCGGGGAGCGGGAGCTGACCGCCGAGCAGCTGGAGGTCGCGGTGCTGGACCGCGCCCGGCCGCAGAAGCGGAAGTTCAAGCGGGTGCTGGGGCAGAAGCTGTCCCGGCTGCTGGAGGAGGGCGAGGGCTCGTCCTCGGCCGCTTCCTCGGACAGCGACTCCGATGCGGGTTCCGGTTCGTCCTCGTCCTCCGAGGAGGAGAGCGGCGAATGACCGTGTGCCGGGCGGCGGTCGGCCGCCCGGCGGGCGGCCGATAAGCGCGCGACCCGCGCCCGTGGTGCGTGGTACGTATGGCGCCGTACGCAGACCGCGTACGGCGCCATACGCGTATCGGGCCCCGGCGGTGCGAGTGCGGGCGGGGGTGCGGGTGCGGCGCCCTGTGGGGGAGAGGAGCCGGGCCGGTGAGTGCGGCGAGGTCTGCCGGTACGGGGTATGCGCGGCTGCTGGGCGCGCGGCACGCGGTGCGGCTGCTGGCGGGGACGCTGGTGGGGCGGCTGCCGAACGCGGCGGGGCCGCTGGCGATGGTGCTCTTCGTCCGCGCGGAGGGCGGGAGTTACACGCTGGCCGGGGTGCTCTCGGCCGCGTACGGACTCGCGACGGCCGCGGGACAGCCGCTGCTGGGGCGGCTGGTGGACCTGTACGGGCAGCCGCGGGTGATGCTGCCCGCCGCAGTGGTCTCGGCGCTGGGGCTCGTGCTGTTCGTCGTGGTGGGCCGTGAGCCGGTCGCGGCGGCCGCCGTCGCGGTGTGCGTCGCGGGGGTGAGCACGCCGCCGCTGGAGGGCGGTCTGCGGGCGCTGTGGCCCGTCGTGCTGAGGGGCGCGGGGCGCGGCGAGCTGGTGCAGGCGGCGTACGCGCTGGACGCGGTGGCGCAGGAAGTGATGTTCGCCGTGGGCCCGTTGCTGGTCACGCTGCTGGTGGCGGCGTGGAGCGAGGCGGCCGCGCTGCTGGTGCTGGCGGCGCTGGGGGTGGCCGGGGCGCTGTCGGTTGTGGTGTCGCCGCCCTCGCGCGGCTGGCGCTCGGAGCCGCGGGAGGCGCACTGGCTGGGCGCGCTGCGCTCGCGGGGGCTGCTGGCGGTGCTGGGCACGTTCTTCTTCGTGGGCATCGCGCTGGGCACGATCGCGGTCGCGGCCGTGCGGTACGCGGACGCCCACGGCGACAGCCTGATCTCCACGTACCTGCTCTCGGGGCTGGGCGCGGGCGCGCTCGTCGGCGGAGTCGCGTACGGGGCGCGGCGGTGGCGTGGCCCGGCCGAGCGGCGGCTGCGGTGGCTGGTGGCGGCGCTGGCCGTCTGCTACGTGCCGCTGGTGCTGGTGCCGGGCGTGCCCGCGATGACGGCGCTGACGGTGGTGGCGGGGCTGTTCCTGGCGCCGGCGCTGGCCTGTTCGTTCGTGGTCGTGGACCGGCACGCGCCGGCGGGCACGGTGACGGAGGCGTTCTCGTGGCTGGTGACCACGTTCGGTGTGGGGACGGCCGCCGGCACGGCGCTGGTGGGTCCCGTGGTCGAACGGCACGGTGCCGCGGCGGGGTTCGCGCTCGCGGGCGCTGGCGGTGCGGCGGCGCTGGGCGTGCTGCTGCTGACGGTGCGGGTGCTCCCGCCGGCGCCCGGCGGTTCTGGCGGCACGTCAGTCCCGGTCGCACGGTGGGAAAATGATCGGAACGGTGCCCCCGAACCCGGTTTCAGATCAGGGCATCAGGCGTAATGTTCAGTCATGGACCGCCGAATCTTCGGGCTGGAGAACGAGTACGGCGTCACATGCACGTTTAGGGGACAGCGCCGTCTGTCCCCCGACGAAGTGGCGCGGTACCTCTTCCGCCGTGTCGTGTCATGGGGCCGCAGCAGCAATGTGTTCCTGCGGAACGGCGCACGCCTGTATCTGGACGTGGGCTCGCACCCGGAGTACGCGACTCCCGAGTGCGACAACGTGACCGAGCTGGTCACCCACGACAAGTCGGGCGAGCGCATTCTCGAGGGCCTGCTGGTCGACGCCGAGCGCCGCCTGCACGAGGAGGGGATCGCGGGCGACGTCTATCTCTTCAAGAACAACACCGACTCGGCCGGCAACTCCTACGGCTGCCATGAGAACTACCTGGTGGCCCGGCACGGGGAGTTCTCCCGCCTCGCGGACGTCCTGATCCCGTTCCTGGTGACCAGGCAGCTGGTGTGCGGCGCCGGCAAGGTGCTGCAGACCCCGCGCGGTGCGGTGTACTGCGTGAGTCAGCGTGCCGAGCACATCTGGGAGGGCGTCTCCTCGGCGACGACGCGCTCCCGGCCGATCATCAACACCCGGGACGAGCCGCACGCGGACGCGGAGCGGTACCGCCGCCTGCACGTGATCGTCGGCGACTCGAACATGTCCGAGACCACGATGCTGCTCAAGGTCGGCGCCACCGACCTGGTGCTGCGCATGATCGAGGCGGGCACGGTGATGCGCGACCTGACCCTGGAGAACCCGATCAGGGCGATCCGCGAGGTCAGCCACGACATCACCGGGCAGCGCAAGGTGCGCCTGGCCAGCGGCCGCGAGGCGTCCGCGCTGGAGGTGCAGCAGGAGTACTACGAGAAGGCGCTGGACTTCTGCGACCGCCGCGGCATCCGCAGCGGCCGCGTGGAGCAGGTGCTGGAGCTGTGGGGCCGCACCCTGGAGGCGGTCCGCACCCAGGAGCTGGACAAGGTCAACACCGAGATCGACTGGGTCATGAAGTACCAGCTCATCGACCGGTACCGGGCGAAGAACAACATCACCATGTCGCACCCGCGCATCGCCCAGATAGATCTCGCGTACCACGACATCCACCGGCGCCGCGGCCTGTACTACCTGCTGGAGCGGCAGGGGCAGGCGGAGCGGATCTGCAACGACCTCAAGATCTTCGAGGGCAAGTCGGTGCCGCCGCAGACCACCCGCGCACGGCTGCGCGGCGACTTCATCCGGCGCGCCCAGGAGCAGCGCAGGGACTTCACGGTGGACTGGGTCCACCTGAAGCTGAACGACCAGGCGCAGCGCACCGTGCTGTGCAAGGACCCGTTCCGCTCGGTCGACGAGCGGGTGGAGAAGCTGATCGCCGGGATGTGACCTGGCGGGTCGTGACGGAGTGCGACAGGGGCCCGGGCCCCGTACGGGATGCCGAGCACGGTCCCGTACGGCCCGGGTCCTGTCGTGTGCGGGGCCCGGGCCTGTGCACGTACGGGCGCGTGACGCGGGAACGGGCGCTCGGGTTCCCGGCTGTGCGAGCGGGAGAAGTCACCGTGTCGTGGGTGGCGTGGAGGCCCGGGCGGGGTCGTAGGGTTGGCGGGACCCTGGCCCCTCGATCCCGAGTTGGACTGATGATTGCGAAGAAGTACGCCCGCCGCACCGCTGCGGCGCTGGTCGTTCCCGCCCTGCTGATGACCGCGGCCTGCGGCGGCGACGACCCGGGCAAGAACGAGGTCTCCGGCAAGCCGGGGGACAAGCCGAAGGTCACGCTGGCCAAGGACGCCAAGCCGCCGAAGAAGGTCTCCGTCAAGACTCTCGATGAGGGCAAGGGGAAGGCCGCGGCCAAGGGCGACTTCGTGCGCTTCGACGTGCTCGGCAAGATGACCGGGGACAAGGAGGGCAAGGGCCAGGACCTGATCAGCACCTGGAACGCGAAGAACGGCAAGGCCAAGGACGGCTCGCACACCCAGATGGTGACCAAGCTCGGGGCCCAGCAGCAGATGCTGCCCGCGCCGGTCACCAACGCGCTGATCGGCAAGAAGCCCGGCAGCCGCGTGCAGGTCGAGGGCACCGCGAAGGAGCTCCTGGGCGCGCAGCAGGCCGCGCAGACCGGCATGAAGCCGAACACCGGCATGATCTGGGTGCTGGACGTGGCCGCCGCCTCCAAGGTCGACCCCAAGGCCGAGGCCAAGGGCGACCAGGCCGAGGTCAAGAGCGGTCTGCCGCAGGTCGAGGCCAAGGACAAGAAGGCCGCCAAGATCACCGTTCCGAAGGGCCAGAAGCCGCCCGAGAAGCTGGAGCAGCAGACCCTGATCAAGGGCAAGGGCCCCGAGGTGAAGACCGGTGAGGGCCTGGTCGCGCAGTACACCGGCGTGAAGTGGGAGGACGGCAAGAAGTTCGACTCCTCCTGGGACCACGGCGGCGCGACCGGCTTCCAGATCGGCACCAAGTCCGTGATCCCGGGCTGGGACAAGGCGCTGGCCGGCAAGAAGGTCGGTGACCGCGTGCTGCTCGTCGCCCCGCCGAAGGAGGCGTACGGCGCCACCCAGGCGCAGCCGGGACAGCAGCAGAACCCGCTGGCCAAGAACACCCTGGTGTTCGTCGTGGACATCGTCGGCAAGGTCTGACCCGGACCCGTCGCCGCCCCGCCGGTGCCCGGGAACCCGGGCACCGGCACCGGCCGCCGTCTGGGAGACTGGCGCGGTTTCCGATCAAGATTGATTCCGTAGGAGCTGCACGTGAGAGGCATCGACAAGCCCGAGGTCGACTTCCCCGAGGGCGAGCCGCCGGCCGACCTGGAGATCGTCGACCTGTGGGAGGGCGACGGCGAGGAGGCCAAGGCCGGGGACAACGTCTCGGTTCACTACGTGGGCGTCTCCTTCTCCTCCGGCGAGGAGTTCGACGCCAGCTGGAACCGTGGGCGTCCGCTGCAGTTCCAGCTCGGTTCCGGCCAGGTCATCCCCGGCTGGGACCGGGGCGTGCAGGGCATGAGGGTCGGCGGCCGGCGCCGGCTGACCATCCCGCCGCACCTCGCCTACGGCGAGACCGGCGCGGGCGGCGGCCGCATCAAGCCGAACGAGTCGCTGATCTTCGTCTGCGACCTGGTGTCGGTCTGAGCCGCTCCGATCTGGACCGTTCCGGTCCGGGCCGCGCCCCCTGGCGCGCGCCGCGCAGAGCCTGAGAGGGCCCCGCCTGTGAGGCGGGGCCCTCCGCTTTTGCCGGAGCCGCGCCGGGCGGTACGGTCAACAGCCGGTGCGGCATCGGGGACGTGTGCTGGGCCGACGGGGCGCGGAGCCGGAGGCGTACGGGGCGGCCTGCCCCGGGCACCGCGGCGTTCACGCGGGGTGGTGCACAGCGTCCGCGCAGGGCAGCAGAGCGGGATGACAGAGGGCAGAGGTTCCCATGGCGATCGCCAAGGCCGAGCGGCTGATGAATCTGGCACTGTGCCTGCTGGGTGCCCAGCGTCCGCTGACCAAGCGCGAGCTGCACGACTCGATCGAGGCGTACCTGGAGGCCGGGAGCGAGGAGTCCTACTCCCGGATGTTCGAGCGCGACAAGGACGATCTGCGCGAGCTCGGCCTGGTCATCGACACCGTGGAGAACCTCGAGGGCGAGGTGGGCTACATGGCCCGCCGTGACAGCAACCGCCTCCCCCCGGTCCAGCTCGACGCCGAGGAGGCGACCGCCCTCAACCTCGCGGCGCGGGTCTGGCAGCAGGCGCGGCTCGCAGGGGCCGCCAGCGGGGCCCTGCAGAAGCTGCGCGCCGCCGGCGGTCTGCCCCAGCAGGCCGACGCGTCGGGCGCGGAATCCGGTGCAGGCGCGCAGCCGCACAGCACGCTGGAGCCCCATATCCCCGCCCGCGAGGCCGCGTTCGAGCCGCTCATGCTCGCCTGCCGCGACCGGCGCCCGGTGCAGTTCGACTACAGGAAGTCCAACGCCGCGCGCGCCGAGCGCCGCCAGGTCGAGCCGTGGACGCTGGAGTGCTGGCGCGGCCACTGGTATCTCGCCGGGTACGACAGGGAGCGGCAGGCGGAGCGCGTGTTCCGGCTGTCCCGCATCACGGGCAAGGTGAGCTCCAAGTCCGGGGCCTTCACCGCGCCGGTGCCCGACGTGGTGACCGTGCGCGACACGGTGGAGCGCTGGGCGGGGGAGAGCGCGTCCAGCAGCGCCCGCATCCGGCTGCGCGCGGGGTCCGGCTATCCGCTGCGGTCCCGCGCCACCGAGGCGCGGGAGCTGGGCGGCGAGTGGTCGGGCTGGGAGGAGCTGGAGATCCCGTACGGGCACGGACTGGACGCCTGGCTGGTGGAGTTCGGGCCCGACGTCGTGGTGCTGGAGCCCGCCGAGCTGCGGGCCGACGTGGTGGACCGGCTGCGCGCCGTCGCCAAGGGCTGAGGGGGAGAGGACCGCCGTGGCTGCGAACGCCATCGACCAGACCCGCAGGATGCTGTCGCTGGTCACCTATCTGCGGGACCGCCCGGGCGCCCGGGTCGACGAGGTGGCCCGCGCCTTCGGGATCACAGGCGACGAGCTGATCTCCGACCTCAACGTGCTGCCCATGTGCGGCACCAGCTTCCGCGGCGGCGATCTGCTGGAGATCGACACCGACGGCGAGCGGATCTGGTGGCGCAACGCCGACACGCTCGGCGCCGACACCGCGCAGCCCCTGCGCCTGGCCGCCGACGAGGCCACGGCGCTGCTGGTCGCTGCGCGCGCGGTGGCCACGCTGCCGGGGCTGCGGGAGTCCGACCGCGACGCGCTGCGCCGCGCCACGGCGAAGCTGGAGGAGGCGGCGGGGGAGAACGCCGGCGCGAGCTCCCGGCTCTCGGTCACCTTCGAGTCGGAGGGCGGCGTCTTCGCCGACGTGGACCGCGCCATCGCCGAGCGCCGCAGGATCTGGCTGCGCTACTACTCGCCCGCGCGCGACGAGCTGACCGAGCGCGAGGTGGACCCGATCCGGCTGTTCGCGGTGGGGCACACGTACGTCGAGGCCTGGTGCAGGCTCTCCGAGGCGCGGCGCACCTTCCGGCTCGACCGGGTCGCGGAGATCAAACTGCTGGACGAGGCCGCCGACCCGCCGCCCGTGGAGCTGCGGGACCTGAGCGAGGGGCTGGTGCAGCCCGCGGAGACCGATCCCGAGGTGGTCGTCGAGGTGGGGCCCGGAGGGCGCTGGGTCGCCGAGTACTACCCGCACGACAGCGCCGAGGAGCTGCCCGACGGCGGCCTGCGGATCACCCTGCGCGCCCCCGACCCGGCCTCGCTGCGGCGCCTCGCGCTGCGGCTCGGGCAGGACGGACGGATCACCGCGCCCCGCGAACTGGCCGACAGCGCGCGGGAGGCGGCGCGCCGGGCGCTGGCCGCCTACGGCGAGGTCTGAGCCGGCCGGCTCTTGTACGGGGCCTCGTACGGGACCTCGTACGAGCAGGTCGCGGGCGGTGGTGGGGCGCGGTTCGGGAGCCGGCGGGGGTGGCTACTAGGCTCCTCCCCATGCTCTGGCCCATGGTCTTTCTCACCCTCGCCTTCTGCGGCATCGCCGTGCTCGGGGTGCTCGCGGTACGCGTCGGCGTGGAGGTGCGCCGCTTCTCCCATGCGGTGGGCGACAGTTCGGAACGCATCACGCTCGCCGCGCAGAATCTGGAGCGCGCCGCGGCGCCGCTCGCCTCGCGCGCCGGACGCGGTCCGGGCGGCGGGGAACAGGGCTGAGAGGAACGGTCGCGGCGCGGTCCGTACGGCGCCCTCCTGCGCAGGAAGGCTCGGCGGTAGGCTTTCCGGAGCGCCGTCGGCGAGGGGCCGGCGGCGGGCCGGCCCGCAACCGCGAGTACGCACGGGGATTGCCCCGCGTTCACCGCACAGGGTTACGATCCACGGGTAGCGCGAAGTTCTGAACCGGCTCAGGTCCTGCGTCACAGCCCCAGCCGTCTCCGTGAGAAGGTAGCGAAATGTTCGGTGGAAAGATCGGTGCTCCCGAGCTCATCCTCATCCTTGTTGTCGTCATTCTGCTGTTCGGCGCGAAGAAGCTGCCGGACATGGCCCGTTCGCTGGGCCGCTCCGCGCGCATTCTGAAGAGCGAGGCGAAGCAGATGAAGAAGGACGGCGGCGACGAGGGCACGGCGGAATCCACGCAGTCCGCTGAGCCGCAGGACCAGGCGCAGTCCGCCCCGCGCACCATCAAGGCCGCCCCCGGCGACACCGCGAGCGCCCGCCCGGTGAACGAGCCCGGCGGACACACCGCGCAGAACTGAGACCGCGGCCGTTCCGGAGCCGGGGGTTCCAGGACGGCGGGCCGCAGCCGAAAACCGACCGCCCAGGCAATTCTCGCCGCCGACGAGACAAGGACGTGGGGTGCGCAAGCCCAGCCGTAAGACGGTGAAGGATCCCGAGGGGCGGATGCCCCTGGTCGAGCATCTGCGGGAGCTGCGCAACCGTCTCGCGAAAGCACTCCTGGCGATCGCGGTCGTCACCATCGTCGCCGCCTTTTTCTACAGCGACATCATCGAGCTCTTCACCAAGCCGGTCTTCGAATCGGTCGGCTGCAAGCACTCCTTCACCGATCTCGCGCAGGCGAAAGAGGGCACGACCTGCGCGCAGATCACCATCAACGGCCTGCTGACGCCGTTCACGCTCGCGCTGAAGGTGTCGTTGATGGCCGGTGTCGCGCTCGCCTCGCCGGTGTGGCTGTACCAGCTCTGGGGCTTCGTCGCGCCGGGCCTGCACAAGCACGAGAAGAAGTACGGGCTGAGCTTCGTCGCCGCCGGTTTCCCGCTCTTCCTCGCCGGCGCCTACTTCGCGTACAGCGTCCTGCCCACCACCGCCAAGGTGCTGCTGGACTTCACCCCGTCCGACGTCAACAACCTGCTGCCGCTGGACGACCTGCTCGACCTGATCACGCGCATGGTCGTGGTCTTCGGGCTCTCCTTCGAAATGCCGCTGCTGCTGGTCCTGTTGAACTTCGGCGGGATCCTCAGCGGCCGCAGGATGGCCGGCTGGTGGCGCGGCATGATCATGGGCATCACGGTGTTCGCCGCGATCGCCACGCCCAGCACCGACCCGCTGACGATGATCTCGCTGGCCGCGCCGATCTGGCTGCTGTACGCCGCGGCCGTGGCCATCGCCCTGCTGCACGACCGCAGGAAGGGCCGCCGCGAGGCGCTCGGCCCGGCCGACGACGAGGCCAGCGAAATCGAGCACGCCGACGCCGAGTTGGAGCCCGCCGGGCAGCTCGGCGACGAGGACGGGGCCCAGGTCGTGCGGCAGCGCGGCTCCCAGCGCACCGACATGGACGACGCCACCTGACCTCCCCGCACCACGCTCACCCGACGCCCACGCTCACCTGACACGCGCGTTACACCACGTGGCGGGCCGGTTCCGGAAAGGGACCGGCCCGCCACGTGTGCGGGCGGGGCGGAGTGTCTACGCCCGTTGCCGCACCCCGGGCCCGCCGAAGATCGTGAGCTCTGTCAGGGGCGGCCGGTAGGCTCGTAGACACGATGACCGAGGACCTGTCCCCAGCGGAGCGTTATGCGGCGGCGCGGCACCGCGCGGCCGAGAACGCCACCGCTCTCGCCCCCTTCCGTGACCTGTACGACTTCGATCTCGACGCATTCCAGGTCGAGGCGTGCCAAGCCCTGGAGGCCGACAAGGGCGTGCTGGTGGCCGCGCCCACCGGCTCCGGGAAGACGATCGTGGGCGAGTTCGCCGTCCACCTGGCCCTCACGCGGGGCCGCAAGTGCTTCTACACCACGCCCATCAAGGCCCTGTCCAACCAGAAGTTCAACGACCTGGTGAAACGGCACGGCGCCGACAAGGTGGGCCTGCTCACCGGCGACAACACGGTGAATTCCGAGGCCCCGGTCGTCGTGATGACCACCGAGGTCCTGCGGAACATGCTCTATGCCGGTTCGCAGACCCTCAACGGCCTCGGCTATGTCGTGATGGACGAGGTGCACTATCTCTCCGACCGCTTCCGCGGCGCCGTCTGGGAGGAGGTGATCATCCACCTCCCCGATTCGGTCAACCTCGTCTCGCTGTCCGCGACGGTCTCCAACGCCGAGGAGTTCGGCGACTGGCTGGACACCGTGCGCGGGGACACCGAGGTGATCGTCTCCGAGCACCGCCCGGTGCCGCTGTGGCAGCACGTGCTGGCCGGGCGGCGGATGTACGACCTCTTCGAGGAGAAGTCCGGCGCGCAGTCCGGCAGCCAGGCGGGCAAGCGCGAGGTCAACCCCGACCTGATGCGCATGGCCCGGATGGAGAACAGCCGGGTGGGCGGCGGCCCCCGCGACCGCCGCAGGGGCCGTCCCAAGCGGGAGGCCGACCGGGAGCGCGAGCGCAGGCAGCGGTCCCGCATCTGGACGCCCGGACGGCCCGAGGTCATCGACAGGCTGGACTCCGAGGGCCTGCTGCCCGCCATCACCTTCATCTTCAGCCGGGCCGGCTGCGAGGCGGCCGTGCAGCAGTGCCTCTATTCGGGGCTCCGGCTCAACGACAACGCGGGCCGCGCCAAGGTCCGCGAGATCGTCGAGGAGCGCACCAAGGACATCCCCGACGAGGACCTGCACGTCCTCGGCTATTTCGAGTGGCTGGAGGGCCTGGAGCGGGGCATCGCCGCGCACCACGCGGGCATGCTGCCGACCTTCAAGGAGGTCGTGGAGGAGCTGTTCGTCCGCGGTCTGGTCAAGGCCGTGTTCGCCACCGAGACCCTGGCGCTCGGCATCAACATGCCCGCGCGCTCCGTGGTGCTGGAGAAGCTCGTCAAGTGGAACGGCGAGCAGCACGCCGACATCACGCCGGGCGAGTTCACGCAGCTCACCGGGCGCGCCGGGCGGCGCGGCATCGACATCGAGGGCCACGCGGTGGTGCTGTGGCAGCGCGGCATGGATCCGGCGGCGCTCGCGGGCCTCGCCGGCACGCGTACGTATCCTCTGCGCTCCTCCTTCAAGCCCTCGTACAACATGGCGGTCAATCTCGTCGGCCAGTTCGGGCGGCACAGGTCCAGGGAGCTGCTGGAGACGTCCTTCGCGCAGTTCCAGGCGGACCGCTCGGTGGTCGGCATCTCCCGCCAGGTGCAGAAGAACGAGGAGGGGCTTGAGGGCTATCGGGCCTCCATGACCTGCCACCTGGGCGACTTCGAGGAGTACGCGCGGCTGCGCAGGGAGCTCAAGGACCGGGAGACCGAGCTCGCCAAGCAGGGCGCGGCGCAGCGCCGTGCGCAGGCGATCGACTCGATGGAGAAGCTGAAGCCGGGCGATGTGATCCACGTGCCCACCGGCAAGTTCGCCGGCCTGGCCCTGGTGATCGACCCGGGTACGGCGCCGGGCCGCAGCCCGGGCAGCAGGCGCGGCTGGGAGCAGCACCAGGAGGGTCCGCGGCCGCTGGTGCTCACGGCGGACCGCCAGGTCAAGCGGTTGAACGCGGTCGACTTCCCGGTGCCGGTCGAGCCGCTGGAGAAGATGCGGATTCCCAAGTCCTTCAACCCGCGCAGCCCGCAGTCCCGCCGCGATCTGGCGTCCGCGCTGCGTACGAAGGCCGGGCACCACACGCCGACGCGGCACCGCAAGAAGCGCGCGGAGGCCGCCGACGACACCGAAGTGGCGCGGCTGCGCGCCGAGTTGCGTGCGCACCCCTGCCACGGGTGCGACCAGCGGGAGGACCACGCGCGCTGGGCCGAGCGCTATCACCGGCTCAAGCGGGACACCCGGCAGCTCGAGCGCAAGATCGAGGGCCGCACCAACACCATCGCGCGGACCTTCGACCGGGTCTGCGGGGTGCTCACCGACCTGGACTATCTGCACGGCGACGTGATCACCGAGGACGGGCGGCGGCTGGCCCGGCTCTACGGCGAGCTGGACCTGCTGGCCTCCGAGTGCCTGCGCGAGGGCGTGTGGGAGGGCCTGCCGCCCGCCGAACTCGCGGCCTGCGCCTCGGCGTTGGTGTACGAGTCGCGGCGGGACGACGACGCGCTGCCGCCGAAGCTGCCGGGGGGCCGGGCGCACACGGCGCTGGACGAGATGGTGCGCATCTGGGGGCGCCTGGACGACCTGGAGGAGCAGCACCGCATCCACCAGAGCGAGGGCGTGGGGCAGCGCGAGCCCGACCTCGGCTTCGCCTGGGCCGCGTACCGGTGGGCCGAGGGGCACGGTCTCGACTCGGTGCTGCGGGAGGCGGACATGCCGGCGGGGGACTTCGTGCGGTGGTGCAAGCAGTGTGTGGATGTGTTGGGGCAGATTGCTGCTGCGGCGCCGCCTGAGGGGACCGTTGGGAAGAATGCGCGGAGGGCTACGGAGGCTATGCGGCGGGGGGTTGTCGCGTACAGCAGTGTGGGGTGAGGGCTTCGCTCACGCGTGAGGGGCCCGGTCCGTGTGTGCGGGCCGGGCCCCGTTCGCGTGTGGGGGCGTGGGGCTGCGGGCTTGCGTTCCGGTGTGCCCACCCGTTCCGCCCCTGCGGAACGACTGTCCACACCTCAGTGGGGGCGGTGGCGGGCGGAGCCCGTAAGCCTGCTGCTAGCCCAAGGCCGGGTCGCTTACTCCCGGGGCGCCTGTTTCTACGTGGCCTGCCAGGCGGCGTAGGTAGCTCTTGTCGTGGTCTGACGTCAGCTTTACGTCGTACCAGCGCTTCGTCTTGGTCAGGTCCACGGTGTGCTTGACCGTCGCGCCCCGGCGGACCGTCAAGGTCTTGGAGCCGCCCCCGTACGCGTTGGTCAGAGTCACGCTGCAGTCGGAGGCGCCCTTGTTGGTCAAGGTCAGGTCCAGGTTTCCCGTGGACGCGTTGTGGCGGGCCCGCACCTCGGGGCCGGGGGTCTTGCCGGGGCCGTGGTAGGTGCGGAGGAAGCCGTTCGGGCCGTGGACCGAGAGGTCGTAGCTGCCCTGCGAATAGGCCGTGTTCCAGGTGTCGGAGATGCGCTTTCCGGCCTCGGCCGTGTAGGTCCAGGGGCCGTCGGAGCGGTTGCCCGCCGCCACGGTGAACTGCGCGCCGGCGTCGGGGCCGCCGCCGAAGGAGAGCGTGAAGGTGCCCTTGCCGGGGTCGCCCGTGCCGTCCACGGCGGGCGCGTACGGGAGCGGCCTGGTCGGGCGGGTGCCGGACTCCTGGCGCGGCATCGACGGGTCGGCCGGCGGCTTCGGCACGTAGTCGGGGTGCCGTTTGCGGTCCGGCGGCTCGTACGCGTCGGTCGAGGGCAGCTCCGCGGGCTCGGCGTCGCTGCGGCCGAAGTCGAAGGCCGAGGTCAGGTCGCCGCAGATGGCCCGGCGCCAGGGCGAGACGTTCTCCTCGCGCACCCCGAAGCGCCGCTCCATGAACCGCAGGATGGAGGTGTGGTCGAAGACCTCGGAGCAGACGTACCCGCCCTTGCTCCAGGGCGAGACCACCAGCATCGGCACGCGCATGCCGAGCCCGTAGGGGCCCGCCTCGTAGCCGTTCCCGCCCGCGTACAGATCGGGCTTCACGTCCACGGTGGACAGGCCCTGGTTGGCGTCGGTCGGAGGGAAGGGCGGCACGATGTGGTCGAAGAAGCCGTCGTTCTCGTCGTAAGTGATCAGAAGTGCGGTGCGGCCCCACACCTCGGGATCGGAGGTGAGCGCGTCCAGGACGCGGGAGATGTACCAGGCGCCGTAGTTCGCGGGCCAGTTGGGGTGCTCGGTGTACGCCTCGGGGCACACGACCCAGGAGATCTGCGGCAGCTTCCCGGCCTGCACATCGCCCTTGAGCCCGTCGAAGAGGCCGTCCCCGCCCTTGACGTTCGTGCCGGTGCGGGCCTTGTCGTAGAGCGGGTCCCCGGCCTTCGCGTTGCGGTAGTTGTTGAAGTAGAGCAGGGAGTTGTCGCCGTAGGTGCCGCGGTACGCGTCGTCGATCCAGCCCCACTTGCCCGCCGCGTCCAGGCCGTCGCCGATGTCCTGGTAGATCTTCCAGGAGACCCCGGCCTTCTCCAAGCGCTCGGGGTAGGTGGTCCAGCCGTAGCCCTTCTCCGCGTTGCCGAGCTCGGGTCCGCCGCCGGTGCCGTCGTTGCCGGTGTAGCCGGTCCACATGTAGTAGCGGTTCGGGTCGGTCGAGCCCAGGAACGAGCAGTGGTACGCGTCGCACACGGTGAAGGTGTCGGCCAGCGCGTAGTGGAACGGGATGTCCTCGCGGGTCAGATAGGCCATCGTGGTCGCCGACTTGGCGGGAATCCACTGGTCGTAGCGGCCCTGGTTGAACGCCTTGTGGGTGCCGGCCCAGTCGTGGTTCAGGTCCTGGATGAACTGGAGCCCGAGGTTGTCGGCGTCCGGGCGGAAGGGCAGTATCTCGCGCGTGCCGTCCGACTGGTGCCATACGGATCTGCCGCTGGGCAGGGTGGCGGGGCGCGGGTCGCCGAAGCCGCGTACGCCGCGCAGCGAGCCGAAGTAGTGGTCGAAGGACCGGTTCTCCTGCATCAGCACGACGATGTGCTCCACGTCCTCGATGCTGCCCGAGCTGCCGAGCGCGGGGAGCGAGGCGGCGCGCGCGATGCTCCACGAGAGCGTGCCGAACGCGGCCGCGCCGCCGGTCAGTTGCAGGAACCGCCTTCTGCTGACGTCTGCCATGGGGGGTGGCCTCTCCGTACGTAGAAAGGTGGACGCGGAAGGTGTGGTGCGCAGGATACGAGCGCGAGGAGTGTTCCAAGGAGAACGGGGCGGGCGGAAGGGCCGATGGCGCCACTGTGACGATGCGGGGGAGGCGGGGCGAACGCGGCGCGGTGGGGGTCGGGCGTGCGGTCGCGGGCGCGTCGGCGCGGAAGGGTTCGTTCAACTTCTCCCGGACTGGGTGCTGTTGACCTTTGCCCATGGGTATCGACAGTTTGTTCCCCCGTAGTCGTCCCCTCTCAGGAGGCACACGTGCGCCTGCACACCCCCACAGACAGCGCGGGCACCGCCCGCACCGGTCCGCGTGACAGATCACGCCTGCGCCGCTGGGCGGCGGCGGTGACGGCGCTCGCCGGAGTGCTCACCGCCGCCGCGGTCCCCACGGCGACGCAGGCGGCCCACGCGGCGCAGGAGCGTCCGCACCCCGACCACGTGGAGCGGGCGGCCGACCCGGCGCGGTCACTGCGCATGAACCAGCTCCAGGCCATGGCCACGCACAACAGCTACCACCGCGAGGCGTCGCTGGAGGAGCAGCGGCTGATGGGCCTCTACGACCCCGGCTACCGGAATCTGCTCTACAGCCACTCCTCGCTGCCGCACCAGTTCGAGCGGCAGCGGGTGCGCGGCATCGAGCTGGACGTCTTCCCCGATCCCCGGGGCGGCCTGTACGCGGACCCGCTGATCCGCAAGAAGGCGGGGCTGCCGCCGCTCACGGACCCGGAGGTGAAGAAGCCGGGCTTCAAGGTGCTGCACTGGGCGGACTTCGACTACAACACGACCTGTACGACGCTGCGGGGCTGTCTCGGGCAGGTGAAGAAGTGGTCCGACTCCCGGCCCGGGCACGCTCCCGTGCCGGTGCTGCTGGAGCTCAAGCAGACCGATCCGCGTCTTGAGCAGGCGGGCGGGGCCAAGTCGCCGCCGTGGGACACGAAGATGCTGGACGCGCTGGACGCGGAGATCCGGTCGGTGTTCCCCGAGGAGGGGATGGTCACGCCGGACGACGTACGGCGGCCGGGGAGGACGCTGGAGCAGTCGGTGCTGCGGTACGGGTGGCCGCGGGTGTCGGCGGCGCGCGGCAAGACCATGTTCCTGATGGACAACAACGACCAGAAACTGCAGGACGCGTATCGCGCGGGTGGGCGGGAGAGTCTGCAGGGGCGCGTGTTGTTCACGAACTCGCGGCCTGGGCGGGATGATGCGGCGTTCGTGGAGTCGAATGATCCGACGGGGGCGAACCGGGCGGCGATCCAGGACCTCGTGAGGCGGGGGTACTTCGTGCGGACGCGGGCCGATGTGCCGCTCGATCAGGCCGCGTCGGGGGATACGTCGATGTTGCGTGATGCGCTTGCTGCGGGGGCGCAGATGGTGAGCACCGATTTTCCCTCGCCGGGGATGGCGGCTCGGTATGGGTCGGATTACGTGGGGGAGCTGCCGCGGGGGAGTGGGGTTGTGCGGTGTAACCCTGTGAACGCTGCGCGGGGTTGCCCGGTGGGGCAATTGGAGCGGTGAGCGGTCGCGGGGGCGCGAGCGTTGGGAGCGGGGTGGGTGGGCCTCGCGGCTGGCGGTTCCGGTGTGCCCACCCGTTCCGCCCCGCGGAACGACTGCCCACACCCTCGATGGGGTGGGCAAAGCCCCGGAGTTCCGGGGCCCACGCCTCCCGGCGGGGGGCGCCAGCCCCCCGCGCCCTCTTACGCTGCCTGCTCCTGCTCCGCTTCCACCGCCGCGTTCCAGTCCTTCTTCGAGGCCTGCCAGCCGTCCTCGTTGTGGCCGAGGCGCCAGTAGCCGGAGATGGAGAGCTGGTCGCGGTCGATGCCGCGCTCCAGGCGGAGGTGGCGGCGGAGCTCCTTCACGAAGCCCGCCTCGCCGTGCACGAACGCCTGGACGCGACCCTCGGGGAAGTCCAGCGACCGTACGGCGTCGATGAGCTGACGCCCCACCGGGTCCTCGCCGCGGTGCAGCCAGCGCACCTCGACGCCGGCCGGAACGGTCAGCTTCTGCTCCTCCTCGGGGCCCGCCACCTCGATCACGGCGTGCACCGGTGCGCCGTTCTCCGGGACGGCCTCCAGCGCGGCGGCGATCGCGGGCAGCGCGCTCTCGTCGCCCGCCAGCAGGTGCCAGTCGGCCTCGGCCGAGGGCGCGTACGCGCCGCCGGGGCCGAGGAAGAGGACCTCCTCGCCGGGGCGGACGTTGCGCGCCCACGGACCCGCCACGCCCTCGTCCCCGTGCACGACGAAGTCCAGCCACATCTCGCGCGCGGCGGCGTCGAAGTGCCGGACCGTGTACGTGCGCTGCACCGGCCACTGGTCGCGCGGCATCTCGGCGCGCACCTGCTCGATGTCGAAGGGCTCGGGGTAGGCGACGCCCTCCAGCGGGAAGAGGATCTTGACGTAATGGTCCGTGTACTCGCCCGCCGGGAAATCCGCGAGGCCCTCGCCGCCCACGACGACCCGCACCATGTGCGGGGTGAGCCGCTCGGTGCGTACCACCTGCGCGCGGTGGAGCTGGGGCTTCCTGCGGGCCTGACGGCGGTCTGCCACGGTGGCCTCCCTGGGTCGAAGGGGGTGGGGGGTGGACCCGGCACCGCGGGCGCGATGTCGGTTAGGTGAACCTAACCTAACAGCTTATGCCGTAAGAGCGGAGAGGAGGCGGTCGAGAGATCCGCCGAGTCCCCAGCGCTCGTCGAGGGCGTTGAGCGCCTTGGGGTCACGGGGTTCCCGCGGCAGCGCCGCCTCGAAACCGGGCAGCTCCACGTCCCGCGCGACCCGCACCACCTTCGGCGCGGCCTCCAGATAGGCGCCGGCCTCGGTGAGCTTCTTGCGCTGCGCGGGCGTCAGCTTCGACGCGGGGTCCGCGGCGGCCGCCACGATCCCGGACAGGTCGCCGTAGGTGTCCAGCAGCTTGGCCGCGGTCTTCTCGCCGATGCCGGGGACGCCGGGCAGCCCGTCGCTGGGGTCGCCGCGCAGCAGCGCGAGGTCCGCGTAACCGTCGCCGTCCACGCCGTACTTGGCGTGCAGCGCGGCGCCGTCGAACACGTCCAGATTGCCGACGCCCTTGAGCGGATACAGCACGCGCACCCCGCGCGCGTCGTCGATGAGCTGGAACAGGTCGCGGTCCCCGGTCACGATGTCGACCGGTCCCGCGGCGCGGGTGCTGAGGGTGCCGATCACGTCGTCGGCCTCGTACCCCTCGGCGCCCACACGCGCGATGCCCAGCGCGTCGAGCACCTCCTCGATCACCGGGACCTGCGGCGCGAGGGTGTCCGGCACCTCCTCGGCGTCCGCGCCCCCGGGGACCTCCTCGGCGACCCTGTGCGCCTTGTAGGAGGGGATCAGGTCCACTCGCCACTGCGGTCGCCAGTCGGCGTCCATGCAGGCCACGAGGGAGTCGGGGCGGTGGTCGCGCACCAGGCGCGCGATGAAGTCCAGCAGTCCGCGCACCGCGTTGACCGGGGTGCCGTCCGGGGCCTTCACGGACTCGGGCACACCGAAATAGGCGCGGAAATAGAGCGAGGCGGTGTCCAGCAGCATCAGACGCTGCCGCGCGGCGGGAGCCGCCGAATTCGTCGAAGTCACGGCCCGATGATGCCGTACGGGTCCGACAACGCGCTGCGCACGGGGCACCCCCTGGCGCAGAGCCGCGGCCAACGCGGTCTGCGCCAGGGGGTGTTCGCGACGCCCGGGGAGTCCGTGCGCGTGGGCGTTGCGTCAGTCGAGGCCGGCCCTCACCGCCCTGGCCGCCTCCGTCATGTGGGACAGCGCTTCTTCGACCTGCTCCGTGGAGCGGGTCTTCAAACCGCAGTCCGGGTTCACCCACAGCCGGTCCCGCGGTACGGCGGCGAGTGCCCGGCGCAGCAGCCCGGCAATCTCCTCCGTGCCCGGTACACGGGGCGAGTGGATGTCGTACACGCCGGGCCCGGCCTCCCGCGGATAGCCGGACTCCGACAGCTCGGCGGCGACGGCCATGTGCGAGCGCGCCGCCTCCAGGCTGATCACGTCGGCGTCCAGCGCCTCGATCCCGCCGAGGATCTCGCCGAACTCCGCGTAGCACATGTGCGTGTGGATCTGGGTGTCGGCGCGGACGCCCGAAGTGGCCAGCCGGAACGCCTCGGTGGCCCACTCCAGATAGGCGGGCCTGGCCGCGGCGCGCAGCGGCAGCAGCTCCCGCAGCGCCGGCTCGTCCACCTGGATCACGGCCGTGCCCGCCGCCTCCAGGTCGGCGACCTCGTCCCGCAGCGCGAGCGCCACCTGCCGCGCCGTCTCCGCGAGCGGCTGGTCGTCGCGCACGAAGGACCAGGACAGCATCGTCACCGGGCCGGTCAGCATGCCCTTCACCGGCTTGTCGGTGAGGGACTGCGCGAAGCGGGTCCACTCCAGCGTCATCGGCCCGGGCCGCGAGACGTCGCCCGCGAGGATGGGCGGGCGGACGTAACGCGTGCCGTACGACTGCACCCAGCCGTGCTGCGTGGCCAGATAGCCCGAGAGCCGTTCCGCGAAGAACTGCACCATGTCGTTGCGCTCGGGCTCCCCGTGCACCAGCACGTCCAGGCCCGCGTCCTCCTGCACGGAGATCACCTCGCGGATCTCCTCGGCGATCCGCGCGTCGTACTCGGCCCGCGTCAGCTCGCCCTTGCGCAGCCCCGCGCGCGCCCGCCGCAGCGAGCCGGTCTGCGGGAACGAGCCGATCGTGGTCGTCGGCAGCGGCGGCAGCCGCAGCCGGGCACGCTGCGCGGCTGCCCGCTCCGGGTACGACTGCGCCCGGCGGGAGTCCTCGCCGGTCACGGCCTCCGTACGGGCGCGTACCGCGGCATCGCGTACGAGGGAGGAGCCGGCGCGGGAGGACAGCGCCGCCCTGCGCGCCGAGAGCTCCCCGCTCACCGCGCCGCGGCCCTCGGTCAACGCCTTGGCGAGCAGGGCGACTTCGGCGCACTTCTGGCGCGCGAAGGCCAGCCAGCGCGCCACCTGCGGGTCCAGATCACGCTCCAGGGTCACGTCGAGCGGCACGTGCAGCAGCGAGCAGGACGGGGCCACGTCGAGCTGCCCTGCGAGGCCCAGCAGGGTGGCCAACTGGCCGGTGAGCCGTTCCAGATCGGCCGCCCACACGTTGCGCCCGTCGACCACCCCGGCGATCAGGCGCCGGCCCGGCAGCCCGCCGGTGTGCGCCAGCGCCTCCAGGTTGGCGGCTGCGGGACCTGTGAAGTCCATGGCCAGGCCCTCGACGGGGGAGTCCGCGAGCACCCGCAGTGCGTCGCCGAGCCGGTCGAAGTACGAGGCGACCAGCAGCTTCGGGCGGTCGGCCGCGGCGCACAGCTCCCGGTAGGCGCGGGACGCGGCGTTGAGCACCGCCTCGGGCTGCTCCTGCACCAGCGCGGGCTCATCGAGCTGCACCCATCCGGCGCCGGCCGCGCGCAGGTCGGCCAGCACGGAGGCGTACACCGGGAGCAGCCGGTCCAGCAGCGTCAGCGGGTCGAAGTCGGGGTCGGTGCCCGGGGCGGGCTTGGACAGCAGGAGGAAGGTGACCGGGCCGAGGAGGACGGGCCGCGCGCCGCGCCCCTCGCGGCGTGCCTCGGTGAACTCCTGCGCCTGCTTGCGCGAGTCCGGCGCGAAGGTGCTGTCCGCGCTCAACTCAGGGACCAGGTAGTGGTAGTTGGTGTCGAACCACTTGGTCATCTCCAGTGGTTCGGCCTCGGCCGTGCCGCGGGCCATCGCGAAGTACGCGTCCAGCTCGCCGAGCCCCTCGGTGGCCTTGCGGTGCCGCTCCGGGATCGCGCCGGTCATCCACGCGGTGTCCAGCACGTGGTCGTAGAGCGAGAAGTGGCCCGTGGGGATCTCCTCGATGCCCGCAGCGGCCTGTTCGGCGCGGGCCTCGGCGCGCAGCTCGGCCGCGGCCTCCAGGAGCTGGGGTCGGGAGACGTCGCCGTGCCAGTAGCCCTCGACGGCCTTCTTGAGCCGGCGGTGTGCGCCCTGCCGCGGATAGCCGTGCGAGGTGGCGTGCACCCGGGACACACGTGACGTGCGTACGTCGGTCACGGAACTCTCCTTCGCGAGTCCTCGTCGATGAGCCGCACGGCCGCCAGGCTGCGGACGCACGGGCAGCGGCAGGTATTCGGACTCGCGGGCACGCCCTCGTGGCTGCTGCCACCGGGCTCCTACTGGCCGTCGCTTCCCGGGCGCCGTGCGCCCAGTGCCTTTGACGGCGGTCGTTCCCGCTCACCGCTGCGGGGCAGTTCCGGTTTCCCACCGGATTCCCTCTTGCGTCCCCCCGCCTGGCGGGCGGGGCGAACCGGCTGCGTCGGCCACCCTAGCCCGACACGGGGCGCCCGCCGCAACACCCGAGCGCGCCTGAGCAGGGCGGAAGCGGGCAACTCCATTTCCCCGCGCGGAAATTCGGATGACGGCGCACACATGCCGCCCGTACCTTTTAGAACGTGCAGGAAAACGCGCCGCCCGGTACGGGGAGGCGGGCGGCGAGAACGGGGGTTTCCATGGGATTCAACGAGGTCGAAGCGCTCTGACCTGGGAGTGAGCGGGCTCCAGACGCCTGCTTTCGGGGTGCTCTATTTCTCTTCCGCCGCGCGGCGGCGGCATGCGGAAATCATTCGTCAATTCAACTCGGGGGAGTTATGTTCCACGACGACCGCCACACGACTTTCTGAGCCGATGTACGGTGCCGGTATGCCAACCACCGGCACCGTACAGCGCGTTGTGTCCCTCGTTCCCTCGCTCACCGAGGCCGTCGCCGCCACCGCGCCCGGACTGCTCGTCGGGGCCACGGACTGGTGCAGCCACCCCGCGGACCTCGACGTCGCCCGCGTACGCGGCACCAAGAATCCGGACCTGGAGCGGATCGCGGCGCTCGCCCCCGACCTGGTGCTGGCCAACGAGGAGGAGAACCGCCCGGCCGACCTGGAGGCCCTGCGCGCCTCCGGGGCCGAGGTGCTGGTCACGCAGATCCGCTCGCTGCCCGAGGCGTTCACCGAACTCGACAGGATGCTGACCAGTGGCTGCGGGCTCCCGCGCCCCGCCTGGCTGGACGAGGCCGAGGACGCGTGGCGCGATGCGCGGGCCGAGTTCGACGTGCGGGCCGTCGTGCCGATCTGGCGCAGGCCGTGGATGGTGCTGGGCCGCGACACGTTCGCGGGGGCCGTGCTCGCCCACCTCGGGGTGCGCAATGTGTACGAGGAGCATGCCGAGCGGTATCCGCGCATCCCCTTGGAGGAGCTGGCCGCGCCGGGCCGCGCCGATCTGGTGGCGCTGCCCGACGAGCCGTACCGCTTCACGCAGGACGACGGCCCCGAGGCGTTCCCCGGGCTGCCCGCAGCGCTGCTCAGCGGCCGCCATCTGACCTGGTACGGGCCCTCGCTCAGCTCCGCGCCGCAGCAGCTGTGCGCGGCGCTGCGAGCAGCGCTCCGCTGAACAGCCCGCGCACGGTGCCGGCGGCCGCCGACAGCCACGCGACGGCCAGCAGCGCGTAGAGCAGCACCGCGAGCCAGCCCAGTGCCTCAAGCCCGGTGTGCCGCCCGAGCGTTGCGGCGCCGGTCACGCACGTGCCGATGGGGAAGGTGAACGCCCACCACGTCATCGCGAACCTCATCCCCTGGGCCCGCGCCCGCACCACCAGGGCCGCGGCCAGCGCCAGCCACAGGAGCGCGAAGCCCAGCACCGGCACCCCGTACAGCACGGAGGCCGAGGCGAAGGTGCCCGGCGCCGCGTCCGCGAGGTTGCCGAGCGCCGTGGTCGACTGGCCGAGCGGGCCCAGGACCAGGAACAGCGTGGGCGTGAGGGCGGTCGCGGGCGGGCCGTTGTGCACCAGGGAGGTGAACACCGGCGGCAGCACGAGCAGCGTCGCCAGCAGGCTCATGCCGAACAGCGCCAGGCAGCCCAGCTCCATCGCCAGCCGCGCCTGGCCCGCGGGCAGATGGGGGATCAGCGGGGCGCCGACCGCAGCCGACACCATGGGCGCGACCACCGGCAGCAGCCACACAGGCGAGGCCGTGCCCGGTTCGACGCGGTGCCGGGCCACCATCAGGAAGGGCACGGCGGTCGCGGCCAGCACGCCGGTCGCGGTGCCCAGCGCCCACAGCACCGCGTCGATCACGACTGCCCCCGGCACGCCGACCGCCGACGCGGCACCGCCGACGGCCAGTTCGGCCATCGCCAGGCACCCGTAGAAGGGCGCCACCGCCGGGTCGAGCAGGTGCTCCCGCGCCCGGTCGGTGTGCCGGAACCAGTGCGCCGTACGGGCCGCGCCCAGCACCGCGAGCAGCGCGGCCGACAGGGCCCAGACGGCGGTGAGCACGGGCGCGGGTATCGGCAGCGGGAGGGCGCTGCCCCCGGTGGCGAGGATCGCGGTGCCCATCACGGCGGCGTACCAGTTGGGCCCGAGGTCCCGCACCGAGAGCCGGGGCAGGCCCCGGGGGAGCGGTGCGGAGGACGCGTCGGTACGGGATGTCGAGGACGTCGGAGGCGCGGAAGCCGAGGGCCCGGAGGCGGAAGGTGCTGCGGTCGTCATGTGCAGCACCTTCGCCCGCGTACGGGCGCGCTGCCAGGGACCACCGCGCTATGTGCTCATAGGGCGGGCTTATGGGGTGGGGTGTCGGCATCGGCGCTGGTGGGGGAGGCGCGAGCGGGTTCAGGGGCCGGACTGTCGTCCGGGTCAGGGCGCGGACCGAACCTGCCGAAGAGCGCCGCCAGCACGACCGCCGCCAGCGCCCCCGAGGCCACCCCGCTGCCGAACAGGGTCCCCGCCCAGGAGGGCAGGCCCGCGTACATCGTCGGCGCCATGATCGGCAGCAGCCCCGCGCAGAGCGCCAGCGCGACCACCGTGCCGTTGGAGCCCGCGCGCAGGTCCACGCGGCTCAGCATGCCGATGCCCATGACCGCGATCACCGCGTAGATGACGAGCCCCGCGGCGCCCACCACCGGCTCGGGTATCGCGGCCAGCGCCCGGGTCAGCGGCGTGAGCAGCCCGCACACGATCAGCAGCGCCCCGGCGCCCGCGGTCACGAACCGGGAGCGCACCCGCGTCAGTTGGACGATCCCGATGTTCTCCGCGCTGGTCACCATGAGGGAGGTGCCGAACACGCCGGCGCCGAGCGAGAGGACGGCGTCGGCCCGCGCGGTGCGGGGCACATCGCGTACCGGATCAGGAGTGCGGCCCACCACCTCGCTGTTGAGCACCGTCTGCCCGGTCGCCTCGGCCAGCGAGGCGAGCGCGAACACGAGCAGGGGGACCGCGGCCAGCAGGTCGAAGTGCGGGGTCCCGTACGGGAAGACGGCGGGCAGCCCCGCACCTTCGCCGCCCCGCATGTCGAAGCCCGTGCCGCTCAGCGCCGCCAGCGCCGTGCCGCCCGCCATTCCGAACAGCACCGACATCTGCCGCCACACGCCGCGCAGCACGAGGAAGAACAGCGCGGTCACGCCGAGCGTGCCGAACGCGAGCCCGGGGCCCGTGGCCAGCAGCGGCACCGTGATCTTGACCATGTTGACGCCGATCAGCACCACGGTGGTGCCCATGACCAGCGGAGGGAAGAAGCGCAGCAGCCGCCCGTAGAACGGCAGCACCAGCAGCAGGAACACCGCCGCGATCAGCACCGAACCGGAGGCCGTCGCCGCTCCGTGCGCCTCGGCGATCTGGAGGAAGACGGCCACCGCCGCGCCGCCGGGCAGCATCAGGAACGGCAGCCGCGCACCGACCCGGAGCGCCCGTACGCCCAGCGACTGGAGCAGCGCGCCCAGCCCGCAGAGCACCAGCGTCGCGCTGAGCAGGGCCGCCGTGCGCCCGGGCGGCAGCCGCAGGGTGGCGGAGATCAGCGCGACGGAGGACACCGGCGCCGCGACGCCGGCCAGCAGGTGCTGGAAGGCCAGCGGCAGGAGGCGTACGAGGGGGAGCCGCTGGTCGACGGGTGGTACGGGGGCGGCGGTTGGGCTTTCAGCGCCCGGCTCGGCGGAGGGCGCCGGGGTGGGAGAGGACGGCATGCCGGGGTCATCCCTTCGGTATGCGCACGACGCGGGGCGGTCCTGACGTGCCGGAGGTGTCCAGCCAGGGGAGCTCGGCGGCGGAGTAGCGGTAGGCGCGGAAGACCGCGTTCGGCTCGGCGGGGAAGAGCCTGCGCACCTCGGCCTCGCGGTAGCCGCCGAAGTAGGGGACCACGTACTCCCAGCACAGATAGCCGTCCGCGGTGATCTCGAAGAGCCGCCCTGCGGGGGAGTCGGTTACCAGCGTGTTGCCGTTCGGCAGGCGCTGCGCGCTGCCCATGAACGGCGCGAAGAACGCCTCGCGCGCCGGGTCGTGGTACTCCCACGCGATCTTCCCGCTCGCCCGCTCGACCTCGATCACGCGCGAGAACGGGACGTCCCAGCCCGGCCGGAAGACGCCGTTGTCGAAGACCAGGAAGTTGCCGTTCTCCAGCTCGGTGGGGTGGTGCTGCTGGGAGACGGTGCCGGGCTCCGTACGCCAGACCACCTCGCCCGTCTCCCGGCTGATGACGATCACAGCCGAGGCGCTGCGCAGGCTGGCGAGGATGTTCCCGTCGCGCAGCTCGGCGACGGAGTTGACCAGCGGATAGTGCTCGCGCGAGTAGTCCGGGTGCAGCGGGAACCCGCCCCGGTCCAGGTGCTCGGCCACCCGCCACTCCCAGGTCGTGCGGCCGTCCGCGTCCACCTCCTTGATGGTGTCCGCCCACACCGTCCCGTCCGGCTCCGAGCCCGGCACCCCGCCTCGTACGGCAGCGGCGTCGGCCCCGGTCAGCGGCTCCAGCGCGGCGTACAGGATCCGCCCGTCCCCCAGGTGGTTGGCGTCGTGGTGCTGCCACCTGTCCCGGTGCTCGCGCACGACCTCGCCGTCGGCCGTGACCTCCTGCATGATCCCGCCGCGGTACTTGTGCCACATGGGGAACAGCGCGGGCTCGTCGGGCAGTACGCCGTTGTAGGCGAGGTTGCCGTTGGGCAGGATGCGCGCGTGCCTGCCGGGGCGGACGGGGAAGTGCCACTCGTGCACGACCTCGCCGCGTATGTCGGTCAGATACACCTCGCCGGTGCCGGTCAGCGGCGCGAAGAGGGTGTAGCCGCCGTACGAGGCGTCCTCGTCCAGCGCGATCAGTCCCGTGCCCCGGCGTCGGCGGAGATTCTGGTCCACGGCTCCCATGTGCTGCTGCTCCCGTCACTGGCTGTCGCTGTCGTTGTTGCTGTCGTTGTCAAACTTTCTTTGATGACGTCGAAGACCTTAAGCACCGCGATAGGCTCGGGACCACGGCTGAACTGTTAAGAGCTCATGAAGCCGACGCCGGTCACCGCACGCACAGGGAGAGCGAAGTGGGTCAGCCGCAGGACGGGGACGCGCCCGCCGTCGGGCCCGGCATCCGGCGCAGGCGCCGCGCCCTGGAGCTGACCCTCGCCTCGGTGGCCGCGCGCTCGGGCCTCTCCGTGCCCTTCCTCAGCCAGGTCGAGAACGGCCGCGCCCGCCCGAGCATGAGCTCGCTCCAGCGCATCGCGGACGCGCTGGAGACCACGGCCGTCCAGCTCCTCGCGGCCTCGGCCGGACCGCGCCCGGTCGACGTCGTACGGGCGGATTCCGCAGCGGTGGAGGAGAGGGACGGCGACGCGTCGGCTGAGGGGCCCGCTGAGGGGCGGATGCGGCCGTTGGTGCGCGGCCGGCACCAGCTCCACGCGCTGGAGTTCACCGGCGCGCACGACGGGCAGCGCGTCTACCGGCATCCGAACGACGAGGTCATGTACGTGGCCGACGGCGCGGCCGAGGTGGAGGCCGGCGACTCCGTGTACCGGCTCGAACGCGGCGACACCCTCTACTGCGCGGGCGGCGTCGAGCACCGCTGGCGCGCGCTGGAGCCCGGTACCAGGGTGCTGATCGTCGGCATCGCCGATCATGTGCTGGTGGCCGACGAGCAGAGTGGGTGAGCGCGGGGTGAGCGGTGTGGGAGACGGCGGCGCGAACGGCGGGCCCGTGCCGCGACTGGCCGACCGGGTGCCGGACCTCGCCGGGCTCGAACTGCTGCTGGCCGTCGCGCGGTTGGGCAGCCTCGGGCGGGCCGCGCGCGAACTGGGCATCACCCAGCCCGCGGCCAGCGGGCGGGTGCGGTCGATGGAGCGGCAGTTGGGCGTGGCGCTGCTGGACCGTTCGCCGCGCGGCTCCCGGCTGACCGAGCCCGGCGCGCTGGTCGCGGACTGGGCGCGGCGCGTGGTGGAGGCGGCCGAGGCGTTCGACGCGGGGGCGAGCGCGCTGCGCGACCGCCGCGACTCGCGGCTGCGGGTGGCGGCGAGCCTGACGATCGCCGAGTACCTGCTGCCGGGGTGGCTGATCGCGCTGCGCTCCGAACGTCCGGGCACCGCCGTGCAGTTGCTGGCCGGCAACTCGGCCGAGGTCGCCGAGCGGCTGCGCGCGCGGGAGGCCGACCTCGGTTTCGTCGAGGGCCTGGACACGCCGTCCGGCCTGGATGGCGTGGTCGTCGCACACGACCGGCTGCTGCTGGTGGTCGCGCCGGGTCATCCGTGGGCGCGGCGGCGCGCGCCGCTCTCCGCCGAGGAGGTCGCCGGTACGCCGCTGATCCTGCGCGAGGAGGGGTCGGGTACGCGGCAGGTCTTGGAGGCCGCTTACGGGGCTTTGGCGCCGCCCCTTCTCGAGCTGTCGTCCACGACGGCGGTGAAGGCGTCGGTGGTGAGCGGGGCGGGTCCTGCGGTCTTGAGCGAGCTGGCGGTGAGCGAGGAGCTCTCGGCCCGCCGCCTCCTGGAGGTCCCCCTGGCCTCGGCTCCCTTGCACCGCGAGCTCCGCGCGGTGTGGCCCCACGCCCACCGGCCTGCGGGGCCGGCCCGCGATTTGCTGAGCCTGACCAGGGCACACTGACCGGCTCGTCCTTGTCCGTCAGGTCAGGTGGCCTCGTGCGGCTCCTTGAGGTGTCTCCGGAATCGCGGCGCGATGTCGGCCACCCGGCCGCCGTTCATGGCGGCCTTGGCGTCGGCCAGGTCCAGGGCCAGCCGCAGACAGACGTCGCAGCCCTTCACCGGCAGCAGCTCACGCGCCGGCAGCACGGCCACCACCAGCCGCTTCGCGCAGTGCCTCGGTCAGTCTCCGTACCGTCTCGATGTTCACCGAGCCGATGTCCACCAGCGGCGGAGAGCCGGTGAGCACGGTCGGGCATACCCGCATGCTCGGCAAGGTGATGCCGTTCAGGCGCAGGGCGCTGCCAAGCTCGTTCATGGCCTCGTCCGCCTCTGTCTCGTTCGCCTGCGTCGCGTTGGCCTCGGCCGGATCGCTCATGTCTCCATCTCCCGCTGCTCGTTGGGTCTCGTTCCCTCCGGCGTGCGCCGGGCAGTCGCGACCGCGCGCTCACGCTGTGCGGTCGACTGGTCACAAGGGTGGGGCATGGCTCGCTACGCTTGGGAGCGTTTTGGCGCCCAACCTGGGATTTGGGCCTGGTGGCATATGCACGGGCCGCTGACCGCTAAAAACGGACGTGTCACGACGCGTGACCAGGCGCGCGGGCAGGGGGAGTTGTGAGCGCAGAGGTGGGAGGCAGCGGTGTTCCGGAAGACGAGGAGGACCCGCGCCGCCGGTTCGCGGAGGAGTGCAGGAGCGCCCGCGAGCTGTATCCGGAGAGGGCGCTGACGCAGGGCGACCTGGCCCGGATGACGCGGACTTCGAAGAGCACGATCTCGAGGGTGGAGCGGTGCGAGGGCCCGATTCCTCCGGCGCTCCCTCCGCTTCTGGACCAAGTCTTCGCAACGGACGGGAAGTTCAAGCGGCTGCATGCGGAGATCACCGCCCAGTCCTTCCCCGCGCACGCACGGCGGCGGATCGAACTCGAGCCCCGGGCAGTCGCGATCGCGGAGTGGTCTCCCACGGTCGTACCGGGCTTGCTCCAGACTCCGGCCTACGCTTGGGCCCTCTTCCGCGAGGGCGACCCGCGAGCCAGCGACAAGGAGCTGGCCACCAGGGTCGGAAACCGCATGGCGCGGCAGAAGATGCTCGAGGGCGGCTCGCCGCCGGACACTTCTGTGATCGTCTGCGAGTCGGTCATCCGCCGGAAGGTGGGAGACGAAGCGGTCATGCGAGAGCAGTTGGCGTCGCTCTTGGAACACACCGCCAGGCCGACCACGGTTCTCCAGGTCCTGCCGTTGTCAGCGGGCACCCACGGGCTCATGGACGGCGCCATGTCGATCCTGACCACTGCGGACGGCGCTACGGTCGTCTACACCGAGGGGGTCCGGTCTGGTGCCATCATCGAAGAACCGGCAGACGTCCGGCACTTGTCGCGGTCTTACGATGTCCTCACGGCTTCCGCGCTGTCGCGTGACGCGTCCGCCCAGATGATCAGAGAGCTCATGGAGGCATAGTGACCCCGCCCGCAGACCACTCCTGGGTCAAGTCGACCTACAGCAGCCAAGACGGCGGCAACTGTCTGGAGTGGTCGCCTGCGTCGGCCGCGGCGACAGGTGTCGTCCCGGTCCGTGACAGCAAGGTCCCGGCGGGTCCCGTCCTGGCCTTTCCCGCCGGCTCGTTCGCGGGCTTCATCGCCGGTGTGAGGTCCGGCAGGCTCTCCGGCTGACCACGGAGCGCTTCCGTCCGTACTTTCCCCAAGGGAGAGCGCGCGCCTGATCGTTGAGCAGATGGAGACACTGTCGTGAAGACCGGGCCGACCCAGTGGGTCAAGTCGAGCTACAGCAGCGCGGAGGGCGGCAACTGTCTGGAGTGGTCGCCTGCGTCGGCCGCGGCGACAGGTGTCGTCCCGGTCCGTGACAGCAAGGTCCCGGCGGGTCCCGTCCTGGCCTTTCCCGCCGGCTCGTTCGCGGGCTTCATCGCCGGTGTGAAGTCCGGCGAGCTCTCTGGCTGACCGCGGAGCGCTTCCGTCGGCCTCGCGTCGAGCGAGCATCCCGACCGGCGTGCTCCTGCCGCCCCGCGAGGTTGTGGGCAGTTGTTCCGTCGGGGCGAGGGGGTACCTCCCTGCTCGGAGCGGAGCCGGAGAGCTTGGGGGAGGGTGGGCTCAACTGGACTCGCGCCCCCTGCTCCTGCGCAACCACGCTGCAAACGGGGGTTCGGGGCGCAGCCCCGTGAACGCTCGCGGCGAGCGCAGGACTTGGGTGCGGGGTTGCGGGGGCCTCGCGGCTGGCGGTTCCGGTGTGCCCGCCCGTTCCGCCCCAGGGGGCACCTCCCAGCGGTAGCTGGGGGAGGAACGCACGCCCACACCGGAGTGGGGGGGAGGCGGCGCGGCGCGCAGCGCCCACACCTTGGTGGAGGCTAGCTGGCGGCGGCCTCTACCAGCGCTCGCATCACGCGCAAGTCCTCGCCCGCCTCCGGGTGCCATTCGACGCCCAACACGAAAGCGGCGCCCTCCGCCTCGACGCCCTCCACCGTGCCGTCCTCCGCGTACGCGCATACCCGCAGGTCGTGGCCGACCTTGTCCACCGCCTGGTGGTGGAAGGTGGGAACGGGAAGCGGGTCCGACAGAATCGAGGCGAGGCGCGTGCCGGGGACCGGCTTCACCACATGGGACGCGAACACCCCCGGCGTACCGCGGTGTTCGTCCACCGAAGCGAGGTGCTGCACCAGCGACCCACCCCGCGCCACATTGAGCAACTGCATCCCGCGACAGATCCCCAGCACCGGCACTCCCCGCCGCAGCGCCGCGTCGATCAGCGCCAGTTCCCACGCGTCGCGGGCCGGCGCCGGCGGTCCCGTCTCGGGGGCGCGCTCGGCCCCGTAACACGCCGGATCCACATCGGGGCCGCCCGCGATGACCAGCCCGTCGACGCGCGAGACCGCCGCGGACGCCTCCTCCGGCGCGTCCGGCGGCAGCAGCGCTGCCAACCCGCCCGCCCGCTGCACCAGTTGGTGATACCCGGCGGGCAGCAGCGCGGCGGGCAGGTCCCACACACCCCACCGCGCGCTGTCCTCCAGATACGTGCTCACACCGATCAACGGCTTGCCCACAGCGCCCTGCCTCTCACTCACGTTCCAGCTCCGCCTCCGCCTCGGCCAGCGCGGCGAACTCCTCCTCCGGCGCCGCCGCCACCAGCCGGTGCCTGCTGTAGAGCGCGAAGTAGCCGACCGCCACCACGTACAACCCCAGCGCGATGCCCGCCGCCACCGGGTCGACCAGGAAGGTCGCGACCACCGCCGCGCACGCGAGCACGAACGCGACCGAGGAGGTCAGCACGCCGCCCGGCGTACGGTACGGCCGGTGCAGCCCCGGTTCGCGGCGGCGCAGCACGATGTGCGAGAGCGACATCAGCACGTACGAGATGGACGCGCCGAACACCGCGATGTTCAGCATCCGCGCCCCGTCCCCGGACGCGGCGGCCAGCGTGAAGCCGAGCGCGCCCGGCACCAGCAGCCCCAGGTACGGCGCCTTCCGGCGGCTGGTGAGGGAGAGGAAGCGGGGCAGATAGCCGGCCCGGGAGAGCGCGAAGAGCTGCCGCGAACCGGCGAAGATCAGGGAGAAGAAGGAGGCCACGAGCCCGGCCAGGCCCGCGTAGTTGACGATCCTGCTGAGCGTCGTCGGATGCCCGCCCGAGGCCGCCTGCAACGCCGCGACCAGCGGATTGTCCGCGTCCTTGATCGCGCTCGCGCCGCCGGCCCCCGCCGCGGGCAGCAGCGTCAGCAGGGCCAGCAGCACCAGGATCCCGATGGCCAACGCCATCGCGCGCGGCAGCGTCCGCGCCGGATCGCGGGTCTCCTCGGCCGCCAGCGGCACCCCCTCCACCCCGAGGAAGAACCACATGCCGAACGGGAACGCCGCCCAGATCCCCAGCAGGCCCAGGGGAAGCCAGGAGGAGGACCCGAACGCGCCCCGGTCCACCGGCACATCGGTGAGCGACCCCGGATCGAAGGAGCTCAGCGCGCCCACCGCGAACACCAGCAGCGCCGCCACCGCGATCCCCGTCACCACGAAGCTGAACCGCAGCGCCTCGCCCACGCCCCACAGATGGATGCCGATGAAGACCACGAAGCAGGCCAGGTAGACCGGCCAGCCGGACTCCAGCCCGAACAGGCCGAGGGATTCCACGTACCCGCCGATGAAGACGGAGATCGCGGCGGGCGCGAGGACGTACTCGATCAGGATCGCGGTCCCCGTCAGGAAGCCGCCCCAGGTGCCCAGCGCGCGCCGCGCGAAGCCGTAGCCGCCGCCGGCCGTGGGGAGTACGGAGGAGAGCTCGGCCAGCGAGAAGACCAGGCAGGCGTACATCGTGCCCATCAGCACGGTGGCGATCGCCAGCCCGCCGAACCCCCCTTGTGCGAGGCCGAAGTTCCAGCCCGCGTAGTCGCCCGAGACGACGTACGCCACCCCGAGCCCGGTCAGCAGCAGCCAGCCCGCGCTGCCCCGGCGCAGCGTGCGCCGCTCCAGATACGCGTCGTCGGAGGAAGGGGCGGAGGGGGAGGGGGAGCCGCCTCGCGCCGCATCGGTCTTTTCTGTCATGGCCACTCCTGCCAGGGGGCATTGGTGTGCCGCCATACCTTTGTGCCGCCGCACGTGCCCGCGCAACCCCCGCGACGTAAAAGGGCCGTTACGCGGAGGGCGGCCGCCGCGCTTCCCGCGCTCAGGTCAGGAACCCCCGCAGCAGCGCCGCCGTCCCCGCGCAGTGCTCCCTCATCAGCTTCCGCGCGCCCTCGGGGTCGCCCTCCAGCACCGCGTCGACCAGCGCGGAGTGCTGCGCCTGCGCGTGCTCCAGATTCCGCACGAGCAGCGGGATGCGGCCCAGGAGATCGTTCACCCGGGCCCGTACGGAGGCGTACTGCTCGGTCAGCGAGGGCGAACCGGCGAGCTCCACCAGCGCGAGGTGGAAGAGCGTGTCGTGCCGCCGGTAGTCGTCAGGCGCCGCGTCGCCGGTGGCGTCCAGCGCGGCCCGCAGCCGCTTGGCCTCGTCGTCGGACAGGCCGCGCGCCGCGACCAGTTCGGCCGCGCCGGCCTCCAGCACCTCGCGGAACCGCAGCGCGTCCTCCACCTCGTCGGCGGCCACCGGATCGCCCGCCACGGCGCTCCGTACGAAGGTGCCCCCGTACCGCCCGCGGCGGCTCTCCACCAGGCCCTGCTCGGTGAGCACCTTGAGCACCTCGCGCAGCGTCACCCGGCTGATGCCCAGCCGCTCGGACAGCTCCCGCTCGGACGGCAGGCGCTCGCCGACCGGTACGAGGCCCAGCCGGATGACCCGGAGTATCTGCTCCAGCGCCTGCTCGAAGCCGTTGCCCGCGTGCACCGGGCGCAGCACCGTGGCGACGCGGTCGTCGTCCGCCGCGCGGTAGTCGCTGCGGTTGTCGCTCATCACACCCTCTTCCGGCCCGTGTCCGGCGCGCATCCGGCCCTCCGGCAGCCCGCATCCGGCCCTCTTCCGGCGCATTCTGCGCGCGCCCTTCCCTGCCAATGGTTCGCGGGACTACCTTATGGCTTCCCGCGGACCGACAGGAGGCAGGAGACCTACCGTGGCAGACCGCACGCCCCCGCTCTCCGTCGACGAACTGCGCAGACTCGTCGACGCGGGCGAGATCGACACCGTTGTGCTCGCCTTCACCGACATGCAGGGCCGCCTCCAGGGAAAGCGGTTCGCCGCGCCCTTCTTCCTCGACGAGGTACTGGACGGCGGTGCGGAGGGCTGCAACTACCTGCTCGCCGTCGACGTCGAACTGAACACCGTCGGCGGCTACGAGATGTCCTCCTGGGAGCGCGGCTACGGGGACTTCGCCATGCACGGCGACCCCGGCACCCTGCGCCGCGTCCCGTGGAACCCGGGTACCGCGATGCTCAACGCCGACCTGGCCTGGCACGACGGCTCGCCGGTCGCCGCCTCGCCCCGGCAGATACTGCAGCGCCAGCTCGGCCGCCTCGCCGAGCGCGGCTGGAGCGCGTACGCGGGCACCGAGCTGGAGTTCATGGTCTTCCAGGACACCTACGAACAGGCCTGGGACGGCGGCTACCGGGCGCTGACACCGGTGAACCAGTACAACACCGACTACTCCATCCTCGGCACCGGCCGCGTCGAGCCCCTGCTGCGCCGCATCCGCAACGAGATGGGCGCGGCCGGCATGACGGTCGAGTCGGCCAAGGGCGAGTGCAACCTCGGGCAGCAGGAGATCGCGTTCCGCTACGACGACGCGCTCACCACCTGCGACCAGCACGTCGTCTACAAGAACGGCGCGAAGGAGATCGCCTCCCAGGAGGGCAGGGCGCTCACCTTCATGTCCAAGTACGACGAGCGGGAGGGCAACTCCTGCCACATCCACCTCTCGCTGCGGGACGAGGCGGGCCGCCCGGTGCTGGCCGACGAGGGCCACGAGGACCCGTACGGCATGTCCCCGCTGATGCGGCACTTCCTGGCCGGACAGCTCGCCGCGCTGCGCGAACTCACCCTCCTGTACGCGCCGAACATCAACTCCTACAAGCGCTTCCAGCCGGGCTCCTTCGCGCCCACCGCGGTCGCCTGGGGCCCGGACAACCGCACCTGCGCCTACCGCGTCGTCGGCCACGGCCCCGCGCACCGCCTGGAGAACCGCGTACCGGGCGGCGACGTCAACCCCTACCTCGCCGTCGCCGGAATGATCGCCGCCGGACTGCACGGGATCGAGCGCGAGTTGGAGCTGCCCGAGGCGTGTACCGGCAACGCCTACACCGGCGAGGCCGCCCACGTACCGGGCAGCCTGCGGGACGCGGCTGAGCTGTGGGAGCGCAGCGCCCTGGCCCGCGAAGCCTTCGGCGAGGAGGTCGTCGCGCACTACGGCAACATGGCGCGCATCGAGCAGCAGGCGTACGACACCGCCGTGACGGACTGGGAGCGCTTCCGGTCCTTCGAGCGCATGTAGAGGCGCGCTCTCCCCGCACAACGCCCCGTACCGAGCGAACGAGGACATCCCTTGCCGCACCCGCACGCCGAACGGGAGCCCGCCGGGCTCCCCGTCGTCAACCCGGCCACCGAGGAACTGATCACCACCGTCCCCGCCGCGACCCCCGCCGAGGTGGACGCCGCCGTCGTACGGGCAGCGGCCGCCCAGCGCGAGTGGGCCGCGCTCGCGCCCGCCGACCGTGCGCGGCTGCTGCGCCGCTTCGCGGACGCGGTGGACCAACACCTGGAAGAGCTCGCCCAGTTGGAGGTCCGCGAGGCGGGCCACCCCGTCGGCAACGCGCGGGGCGAGGCCGCCAACGCGCGCGACCTGCTGGAGTACGCGGCGGGCGGCGTCGAGCGGCTGACCGGCAGCCAGATCCCGGTCGCCGGCGGCGTGAACCTCACCTTCGCCGAACCCCTCGGCGTCGTCGCGGTCATCGCGCCGTGGAACTTCCCCATGCCGATCTCCGCATGGGGCACCGCCCCCGCACTCGCCGCGGGCAACGCCGTACTCCTCAAGCCCGCCGAGACCACCCCGCTCACCGCGCTCCGCCTCGCCGAACTGGGGCGGGAGGCGGGCCTGCCCGAGGGCCTGTTCCAGGTGCTGCCGGGGGAGGGCCCGGTGGCCGGCGCCGCGCTGGTGGACCACCCCGGCGTCGCCAAGGTCGTCTTCACCGGTTCGACCGCCGTGGGCAAGCAGATCATGGCCCGCTGCGCCGACACCGTGAAGCGGGTGACCCTCGAACTCGGCGGCAAGAGCCCCAACATCGTCTTCGCCGACGCCGACCTGGAGCTCGCCGCGGCCCAGGCGCCCGCCTCCTTCCTCGACAACACGGGCCAGGACTGCTGCGCGCGCAGCCGCATCCTGGTGCAGCGCTCCGCCTACGACCGCTTCCTGGAGCTGCTGGAGCCCGCGCTGCACGCCTTCCGCGCCGGCGACCCGGCCGACGAGGACACCGCCATGGGGCCGCTGATCTCGGCCCAGCAGCGGGAGCGGGTACGGGGATTCGTGACCGAGGACGCTCCGGCGCTGCTGCGCGGGACCGTTCCCGAGGGGCCCGGGTACTGGTATCCGGCCACCGTGCTGGAGGGCAAGCCGGACGACCGCGCCGCCGTGCAGGAGATCTTCGGCCCTGTGGCCGTGGTCCTGCCCTTCGAGGACGAGGAGGAGGCCGTACGGCTCGCGAACGCCACCGACTACGGGCTCTCCGGATCGCTCTGGACCCGCGACTCGGGGCGCGCGCTGCGCGTCGCGCAGGCCGTCGCGGCGGGCAACCTGTCCGTCAACTCCCATGCCAGCGTGCGCTATTCGACCCCGTTCGGCGGCTACAAGCAGTCCGGCCTCGGCCGCGAACTGGGCCCGGACGCGCTCTCCGCCTTCACCGAGACCAAGAACGTGTTCATCAGCACCGAAGCGCCGAACAGCACCGCACCCAGCACCGCCAGCACAGAGGAGCAGCCGTGACCAGCACCCCGCAGGACGTCATCTGCCGCCGCCTCCCCGGACGCACCGCCGTGATCACCGGCGCGGGCAGCGGCATCGGGCTCGCCGCGGCCCGCCGCCTCGCCTCCGAGGGCGCGAACGTGGTCTGCGCCGACGTGGACACCGAGCGCGGAAAGGCCGCCGCAGAGGAAACGGGCGGCCTGTTCGTGGAGACGGACGTGACCGACAAGGAGCAGGTCGAGGCCCTGTTCCGCACGGCGTACGAGACGTACGGCTCGGTGGACGTGGCCTTCAACAACGCGGGAATCTCGCCGCCCGACGACGACTCCATCCTGGACACCGGGATCGACGCCTGGGACCGGGTGCAGCGGGTCAACCTCAGCTCGGTCTACCTGTGCTGCAAGGCCGCGCTCCCGTACATGCGGGAGCAGGGCCGCGGCTCGATCATCAACACCGCGTCCTTCGTGGCCGTGATGGGCGCGGCCACCTCGCAGATCAGCTACACCGCGTCCAAGGGCGGGGTGCTGGCGATGTCGCGGGAGCTGGGCGTGCAGTTCGCGCGCGAGGGGATCAGGGTCAACGCGCTGTGCCCGGGCCCGGTCAACACCCCGCTGCTCAAGGAGCTGTTCGCCAAGGACCCGGAGCGTGCCCAGCGCCGCCTGGTGCACGTGCCGGTGGGCCGCTTCGCCGAGCCCGAGGAGATCGCGGCCGCTGTCGCGTTCCTGGCCAGCGACGACGCGTCGTTCGTGAACGCCTCCGAGTTCCTGGTCGACGGCGGCATCGCGAACGCGTACGTGACACCGCTGTAGCCCACACCTACCGCGTTGTAGCGTGCACATGTACAAACATGTATGGGCCGGTGCCGCACGCGGCGCCGGCCCCTCGCACGTGATCCGCCAGGAGAGAGGACCTCCATGCGCAGCAGAACCGCCCTCGTCACCGCGCTGGCCGCCGCCGCGGCGCTGGCCCCGGGCACCGCTGTCGCCGCGGGTCAGCCCGCGCAGGACCGGGCCCCCGCGCACGACGCCCACTGCCCCCAGCTCTCGCACCACCTGAAGTGGCACGGCGACAACCGCGACAGGCTCCAGCGCGTCATCGACGAGCGCGGCACGTGCTCGCACTCCTTCTCGCGGGGCGAGGACCGCCCGGTCGCCGCGTTCGACTGGGACAACACGATGACCAAGAACGACATCACCGACGCCACCCTGACCTGGGCGCTCCGGCACGACAAGATCCTCCGCCCGGCCCACTGGCAGAAGACCAGCAAGTGGATGACCAAGGACGCGGCCCGCGCCCTCACCAAGGCGTGCGGCACCGACGTCCCCGTGGGCGAGCCGCTGAACACCTCGGACAACACCCGCTGCACCGACGAGATCATGGAGATCCGCAGCGAGGCCAAGACCATGGCGGGCGACGACGCCTTCGAGGGCGAGTGGAACCACCGCCGCACGGTGCCCGAATACGCCTGGATTCCCCAGCTTTTCGCGGGCCACACCGAGGACGAGGTCCGTACGTACGCCTCGATCGCGCGCACCGAGGCGCTGAAGGCCCCCATCGGCAGCAAGCGCAAGGTCGGCACCCACACCGTGCCCGCGTACGTGCGCTACTACGAGCAGCAGAAGGACCTCGTGCGCACCCTGCGCGCGGCAGGCTTCGACGTCTACATCGTCTCCGCCGGCTCCGAGCCGGTCACCGAGGCATGGTCCCCGGCCCTCGGCTTCGACCGCGACCACACCCTCGCCATCCGCAGCATCACGGACAAGCAGGGCCGCATGACCACCCGCACGCAGGGCTGCGGCGACGTGGCGGACGGCCAGGGCGAGGCCATCCCGTACCGGGACGGCAAGCGCTGCCGCCTCAACGAGGACGTCTTCGGCATCCACGGCGCCGACGCCTGGAAGAAGCAGGACCCCGCGCACCGCATCGCGATCGGCGGCGGCGACGCGGACACCGACGTCACCTTCGTCTCCGACGCGACCGGCGCGCACGAGGTGCTCAACCGCAACGAGACCGAGCTGATGTGCCGCGCGTACGACAACGCCGACGGCCGCTGGGTGGTCAACCCGATGTTCATCGAGCCCAAGCCCCGCATGAAGGGCAGCTACCCCTGCGCCACCAAGGGCTGGACGGCTCCCGACGGTTCGGAGCAGCCGATGCACCGCGCTGACGGCTCGGTCGTCCGGGACCAGAAGGACACCGTCCACGGCTGACCTCCGAGGGGTCCCGTACGCTCCCCTGCATGAGCATGCCCCCGCCGCCCGGCTGGTACCCCGACCCCGGCGCCCCCGGCAGTCAGCGCTGGTGGGACGGCGCCGCCTGGTCGGTGCACACGCGCACACCCGCCGGGGTGCGGGGGCCCAGGGTGGCGGGGATCGCCGGAGCGGCCATCCTCGCCGCGGCCATCCTGGTGGGCACGCTGCTGCTGTTGCTGTGAGGGGGTCGCCGCAGGCCCTCGCCGTGAGGCGGTACGGGTCCGGCGCGGCTAGAGGAAGGTGTGCCCTTCGCCCCGGTACGTCGGCACCGTGCCGGTCACCCTGTCGTCCTCGACGAGCCGCAACTGCGCGAAGCGCTCGCACAGTTCGCCCGCCTTCGCGTGGCGGAACCACACCTTGTCGCCCACGAGCAGGTCGTCGGCCGGAGGGCCCAGCAGCGGGGTCTGCACCTCGCCCGCGCCCTCCTGCGGATCGAACCTCAGACCCGCCGGCAGATACGGGCGCGGCAGCCGGTCGCGCCCCGCCGCACCCGAGGCCGGATAGCCGCCGCCGAGCACCGTGACCACGCCCACGCCGGGCCGGCGCACCACGGGCAGCGCGAAGAGCGCGGCCGGACGGGACGTGAACGAGCGGTAGTTGTCGAAGAGGTGCGGCACGAACAGCCCGGAGCCCGCCGCCACTTCGGTCACCGCCTCCTCGGCCGCCGTGTGCTGCACGCTCCCTGTGCCGCCCCCGTTCACGAACTCCAGGTCGGGGGCCACCTGCCGCACCGCGCGCACCACGGAGGCCCGCCGCGCCGCCAGTTCGCGCCGCGCCGCCGCCTGCATCAGCCGCACGCCGCCCGACCTGAGCGGGCTGCCGGGCACCGCGTCGCCCACACCGGCCACATGGGCCTCGTACGCCATCAGCCCCACCAGCCGGAACCCCGGCCTGCGCGCCACCGACCTGGCCATCTCGGCGACCTGCGCGGGGGAGTGCAGCGGGGACCGCCGGGCACCGATGCGTACGCGGCCGCCCAGCAGCCGCAGCGAGGTGTCCAGCTCCAGGCACACCCTGATCTCCTCGGTGCCGCCGTCGCGCGCCGCGTCGATCAGCGCGAGCTGCGCGGGATCGTCCACCATCACGGTCACCGCGCGGGCCAGCTTGGGGTCAGAGGCCAGCTCCGCGTACGAGGAGCGGTCGGCCGACGGGTACGCGAGCAGCACGTCCTCCACCCCGCAGCGCGCGAGCCACAGCGACTCGGCGAGCGTGTAGCTCATCACCCCGTTGAAGCCGGGCCGCGCCAGCGCGCGCTCCAGCAGGGCGCGGCAGCGCACCGACTTGGAGGCGATCCGCACCGGCTTGCCGCCCGCGCGGCGCACCACGGCGTCCGCGTTGGCGTCGAAGGCGGCGAGGTCCACCACGGCGAGCGGCGCCTCGGCATGGGCGGTGGCCCGGTCGTAACGGGCCCGGTCGGCGGCGAGATCGATGCTGGAGTCGAACACGTCGGCAGCTTGCCAGACCCCCGCTCACCGGCACACCCCTTCGCCGCGGACTCTCCGGCGGGGGATTCGGGCGGGGGATTCGCTCGGGTTGCCGTGCGGGGCCGTTCGCACCGTAGAGTGACGCCGCACGCTGTGCGACCGGCCGGCGGCGTGTTTGTCCGATACGAACCGGCCTGCCCCGTAAGGCATTCGTGTGGGGTGGCCCTGCGCGGGGGAGGGGCGCGGATGAGCACTGACGCCGACCGCACGCATGTGCCCCCGCCACCGGCCCACCCTCCCCGCCCCGCGGCGCCGCCGCTCCCTTCGCGCCCGCCCGCCACGGGTGGGGGCGACTCGAACACGCGGGGTGCTGCGAGGGGTTCGGGCGCGTCTGCGGCTTCCGCCACGAGTGGCGCCTCCGGCTCTGGCTCCGGCTCCGGTGAGGGCGAGAGCACCGGCTCCGCTCCGGAGCCCGCGGATTCTCCGAAGTCGCCGAAGTCCTCGAAGTCGCCGAAGTCCTCGGATGCGCCCGATTCCTCCGAGGCCCCCGCCGAGAAACCCGCGCGGCAGGACGCCCCGTCCACCGCCCCCAGGAAAGAAGGCCCCACCCCTCCCATGCCGCACGCCACGGGCACGGACAAGGACCGGGGCGCGGACTCCGGCGCGCAGCCCCCCGCTTCCCCGCAGGGTGGACAGGACCCCAACCCGCCTCATTCCGGGCAAGCTTCGCGTGCGTCGAGCACGTCGCGTACGTCCTCCGCGCCGCGCGAGGCGGAACGGAAGACCCCCGCGTACGGCACGCCCGGCCCGCCCCAGGACCCGCGCCGCCCCGCACCGCCGCAGCCCGCGCAGCAGTCCGGGGCCCAGAACCAGTCCCAGCCCCAGTCCCCGGCGCGGCCCCGCGTACCGCAGCAGGGGAACGAGGCGCGGCGGGGCGACGGTGCGCCGCCCGGCGGTCCGTACCCCTCCTTCCCGCCGCGCCGCCCCGGAGGCGAACCGGGCGTCAGGGCCCAGCCGTTGCCGCCCGCCACGCCGCCGCCCGGAGCCACAACGCCGTCCGGCCCCACGCCGCCGCCGACGGCGCCTCCGTCCACGCCGCCGGTGCCTCCCGTGCCGCCCGCGCCCGGCGACACCGGGCAGTTCCCCGCGTTCGGCGACACGGGCCGGTTCGCGGCGCCCGGCACCGCGCCCGGCACGCCACCAGGCGTCACCCCCGACCCCGCGCAGGACGCCACGCGCCACACCGGCGGCTTCGCCGCGGCCCTGCGGCAACGGCCCGCGCCGCGCGCCGTCGCCATGGCGGCCTGCCTCGTCCTGGGCATAGGGCTGCTGGGCGGCGCCGGGGTCGGTGCCTGGATGTCGGCCGAGTCCAAGGAGGCCGCGGCCGAGGGCGACTTCGACCACATCCGCGGCATGTGGGAGACCCTCCCCGTCGACCAGCTCTTCCCGCGCACCCTCAACGGCACGGGCGCGGGCCCGGGCGGCGCCGACCGCCGCTGGGTGCGGGTCGCCGTCGCGCCGGACAGCACCTGCACCCACGCCTTCGACCCGCTGCTCGCCGAGGCGCTCTCGCCGGTCGGCTGCCAGCGTCTGGTGCGGGCCACGTACGCGGACGAGACCAGCACCAGTGTCACCACCGTGGGCCTGCTGTTCACGCGCGCCGACGAGGCCCGCATGCGCGCGCTGCGGCAGCGCTTCACGCGCGAGGACCTGGGCCGGCGCAGCGACCTGATGCCCCGCCCGTACGCCGCGCGGGGCACCCTCGCGGCCGACTTCGGCGACGCGCAGCGCGCGAGCTGGAGCATCCGCCCGATGTCCGAGGCGCCCGTCGTCGTCTACTCGGTCACCGGGTTCGCCGACGGGCGCGTGGTCAGCGACCCGCAGGCGGCGGCCGAGGCGACCGAGCGCGGCGAGAACTCCGCCGCGGCGCAGGCCGGCCTGGGCCACGACGCCCGCGGCATAGCCGAGCTCGTCGAACGCGGCCTGCGCGCGCGGACGAACCCCGCATCCGGAAGTGAGGACAGGTGAACAGCCCCCGCCCGCGCCCCCGTTCGCGTGCCGCGGCACGCCGCGCGGCCCAGCGCGCGCTCGTACTCCTCGCCGCCCCGCTGCTCACCGTCGCCCCGCTCACCGCCACGGCCGGCACCGCGTACGCGGAGGGCGAGGGCGTACAGAAGCAGCAGTGGGCGCTGGACGCCGTGAACGCGCGGGACGCCTGGAAGACCACCAAGGGCAAGGGCGTCACCGTCGCCGTACTCGACACCGGCGTCGACACCTCGCACCCCGACATCAAGGGCAATGCCGAGAAGGGCAAGGACTTCGTCCGCATGGGCGCCAAGAAGGGTGACCGGCCCTGGGCGCGGCACGGCACCGCGATGGCGGGCATCGTCGCAGGCCACGGGCACGGCAAGGGAGGCAAGGCCGGAGTGATGGGCATCGCGCCCGAGGCCAGCATCCTCCCCGTACGGGTGCTCCTGGAGGAGAGCGACCCGCAGCGCGAGAAGGCGCGCGAGAAGCGCGGCAGCGCCCTGGCGCAGGGCATCCGCTGGGCCGCCGACCACGGCGCCGACGTCATCAACCTCTCGCTGGGCGACGACAGTTCCTCCGCGCACCCCGAGGCGCGCGAGGACGCCGCGGTCCGCTACGCGCTCCGCAAGGGCGCCGTGGTGATCGCCTCCTCGGGCAACGGCGGCGAGAAGGGCGACCACATCTCCTACCCGGCGGCCTATCCGGGCGTGATCGCGGTCGCCGCGGTCGACAAGTACGGCGCGCGCGCCTCCTTTTCGACCCGCCGCTGGTACGCCACGCTCGCCGCCCCCGGCAAGGACGTGCTGATCGCCGACCCGGACCGGCGCTACTACGAGGGCTGGGGCACCAGCGCGGCGGCCGCCGTCGCCTCGGGGACAGCGGCCCTGGTGCGCGCGGCCCACCCCGACCTGAGCCCGGCCCAGATCAAGCAGCTCCTCGCGGAGACCGCGGCGCACACCCCCGAGGGCGGCCGCAGCGACGCGCTGGGCACCGGAGTGGTGGACGCCTCGGCCGCGATAGAGGTGGGCGCCCACATGAAGCCGAGGGCCCAGGCCCCCGCCCAACTCCACTACAAGACCCAGTACTTCGGAAAGGGCCCGGGCCCGGACAGCGCCTGGCCGGCCTTGGTGGCAGCGGTGACGGGGACACTGCTGATCGCGGCAGCGGTAGCACTGCACCGCACCAAGCTCCGCTGACCGCGGCCTGCCTCCCGCCCCCCCCCGCACCGAGGTGTGGGCAGTCGTTCCGCAAGGGGCGGAACGGGTGGGCACACCGGAACGTAAGCCTTCGCACCCGCCCAGCCACGCACCCAAGGGGCCCGGGGCGAAGCCCCGAATCCAGGGTCAGGGGCGAAGCCCCGACCCGAACCCGGCCAACCACGCACGCGCCGGTACGCTCACCCACGTGGCGCTCAAGAACATCCCCGACTCCCCCTTCGCCGAGGACGACGGCTCCGCCGACCCCGCTCTCGCCGAAGCCCTGACCACCTGGAACGCGAACCAGGACGACGACGCGGCCGAGAAACGCGTCCTCACGGCCCTCCGCACGGCCCGCCTCCTGGTCCCCGTGGTCGCCGTGCTCGGCGAGGAGGAGACCGACGAGGAGACCGGCCTGCGCCGCGAGAAGAGCAGCGACATGGCGGTCCCCACCCTCACGGCCCCCGGCGGCCGCAAGGCCCTGCCGGCGTTCACCTCCACGGACGCGCTCGCCCGCTGGCGCGAGGACGCCCGCCCGGTCGCCGTCCCGCTGCACCAGGCGCTCCAGGCCCTGGCCCACGAGGGCGCCGACACCCTGGTCCTCGACCTCGCCGGCCCGGTCCCGTACCAGCTCACGGGCCCAGCCCTGTACGCGCTCGCCGAGGGCCGCAACCGCACCAGCCCGCTCACCGACCCCGCCGTCACCGAGGCGCTGCACGGCATGCTGGCCGCCGAGCCTGACGTCGCGGGCGCCCACCTCGCGCCGGGCGGCTCCGACGCGGACGCCACCCTCGCGCTCGCCCTCGTACCCGAGGCGGACGCGCGCGGCACCGTGCGCCGCCTCGCCACCGCGCTCGCCGAGAACGAGGCGCTGCGCTCCCGCCTGGAGCGCGGCCTGTCCCTGGCCCTGCTCCCGCCCGAGACCCGGCTCCCGGAGAACGCCTTCTACCTGCGCTGATCCGCCTCGTACCGGAGCCTCCCGCTCGCTGACGTGCGTCCCGCCCACCCGCGGCGGACACTCGGCCACGTACCCACGTGAGCATCACGCGCCACGGGAGGACCCATGACGTCCCAGTCGTCGGACACCAACGACCCCAAGAAGTCGATGAGCGACCGGAAGGCGGAGGCCGCCTCGCTGCTCTTCGACGCGGAGAGCCGCCCGCAGCCGTACGCCGCCGAGCTGGTCGGCACGGCCGCGCTGGTCTTCATCGCCGTCGGCTCCGCCGTGCTGGGCATGACCTACATCGGCACCCTCGGCGTCGCCCTCGCCTTCGGCTTCACCCTGCTGGCCCTCGCCTACGCGATCGGCCCCATCTCGGGCTGCCATGTGAACCCGGCCGTGACCCTCGGCATGGTCGTCGCCGGCCGCATGAACCTGAACACCGCCGTGCGCTACTGGATCTCCCAGGTCGTCGGCGGGATCATCGGCGCCCTGCTGCTGTTCCTGGTCGCCAAGCAGGTGCCGGGCCTGCAGACGGACGGCGCCTTCGGCTCCAACGGCTTCGGCGACCGCTCCACCGTGCACATCAACGCCTTCGGCGCCTTCGTCGCCGAGATCCTGCTCACCGCGATGCTGGTCTACGTGGTGCTGTCGGTCACCCACAAGGTGGCCGTGGTCGGCTTCGACGGCCTGCCCATCGGCATGGCCCTCGCGGTCGTCCACCTCGTCGGCATCCCGCTCACCGGCACCTCGGTGAACCCGGCGCGCAGCATCGGCCCCGCGCTCTTCGCGGGCGCCGACGCACTGGCGCAGATCTGGCTGTTCATCCTCGCGCCGCTGGTCGGCGGCGTACTGGCCGCGGGCCTGCACCGGCTCACGCACCCGCAGGTGCCGGCGGAGGACGCCCTCGCCAACGCGGAGCCCGCCCAGGCGAAGCGCTGAGCGGGCTCGGGAACCTCGGACGTCGGAGGGGCGGTGCGGCGGTCAGCCGTGCACGGGCCCGGTGTACTTCTCGCCGGGGCCCTGCCCCGGCTCGTCCGGCACAACGGAGGCCTCGCGGAAGGCGAGCTGCAGCGACTTGAGCCCGTCGCGCAGCGGCGCCGCGTGGTACGAGCCGATCTCGGTGGCGCCCGCGGTGACAAGACCCGCCAGCGCGGTGATCAGCTTCCGCGCCTCGTCCAGGTCCTTGTGCTGCTCGCCCTCCTCGGCCAGCCCGAGGTTGACCGCGGCGGAGCTCATCAGGTGGACGGCTACGGTGGTGATGACCTCGACCGCGGGTACGTCCGCGATGTCGCGGGTCATGCCGTCGAAGTCGGGCGCCGCTGCCTGCGAGGGTGCTGCGGACTCGGTGGTGTCGGAGGGGCCGGAGTGGCCGGAGGGTGCGGCGTCGCTCATGCGCCCCAGCCTATGCCCCGGCCGGTGGCGTCATGCCCGTGGGGACTGGTCCCCGGCCCTGGTATGCTGGTACATCGACCGGCCTGAGACAGCCGCGCTCTCCCGCGCGATCCCGTCGAAGGCCCACAAGTGGAGGCTCCGACTTCCCACCTGACGGCCCCGTGGGGCCGCGGGTCACTGGTCAGGCTGCGCCCCGCGGTTACGCGTCGGTGCTCCGGATCGATTGGAGCCCCGCATGTGTCCCGTCCGGGGCGTTTTTCGCGTCCGGCTCGGTGGTCACCATTAACAGACTCATGTGCGGCCGTTCGCCAGATGGCCGCGCGGTGCACCCGAGGAGGCCCCATCAGCGCCGAGCCCCGCATCAACGACCGGATTCGCGTCCCCGAGGTGCGACTCGTCGGTCCCAGTGGCGAGCAGGTCGGCATCGTGCCGCTTGCCAAGGCCCTGGAGCTTGCGCAGGAGTACGACCTCGACCTGGTCGAGGTGGCGGCGAACGCACGTCCGCCGGTCTGCAAGCTCATGGACTACGGAAAGTTCAAGTACGAGTCGGCCATGAAGGCCCGTGAAGCGCGCAAGAACCAGGCGCACACGGTCATCAAGGAGATGAAGCTCCGGCCGAAGATCGATCCGCACGACTACGACACCAAGAAGGGTCATGTCGTCCGGTTCCTCAAGCAGGGTGACAAGGTCAAGATCACGATCATGTTCCGCGGTCGTGAGCAGTCCCGCCCGGAGCTGGGCTTCCGGCTGCTGCAGCGGCTCGCGGACGATGTCTCCGACCTCGGCTTCATCGAGTCCAACCCGAAGCAGGACGGCCGGAACATGATCATGGTTCTCGGTCCGCACAAGAAGAAGACCGAGGCGATGGCCGAGGCCCGCGAGGCCCAGGCTGCTCGCAAGGAGGCCCGTCAGCAGGGCGAGACCGCTGCTGAGGAGCCGGCCGAGGAGCCCGCCGAGGCGTGAGCCCCCTCCGGGGGCACCCCGCCCCGGGAAACCAACCGAACCACCGTGAGTTCCGGCATGCCCGCTTCCGGGCGAGCCGTGCCGGGACCCATCGACGAGGAGAGAACGGCGACATGCCGAAGAACAAGACGCACAGTGGTGCCCGCAAGCGCTTCAAGGTCACCGGCTCCGGCAAGGTGATGCGCCAGCGTGCCGGTCGCCGCCACCTTCTCGAGCACAAGCCGTCGACGCTGACGCGTCGCCTTGAGGGCAAGACCGAGATGGCCCCGGCAGACGCCAAGAAGATGAAGAGGCTTCTCGGCAAGTAAGACCCCGCACGACCGGGACCCCATTCGTTCCGGGCCGTAGCGCGCAGCGCGCCTCCGGCCCCCGCCTACAAGGAGTTATCAAGTGGCACGCGTCAAGCGGGCAGTCAACGCACAGAAGAAGCGCCGGACGATCCTCGACCAGGCCAGCGGCTACCGCGGCCAGCGTTCGCGTCTGTACCGCAAGGCGAAGGAGCAGGTCACCCACTCCTACGTCTACAACTACAACGACCGCAAGAAGCGCAAGGGCGACTTCCGCCAGCTCTGGATCCAGCGGATCAACGCCGCCGCCCGTGCGAACGGCATCACCTACAACCGCTTCGTCCAGGGTCTGAAGGCCGCCAACGTCGAGGTCGACCGCAAGATGCTGGCCGAGCTCGCGGTCAACGACGCCGCCGCGTTCACCGCGCTCGTCGAGGTCGCGCAGAAGGCTCTGCCGAGCGACGTCAACGCCCCGAAGGCCGCCTGACCGGCTCTTCCCCGCGCGTGACGTGAGGACCCGCAGCCTGGCCTGCGGGTCCTTCGCATGTTCCGACGCCCGTTCGTCCACCCGCCTGCCGTACGCACGCGTACCGAACCAGGAGCGAGCCGACCGCCCATGGCCACCCCCGAACTGATCTCCCCGCGCTCAGCCCGCGTCGCCGCCGCCAGGCGGCTGCTGCGCCGGAACTTCCGCGCCAAGGAGCGGCGCTTCCTGGCCGAGGGACCGCAGGCGGTGCGCGAGGCCGCGCGCTTCCGGGACGCCGAGGGGCCCGCGCTGCTGGAGCTGTTCGCGACGGTCGAGGCGGCCGAGCGGCACCCGGAGATCGTCGAGGCGGCGTACGGGGCGGAGGCGCGGGTGCACTTCGCGGACGAGGCGACCGTCGCCTCGCTGGCGCAGACCGTCACGCCGCAGGGGCTCGTCGGGGTCTGCCGGTTCGTCGACCGCCCGCTGGGCGAGGTGCTGTCCGAGCGGCCCCGCCTGGTGGCCGTGCTCGCCAACGTACGCGACCCGGGGAACGCCGGTACGGTGCTGCGCTGCGCCGACGCGGCGGGCGCCGAGGCCGTGCTGCTCACCGACGCCTCGGTGGACCTCTACAACCCCAAGTCGGTGCGGGCTTCGGTGGGTTCGGTGTTCCACCTGCCCGTCGTGGTGGGGGTGCCGGTGGAGGAGGCCGTGCGGGGGCTCGGCGAGGCCGGGGTGCGGGTGCTGGCCGCCGACGGCGCGGGCGAGGGCGACCTCGACGAGGAGCTGGACGCCGGGCGGATGGGGGCGCCCACCGCCTGGGTGTTCGGCAACGAGGCGTGGGGGCTGCCGGAGGAGACCCGCGCACTCACGGATGCGGTGGTGCGCGTTCCGATTCACGGCGCCGCGGAGAGCCTCAACCTCGCCACCGCTGCCGCCGTTTGCCTCTATGCATCGGCCCGTGCCCAGCGCTCCGGTGGAGGGTGCCGTTCCGTCACCCCGAGCTAGTAGGGTGTCCTGCCCGGGGGAGCGGAGCCCGAAAAGGGGGTGCGACGGGCATGGATGTCGGCACGAGCGACGCGCGTGCACACGGGTTGCCCACCGCCGCCCCCTGCCCGCCCGGAGGCCGCGTCCCCGCACCCGGCGGAGCCGAGGCGCTCGCCGGACTCCCGCCGCAGCAGGGCGAGTTGACGCCCCACCCCGGCGATCTGGGCATCGGCCCCGACGACCTTCCCGACGGCCTCGTGGTGGCCGACAGCACCGGCAGGGTCATCTGCTTCAACGCCGCCGCCGCGCGCATCACGGGCCGTACCCCCGAAGAGGCACTGGGCCGCCCCATCGACGGCGCGCTGCCCCTGGAGGACCTGGAGGGCCAGCGCTGGTGGCGGCTCACCGATCCGTACGGCGGCCTGGCCACCCGCACCGGGCAGCCCGAGCGCAATCTGCTGCTGCCCGGCGGCCGCGAGGTGCTGGTCTCCGCGCGCTATGTGCGCTCCCGGCCCTGCGGGCCCGTGCAGCGGCTCGTGGTCGGGCTGCGGGGCACCGAGGCGCGGCGCCGCACCGAGCGCGGGCACGCGGAGCTGATCGCGACCGTGGCGCACGAGCTGCGGTCGCCGCTGACGTCGGTGAAGGGGTTCACCGCGACGCTGCTCGCGAAGTGGGAACGGTTCAACGACGACCAGAAGCGGCTGATGCTGGAGACCGTGGACGCGGACGCGAACCGCGTGACCCGGCTCATAGCCGAGCTCCTGGACATCTCCCGGATCGACTCGGGGCGCCTGGAGGTGCGCCGCCAGCTCGTCGATCTGGCCGCCGCGGTGGCCCGACACGTCGAGGCGCACGTGGCGGCCGGACAGCCCGCCGGGCGGTTCGCTACGCACATCGCCGACGGACTGCCCGAGCTGTGGGCCGACCCCGACAAGATCGACCAGGTGCTCGGCAACCTGCTGGAGAACGCGGTGCGGCACGGCGAGGGCACCGTCACCATCGAGGTGGCCCCGGCACCCACGCGCAACGGCGACGAGGGGACGGCGGTGACCGTGAGCGATGAGGGGCCCGGCATCCCCGAGGAGTCCATGACCCGCGTCTTCACCCGCTTCTGGCGGGGCAGCAAGCGCGGCGGCACGGGCCTGGGGCTCTACATCGTCAAGGGCATCGTCGAGGCGCACGGCGGCACCATCACGGTGGACCGCGCACCCGGCGCCGGCGGCGCCAGGTTCCGATTTACCCTGCCCGTGAGCGCACCGGCCTTCATGGCCTGAGCGGCGCTCACGGGCTTCACCGGCGGCCGCGGGCGGCGCAACGGGCGCCCTGTTCCGCCCGCGCGCAGGGCCCCGCGCAAGGGCCGTGCAAGGGAATCCACGCGTCCCTTTAGACTCGACCTTTGGCACCTTTCGCATCGCACCACGCAGCATCGTCCGGCACCACCGGCCGGGCGCCGGGACGTGTGAGCAGGGCGCGCAGCCAAGCCAATCGGAAGCACGGGAAGAGATGTCGGCACCCAATAAGTCGTACGACCCAGTTGAGGTCGAGGCACTGAAACCGGAAGAGATCGACCGGGCCAAGGACGAGGCGATCTCCGCCATCGCCGGCGCGGCGGATCTCGAGGCGCTGCGCGAGGTGAAGGCGGCCCACGCGGGCGACCGTTCCCCGCTGGCCCTCGCCAACCGTGAGATCGGAGCCCTCCCGCCGCACGCCAAGGCCGAGGCCGGCAAGCGCGTCGGCCAGGCACGCGGCGCCGTGAGCAAGGCGCTCAAGCTGCGCCAGGAGGAGCTGGAGCGGGAGCGCGACGAGCGGGTGCTGGTCGAGGAGGCGGTGGACGTCACGCTGCCGTACGACCGCACCCCGGCAGGCGCCCGCCACCCGCTGACCACGCTCTCCGAGCGCATCGAGGACGTCTTCGTCGCGATGGGGTACGAGGTCGCCGAGGGCCCCGAGGCGGAGACGGAGTGGTTCAACTTCGACGCGCTCAACCTCGGCCCCGACCACCCGGCGCGCTCCATGCAGGACACCTTCTTCGTGCAGAGCCCCCAGGAGGGCAAGCAGGAGGAGGACAGCGGCGTGGTGCTGCGCACTCACACCTCGCCGGTGCAGATCCGCTCCCTGCTGGAGCGCGAGCTGCCGGTGTACGTGATCTGCCCGGGGCGGGTCTACCGCACCGACGAGCTGGACGCCACGCACACCCCGGTCTTCACCCAGGTCGAGCTGCTCGCGATCGACGAGGGCCTGACCATGACGGACCTCAAGGGCACGCTCGACCACATGGTGCGGGCGCTGTTCGGCGAGGGCCTGGAGACCCGGCTGCGGCCCTCGTACTTCCCCTTCACCGAGCCGTCCGCCGAGATGGACATGGTCTGCTTCGCCTGCCGCGGCGCCTCCGTCGGCGACCCGGAGCGGCCCTGCCGCACCTGCTCCAGCGAGGGCTGGATCGAGCTGGGCGGCTGCGGAATGGTCAACCCGCGCGTGCTGACGGCCTGCGGGGTGGACCCCGCGCGCTACAGCGGGTTCGCCTTCGGGTTCGGCATCGAGCGGATGCTGATGTTCCGCCACAACGTCGAGGACATGCGAGACATGGTCGAGGGTGACGTGCGCTTCACCCGGCCGTTCGGGATGGAGATCTGATGCGGGCGCCGCTTTCGTGGCTCCGGGGGTACGTGGACCTGCCGGAGGGGGAGACCGGCCGCGACGTCCAGGCGAAGCTGATCGCCGCCGGACTCGAGGTCGAGACGGTCGAGCAGCTCGGGGCGGGGCTCAAGGGCCCGCTCGTGGTCGGCCAGGTGCTCGCCATCGAGGAGCTGACCGAGTTCAAGAAGCCGATCCGCTACTGCCAGGTGGACGTCGGCCAGGCCAACGGCACCGGCGAGCCGCAGAACATCGTCTGCGGCGCGCGGAACTTCGCCGTCGGCGACAAGGTCGTCGTGGTCCTGCCCGGCGCCGTGCTGCCCGGGGACTTCAAGATCTCCGCGCGCAAGACCTACGGCAAGGTCTCCGAGGGCATGATCTGCTCGGCGGCCGAGCTGGGCATGGGCGACGACCATGACGGCATCATCGTGCTCCCGCCCGAGCACGAGGCCGGCACCGACGCGATCGAGCTGCTGGAGCTCGTCGACGAGGTGCTGGACATCGCCGTCACGCCCGACCGCGGGTACTGCCTGTCCATGCGCGGCATCGCCCGCGAGACGGCCACCGCGTACGGGCTCCAGCTCCGCGACCCGGCGCTGCTGGACGTGCCCGCGCCGAACTCCTTCGGCTACCCGGTCAAGGTCGCCGACCCGCGCGGCTGCGACCGCTTCACGGCGCGCACCGTCACCGGGCTGCGCCCCGACGCGAAGTCGCCGATCTGGCTCCAGCGGCGCCTGCAGAAGGCCGGGATGCGCCCGGTCTCGCTGCCGGTGGACATCACCAACTACGTGATGCTGGAGCTCGGTTCGCCGCTGCACGCCTACGACCAGAGCCGCATCGACGGCCCGATCACGGTCCGCCGCGCCGAGCAGGGCGAGAAGCTCACCACCCTGGAGGGCACCGAGCGCGCGCTGGACGCCGAGGACCTGGTCATCGCGGACAACGCGGGCCCGATCGGCCTGGCCGGCGTCATGGGCGGGGCCAACAGCGAGATCGCCGACCCCGTGCAGGACCCCGAGACCGGGGAGTGGCGCGGGACCACCGACATCGTGGTGGAGGCCGCGCACTTCGACTCGGTCTCGGTCGCGCGTACGGCCCGCAGGCACCGGCTCGGCTCCGAGGCGTCCCGGCGCTTCGAGCGCGGCGTCGACCCGCAGGCCGCCGCTGCCGCCGCGCAGCGCACCGTCGACCTGCTGGTGCTGCTCGCGGGCGGCACGGCCGAGGCCGGGGTCACCGAGGTGACCGCGCCGTCCGGGCCGCACACGGTCAAGATGGCCGCCGACCACCCGGACAAGGTCGCGGGCGTGGCGTACGGCAGGGAGACCGTCGTGCGCCGCCTCCAGGCCGTGGGCTGCGATGTGTACGGGCAGGACGAGCTGACCGTGACGGTGCCGTCCTGGCGGCCCGACCTCCGCGAGATCAACGACCTCGCGGAGGAGGTCATCCGTCTTGAGGGCTATGAGAACCTGCCCTCCACGCTGCCCAAGCCCCCCGCCGGGCGCGGCCTGACCGAGCGGCAGCGGCTGCACCGCAGGGTCGGCCGCGCGCTGGCCGGCACCGGGTACACCGAGGTGCTCAACTACCCCTTCATCGGGGACGCCTCGTGGGACGCCTTCGGGCTGGACGCGGGCGACCGGCGCCGCCGTACGGTCAAGCTGGTCAACCCGCTCTCCGACGAGGAGCCGGCGCTGCGCACCACGCTGCTGCCCGGCCTGCTCGGCGCGCTGCGGCGGAACGACGGCCGGGGCAGCGCCGACGGCGGCCTCGCCCTCTTCGAGACCGGCCTGGTCTTCCTGCCGACCGGCGAGGAGAAGGACCCGGTGCGGCTCAGCGTCGAGGGCCGCCCGACCGACGAGGAGATCGCGGCGATGGACGCCGCGCTCCCCGAGCAGCCGCGGTACGCCGCAGCGGTGCTCTCCGGCTCCCGTGAGCGCGCCGGCTGGTGGGGCGAGGGCCGCACCGCGGGATGGGCCGACGCCGTCGAGGCCGCGCGCACCGTCGCGCGCCAGGCGCGGACCGAGCTCACGGTGGAGAGCGCGCAGTACGCGCCGTGGCACCCGGGCCGCTGCGCCGCGCTGTACGTCACGGTCGACGGCGAGCGCACCCTCGCGGGCCACGCGGGCGAGCTGCACCCGCGGGTGCTCAAGGCCCTCGGCCTGCCGGAGCGGACCTCCGCGATGGAGCTCGACCTCGACGTGGTGGAGCGCGCGGGCGGCGGGGTCGTGGAGGGCCCGCACGTGTCCACGTTCCCGGTGGCCACGCAGGACGTCGCGCTGATCGTCGACACCTCGGTGCCCGCCGCCGACGTGGAGTCGGCGCTGCGTGCCGGCGCGGGTGAACTCCTCGAATCGCTGCGGCTGTTCGACGTCTTCACCGGCGAGCAGGTGGGCGAGGGCCGCAAGTCCCTGGCGTACGCACTGCGCTTCCGCGCGCCCGACCGGACGCTGAAGGCGGACGAGGCGAGCGCGGCCCGCGACGCCGCGGTGGCCTCCGCTGTCGAGCGGACCGGGGCGGTGCTGCGGGGGGCCTGAGCTGCCTGAGCGGGTGTCGGCTGCGAGAGCGGCCGTCGGCCTCGTACGAGTGCGGAGCGCGCGGCGTGGTGCCGCGCGCTTCGTGCGTTCCGGGGTGCCGTTCCCCGATCACTGTTCCCTGCTCACTCATTCGGGTGAGCGGGGCCACGACGGGCAGAGGCTTGGGCCATGGCTCGGTCACCATCGTCACGGTCGGCGATGTAGAGGGAACGGGGCTCGGCGCGATGGCGGGAAGCGGTCACGGGGGGTGCGCGGCCCGCAGGGCATTGCCCTTCGCGGCCCCCGTGCTGTGGGTCCTCGCGATCCTGACCTGGGTCTATGTGGTGCCGCTGCACGTCAATCTGGTCCCGCTGCTGGCCGCGACGCCGGCCGTCTCCTGCGCGGGTACGGGGCATCGGCGCGGGGTGGTGTTCGGCGGCGCGTGCGCCCTGTTCGCGCTCTATCCGCTCAACCCGCTGGCCGGGCACGTCAGTTGGCTCCACAGCGACTCGGCCGACATCGGTACGGGCAGCAGATTCGGCACCTGCGCCGCGATCCTCTGCGTCGTCGTCGCCAGCTATCTCGCCGCGCGACGGCGCAGCAGCCTCACCCGCGAGCTGAGCCGGGCGCGCGAGGTCGCCACCGCAGCGCAGGAGGTCCTGCTGCGTCCGCCGCCCGCGCGCCTGGAGGGGTACGCGGTCGCCGCCGGCCAGCTCTCGGCCACCCGGGGCGCCGAGGTGGGCGGTGATCTGTACGACGCGGTGGCCACGCCGTTCGGGGTGCGGGTGATCATGGGCGATGTGCGCGGGCACGGCTTGGCGGCGCTGGACACCGTGTCGGCGGTGCTCGGCACCTTCCGCGAGGCCGCGCACGACGAGGCCGAGCTCGACGGTCTGCTCCGCCGGCTGGAGCGCGGGCTGGGGCGCCATCTGCGGGTGCGGGGCGCGGGGTCGTACGGGGCGGGGGCGGATGGGACGGGCGCCGACGAGGCGGTGTCGGAGGACTTCGTCACCGTCCTGCTGCTGGAGGCCCGCGAGAACGGCACCGTCGCCGCGCACAACTGCGGCCACCCGTGGCCCTACCGCCTCTCGGCGGACGGCGGCGCGAGCGTCGGCGGCACGGCCTCCGAGGCCGAACCGCTGCCGCCGCTCGGCCTCTTCCCGCTCCCCGCCGCGCTCCCCGCGCCGCTGCGCCTCCATCTGCCGCCGGGCGACGCGCTGTTCCTGCACACCGACGGGGCCGAGGACGCGAGGGACGCGCGCGGCACGTACTTCGACCTGGCCGCCACGCTCCGCGCGGCCCTGGCTTCCGCGCCCTGCCCCGCGGCCGTGATCGCCTCCGTACGAACGGCCCTGCGCGCCCACACGGGCGATCACTTCACGGACGACGCTGCCCTGCTCCTCCTGCGCAACGAGAATCCGCCGGCCCACACCCCGCCCCCTTCGCCGTGCACCGCCCCGGACAGAACGGCGACGGTGAGCTGAGGGCGGGCCGGCGCGCGCCCGTCAGAAGTTGCCGTTGGACAGGATCTCGCCGTCCTTGTCGTAGACCGTGACCAGGCCGTTCTCGCTGTCCTTCCAGTCGGCGAAGGCCGAGGCGAGGAGCTTGCCTTCGCCGGTGTGCGCGCCGGTGAGGCCGCCCGCGTAGTCGGTGTAGATGTCGGCGGCGTCGAGCACGTCGTTCTGCTCGCCGGCACCCTGCACCTTGGTCACGTGCGCGACGGCCTTCTTCTCGGCGGGAGAGCCGTTCTTGCTCACGTACGCCTTGAACTGGTCCGCCTGGCTCTGCTTCTCGGCCTTCTGACCGGCGTCCTTCGCCTCCGACGTGGAGGCGGTGGCATCGCCGTCCTCGCCGCCGCCGGACATCGCCGCGCTGCCGATCCCGATCAGGACGCACACGGCGACGACGCCGAGACACCCGAGCCCCACCTTCTTGCCCGCGCCCGACTTCTTCTGCGGCGGCTGCGGCGGGAAGGGCTGCTGCTGGAACGGAGCCTGCCCGAACGGCTGTTGAGGCTGCTGCGGGTACTGCTGCTGATACGGCTGTTGCGGCTGAAATGGCGGCTGTTGCTGGTTTGTCATGGCAGATCCCCCCTTGGGATAAGAGCGAAGCAGGATGCTATACGCCGGAATTGCCAAGGAAAGGGGCGAGCGGGGCCCATGCTCGATTCGTGACTGTTTCGTATTCAATCAGTGTGCGCGGGCCGGCGTCCGGGCATGAAAAAGGGCCCCAACCGCCTGCGTGCAGCAGGTTGTCGGGGCCCGGGATCGAGCCGGGGGCTCAGTTGTAGGCGTAGAAGCCTGCGCCTGTCTTTCGGCCCAGGCGGCCTGCCTCGACCATGCGCTGGAGGAGCGGGGGCGCCGCGTACAGGGGCTCCTTGAACTCGGCGTACATCGACTCTGCCACCGAGACGACCGTGTCCAGGCCGATCAGGTCGGAGAGCTTGAGCGGGCCCATGGGGTGGGCGCAGCCCATCTCCATGCCGTTGTCGATGTCCTCGCGGCTCGCGATGCCGGACTCGAACATCCGGACAGCGGAGAGCAGGTACGGGATCAGCAGCGCGTTCACCACGAAGCCCGAGCGGTCCTGGGCGCGGATGGTGTGCTTGCCCAGGATGCCGCCGATGGCCGCCTCGGCGCGCTTGATCGTCTCGTCCCCCGTGGTCAGCGCGGGGATCAGCTCGACGAGCTGCTGCACGGGCGCCGGGTTGAAGAAGTGGATGCCGATGACCTGGTCGGGACGGGAGGTCGCGACGGCCAGCTTCACCAGCGGGATGGAGGAGGTGTTGGAGGCCAGGATCGCGTCCTGCCGGGTCACCACCTGGTCGAGAACCTGGAAGATCTCGGTCTTGACCTGCTCGTTCTCGATGACCGCCTCGATCACCAGATCGCGGTCGGCGAAGTCGCCGAGGTCGGTGGTGAAGCTGAGCCGGTTCAGCGCCGCGTCGCTCTCCTCGCGGGTGAGCTTGCCGCGCTCGGCCGCCTTGTCCAGCGAGTTCACCAGCCGGGTGCGGCCCAGCTCCAGTGCTTCGCCGTTGGTCTCGGCGACCATGACTTCCAGTCCGGCCCGCGCACACACCTCGGCAATGCCCGAACCCATCTGGCCGGCTCCCACCACTCCGACGCGTTCCACGTCGGCAATAGAGTCCGTCACCTCGTGCCTTTCGCTGGTCCTCGGTCCCGGCGGCCCCGCCGCGGCGCCGTCGCCGCACGGGTTCTGCCGCCCCGACGCCAGACGTTACCTCCGGGTCGCACCGGCGTGTGGAGCGGGTGTGGAGTGTGCCCCATGGGGCGTACGAGGCGCCGTACGGGAACCCGCCGGGCCCGCGAACGCGAGCCCGCACGCAATCCCGTACACAAGCCGTACGCGAACCCCGCACACCGGCCCACGCGCACCGGCCCCCCACACACAGGACGGCCGCCACCCCGTACGCGGGGCGGCGGCCGTCCTCCGAGGTGCCGTGGGCGCGCGCTCGCGCTTACGGCTCCCCGCGGGTGTGCGGCTCCTTGATGACGGTGTCGGGGCCCGGGGACATGACCGTCTCGTGGCCGTCCTCGAAGCGCACCCGGTACGGCGGCTCGCCGTCGGGCCCCAGAACCTCGACGATCTCCGCGACACGGTCGTGCTGTCCGACGACCCGGCCGTGCATCAGCAGATGGTCGCCCGTATTCGCTCGCATCAGGACTGCCCTCCTGTCCGCAGGGTGCAGGTGCAGGTCGGAAGTGCCGTACTCCCATGGGTACGGCGTATCGAGCCGTGCGGCAAGTCTACGGCGGGCCGCCGGGGTTGACCCCTTTCGCGCCCTGTCAGGCCTTGGTGCGCTGTACGAGGACGATGACCACCAGCACGGCGAGCGCGGCGGGCGGCGCCGCGGGGGACAGGCGCTCGCCGAGCAGCAGCACCGACCACACCAGGGTGAGCAGCGGCTGCGCGAGCTGGACCTGCCCGGCGCGGGCCACGCCGGCGGTGCCCAGGCCCCGGTACCAGAGCAGCAGCCCCAGGAGCGTGGAGCCGAGGGACACCCACAGCAGGCCCGCGACCGCGTGCGGGGTGACGTGCACGGGCTCGGCCCACAGGGCCAGCGCCGCGGCGGGGACGGCGAGCGGCAGGCTGCCGATGAGGGCCCAGCCGATCACCTCGAGACCGGTGAGTTCGCGGGCGAGGCGGCCGCCCTCCGCGTAGCCCGCTGCGCACACCAGCAGCGCCCCGCCGAGGTAGAGGTCGGCCCTGGTGGGAGCGCCGCCGCTCTCGTACAGGGCGAAGGCCACCACCACGGCGGCGCCCGCGAGCGCGACGGCCCAGAACGCGGGGGACGGGCGCGCCCCGGTGCGCAGCGAGGAGTAGACGGCGGTGGTCAGCGGGAGCAGGCCCACCACCACGGCGGCGTGCGAGGTGCTGGAGGTCTCCAGCGCGAGGGTGGTCAGCACGGGGAAGCCGGCCACGACGCCGGAGGCGGCCACGGCCAGCCCCGGCCAGTGGCGGCGCGCGGGCACCGGCACCCGCAGCACCGCGAGCAGGACGGCGGCGGCCGCGGCGGCGGTCACGGTGCGCAGGGTGACCGAGGTCCAGGGGCCGAAGCCCTCCAGGGCCCAGGCCGTGCCGGGGAAGGTGAGGGAGAAGCAGACGACGCCGAGGGCGGCGGCGAGCAGACCGCCGCGCGGGGTCGCGGAGGAGCCCCCGGGAGAGCCCTCGGGAGCCGTGGCGCGCTCCGTACGAGGTGCCTTCCCGCTCTCCGGGAGGGGAACCGCTATCGGTGTCTGATCGGTAGCGCTATCCTGTGCTGTCATGCAACAGCGTAGCAGTGTGGGTGAATTGGCCACCGCTCTCCGGCGGGATCTCGACCGCTACTCCCCGGGAGAGAAGCTGCCGTCGAGTCGCGCGCTCGTGGAGCGGTACCGGGTCAGCCCGGTCACCGTCTCCCGCGCGCTCTCCACCCTCACCGCCGAGGGCCTCGTGGTCACCCGCCCGGGCTCGGGGGCCTACCGCGCCGAGCCGCACCCGGAGCGGACGCCCGCGGGCGACACCTCGTGGCAGGAGGTGGCGCTGAGCGCCGACCCGTCGGGCGACCAGGTGCCGCGCAGCGTGGACGCGCAGGGGGTGAGCGCCACGCTCACCGTTCCGCCGCCCGGCGTGATCGAGCTGAACGGCGGCTATCTGCCGGAGAGCTGGCGCCCCGAGCGCGCACTGGCCGCCGCGATGGCGCGGGCCGCGCGGCGCCCGGGCGCCTGGGGCAGGCCGCCCGTTGAGGGTGTGGGGGAGCTGCGCGGCTGGTTCGCGCGGGAGATCGGCGGTCACTCCGGCGCGGTGCACGCCTCCGACGTACTGATCACGGCGGGCGGCCAGAGCGCGCTGACCACCGCGCTGCGGGCGCTCGCGGCGCCGGGCGCGGCCGTGCTGGTCGAATCGCCCGCCTATCCCGGCACGTTGGCGGCCGCCCGCGCCTCGGGGCTGCGCCCCGTGCCCGTACCGGTGGACGCCGAGGGGGTGCGGCCCGAGCTGCTGGAGGCGGCGTTCCGGGGGAGCGGGGCGCGGGTCTTCGTGTGCCAGCCGCTCTTCCAGAATCCGACGGGCGCCGTGCTGTCGGCCGAGCGGCGCGCCGAAGTGCTGCGCGTGGCGCGGGAGTCGGGCGCCTTCGTGGTCGAGGACGACTTCGCCCGCCACCTCGGGCACGAGGACGCCGGGCCGCTGCCGCCCGCGCTGCGCGCCGAGGACCCGGACGGCGTGGTGGTGCACGTGCGCTCGCTCACCAAGCCCGCCTCGCCCAGCCTGCGCGTGGGCGCGCTCGCCGCGCGCGGGCCCGTGCTGGAGCGGCTGCGCGCGGTGCAGGTCGTGGACAGCTTCTTCGTGCCGCGCCCTCTCCAGGAGGCCGCGCTCGAACTCGTCGGCTCGCCCTCCTGGGGCCGCCATCTGCGCGCCGTCGCGGGCAAGTTGCGGCAGCGGCGCGAGGTCATGCTCACCGCGCTGGCCCGTGAACTGCCCGCGCTGCACCTGGCGCACGCGCCCCGCGGCGGCTACCACCTGTGGGTGCGGCTCCCCGAGGGCGTGGAGGAGCGCGTGCTCGTCGCCGCCGCGATGCGGGCCGGGGTCGCCGTCGCGCCCGGCGCCCCGTACTTCCCCGCCGAACCCCCGGCCCCGCACCTGCGGATCACCTTCGCGCCCGCGGCGGCCGAGCAGGACGTGGCCGAGGGGGTGCGCCGCCTGCGTACCGCGTACGAGGAGATCTACGGGAGGGCGTAGACGGTACGTGGACGCGGCGCGGAAACGGCGTACGGGCAGGCCAGGGGTGTCCAGCGCGGAGCGGTGCGGGCGCCCCGTCCCCGTACGGGCGTCCAGGGCCCGCACCGATTTCTCCGCCGACTATCGAACACGGGGGCGTATGCGCTCTACGATCCCTCAATGCGCTCACGCGTCACGCTGGTCGCCGCCGCCCTGAGTTCCGCCGTGCTCGACGTGCGCTTCGGCGACGAGCGGCCGCTGGACCCGGTGGGCTGGGACGCGGTGCGCCGCAAGGTGCCCGCGTACGCGCATCTGGCGGCCGCCGAGCTGCGCTACTGCTCGCCCGCGCCGCGCTGCCGGGACACCGGCGAGGTGCTGGGCCTGACCCCGCTGGCCCAACCGGCCCTGCGCGACTGCGACATGGGCCGCTGGCAGGGCCGCACGCTGCCGGAGGTCGCCGAGTCCGAGTCGGCAGCGGTGAGCCAGTGGCTCGCCGATCCGCGCGCCGCGCCGCACGGCGGGGAGACCCTGCTCGCCTTCATACGGCGCATCGGCGGCTGGCTCGACACCCGGCCCGTCGGCGATGACGGCTGGGCCGTCGCGGTCGCCGAGCCCTCGGTGGTGCGCGCGGCGCTCTGCTACGCGCTGAGCGCGCCGCCGCACGCGTACTGGCACCTCGACGTCCAGCCGCTCTCCACGGCGACCCTCACCGGGCGGCCGGGTGACTGGAGCCTGAGCCTGGAGGGGTGAGCCCCCCCCCGCCGGATCAACGGCCCACGTACGCGGCGCTGTTGGCGTCGTAGCGGTCGCCCGCGACGTCCTCGCGGGGCGCGGCCGACTCGATGCCCGCCAGCTCCTCGGGGGTGAGGGCGATGTCCAGGGCCGCGAGGTTCTCGGCGAGGTACTTCTCGCGGCGCGTGCCGGGGATGGGCACCACGTCCTCGCCCCGGTGCTGCACCCAGGCGAGCGCGAGCTGCCCGGCGGTCACGCCCTTCTCCGCCGCGAGCGCGTCGAGGCGCTCCACGATGGCGAGGTTGCGCTCCAGGTTGCCGTCGGCGAAGCGCGGCTGGTTGCGGCGCATGTCGCCCTCGGCCAGCCCGTCGACGCTGGTGTAGCGGCCGGTGAGGAAGCCGCGGCCGAGCGGCGAGAACGGTACGAGGCCGATGCCCAGCTCCCGGCACAGCGGCGCGATCCCGTCCTCCAGGTCCCGCGTCCACAGCGACCACTCGCTCTGCAGCGCGGCGATGGGGTGCACCGCGTGGGCCCGGCGGATGGTCTCGGCGCCCGCCTCCGAGAGCCCCAGGTGCCGGACCTTGCCCTCGCGTACCAGCTCCGCCATGGCGCCGACGGTCTCCTCGATCGGCACCTCGGGGTCGACCCGGTGCTGGTAGTAGAGGTCGATGTGGTCGACGCCGAGTCGGCGCAGCGAGGCCTCGCACGCCTGGCGCACGTACGCCGCGTCGCCGCGGATCGCGGTGGGCTCGCCGAGCGCGTTGGCGAAGCCGAACTTGGTGGCCAGCACGGCGCGTTCGCGGTGCCGGGGCTCCGCCAGGGCGCGGCCGATCAGCTCCTCGTTGTGGCCCGCGCCGTAGAAGTCGGAGGTGTCCAGGAGGGTCACGCCGAGGTCGAGGGCGCGGTGCAGCGTCGCGACCGACTGCGCGTCGTCCGAGCTGCCGTAGCCGTGGCTCATGCCCATGCAGCCGAGCCCCTGCGCGGAGACTTCGAGGGCGCCGAGGCGGCGGGTGGGGAGCGAGGAGGTCATGGTCTTCTCCGGGGTGCGGCGGGGCGGGTTTCCGTACGTCTTCCGTACGCAGTGAAGCTACGACTTGGAGCGCGCTCCAAGGCAAGCGGGCGCTCCGCCACGGGCCGCGGCGGCCCTCCGGTGGCAAGCTGTCCTGAGTCGTCTTCCCGCGAGGAGGGGCCATGGCCGAGGGGACCGTTCTTGTCACGGGCGGCACGGGCACGCTGGGACGGCCGCTCGTGGACCGGCTGCTGGCCGACGGCGCCGCGGTACGGGTGATGAGCCGGCGGCCGCGGCGCGCGGAGGACGAGCGGCCGTACGCGTGGGCCGTCGCCGACCTCACCACGGGGCAGGGCCTCGACGCCGCCGTCGAGGGCGTCTCGGTGATCGTGCACTGCGCGACCTCGCCCCGGCACGAGGTGGCCTGCACCCGGCGGCTGATCGAGGCGGCGGAGAGCGCGGCGCGGCGCGGCGGGGCCGCGCTGCCGCACCTGGTCTACATCTCCATCGTGGGCGTGGACCGGAACCCGTTCTTCTACTACCGCGCGAAGTACGCGGCCGAGCGCCTCATCGCGACCTCGCCCCTCCCGTGGACCGTCCTGCGGGCCACCCAGTTCCACGACCTGCTCGCGGGGCTGGTCAGCGCCCAGCGGCGGCTGCCGGTCGTGGTGGGGGCGAAGGGGTTCCGCTTCCAGCCCGTCGAGGTGTCCGAAGTGGCCGCCAGGCTCGCGGAGCTGGCGCAGGGGCCGCCCGCGGGCCGGGTTCCGGACATGGGCGGGCCCGAGATCTACACGCTGGGCGAACTGACCGCGATGGCACAGCGCGCCACGGGTGCGCGGGGCCGCTACGTACCCCTTCCGCTGCCGGGCAAGGCGGCAGCGGCCTTCCGGCGCGGTGTCAATCTGTGCCCGGACCGCGCGGTCGGCACGGTGACCTTCGGGGACTACCTCGCCGCGGGCGCGGGCGCCCGGTGAGCTGCGGCGCGGGCGCCCGGTGAGTGGTGGTCAGCAGGTGACCGGCAGCCGCTCCATCCCGCGGATCACGAAGTTGGGGCGCCAGCGCGGGGTGCCGGAGACCGGGCGCAGGTGAGCGGTCCGGCGGATCAGGGTGTCGAAGGCGGCGGCGAGTTCGACCCGGGCCAGGGGCGCGCCCAGGCAGTAGTGGATGCCCGCGCTGAAGGAGAGGTGCGGGTTGACGGGGCGGGCGAGGTCGAGGCGTTCCGGGCCGTCGAAGGCCGCGGGGTCGCGGTTGGCCGAGCCGAACAGCATGGCCACCTCCTCGCCGCGCGGAATCCGTACGCCGCCCACCTCGATGTCCTCCAGCACCCAGCGCTCGAAGAGCTGGAGCGGGGTGTCGTAGCGCAGCAGCTCCTCGACGGCCGAGGGCATCAGGTCCGGGTCGGCGCGCAGGGCGGCGAGCTGGTCCGGGTGATGCTGGAGGTGCCACCAGCCGGTGGTGATCGAGTGCACGGTGGCCTCGTGGCCCGCGTTGAGGAGCAGCGCGCAGGTGGACACCATCTCCTGCTCCGACAGCCGCTCGCCCTCGTCGTGCGCGGCGATCAGGGCGCTGACCAGGTCGTCGCCGGGCGCTTCGCGGCGCGCGGCGATCAACTCCCGCAGGTAGTCCGAGAATTCGCGGGAGGCGGTCACGGCGCGTTCGGCCGTCTCCTCGCCGGGGTTGAGCTCGTACATCCCGCAGATGGCGGCCGACCAGGGGCGCAGCAGCGGGCGGTCGGCCGCGGGCACGCCGAGCAGCTCGGCGATCACCGCGACGGGGAACGGCTCGGCGAAGTCGGCGACCAGATCGCCGCCGCCCGCGGCGAGCAGTCCGTCGGCCAGCTCCGCGGCCAGTCCTTCCACGTACGGGCGCAGCCGCTCGGCCCTGCGCGGGGTGAACGCCGTGGAGACCAGGCGCCGCACCCGCGTGTGGTCGGGCGGTTCCTGGTCCAGCATCCCGTTGTCGTTGAGGGTGTGGAACGGCTCGTGTGCCGCGGGCGGCGCCGTACGCCCGAAGTCCTCGTGCGCGAAGCGGTGCCGGTAGGTGCGGCCGAGGCGCCGGTCCCTCAGCAGTGCCGCGACGTCCGCGTGGTGCGGGATCAGCCACTGCCGGGTCGGCTCGTTGAAGTGGACGCGGCCACGCTCGCGCAGTGCGGCGAACGCCGGATAGGGATCGGCGACGAAGCCGGGTGACCGCGGGGCGAAGAGAGAGGCTGCGGTGGCCATGCCCCGGACAGTAGGGCGCGGCGGGGACGTTGAGAAGGGGGCTCCCCCCCCGGAGCCGGTGGACGCGGCAGGGGCGCCGCGTCGGCTCAGCCCTCCGGCAGCGGCTCGCCCGTCTCCAGCAGGGACTTGAGGCTGGAGATGATCGCGGGCCAGCCCCCGCTGCACATCTCGCGCACGGTGCTGTCGGGCCCGAAGCCGCCGTGCACCACGGTGAGCTTGACCATCTCGCCGCCCTCGCCGACCGGCTCGATGTCGAAGGTGACCTGCGAGCGCGGCTCGGCCGCGAGCTTCGCGCGCAGCTCCTCGTCGAGCCCGACGGACTCGGCCCACTGCCGGGTGAAGGTGTGCCAGGTGTAGGACAGCCGCTTGCCGGGCTCGGCCTCCAGCACCACCTGCTCGGGGTGCTCGATGGGCCCGCTGCCCGCCTCGTTCCAGACGAGCGGCGAACCGGGCCGCCAGTCGGTCTCGAAGGCCACGCCCCAGTAGCGCCGGGTGAAGGCCGGCTCGGTGAGCGCCTCCCAGAGCCGCATGGGGGTGGTGGCGATGTACGTGGTGTAGACGAACTCCGTGCCGTCGCCGGTGTCCCCGGGGGCGGTCCCGCTCGTGTCCTCGGACATGGGGGGTTGCTCCAATGCTCGTTTCAGGTCGGCGAGCGCGCCGGCCCGTTCGCGGTCGTACTGGCGGATCCAGCGCTCGGCGATGGCGTTGATGGGCTCGGCGTTGAGGTAGTGCAGCTTCTCCCGGCCGCTGCGGACCGTGGTGACCAGATTCGCCGCCTCCAGCACCGCGAGGTGCTTGCTGACCGACTGCCTGGCCATGTCGAGCTCGTCGCACAGCTCCCGGAGGCGCTGCCCGTTCCGCGCGTTCAGACTGTCCAGCAGCCGGCGGCGGCCGGGGTCGGCCAGCGCCCTGAAGACCTCGTCCATCTCTTCGCCATCCCGGATACGCACGCGCCGCCCGGCGCGGTCCCATACATGCAGCCAAATGGCTGCCTAATCAAAAATGGCAACCGCGCGGCTGCATGTCAACGCGGGCGGGGTGAGCCCCGGGGCTCCTGGGGCCTCTCGGGATGCCGTTGCATAAAGCTACTGCGATACGTATAGTCATGCCATCGACGAGGAGGCTTCGATGGCAGTGCGTGTGGCAGTGGCAGGGGCGAGCGGATACGCCGGGGGTGAGGTGCTGCGGCTGCTGGCCGGGCACCCGGAGGCCGAGGTCGGCGCGCTGACCGGGCACTCCAACGCGGGGCAGCGCCTCGGCGCGCTGCAGCCCCACCTCGCCGCCTTCGCCGACCGCGTGCTGGAGGAGACCACAGCCGACGCGCTGCGCGGGCACGACGTGGTCTTCCTCGCGCTGCCGCACGGGCAGTCCGCCGGAGTCGCGGCCGAGCTGGGTGACGGAGTGCTGGTCGTGGACTGCGGCGCGGACTTCCGGCTCACCGACGCGGCGGACTGGGAGAAGTTCTACGGCAGCCCGCACGCGGGCAGTTGGCCGTACGGGCTTCCGGAGCTGCCGGGGGCCAGGGACGCGCTGCGGGGGTCCCGGCGCGTCGCGGTCCCCGGCTGCTACCCGACCGCGGTGTCGCTCGCCCTCGTCCCCGCGTACGCCGCGGGGCTGGTGGAGCACGAGGCCGTGGTGGTCGCCGCCACCGGCACCTCCGGCGCGGGCAAGTCGCTCAAGCCGCACCTGCTGGGCAGCGAGGTCATGGGCTCGATGAGCCCGTACGGCGTGGGCGGCGTGCACCGGCACACCCCCGAGATGGTGCAGAACCTCAGCGCAGCCGCGGGGGACCGGGTGTCCGTCTCCTTCACGCCGACCCTCGCGCCCATGTCCCGCGGCATCCTCGCCACCTGCAGCGCGAAGGCGCTGCCCGGCGTGGGCGCGGCCGAGCTGCGCGCCGCGTACGAGAAGGCGTACCAGGACGAGCCGTTCGTGACCCTGCTGCCCGAGGGCCAGTGGCCGGCCACCTCCTCGGTGTACGGCTCCAACTCCGTACATCTGCAGGTCGCCTACGACGCGGACGCCGGACGCGCGGTCGTCATCAGCGCCATCGACAACCTGACCAAGGGCACCGCGGGCGGCGCGGTGCAGAGCATGAACATCGCCCTGGGCCTCGACGAGGCCACCGGGCTTTCCACGATCGGAGTCGCACCGTGAGCGTGACAGCGGCGAAGGGATTCACCGCGGCGGGCATCGCCGCGGGAATCAAGGACAGCGGCGGACCTGACCTCGCGCTGGTGGTCAACGAGGGGCCGCGCCGCGCCGCGGCGGGCGTGTTCACGGCGAACCGCGTGAAGGCCGCCCCGGTCCTGTGGTCCGAGCAGGTGCTCAAGGGCGGAGCGGTCACCTCCGTGGTGCTCAACTCCGGCGGCGCCAACGCCTGTACGGGGCCGAAGGGCTTCCAGGACACCCACGCCACCGCGGAGAAGGCCGCCGAGGCCCTGGGCCAGAGCGCGGGCGAGGTCGCGGTCTGCTCCACCGGCCTGATCGGCGAACTCCTGCCCATGGACAAGGTGCTGGGCGGCATCGACAAGGCCGCGGGGCAGCTCTCCGCGCACGGCGGGGAGAAGGCCGCGCTCGCCATCAAGACCACCGACACGGTGCACAAGACCTCGGTCGCGGAGAGCCCGGCGGGCTGGACCGTGGGCGGCATGGCCAAGGGCGCGGGCATGCTCGCGCCGGGGCTGGCCACCATGCTGGTCGTGATCACCACGGACGCCGACGTGGACTCAGCGGGGCTGGACCGGGTGCTGCGCGAGGCCACCCGCACGACCTTCGACCGGGTCGACTCGGACGGCTGCATGTCCACCAACGACACGGTGCTGCTGCTCGCCTCGGGCGCGAGCGACGTGGCGCCGGACGAGGCCGAGTTCGCCGAGGCCGTGCGGAAGGTCTGCGACGACCTGGGGCAGCAGCTCATCCGGGACGCCGAGGGCGCCAGCAAGGACATCCGCATCGAGGTGGTCAACGCCGCGAGCGAGGACGAGGCGGTGACGGTGGGCCGCACCATCGCGCGCAACAACCTCCTCAAGTGCGCCGTGCACGGCGAGGACCCCAACTGGGGCCGGGTGCTCTCCGCGATCGGCACCACCTCGGCCACCTTCGACCCCGACGAGCTGAACGTGGCCATCAACGGCGTGTGGGTGTGCAGGAAGGGCTCGGTGGGCGAGGACCGCGAGGGCGTGGACATGCGCTACCGGCAGGTCGAGATCACCGCCGACCTGGCGGCCGGCACCGAGTCGGCTGTCGTGTGGACCAACGACCTGACCGCCGACTACGTCCACGAGAACAGCGCGTACAGCTCATGAGCGACGACACGAGCGGTGAGATGGGCAACCCCAAGGGCACCCGGCGGCACACCGCCCTCCCCAAGGCGCAGACCCTCATCGAGGCGCTGCCCTGGCTGACGAGGCATCACGGCAAGACCGTGGTGATCAAGTTCGGCGGCAACGCCATGGTCGACGAGGAGCTGAAGGCCGCCTTCGCGCAGGACGTGGTGTTCCTGCGGCACGCGGGCCTGCGCCCCGTCGTCGTACACGGCGGCGGCCCGCAGATCAGCCGGCAGCTCGAACGGCTCGGCCTCGCCTCGGAGTTCACCTCCGGGCTGCGGGTCACCACCGACGAGACCATGGACGTCGTACGGATGGTGCTGGCAGGACAGGTGCAGCGCGAGCTCGTGAACCTGCTCAACCAGCACGGCCCGCTGGCCGTCGGCATGACCGGCGAGGACGCGCACATCATGGCCGCCACCAAGCACTACGCGACGGTGGACGGCGAGCGGGTGGACATCGGCCGGGTCGGCGAGATCGCGTCCGTGGACACCGGCGCCATACAGGCCCTGCTGGACGACGGCCGCATCCCGGTCGTCTCCTCCATCGCCCGCAGCGCCGACGACGACCACGTCTACAACGTCAACGCGGACACGGCGGCGGCCGCGCTCGCCGCCGGGCTCGGCGCGGAGACGCTGATGGTCCTGACCGACGTCGAGGGGCTGTACGAGGACTGGCCGCACAGCGACGACGTGATCAGCCGGCTCACCGCGAGCGAGCTGGAGCGGCTGCTGCCCGACCTGGCCAGCGGCATGGTGCCCAAGATGCGCGGCTGCCTCTACGCGGTGCGCAACGGCGTGGGCAACGCGCGGGTGCTGGACGGCCGCGTACAGCACTCGATCCTGCTGGAGATCTTCACCGACGAGGGCATCGGCACGATGGTCGTGCCCGACGCCGCCGATACTGCAGACGCCGCGGACGCCGTGGGCGCGACGAACGAGGGGAAGCTCAGCGCATGAGCACCGGGACCGGAAACCCGCAGGGGACCACGGGCAACGCGGCGTTCGCCACGCGCTGGCAGGGCGCCATGATGGACAACTACGGCACCCCGCGCATCCCCCTCACGCACGGCGAGGGCTGCCGGCTGTGGGACGCCGAGGGCAACGAGTACCTCGACTTCGTGGGCGGCATCGCCGTGAACGCGCTGGGCACCGGGCACCCCGCCGTCGTCCGCGCCGTCTCCGACCAGGTGGCCACGCTGGCGCACACCTCCAACCTGTTCATCGCCGAGCCGCCCGTCGCGCTCGCCGAGCGGCTGCTGGAGCTGGCCGGGCGGCCCGAGGGGCGGGTGCTGTTCTCCAACTCCGGCGCCGAGGCCAACGAGACCGCGTTCAAGCTGGGCCGCCGCACCGGGCGCACGCACATGGTCGCCACCGAGGGCGGCTTCCACGGCCGCACCATGGGCGCCCTCGCGCTCACCGGGCAGCCCGGCAAGCAGGAGCCCTTCGCGCCGCTGCCGGGCGAGGTGACGCACGTTCCGTACGGGGACGTGGAGGCGCTGCGCGCCGCGGTCACCGAGGAGACCGCGCTGTTCATCGTCGAGCCGCTGCAGGGCGAGAACGGCGTTATCGCGCCGCCCGAGGGCTACCTCGCCGCCGCCCGCGAGATCACCGAGGCCACCGGCACGCTGCTCGTGCTGGACGAGGTGCAGACCGGCATCGGGCGCACGGGGCACTGGTTCGCGTGCCAGGCCGAGGGCGTGCAGCCGGATGTGATCACCCTGGCCAAGGGCCTCGGCGGCGGGCTGCCCATCGGCGCGACCCTCGCCTTCGGGGACGCTGCGAAGCTGTTCACGCCCGGACAGCACGGCACGACCTTCGGCGGCAATCCGGTCTCCTGCGCCGCGGGCCTCGCGGTGCTGGAGACCATCGCGAACGAGGACCTGCTCTCCCACGTGAAGCGCACCGGGGCCCGGCTGCGGGACGGAATCACGGCCCTGGGCCACCCTGTTGTGAAGGGCGTACGCGGCGCCGGGCTGCTGCTGGGTATCCTCCTGACCGAGCCCGTCGCAGCGCGGGCTCAGCAGGCGGCCCAGGATGCGGGATTCCTGGTGAACGCGGTCGCCCCGGACGTCATCCGGCTCGCACCGCCGCTGATCGCCGGCGAGGACGAGACGGACGCCCTTCTGCGGGCCCTGCCCGGAATCCTCGACGCCGCCTGCGCAGAATCACGAGCCGAAGGGGAACCGGGGCGATGAGCGAGCAGGAGCAGGCCAACGGGACGCAGCCGGGGGGTCCCGCCGTGCCGCAGACGCGGACGGCGCGGCACCGGAGGATCGTGGACATCCTCAACCGCGAGCCGGTGCGCTCCCAGAGCCAGCTCGCGCGCCTGCTCGCCGACGACGGGCTGACCGTCACCCAGGCCACGCTCTCCCGCGACCTGGACGAGCTCGGCGCCGTGAAGATCCGCAACACCGGCGGCGAGCTCATCTACGCGGTTCCCAGCGAGGGCGGCTTCCGCACCCCGCAGGCGCCGCTCGGCGAATCGGCGAAGGAGGCGCGGATGCGGCGCCTCGCCGGCGAACTCCTCATCGCCGCCGAGGCCTCGGCGAACCTGGTGGTGCTGCGCACCCCGCCGGGCGCGGCCCAGTTCCTCGCCTCCGCGATCGACCAGGCCGAGCTGCACGCCATCCTGGGCACCATCGCGGGCGACGACACCCTGCTCCTGATCAGCCGCGAACCCGACGGCGGACAGTCGCTCGCCGACCACCTGCTCAATCTGGCGCAGAACGAGCGCTGAGCGGCCCTCCGCCGCCCGGCGCGCCCGCGTCACCCCGCGCTCCATCGCCGCTCGCGTCGCCCCGCGGCCCGTCGCCGTCCCGCGGCGCAGCCGCCCGCACCGCCCGCCCCACCTCGGCGCGCAGCTCCACGAAGGAGGGGTGCGCCCTGGTGGTGATCTGGTCGCGGTCGGGCGGCAGCGGCACCTCCAGGTCGGCCCGTACGCGGCCCGGCCCGGGGGAGAGGACCGCGACACGGTCGCCCACGTACACGCTCTCGTCGATGTCGTGGGTGACCAGCAGGATCGTGGCGCCCTCGGCGCGGTGCACGCGCAGCAGCAGGTCCTCCAGGTCCTCGCGCGCCTGCGCGTCGAGGGAGCCGAACGGCTCGTCCATCAGCAGCAGTTCGGGCCGGCACACCAGCGCGCGGGCCAGCGCCACGCGCTGCTGCATCCCGCCGGACAACTGCCACGGATAGCGCCGGGCCACCTCCGGAAGCCCCACGAGCTCCAGCATCCGCGCGGCCTCGGCGCGCCGCGCCGCACGTCCGGTCCCCGTACGCAGCAGGGGCACGGCCACGTTGTCCCGGACGCTCAGCCAGGGGAACAGCGACCGCGCGTAGTCCTGGAACACCACGCCGAGCCGGTCGGGCACCCCGGTCACCGCGCGCCCGCCGAGCCGCACTTCGCCCGCGTACGGCGTGAGCAGGCCCGCGGCGCAGCGCAGCAGCGTGGACTTGCCGCAGCCCGAGGGCCCCACGATGCTCAGCAACTGGCCCTCGGGCACGGACAGACCGATGTCCCGCAGGACGTCGGGCGAGCCGGGGCCGCCGTACCGGTGGCTGACCCCGTCGAACTCCAGCAGCACCCGGCTCACTCCTCCCCGCCCTCGTAGAGCGTGTCCTCGCCGGGGGCCACGCGTACGTGCAGCAGGCGCGGTCCGGTCGGGCCGTCCTGCGCCAGTACGCGGTCGAGCGCGGCGTCCAACTCGCCGGCCTCGGCCGCCCGTTCGGCGGGGCAGCCCATGGAGAGGGCCAGCGCCGCGAAGTCGATGCCGCCGATGTCCGTGCCGGGCACCGCGTCCAGGCCGATGCGGCGGCCCAGCGCCTGCACCGCGCCGTAGCCCTCGTTGTCCAGCAGGACGTAGCTGACCGGCGCGCGGTGCCGGGCCGCCGTCCACAGCGCCTGCACCGAGTAGAGCGCGGAGCCGTCGCCGAGCACGCACACCACGCGCTCGCTCCCTTCGTGTTCGGCGGCGGCCAGGGCGCGGCCCACCGCGAGCGGCAGGCCCCAGCCGAGCGCGCCGCTCCCGGTGGTGAGGAAGCCGCCGGGGACCGTGACGGGAAGCCGCGCGTGCAGGGCGTCCCGGTGGCTGGGCGCCTCCTCCACCAGCACGGCCCCGTACGGCATCCGCTGCCGCAGCGCGTCCATGACCTGCTCGGGGGTGATGGGCGCCGGGCCTGCGGCCCCGGTGGTGCGGCGCGGGGCGGGGGAGGGGAGGACGCGGCTCCCGGGCGCGGGCCGGTCGGACTGCTTGACCAGCCCGTTCAGGGTGCGCAGCGCCGGGCTCAGGGTCGTGATCAGGCTGGTGCCCGTGGGCAGCCAGGCCGCCTGCTCCGGGTCGCAGTCCAGGTGGAACAGCTCCGTGCCGGCCTCCAGATGGGCTCCCTCCGCGTGCACGTGGTACGTGAACAGCGGGGCGCCGAGCGCCACCACCACGTCGTACGGGGCGAGTTGGCGCGCGAGCTGTCCCGGCACGGGCGGCAGGAAGCCCTGGAAGTACGGGTGGTCCTCGGGAAAGCCCGAGCGCCCCGACATCGGGCTGATCCACACCGCGGCGCGGGTGCGCTCGGCCAACTCCCGTACCGCGTCATCGACCCGCTCGTCCGACACCCCGGGGCCGACCACGAGCGCGGGGCGCTCGCACGCGTCCAGGCGCCGCCCCAGCGCGGCGAGCGCCTCGGGGTCCGCGCTGAAGCCGTCGTGCACGGTGCGCGGCGCGGGCACCTCGCCCGGGCGGTCCCAGTCGTCCTCGGGCACGGAGAGGAACACGGGCCCCCGCGGGTGCGTCATGGCGAGCCTGTGCGCCTCGGCCAGCGCGGCGGGCACGTCCTCGGCCCGCGCGGGCTGGAGGCTCCACTTCACATAGGGCCGGGGGAAGCTGGCGGGCTCGTCGGCGCCGAGGAAGGGGCGGAGCTGGAGCAGCGCCCTGGACTGCTGACCGGCGACGATGACCAGCGGCACGCGGTCGCGGTACGCATTGAAGACCGCGCCCAGCGAGTGCCCGACGCCGCCCGCCGAGTGGAGGCTGACCAGCGGGGCGCGGCCTGTGCCGAGCGCGTACCCGGCGGCCGTGGCCACGGCGGTGGACTCCTGGAGCCCGAGCACATAGCGGAAGTCCCCGGGCCAGTCGCGGAACATCCGCAGCTCGGTGGAGCCCGGATTGCCGAACACGGTGGTCATGCCGGTGCTCCGGCACAGCTCCACGACGGCTTCCCGCACGGTCGGCGGAATTTGCGATATGGGGGTGTTCAACGGGGTGTTCTGCGCGGTCACTTCAGATCCCTCCCGGCCGGGCACGGAGCGCGGGCGTGCGCCGTTCGACGGCGAGCAGTACGGAGTTGAGCAGATGTCCCAGCGCGCCCAGCAGCACCATCGCGGCCCACACGGTCAGCAGGTCCGAACGGGTCTGGGCGTCGGTCAGCGTGAAGCCGATGCCGTCGGCCGTACCCGGCAGCAGCTCCGAGAAGACCATCAGGATCAGCGAGAGCGACAGGCTCAGCCGCAGCCCCGCGAAGATCCTGGGCAGCGCGGCGGGCAGGATCAGCAGCCGCACCCGCGCGGCCGCCGTCATCCGCAGCGCCGCCGCCACCTCAAGGCGCAGCGGGTCCACGCCCCGCGCGCCCTCGGCGGAGTTGACCAGCACGGGCCACACCGCGCTGAACACGATGGAGGCGAGCTGCATCGGCGTACCGAAGTCGAAGAGCACCACGAACACCGGCACCAGCGCGGGCGGCGGCACCGCCCTGGCGAACTGGAGGACCGGATCGCAGGCCGCGTACACCCGGGGCGAGCGCCCCAGCGCGATCCCGAGCGCGATCCCGGCGGCCGAGGCGAGCGCGAATCCGGCGGCCATGCGGCCGAGGCTGGGCAGCACGTTGCCGACCGCCGCATCGGTGAGGAAGAGGCGCGCGGGAGGTCCGGAGAACCACAGCTCGTACGCATGGCGGGCGATCCGTGACGGCGGCGGGAAGAACACGCTGCCGTGCCGCCGCGCGACGAACTCCCACACCGCGACGGCGGCCGCGAGCACGCCCCAGCGGAGCGCGAACCGGCGGATCACGCGGGCACCCGTGAGGTCTTCCGCGCGGCTCGCGCGCGGTGTTCCGGCGCCCACGGGAACGCGCGGCGTTCGGCCGCGCCCAGCGCGAAGTTGACCAGCAGGCCCAGTGCGCCCGCCCACACCACACCGGCCAGCACGTCGCGGGCGCCGTCGGTCGCGTTGCCGGCCTGCGCGATGAAGATGCCCAGGCCCTCGCCGAACCCGGCCAGGATCTCGCTGGCCACGGCCAGGATCAGCGCGACGGCGGCGGAGATCCGCACCCCGGCCGCGATGAACGGCGCGGCCTGCGGCAGCCCCGCGCGCAGCAGCACCTGCACGCGCCCGAAGCCGAAGGCGCGCAGGGTCTCCCGGGCCACCGGATCGGTCTCGCCGAGTCCGTACACGGTGTTGAACAGCACCGGCCAGACGGACGCGTACGCGATCAGCGTGATCTTCATCTGGGCGCCGCTGCCGAGCAGCAGCGACACCAGCGGGATCAGCGCGACGGACGGCACGGGCCGCAGGAACTCGACGATCGCGCGCACCGCCGCGTTCACCCACGGCACGCTGCCGAGCAGCAGTCCGGCCGGTACGGCGAGGGCGCAGGCCAGCGCGAGCCCGCCGGCCCATGCGCCGAGCGTCGCCAGCAGCCCCTGGAGGAACAGCGGGTCGCCCCCCAACTCAGCGGCCCGCGCCACCACGTCGGAGGCGGGCGGCAGATACTCGCGCCGCACGATCCCGGACCGCCCCAGCGCCTCGCACGCGCCGAAGGCCACCAGCACGCCGCCCGCGCCGAGCAGCAGCCGCTCCCGGCGGCCCGGGGGCTTCCGCGTGGGCGTGGTCATGCCGGGGTCACATCGCGGGCCGGGGCAGCAGCTTCGCCGTGTCCGGCTGCTTCTTCAACAGGCCCTGGTCCGCCATCAGTTCGCCCAGCTTGTCCAGCCGCGCCGGGTCGGTGGCCGTCGGATAGTCCGGCAGCGCGATGGCGCGGGCCCGGTCCGGCGGGATCTTCGCGTACGAGGGCAGGACCTTCTCCACAGCCTTGCGGTCCTTGGCCGCGATGGCCTGCGCCTTCTCGATAGCGCGCCGGAAGGCGGCTGCCGTACGGGGATTCCGCTCGGCGAACTTCGCGGTGCTCACATACCCGCTGACCGGCAGCCCCTTCGCGGGCGGGGCCCCGCCGTCCTGGACCGTCCTGGCCCCGAGCTTCTCCTTGATGTCGGTGGCGAAGGGTTCGGAGGCGTGCACCGCGTCCACCCGCCCCTTCTCCAGGGCGACGCCCATCTGCGGGAAGGGGATCTGCCGGTACGAGGGCCTGCCGGCCTTCTGCTCGTCCAGGATGCTGTTCAGGGTGAGCGACTGGATGTTGTTGAGGATGTTGACGGAGACCTTCTTGCCCTTGAGGTCCTTCGCGTCCTTGATCCCCGAGTCCGGGAGGGCCAGTACGTCCATCATGTGCGGGGCGACCGTGGCGCCGTCGGCCAGGATGCGCGGCTCCAGCGTGTGCTTCTCCGCGGCCTGGAGGATGGTCACGTAGTTCGCCGAGGAGACCACGTCCACCTGGCCCTTGGCGAGTGCGGGCAGCGCCTGGATGCTCTGCTGCACGGGCTGGATGCGCACGTCCAGCCCTTCCTTCTTGAACAGCCCGCGCTCCTGCGCGATGTGCAGGGGAGCGCCGTCGGTGAGGGGGAGCCCCGCGACGGTGAGCGAGGGTTTCTCCAGCTTCTTACCGGTGCTGTCGGTGGCGGACGTGCTCCCGCCACCGCAGGAGGTGAGGGTGAGGACCAGGGCGAGTGCGGTGCCCGGTATGGCCAACGTGCTGGGTGTGTGGGGGTGTTGGCGCGACATGCACCTGATCGTAGGTGGGACACGCGGCCCGCGTGGGCTTTTCCCCCGGCTGCGAGGACGGGCCACCGCTCCGTGCCGTGGCACCGCCCCCTGCCGTGGCGCGACGGCGCCGGTAACCCCTGCCCGCCGCAGCGGGAAGTCGCCCAGCGGTGGCGGTCGGCGGTGGCCGCGCGTCGCGCGCCGGCCGCCGGCCGGTGGCGCTCCGCCTGCGCCTCGCTGCGGCGGGCAGGGGTGTTCCACGCCACGGCAGGAGGAGGTGCGCGGCGGAGAGGGGGCGCTGCCTGGTGACCGCTCAGGGTTGCGAGAGAACCAACGCGGGGCTGCTCAACCCCGTGTGCGGCGGATCAACCCGCGCGCGACGACCGGCGGGCCATCCATGCCGCCGCGATCGCGCCCGAGACGTTGTGCCAGACCGAGAAGACCGCGGCGGGGAGCGCGGCCAGCGGGCTGAAGTGGGCCGTGGCCAGGGACGCGGCGAGGCCGGAGTTCTGCATGCCGACCTCGAAGGCCATCGCGCGGCTGGCCGGCTTCCCCAGGCGCCCGACCTTGCCCGCGCCGTAGCCCAGCGCGAGCCCGAGCCCGTTGTGCAGCACCACGGCGAGCAGCACGAGACCAGCGGCGCCCTTGATCGCGTCCGCGCTGCCCGCCACCACGACCGCGACGATCACCGCGATGGTGAGCGCGGAGAGCCACGGCAGCACGGGCAGCGCCCTGGTCACCCAGCGCCCCGCGACCAGCCGCACGACGAGACCGGCGAGCACGGGGAGCAGCACCGTCTTGAGGATGTCGCCGACCATGGAGGCCGCGTCCACCGGCAGGTACTCCCCGGCCAGCAGCAGCGTCAGCGGCGGTGTGACCAGCGGGGCCACGACCGTGGACACGGTGGCGACGGACACCGACAGGGCCACGTCGCCCCGCGCGAGATAGGTGACGACGTTGGAGGCCGTACCGCTCGGCGCGCAGCCGACCAGGATCACGCCCGCGGCGAGCTGCGGCGGCAGATGCAGCAGGTGCGCGACCAGCCAGCCGAGCCCCGGCATGATCACGTAGTGCGCGACCAGACCCAGCGCGACCGCCCACGGCCGCTTCGCGACGCCCTGGAAGTCCCGCGGCGTCATGGTGATGCCCATGCAGAACATGACCACGCCGAGGAGATAGGGCACCGCGTCGGCGCCGCCCTCGAAGGTGCCGGGGGCCAGCAGGCCCAGGGCTCCCGCGAGGAGGACGAGTACGGGGAAGACCGTCACCGCGCGCCGCGCGGCCCGCTCGTCGCCGCCGTCCGGCGCTTCCGCCTCCGCCTCCGCCCGCGTGGACTCGGCTCTGTCGCTGTTCGTCTGTTCGGATCGCACCGCGCGATACAACGCCTCCGGCCCACGCCCACGCAAGCGCGTCTCGTCATCCGGCCCGCACGGGCCCCGCAGGGAACCCCGAGCCGGGCTCCGCAGAGGACCCCGAGCCGGACCCCGCAGGGAACGCCGGGCCGGACCCCGTACGGAATCCCGCGCCGATCCCCGTACGGGAAACCGCGCCGATCCCCGTACGGAATCCCGTGCCGAACCCCGTGAGGGAAAGCGCCCGCATCCGGTGTGCGTCGTGCCGTCGGCCGCCGCACGCTGGGGGCATGGCCGAGAAGAGCGAGCGCAAGGGCGGCAGGGCGCCGAAGGTGCGCACGAAGCGGGTGTACGAGGCTCCGGACCCGGCGGCCGACGGCGTGCGGGTGCTGGTCGACAAGCTGTGGCCGCGCGGACTGTCGAAGGCGGACGCGCGCCTCGACGAGTGGGACAAGGAGGTGGCCCCCTCCGACGAGCTGCGCAAGTGGTACCGCCACGACCCGGAGAAGTACGAGGAGTTCGCGGAGCGCTACCGCGCCGAACTGTCCACCGAGGAGGGCGACCTGGCGCTGCGCACCCTGTACGCGCGGGCCGGCGACGGCGGCACCCTCACGCTGCTCACGGCGACCAAGGATGTCGGGCACAGCCATGTGAGCGTGCTCGTGGAGCTGCTGCATGAGCAGGGCGCGCGCGACGCGGACTCCTGAGCGCCCCTGAGCGCGCCTGTGCCCCCCGGGGACCGCGTTGACGAAGCATGCAGTGGAGTGCATACTTATACCCATCAGCGTATGCATCGTAAGGAGAACCCCGTGACCGAGCGCGTCGTACTCGCCTACTCCGGCGGCCTGGACACCTCCGTCTGCATCGGCTGGATCGCCGAGGAGACCGGGGCCGAGGTCGTCGCCGTCGCCGTGGATGTCGGCCAGGGCGGCGAGGACCTGGACGTCATCCGCAAGCGCGCGCTCGACTGCGGTGCGGTCGAGGCCGAGGTCGCGGATGCCAAGGACGAGTTCGCCGAGGAGTACTGCCTCCCGGCGATCAAGGCCAACGCGCTCTACATGGACCGCTATCCGCTGGTCTCGGCGCTCTCCCGGCCGACCATCGTCAAGCACCTGGTGGCCGCGGCCCGCAAGCACGGCGCGAGCACCGTCGCGCACGGCTGCACCGGCAAGGGCAACGACCAGGTGCGGTTCGAGGCGGGCATCTCCTCCCTCGCGCCCGACCTGAAGTGCATCGCGCCGGTCCGGGACTACGCCATGACCCGGGACAAGGCCATCGCCTTCTGCGAGGAGAAGGGCCTGCCCATCGCGACCACCAAGAAGTCGCCGTACTCCATCGACCAGAACGTCTTCGGGCGCGCGGTGGAGACCGGCTTCCTGGAGGACATCTGGAACGCCCCGATCGAGGACGTCTACGAGTACAGCGAGAACCCGGCCACCCCGCGGGAGGCCGACGAGGTGGTCATCTCCTTCAAGGAGGGCGTGCCGGTCGCGATCGACGGCAAGCCGGTCACCGTGCTCCAGGCGATCCAGCAGCTCAACGAGCGGGCCGGCGCCCAGGGCATCGGCCGGATCGACATGGTCGAGGACCGGCTCGTGGGCATCAAGTCCCGCGAGGTGTACGAGTCCCCGGGCGGCATCGCGCTGATCACCGCGCACCAGGAGCTGGAGAACGTCACCGTCGAGCGCGAGCTCGCCCGCTACAAGCGGCAGGTCGAGCAGCGGTGGACCGAGATGGTCTACGACGGCCTGTGGTTCTCCCCGCTCAAGCGCGCGCTCGACGGCTTCATCAACGAGGCCAACGAGCACGTCACCGGCGACATCCGGATGACCCTGCACGGCGGCCGCGCGGTCGTCACCGGCCGGAAGTCCGACCAGTCGCTCTACGACTTCAACCTGGCCACGTACGACACCGGCGACACCTTCGACCAGTCGATGTCGAAGGGCTTCATCGAGATCTTCGGCATGAGCAGCAAGATCGCGGCCAAGCGGGACCAGGCACAGTGAGCGACGACACCAATCAGGACGTGCGGCTCTGGGGCGGCCGGTTCGCCGACGGCCCCTCGGCCGCCCTGGAGAAGCTGTCGGCCTCCGTCCACTTCGACTGGCGGCTCGCCCCGTACGACATCGCCGGATCCCGCGCGCACGCCCGGGTACTGCACAAGGCCGGACTGCTCACCGAGGACGAGCTCGGGCGCATGATCGCGGGCCTGGACCGGCTGGAGTCCGACGTACGCGAGGGCACCTTCACCGGGACCGTCGCGGACGAGGACGTGCACACCGCGCTGGAGCGCGGGCTGCTGGAGCGGCTCGGCCAGGACCTCGGCGGCAAGCTGCGCGCGGGGCGCTCGCGGAACGACCAGGTCGCGACGTTGTTCCGGATGTATCTGCGGGACCACGCGCGCATCCTGGGCGGGCTCCTCGCCGAACTCCAGGACGCGCTGGTCTCTCTCGCCGAGGCGTATCCGGACGTGGCGATGCCGGGCCGCACCCACCTCCAGCACGCGCAGCCTGTGCTCTTCGCGCACCACGTGCTCGCCCACGCGCAGGCCCTGGGCCGCGACGCGGAGCGGCTGCGGCAGTGGGACGAGCGCACCGCGGTCTCCCCGTACGGCTCGGGCGCGCTGGCCGGGTCCTCGCTGGGGCTCGACCCGGAGGCGGTCGCCGCCGAGCTGGGCTTCGAGCGTGGCTCCTCGGGCAACTCCATCGACGGGACGGCGTCCCGGGACTTCGTCGCCGAGTTCGCCTTCATCACCGCGATGATCGGGGTCGACCTCTCCAAGATCGCCGAAGAGGTCATCATCTGGAACACGAAGGAGTTCTCCTTCGTGACGCTGCACGACGCGTTCTCCACCGGCAGCTCGATCATGCCGCAGAAGAAGAACCCGGACATCGCCGAGCTGGCGCGCGGCAAGTCGGGCCGGCTGATCGGCAACCTCACCGGGCTGATGACCACGCTCAAGGCGCTCCCGCTCGCGTACAACCGGGACCTCCAGGAGGACAAGGAGCCGGTCTTCGACTCCTGCGACCAACTGGAGATCCTGCTCCCGGCGTTCACCGGCATGATGGCCACGCTGACCGTCAACCGGGAGCGCATGGAGGAGCTGGCGCCGGCCGGGTTCTCGCTCGCCACGGACATCGCCGAGTGGCTTGTGCGGCAGGGCGTGCCCTTCCGCGTCGCGCACGAGGTCGCGGGGGAGTGCGTGCAGGTCTGCGAGCGCGAGGGCATCGAGCTCGACCAGCTCACGGACGCACAGTTCGCCCAGATCTCGCCGCATCTGACCCCCGAGGTGCGCACCGTGCTCAACGTGCCCGGCGCGCTCGCCTCCCGCGACGGCCGGGGCGGCACCGCGCCCTCGGCGGTCGCCGCGCAGCTCGCCGAGGTGAAGGCCGATCTCGCCGGCCAGCACAAATGGGCCGAGGAGCGGAGCATCACGCCGCCGATGAGCTGAACGCCCGTCCAGCGGACCGGGTCCGGTTTCCCGCGCGTACCCCCGTACGCGCGGGAAACCGGACCTTTCGCGCGTCTCAGTGCAAGTCCGTGCAGATCAATTGGTGTGCATGCCAACGGAGTTCCGGGGAAGGTGCCGGTGGCCCCCGAGCAACACCTGGAGAACAGAAGATGAAGAAGGGCTCCAAAGCCACCCTGGGTCTCGTCCTGACCACCGCGGTCCTCGCGGGAGGAGCGGGCGCGTTCGGCGCCACGGCGGCCGTCGGCGAGAAGAAGCCGAAGCCGGTCGTGCAGAACAGCTTCGACTCGCTCGGCCCGCCGGTCCACCAGGTCAAGCGCGACGGCCGCACCGTGCACTACAGCGACACGGGCGAGAAGGGGGCCAGGCCCGTTCTCTTCATGGGCGGCACCGGCACGACGGCGCGCGCCTCCGGCATGACCGAGTACCTGCGCACGACCCGCCAGAATCTCGGCGTCCGGCTCATCTCCGTCGAGCGCAACGGCTTCGGTGGTACGGAGTACGACGGCAAGCTCGGCTTCCACGACTACAGCGACGACGTGCAGGCCGTCCTCGACCGGCTCGGCATCAAGAAGGCCCCGGTCATCGCCATTTCGGGCGGCGGCCCCTACGCCGCGCACCTCGCCGCCGACCACCCCGGGCGCGTCTCCGCGCTGCACCTGGCCGCCGCGCTGCCCCCGTACGGGCCGAACGACGCGAAGTTCTGCGGCCTGCCCGAGAAACAGCAGCGCAAGCAGGTCGCCGGGCAGATCACCGACCCGCGCAAGTGGTGGGGCTTCGACAAGAGCAGCCCCGTGCACAAGATCCCCGGCTTCACCGAGAACGCCGAGGAGGACGGCGCGCGGACCTACTACCTGCGCGGACAGAAGGGCGACCCGGCGCCGCAGGTGCACGAGCAGAACCTGTACTGCCAGCGTCCGGGCCCCGACCTGAAGAAGTTCGACAAGCCCGTGTACGTCTACACCGGCAAGAAGGACACCACCGTGCCGCCCGCCACCCAGGCGCTGTGGAACAGGGCGTTCGCACAGAGGCCCACGGTCCGCTCGTACGCCGACACCGGGCACGACGTGCAGTACCGGCACTGGGACCAGGTGCTCCTGGACGTCGCCGGGTACGCGGACCGCGCCGCGGTGTGCGTGAAGGGGAACACCGGGGTGCTGCCGTCGGAGAAGGCCGAGGAGCTGATCAAGCAGGGGGCGACGGCGGGGAGTTGCGCCTGGCGTGACTGACGCCGCGCGTCACCGCGTACCCACACGTGCCTGACGCCGCATACCCGTGTCCTGCGCCCCGGGGTCTCCGGACCCCGGGGCGCAGGTGTGTCCGCGGGGCCCGGGGGCACTCGGAGGCGGCCGGGCGGGCCTCGTGAGACGACTCTGTCTCATATGAACTAGCCTGGTCTCATGGACCGGGACCTCATACTCGCGCGGGCCGCGGAGCTGCTGACCAAGAAGCCCACCGCGTCCACCGACGAGATCGCCAGGTACGCGGGCATCAGCCGCGCCACCCTGCACCGCCTGTTCGCGGGCCGGGAGGCGCTGGTCCGCGCCCTGGAGGAGCTCGGCATCCGGCGGCTCAACGACGTGCTGGACGCCGCGCGCGTCGAGGAGGGCGGCGCCGAGGACGCGGTGCGCCGCCTGATCACCGAGGTGCAGCCCGTCGCCGACTTCCTCGCCTTCCTCCTCACCGAGAACCAGCTCTTCGAGCCCGGCGAGGTCCACGAGGGCTGGGAGCGCATCGACGAGCGCATCGGCGCCCTCTTCCGGCGCGGCCAGGAGCAGGGCGAGTTCCGCATCGACCTCACCTCGGCGTGGCTGACCGAGGCGCTGTACGCGCTGATCGGCGGCGCCGCGTGGGCCGTGCAGGACGGCAGGGTCGCGGCGCGCGACGCCGCCCGGATGGCCGCCGAGCTGCTGCTGGGCGGCGCACGCCGCGGTACGGATGCCTCCAGCGGTACGCACGCCCGCCCGGGCCCTCCGACCTCCCCGGCCCCTTCACCCCCATCGACCCCTTCAACGCCTTCGGCCCCTTCAACTCCTTCGACCACTCCGGAAGAACGATGAGCACCCGCACACCCGTCGCCCCCTCCTCCCCACACGCCCCCTCGGCCCGCGCGCGCTGGCTGGCGCTCGCGGTGCTGGTGCTGGCCGTGCTGCTGGTGGGCGTCGACGCCACGGTGCTCGGCCTGGCGACCCCGTACCTCAGCGAGGATCTGGAGCCCTCCAGCACCCAGCTCCTGTGGATCGGCGACGTCTACTCGTTCGTCATCGCGGGCCTGCTGGTCTCCATGGGCAGCCTCGGCGACCGCGTCGGGCGCAAGAAGCTGCTGCTCACCGGGTCCGTGGTGTTCGGCATCGTGTCCGCGCTCACCGCGTACGCGGGCAGCCCGGCCTCGATGATCGTGTGGCGCGCGCTGCTCGGCGTCGCGGGCGCGACCCTGATGCCCTCCACGCTCGCGCTGATCCGCAACATCTTCCACGACCCGCGCGAGCGCAGCCTCGCGGTGGGCATCTGGGGCGCGATGGCCTCGGCCGGCGCGGCGGTCGGTCCCGTCGTGGGCGGCTTCCTGCTGGAGCACTTCTGGTGGGGCAGCGTCTTCCTGATCAACCTGCCGGTGATGGCGCTGCTCGTGCTGGTCGGCGCCAAGCTCCTGCCGGAGTCCCGCAATCCGAACCCGGGCCCCTGGGACCTGCGCAGCGTCGGCCTCTCGATGGTCGGCATCATCGCCCTGGTGTACGCGGTGAAGGAGCTCGCCGCCTACGGTCCCCGCTGGGACATCCTGGCCGCCGCGGTGCTCGGCGCGGCGGCGATGACCTGGTTCGTGCGCCGGCAACTGCGGCTCGCCGACCCGCTGCTGGACATGCGGCTGTTCCGCAACCCCGGGTTCTCCGGCGCGATCATCGCCGACCTGCTGACCATCCTCGGGCTCTCCGGGCTGGTCTTCTTCCTGTCCCAGTTCCTGCAACTGGTGCAGGGGCGCACGCCGTTCGAGGCGGGCCTCGCCGAACTGCCCGCCGCGCTGGGCGCGGTGACCACGGGCCTGGTGGCGGGGAGGATCGCGCGCCGCTTCTCGGTACGGGGCGCCGTGTCGGGCGGGCTCGCCGCGGTGGGCCTGGCCCTCGCGGCGTGTGTCACGTTGCAGACCACGACCGGGTACTGGCTGCTGGGGAGCGTGCTGTTCGTGGTCGGCGTCGGCGCAGGGCTCGCGTTCACGGTGACGGCCGACGTGATCCTCTCCAGCGTGCCGAAGGAGCAGGCGGGCGCGGCCTCGGCGGTCTCGGAGACGGCGTACGAGCTGGGCGCGGCCCTCGGCATCGCGCTGCTCGGCTCGGTCGTGAACGGCTTCTACCGCGAGTTCACCACGCCGGACGGCGTACCGGCCCGGGTGTCGGCCGCGGCCCACGACTCGATCGGCGGCGCGGCCCACGCGGCGGAAACCCTGCCCCCACGCCTGGGAACGGAACTCCTGACGGTCGCCCAGGACGCCTTCACCGGCGGCCTGCGCGTGGCGTCGGGCGCCGGAGCGCTGATCCTGCTGACGGCATCGGCGGCGGCGTGGTACTTGCTGCGCAACCAGAAACTGGGCGAGGTCCCGGAGGAGGACTGAACCGCAAGGCCCTCGGCCACAGTCCAGCCGGAGGGCCGCCCGGAGGCGCGGAGCGTCGCAGGGCGGCCCGCAACGCACGGGACGGACGAGACCACACACCCACACCCGCCGCAGCGAAAAGCGCCCACACGAAAACGGACCGGCGGTCTCAACGCGGCGCAACTCCCGTCACCCAACGGGGCGTTACACCGACACGAGACAGCCGGCCCAGCGGCGACGGCGGTCGCTCTTCGCCAGACGGCAAAGGCGCGTCAAGCAGCCTTGGCCTTCGTCGCGTAGATGTCCACGTACTCCTGCCCCGACAACCGCATGACCTCGCTCATGACCTCGTCGGTCACGGCGCGCAGCACATAGCGGTCGCGGTCCATGCCCTCGTAGCGGGAGAAGTCCAGCGGCTCGCCGAAGTGGACCTCGATGCGGCGGCCCCGGCCGATCCTCGGCAGGCCCTTGCCGCCCGGCTGCACCGCGTCGGTGCCGACCATCGCGAACGGCACCACCGGCGCGCCGGTCATCAGCGCGAGCCGGGCGATGCCCGTGCGGCCCCGGTACAGGCGCCCGTCGGGGGAGCGGGTGCCCTCGGGGTAGATGCCGAAGATGTTGCCCTGCTCCAGGATCCGGCGCCCCGTCGAGAGCGCGGCGACCCCGCCGCGCCCGCCGTCGCGGTCCACCGGGATCATGCCGACCCCGGTGAAGAACCACGCCATGAGCCGCCCCTTGAGGCCCTTGCCCGTCACGTACTCGTCCTTGCCGATGAAGTACACCTGACGGTGGGTCACGAGCGGCAGGATCATCGAGTCGATGAAGGTCAGATGGTTTCCCGCGAGGATCACGGGCCCGGAGCCCGGGATGCGCTCCACTCCCTCGACCTGCGGGCGGAACAGCACGCGCAGCAGCGGGCCGAGCAAAGCCTTGATCAGCAGGAAACGGGACAACGGAATCCTCCGGTCGGTGACGGTGACGCGCACCCGAGTGCGCAGGTGGGGACGATACTCGCCGCTACCGGCGGGTCGCACACCGGGTTCATCGTCCCGATACGCAGGTTTGACGTGCATAACATCCGCCTTGCGTCGGATGCCGCCCGGCGGGACGGCCGCTCACCTCGGACGCGGCCGCCGCGGGCACGGCGTACGGCGCCGTCCCACGTGGGCCGCGTCACTCCGGGTTCCCCCTGAGTTCGGGCCGATGTCCCGCGGCTGCCTCCCGGCCCGAACGAAGGTCCGCTTACGATGCGGGTCCCGGCGGGGGTGATCTTGTCTCCCGCGCGGGCCACGACGGAGCGAGCGAGGAGTACGCATGGCAGAGAAGCGGCATCCGGGACGGAGAACCCTGCTCGGGGCGGCGGCGGCAGGCGCCGGCGTCGCGCTCGGCGGCGGCTCGCTGAGCGGCGCGTACGCCGCGGACAAGGGCGGCGGCGCCGGGGACTCGCACCCGCGGGGGCCGCGCGGACTGCCGGTGCCCGCGGTCATCGGCCACCGCGGCGCCAGCGGCTACCGCCCCGAGCACACCCTGGGCTCCTACCAACTCGCCCTCGACATGGGCGCGGACATCATCGAGCAGGATGTCGTACCGACGAAGGACGGCCACCTCGTCTGCCGGCACGAGAACGACATCACCGCCACGACGGACGTCTCCGGACACCCGGAGTTCGCCGACCGGAAGACGACCAAGACGGTCGACGGGGTGAAGCTGACCGGCTGGTTCACCGAGGACTTCACGCTCGCCGAGCTCAAGACGCTGCGCGCCAAGGAGCGCATCCCGAAGCAGCGCCAGCACAACACCCTCTACGACGGCCGCTGGGACGTGCCGACCTTCGAGGAGGTGCTGCGCTGGGCCGAGCGCGAGGGCCGCAGGCGGGGCCGGAAGGTCTGGCTGTACGTGGAGACCAAGCACCCCACCTACTTCCGCAAGGCGGGTCTCGAACTGGAGCCGAAGCTCGCGGCCATCCTGCGCAAGCACGGCCTGCACCGTCGCGATTCGCCCGTCTTCCTCCAGTCCTTCGAGCCCAGCAGCATCCAGAAGCTGGACAAGCTCGTGGACAACCCGGGCATCTTCCTGATGGACGCGCTGGACACCCGCCCCTGGGACTTCACCGAGGCGGGCGACAAGCGCACCGTGAAGGACCTGGTCACGCCGGAGGGGCTGCGCTGGATCTCCCGGTTCGCCGCAGGCATCGGCCCCGTGCTGGACGTGATCGTCCCGCGCGACAAGGACGGCAACGCGACCGAGCCGAGCGCCGTGGTGAAGGACGCGCACGAGGCCGGGCTGCTGGTGCACCCGTACACGCTGCGGAACGAGAACAGCTTCCTGCCGAAGAACTTCCGCCGCGGCGAGGACCCCAACGCGTTCGGCGACGCCTTCGGCGCGCTGAAGATGTACCTCTCCACCGGCATCGACGCGCTCTTCTCCGACATGCCGGACTCGGCGCTGCTCGCCGCGGAGGAGTTCAGGGACTGAGACCCCGCGGCCGTTCCCTGACGGCGCGATGGCCCGCGCGGTTCCCGTACGGGGCCGGGATCACCCGACGGCGTGACCCCTGCCCCGCACGGAAACCGGCCCGTGGCGCCCGGGCGTCGCGCCGGACATGACAGAAGCTCAGGCGATCCCCGCCCGGCTGGGGCGGCTGCTCGCCGCGGAGTGCGCCGCCGAGGCGGCCGCCACCGGCACCGAGGAGTCCGACCTCAGCCAGGGCGTGTGGCTGCGCTGGCTGGAGCAGTCACGTGCCGCGGGCCCGCCGCCCGACCCCGCGAGCTGGGTGCTCGCCGCCGTACGGGCCGAGGCGCGGGAGGCCAGGAGCGGGAGCCCGTACGAACTGCCGCTGCCGCAGTGGGAGTTGGACCGCGCCCACATGCCGCACCCCACCGAGGACCGGCTGCTCACGGCGGAGCGCAGCCGCGCGCTGACCGGCGCCATCGGGCGGCTGCCCGGGCGCTGCCCCGCCGTGCTCGGCGCGCTGCTCTCCCGGCGTGACCCCACATATCCGGAGGTGGCGCGCGAGTTGGGAATCTCACAGGGCAGCGTGGGTCCGGTGCGTTCCCGTTGCCTGGGCTGCCTGCGCAGAATGCTGACGGCGGAGGTTGCTCCGGCTGAACTCGGGGGAATGGTGCGGTAAGCAATCGGCGCTTTCAGGGCAGACAGCCCGCGGGCGGGGCCACCCTCTGTCATCTCCCGCCGCGGGCGCACACGGAGTGGGAGGCGTGCGCACATGGGCATGAGCGTGACCATCTCAGCGGCGGACGAGCGGGACGCCGAGCAGATTCTGAAGCTGCAGTACCTGTGCTTCCAGACCGAGGCGCAGGAGTACGGCGACTACGCGATCGCACCGCTGACCCAGACGCTCGACGCGCTGCGCGGCGAACTGGCCGCGGGATGCGTGCTCGTGGCCCGGCTGGGTGACGAGGTGGTCGGCTCGGTGCGGGCCGCCGTCGACGAGCAGGGCACCGCGCGGATCAGCAGGCTCTGCGTACACCCGCGGCTCCAGGGGCACGGGCTCGGCGGGCGGCTGCTGGCCGCCATAGAGCGCAGCGCGTCCGAGGACCGCTCGGCCAAGCGCTTCCACCTGCTCACCGGCAACCGCAGCGAGGGCAATCTGCGCCTCTACCGCAAGAGCGGCTACGCGCCGGTCGGCACGGAGAAGGACCGCCAGGTGACGCTGATCGCCATGGCCAAGGAGGCGGTCGCCGAGAGCGCGTACGCGACGAGCGCCTGACGGTCGTTCGGCTGCTGTGGTTGCTGCTCAGCTCTCCGTACGGGAGCGCCGCAGCCACAGCAGCCCCGTCACGGGCAGGATCACCGGGATGCTGCCTTCTTCCGGGGGCAACCCCCGTACCCCCGGCCGGGGACGCGGGGTCAGCCCTCTGTACGAGAGCGCCGCAGCCACAGCAGCCCCGTCACCGGCAGGATCACCGGGATGAACAGGTAGCCCATTCCGTAGTCCGACCACACCGTGCTGTCGGGGAACGCGGAGGAGTCGACCAGCGTCCAGGTGCCCACGGTCAGCACGCCGATCAGTTCAAGACCGCAGCAGATCCGGGCCGTGAAGCGTGCGCCCTCGCCGCCCTTGACCAGGCAGAGGGTGATGAAGGTGTACACCACGGCGGCCACGGCGGAGAGCACGTACGCCAGCGGTGCCTCGTGGAAGCGCGTCGTGACCTGGTAGACCGAGCGGGACAGCGCGCCGACGGTGACGATGCCGTACAGCGTGACCAGCAGCTTCCCCGGGCCGGTGTTGATGCCCTGCCGCGCGGGACCGCTCCCCGCCGCCGCGTCCTTCTCAAGCACCCGCTCCGCCTCCCCAGATGTCGTACAGCCGCACCTGCAGCACCGCCAGCACCACCGCGCCGGCCACCACGATCAGCGAGCCCCACTTGGTGCGCTCGGTGAGCGAGATCAGGCCCACCACCGGTACGCAGGCCAGCGCACCCAGCAGGTAGCTGATGAAGATCACGGCGCCCTCGTCCGGCTTCTCGCCGCGTACCAGTGCCACGATCCCGATCACGGTCTGCGCCAGCGCGAGCACGGACACCACGGCCATGCCGATGAAGTGCCAGTCCTTGGTGGGCTGATCGCGGTACGCCGCCCAGCCGCACCAGGCGGCCAGCGCGAGCGCGGCCACGGCGAGGGCGACCGTCAGGGGCGTGAGCATGGGGCGAGTCTATGAGGGGACGAAGGTCCCCTTTGCCTGGGCCCCCGCGCGGAGCCGCCGATTCCGTATGCGCCGTACCCTTCCCTCTCATGAACATTGAGGCCGACGCGCTGCTTTTCGACAACGACGGGACGCTCATCTCCTCGCTGGGCTCCGTGGACCGCTGCTGGACCCGCTGGGCCGAGGAGAACGGCATACCCGCCGAGGAGTTCGCGCAGGTCGAACTGCACGGGCGCACGGCCGCCGACATCATCCGCGACGTGCTCCCCGAGGAGCGCGTCCCCGAGGCGCTGGCGCACATCGAGCGCCTGGAGATCGAGGACGTGCCCAACGGCGGCGTCGTGTCCCTGCCCGGCACCGCCGAGCTGCTGGCCTCCCTGCCGGAGGGCGGCTGGGCCGTGGTGACCTCGGCGACCCGCCCGCTGGCCGAGGCGCGGCTGGCCCACCTCGGCATCGAGGCGCCGCTGGTCATAGCCGCCGACGACATCACCCACGGGAAGCCCGACCCGGAGCCGTACCTGCTCGCCGCCCGAAAGCTCGGCGTGGACCCGGCCCGCTGCGTCGTCTTCGAGGACGCCCCCGCAGGGCTGCGGTCCGGGCGCGCGGCCGGAATGTGGACAGTGGCCTTGGCCACAACGCACACCGCGGACGAGCTGAGCGCCGACGCGGTCGTGGACGATCTCTCCGGAGTGACCGCCCAGGTCACGGCGGACGGCATCGAGATCACCGCGGGCGCCTGAGCCCCGTCGTACGCACGGGGCGCGAGGCCCGGCGTCCACCATGCGGACGCCGAACTGGACACCGGGCTTCGGCAACGGCTTTCCCTTTGGTTTACTGATCAGCATGCACAGGACGAGCGACCGCATCTTCGCGCCCGAGGCGATGGCAACGCCCGGCGCTCGCTGTCTGTGCCCTGCCGCCCTCAAAGCCGCACCTCGCACGCCCTGCCGCTGCCGGCGAATGTGTGCCCGCTGAGGGCCCCTGCCTGAGCAGCCGCGGCCGGCTCGCGCCCCGAAGCGAGCCCCTGGCCCGCGCTCGCCCCTGAGCGCAGCACCCCGCACCGCCCGCCTCCCCGGCGCGTGTGTGCGGCTGCGCCCGGAACTTTGACCTGAACCTTCCGCCCAGCGCGGTACGACGGCTGCGCACAGCAGCCGGGCCGCGCGCCAACAGTCCCCACAGTGACGGAAACCCAGTGATCCTGTGATTACGACAACGGACCTCACGAAGGTCTACCGCACCCGAGACCGGGAGATCACCGCCCTCGACGGCGTCGATCTGCACGTCCGCGAGGGCGAGGTCTTCGGCGTCGTCGGACAGAGCGGCGCCGGGAAGTCCTCCCTGATCCGCTGCGTGAACCTGCTGGAACGCCCCACCTCCGGCACGGTCACCGTCGACGGCCAGGACCTCACCGCGCTCGTGCGCAACGAGTCCAAGGGAGCCCAGCGCGCCGGGGCCGAGCTGCGCGCCGCGCGCAGCCGCATCGGCATGGTCTTCCAGCACTTCAACCTGCTCTCCTCGCGGAGCGTGCAGGACAACGTCGAGCTCCCGCTGGAGATCCTCGGCCACTCAGGGAAGGAGCGCTCCCGCAAGGCGCTCGAGCTCCTGGACCTGGTCGGACTCGCCGACAAGGCGCGCTCCTACCCGGCGCAGCTCTCCGGCGGCCAGAAGCAGCGGGTCGGCATCGCGCGTGCCCTCGCCGGCGACCCGAAGGTGCTGCTCTCCGACGAGGCCACCTCGGCGCTCGACCCGGAGACCACCCGCTCCGTGCTGGAGCTGCTGCGCGAGCTGAACCGCGAGCTCGGCCTCACCGTGCTGCTGATCACCCACGAGATGGAGGTGGTCAAGGAGGTCTGCGACTCGGCCGCGCTGATGAAGGCGGGCCGCTTCGTGGAGTCCGGCACCCTCTCCGAGCTGCTGGCCACCCCGGGGTCCGAGCTCGCCCGCGAGCTGTTCCCGGTCGGCGCCGACGGCTCCGTGGACGGCCGCACGGTCGTGGACATCACCTTCCACGGCGAGAACACCTCCGAGCCGGTCATCTCCCAGCTCGCGAGGACGTACAACGTGGACGTCTCGATCCTCGGCGCCGCGATGGACACCGTCGCGGGCCGCCAGGTCGGCCGGATGCGCATCCAGCTTCCCGGCACCTACGACGACAACGTCGTGCCCATCGGCTACCTGCGCGAGCAGGGCCTGACCGTCGAGGTCGCCGGGGCCGGGTCCGACGCCGCGGCGGCCGCCGCGCCCGAGCCGGTGAAGGAGGCCGCCAAGTGAGCTGGTCCGAGATACAGCCGTTGCTGACCAACGGGACGCTGCAGACCCTGTACATGGTCGGCCTCTCCAGCCTGATCGCCGTGATCGGCGGACTGCCGCTGGGCCTCGTCCTCGTCCTCACCGACCGCGGCGGCCTGCTGCAGAACGCCGCGGTGAACAAGGCCGTCGGCGCCGTCGTGAACATCGGCCGCTCGCTGCCCTTCGTGGTCCTGATGATCGCGCTGATCCCGTTCACCCGGCTGCTGGTCGGCAGCTTCATCGGCCCGACGGCCGCCGTCGTACCGCTCTCGGTCGGCGCGATCCCGTTCTTCGCGCGGCTGGTGGAGACCTCCGTGCGCGAGGTCGACCACGGTCTGGTCGAGGCCGTGCAGTCCATGGGCGGCAACGTGCGCACCGTCGTACGCAAGGTTCTGCTCCCGCAGTCCCTGCCCTCCCTGATCGCGGGCCTCACCACCACCGTCATCGTGCTGATCGGCTACTCCGCGATGGCCGGCATCGTGAACGGCGGCGGGCTCGGCCAGGTCGCCCTGAACCACGGTTACCAGCGCTTCGAGACCAGCGTCATGATCGCCACCGTGGTGCTGCTGATCGTGCTCGTCACCCTCGTACAGCTCATCGGCGACCTCGTGGTCCGCGGCCTCACCCGCAAGGACCGCTCCGCGCAGCCCGCCGGGCGCCTCGGCAAGCTCGGCGGAAAGCGGGGCGTCGCCCTCGGCGCCGCCATCGTGGTGCCGCTCGGGCTGCTCGGGTACGGGCTCAGCGCGCAGGGCGACGACAAGAAGCTCACCGTCGCGGCCTCGCCTGTCCCGCACGCCGAGATCCTGGAGTACGTCCGCGACCACCTGGCCAAGAAGGCGGGCCTGGAGCTGGACGTGCAGGAGTACAGCGACTTCGTGGTGCCCAACAACGCCACCGAGTCCGGCGAGGTCGACGCCAACTTCTTCCAGCACAAGCCCTACCTCGACGACTTCAACAAGAAGAACGGCACCCACATCAGGCCGGTCGCCAACGTCGAGCTGGAGCCGCTGGCCCTCTACTCCAAGAAGGTCAAGAGCCTCAAGCAGATCAAGAGCGGCCAGACCGTCGCGGTGCCCAACGACTCCGTGAACGAGGGCCGCGCCCTCCAGCTCCTCGACCGCACCGGCCTGATCAAGCTGAAGCCCGGCGCAGGACAGGGGGCCTCGCTCGACGACATCGCCGACCGCAAGGGCCTCAAGTTCGAGGAGATCGAGGCGCCCTCGGTGCCGCGCTCGCTCACCGACGTGGACGCCGCGGTCATCAACGGCAACTTCGCGCTGGAGGCCCACCTCAGCCCGAACAAGGACGCCCTCGCCGTGGAGAAGGAGAAGGACAACGACTTCACCAACTTCCTCGCGGTCAAGGACGGCAACCAGGACGACCCGCGGGTGAGGAAGCTCGCGAAGCTCCTGCAGTCGGACGAGGTCAAGAAGTTCATCGAGAAGAAGTACGATGGCGGCATCGTGCCCTCCTTCGGGCCGGTCAAGGACTGACGCCGCGCGGCACACCGCCGTACGGCACACCTCGCCGCCGTACAGCGGAAGTTGGGTCCTGAGCGGCTCAAGTCACCGTGTCGACAAGTCGTTTCGCAGCGCCGGGCGCCCCTCGCGAAGGGGGCCCGGCGCTTCGTGATGTCCGGCCGATGCTGCATGCTGTGCACAGCTTCCCGACCCCCACAGGCCCCCGACCCCCGTACGGAGCGGCGCATGACTTCCTCCTTCCCGGACATCTCGATCAGCACGGACCGCCTCGTGCTGCGCCCGTTCGAGGAGGCGGACATCCCCTCGCTCGTCGAGATGATGGCCGACGACATGGTCACCGCGTGGACGTCCGTGCCCCACCCCTACACCGAGGCCGAGGCCCGGGACTTCGTCCTGCGCCGCGCGCCCGGCGTGCGCGCGAGAGGCGAGGGGATCGTGCTCGCCGTCACCGAGTTCCTCACCCAGCGCCTTGTCGGCGTCGTCGAACTCGCCCGCACCGACTGGCGCATCCTCGCCACCGAGGCCTCCTACGTCACCGCCCGCTGGGCGCGCGGCGAGGGCTACGCCTCCGAGTTCATGCTCGCGCTCTCCCAATGGCTCTTCCACGACCGGAAGTTCGAGCGCCTGGAGCTGCGCACGGCGGCCGACAACACCGCAGCGCAGCAGGTCGCGCAGAAGCTCGGCTGCATCAGCGAGGGCGTGCTGCGCAACGCGTGGATAGCGCGCACCCGCACCGAGGACGGCGGCTGGGCCGACATCCGCACCGACCTCATCGTGTGGAGCCTGCTGCCCGAGGACCTGGACGGGGTGAGCGAGCAGCTCACCGAGGCCGGCGGCTACGCGGCGTACCCGGACTGGGACTGACGCACCGCCCGCAGCCGCCCGGCAAGCACCCGAAAGCTCCGGCAAGCACCCGAAAGCCCCGGCAAGCGCCCGCAAAACGGGCACAACGGGAGCCGCGGTCCGGACCATCGGGTCGCGGGGGTACTCTCGGTGAGCCCCCGACCAGCGATCCGCCCTGGAGAGTTCAGCCGATGGCCGACCGTGTCACCGTGATCGGCTGGGACGGCTCGCCGCTCACCGACGCCGCCCGGTCAGCCCTCGGCGCCGCCACGCTCGTCGCGGGCGCCGCACACCACCTGGAGCTCCCCGACCTGCCGGCGGGCGCCGAACGCGTACGCCTCGGCAGCGTCGCCGTCGCCGCGCGGCGCATCGCGCGGCACCGCGGCAGCGCGGTCGTCCTCGCCGACGGCGACCCCGGCTTCTTCGGCGTCGTCCGCACCCTGCGCGCCCCGGAGTACGGCCTCGAGGTGGAGGTCGTCCCCGCCGTCTCCTCGGTGGCCGCCGCCTTCGCGCGCGCCGGGATGCCCTGGGACGACGCCCGCGTGGTCACCGCCACCTCCCGCACCCTGCGCCGCGCCGTCAACGTCTGCCGGGCCTACCCGAAGGTCGCCGTACTCACCTCGCCCGGCGCAGGACCGGCCGAACTCGCGCTGCTGCTCGGGCCCGTGCACCGCACCTTCGTCATCTGCGAGGCGCTGGGCACCGACACCGAGGAGATCACCGTCATCACCTCGGACAAGGTCCAGGACCACGGCTGGCGCGACCCCAACGTCGTGATCGTCGCGGGCGGCGGGGGCCCCGGCGTGCGCACCGCCGAGCGGCACCCCGCGGGCCGCGAGACCGGCTGGCTCTCCGGCAGCGAGCCCTGGTATCCGCGGGAGCCGCGCGGCTGGGCGCTGTCGGCCGCCGAGTACGCCCGGTACGCCATCCCCGACGCGGGCGGCGACGACACCATGGTCCTCAGGCTCCGCACCAGGCCGGGGGAGTCGCCCACGCTGCGCGCCTCCCAACTCGCCCGCCTCGGACCGCGCACGGGCGACCTCGTGTGGGACATCGGAGCGGGCACCGGCGCCTTCGCCGTCGAGGCCGCGCGCTTCGGCGCCGCCGTCATCGCCGTCGACCAGGACCTGGACGGCTGCGCCAGGATCGGCGCGACCGCGCGCCGCTTCGGGGTCCAGCTCCAGACGGTGCACGGCGCCGCGCCCCAGGTCCTGGAGGACCTGCCCGAGCCGGACGTCGTACGCGTCGGGGGCGGGGGAGTGCGCACGGTCGCCGCCGTCGCCGACCGCAGACCCGGCCGGATCGTCACGCACGCGGCCACCCGCGACGAGGCCGAGACCCTGGGGCGCGCCCTCGCCGACGGGGGGTACGCGGTCGAGTGCGCCCTGCTCCAGACCGTCGAACTGGACACCGGGGACAACTCCGGTGACTGGGTGGAAAGTGAACGCGCCGTTGTTTTCCTGCTCTCCGGTGTCCGGATCTGAATCTCTCTGATCCGCGTGTGATTCGCTGCGTGACGAACCCCGACGAACTGCGGTTTGTCGCCCACCCGTGGCCTGCGCGGCACTCCACGACGGGTAGGCTGATGGATCGCTGTGCCGCCGTTCGGTGTTGACGGTTCGTCCCTTTTTCCAGTTGGTGCCGTCGCTGTCCGGATGGCGCAGCGGAGGCACGCAGCGGACCGCGTTGGCAGGAGCACGAACGATGGGCGAGGGGTACGCATGACTGACACCGGCCAGGTCCCTGGCGAGGGACAGCCGGAGAACGCAGGCGCGCAGCCGGAGGGCCACGGGCACCCTGGCGCTCCGGTCCCCGGCACCTACACCTTCCCCGAGACCGTCGAGACCGTTGAGCCCGCCGAGGGCGACGACGAACTGCTGATGCCCGGCGCGCACGGCGCGTGGGGCGAGCTCCAGCCCCAGCAGGGCGGCCACCAGGCCACCCGGCAGCAGCCCCAGCAGTCCCAGCAGGGTCAGCAGCCGCAGCAGTTCCCCGAGGCACAGGCCCAACCCCAGCCGCAGCCGCAGCAGGTTCCGCAGGCACAGCAGGTCCCGCAGCCCGCGCAGGCCGCTGAGGCGCAGCAGCCCGAGCAGGCACAGCAGTCGCAGCAGGCCCCGCAGCCCCAGCAGGCGCAGCCGTACGGCGGGCCGATGCCGCAGCAGGGGCGGCACGCCCACACCCCGGGCGCGCACGAGACCGACGGCCGCGACTCCGGCGCCATCGACTACGGCGCGGTGCGCACGCCCCAGCAGTCGGCACCGGGCCCCGACTCCTCGGGCCACACCCCGCGCCGCCCGCTGCACCTGGGCCCGCCCGTGCCCGAGCAGTCCGGCACCGTGCGCCCGCTCTCCGACCGCGGCCCCGCGCCCGCTCCGGCCCAGACGCCGCAGCCCGGGGCGCCGCCCGCCGGCGGTCCCGAATACCTGGACGGCGCGCCGCAGGACCCGGGCCCCCTGCCGGGCCCGCAGCTCGGCGAACTCCCGCAGCAGCGCGAAGAGTGGAACGCCGCGGAGCAGCGGTTCTCCCCTGCAGAAACGGTCGCCCAGACGGACACGGCCGAGTCGGCGGATGCGGGCGTGCCGGCGGATGCGGGTGCGGGCGCGATGCCCGCGCAGCAGCCGGCGCCCGGTACGGCAGGTCCCATGCCCGCGCCGGAGGCCGAACAGGTCCCGGGCGGGGGCGAGCAGAGCCCGGCCGAGGGCGCGCAGGTTTCGGCCGACGCCGGACTGGTGGCGACCGAGACCGAGCAGGGGCCGGCCGGTCTCGAGCAGGGTGCGGTCGGCGCTGAGCAGGGCGCGGCCGAGGCGGGGCAGCTCCCGGCCGAGGCGGGGGAGGCTCCGGCGGCCGACGCCGAGCAGGTCTCCGCGGAAGCCGGGCAGGTCCCTGCCGATGCCGAGCAGTCGCCGCAGGCCGAGCAGTCGGCGCAGGTGACGGAGGCTGACGCCGCGGTGCAGACGGCCGTGCAGGAGGCGCCCGTTGAGGAGGCGCCCGCGCAGGGTGCCGGTACGACCGCGGGCGAGGCGGCCGCCGAGGGTACGGAGGCCGGCGCGGCCACCGGCTCCCCGGCCACCGAGGCTTCGGCCGACGAGGTGTCCGCCGCGGTGGCGGCCGAGCTGAGCGGCGCGCACGCGGCCCCGGCCGAGGAGCCCGCGGCCCCGTCGGACTCCGAGGCACCCGCCGGGACTTCGGCCGACGCCGAGGGCGGCGCCCACGCCAATGCCCCCGCAGACACCGACACCGACACCGACGCCGGCTCCGAGGCGGACGCCGGTGCCGCTGACGCCGCTCCGGCCGCCGAGGGTACGGAGGCCGAGGCTCCGGAGCAGGAGCCGGCCGCCGAGGCGCCCGAAGGGGACGCCGCTCAGCGGGAGGTGCCCGCTGAGGGCGTGGATCCCGTACCGATAGTCGAGGACGGCTCGGCCGGCGAAGCCGTGCCGTCCCCCGACGGTGTCGGCGACGGCGGGACCCCCGCGGCCGAAGTGACCGAGGCAGCACAGGAGTCGGCGCCGGCCTCCTCGGAAGAGGCAGCGGGGGAGACCCCGGAGGAGCGGTCCGCCGACGAGAACACGAGCTCCGAGGAAGCGAACTCCGGGCACGTGAACTCCGAGCACGCGGACGCCGGCAACACGGCGCCCGGCAGCACGGAGTCGCCGAGCGCGGAGCCGGAGAACGCCGCGACCGCGGGCGGCGAGGACGTACCCGCCGCACCGGAGGACACGCGGCCCGCCGACGGCGAGAGCGCGGCCCCCGAGGAGAAACCCTCCGGCGAGGAGCACGCGGAAGCCGCGGCAGACTCCGCCGGCACCACGGCGGAACAGCCCGCCGACGAGGGCGGATCCACGGCAGCAGACGCGGCCGCCACCCCCTCCGACACGACGGACGAGGCGGCGGCGCACGAGCCCGCAGCACACGAAGCAGCGGCTCCCCAGCAGGAAACGGCGCAGAGCGAGGCGGCGCCCCAGGAAGACACGCCCCAGGGCGAATCGGCACAAGGCGAGGCGGCCCAGGAAGACGTGGACCGGAACGAGGCGACCCAGAACGAGGCTCCCGCAGCGGCAGCCACCCCCGGCGAAACGCCCGCCGGCACCGCGGTACCGCAGCAGGCGACCGCGGAGGCACCCGCAGCGGAGACGCCCGGGGGCGAGACCCCCGAAGCCGTGACCGCCCAGGACGAGGCACCCGCACAGCCCGCGGAGCCCTCGGAGCAGACCGGCACCCTGGAGGCCGGCGAGAACGGCCAGGCCAACGAGTCCGGCCAGACCGGCGACTCCGGCACGGCGGAGACCGGCACGACGCCGGAGCCCACGGAATCGGCCGAGGCCGATGCTCCCGCCGAATCCGCCGAGTCCGCAGAGCCCGCAGACTCCGGCGAGGCGCCCGAGCCCACGGCGGAGTCCGCCGACACCGACCCCGAAGCCGACGCGACGGCCGACCCCGTCGACGCCGACGCCGACCCCGACGCGACCGCGGCCCCCGAGCCGCGCCCGCTCCCCACCACCGACCCAGCCCCCGGCTTCGCCGAGGCCGAGCGCGAAGCGGTGCACCGGCTCATGCGCGAGCGGCGCGACATCAGGAACGGCTTCCGGCCCGACCCCATCCCGCACGAGGTGCTGCTCCGCGTTCTGGAGGCCGCGCACACCGCGCCCAGCGTGGGCCACTCGCAGCCCTGGGACTTCGTGGTGATCCGCTCCGAGGAGACCCGGCGCGCGATGCACGAGCTGGCCACCCGCCAGCGCGAGGCGTACGCGAAGTCGCTGCCGAAGGCGCGGGCCAAGCAGTTCAAGGAACTGAAGATCGAGGCCATCCTCGACACCCCGGTCAACATCGTGGTCACCGCCGACCCCACCCGCGGCGGTCGGCACACCCTCGGTCGGCACACCCAGCCGCAGATGGCCCCGTATTCGTCGGCGCTCGCCGTGGAGAACCTCTGGCTCGCCGCCCGCGCCGAGGGCCTCGGCGTCGGCTGGGTCAGCTTCTTCGACGAGCGCGAGATGGTCCGCTCGCTCGAACTCCCCGAGCACCTGGAGGTCGTGGCGTACCTCTGCGTCGGTTACGTCGACGAGTTCCCGCCCGAGCCCGAGCTGATGCAGGCGGGCTGGTCCAAGCGCCGCCCGCTCTCCTGGGTCGTGCACGAGGAGTCGTACGGCCGCCGCGTGCTGCCCGGCGCCGACCCGCACGACCTGCTCGCCGACACGGTGGACGCCATCCGCCCGCTGGACGCCAAGGCGCTCGGCGAGGCGTGGGAGCGGCAGAAGCGGATGACCAAGCCGGCCGGGGCCCTCGGCATGCTGGAGATCATCTCGGCGCAGCTCTGCGGCCTGTCCCGGCAGTGCCCGCCGCCGGTGCCGGAGCCCGCGGCCGTCGCGGTGTTCGCCGGCGACCACGGCGTGCACGGGCAGGGCGTGACCCCGTGGCCGCAGGAGGTCACCGGCCAGATGGTCGCCAACTTCCTGGGCGGCGGCGCCGTGTGCAACGCCTTCGCCAACCAGGTCGGCGCCGAGGTCTGCGTCGTGGACGTGGGCGTCGCGGGCGAACTCCCCGCCACCCCTGGCCTGTTGCCGCGCAAGGTGCGCGCGGGCACAGCCGACATGACGACCGGGCCCGCGCTCACCCGCGAGGAGGTCAAGCAGGCGATCGAGGTCGGCATCGAGACAGCCCGCGACCTGGTCACGGCCGGCAACAAGGCGCTGCTCACCGGCGAGATGGGCATCGCCAACACCACCGCGTCCGCCGCGCTGATCTCGGCCTGCACCGGCACCGACCCGGCCGAGGTCACCGGGCGCGGCACCGGCATCAACGACGAGACGCACTCGCGGAAGGTCGAGGTGGTGCGCCGCGCCCTCGACTTCCACAAGCCCGACCCGGCCGACGCCATCGGCCTGCTCTCCGCCGTCGGCGGCCTGGAGCACGCCGCGCTGGTCGGCCTGATCCTGGGCGGCGCCTCGCTGCGTACGCCGGTGATCCTGGACGGCGTGAGCGCCGGGGCGGCCGCGCTGGTCGCCCGCGCCCTGGCCCCCGAGGCGCTGGCCGCCTGCATCGCGGGCCACCGCAGCGCCGAGCCGGGCCACGTCGCCGCGCTCACCAAGCTGGGCCTGCGCCCGCTGGTCGACCTGGACCTGCGCCTCGGCGAGGGTACGGGCGCGCTGCTGGCGCTCCCGATGGTGCAGAGCGCGGCGCGCGCCATGCACGAGGTCGCCACGTTCGACTCGGCCGGAGTGACCGAGAAGGGCTGAAGCCCCGTACGGGCCGACAGGGCGGGACCGGAGTCGTACCGGTCCCGCCCTCGTGAAGCGCACCGGTCCGCCCTCGTGCGGACCACGTATGACCGGCCCGCGCCATGTGAATCCGTGATCTTCGAAACAGCACCCCGCGCACCGGCCGCCTAAAGTGTCCGGCAACACCATGTGAACGCCGTGAACGCCCCGCGCCGCGCGGCGTCCGCAATCGAACAGTCCCCGCCGCTCCACCGCCGCAGCGGCCCCCGCGCACAAGGAGCCGCACGCCCGATGAGCCAGACGCCGACGCCGCAGACACCGCAGACCGACCAGCAGCGCGGGACCGAGCACCCCGCCTACCCCGTGGGCCTCCGCCTCGCGGGGCGCCGGGTCGTCGTGGTCGGCGGCGGCACCGTCGCGCAGCGCAGGCTCCCCGCGCTGCTGGCTGCCGGCGCCGACATCACCCTGATCTCCCCGGAGACCACCCCGGCCGTCGAGGCCATGGCGGAGGCGGGCGAGTTCGCCTGGGAGCGGCGGCGGTACGCGGAGGGCGACCTCGAAGGCGCCTGGTACGCCCTGGTCGGCACCGACGACCCGGCCACCAACGACGCCGTCTCCGCCGAGGCCGAGTCCCGCCGCGTGTGGTGCGTGCGCAGCGACGACGCCGAGGCGGCCAGCGCCTGGACCCCGGCAACGGGCCGCAGCGACGACGTGACCGTCGCCGTGCTCACCGAGGGCGCGCAGGGCCGCGACCCGCGCCGTGCGGCGGCGCTCCGGGACGCCGTGGTGGAACAGCTCCAGGACGGCCGCCTCAGCGCCCCGCGCCAGCGCATCCGCCCGCAGGACGAGGAGACCGGACGCGTCGGCAGCGTCGCCCTGGTCGGCGGCGGCCCCGGCGACCCCGACCTGATCACCGTGCGCGGGCGCAGGCTGCTGGCCGCCGCCGATGTGGTGGTCGCCGACCGGCTCGGCCCGCGCGAGCTGCTGGACGAACTCCCGCCGCACGTCGAGGTGATCGACGCCGCGAAGATCCCGTACGGCCGCGCGATGGCCCAGGAGAAGATCAACGACGCGCTGGTCGAGCACGCCAGGGCCGGCCGCTCCGTCGTGCGCCTCAAGGGCGGCGACCCGTACGTGTTCGGGCGCGGCATGGAGGAGGCGCAGCAGCTCGCCGCCGAGGGCATCCCGGTCACCGTGGTCCCCGGCATCACCAGCGCGATCAGCGTCCCCGCCACCGCGGGCATCCCGGTCACCCACCGCGGGGTGGCCCACGAGTTCACGGTGCTCTCCGGACACGTCGCGCCCGACGACGAGCGCTCCCTCGTGGACTGGCCCGCGCTGGCCCGGCTGACCGGCACCCTCGTCCTCCTGATGGCCGTGGAGAACATCGGCGCCATCGCCGACACCCTCGTACGGCACGGGCGCCCGGCCGACACCCCGGTCGCGATACTGCAGGAGGGCACCATGGCCACCGAGCGCCGGGTGGACGCCACGCTCGGCACCGTACGGGAGCGGGCGAAGGCCGAGGCCGTGCGCCCGCCCGCCGTCATCGTGATCGGCGACGTGGTCGCCGCGGGCACGCCTACCGCCCTGACACCGGCCCCGGACGCCTCGTAAGGACGCGGGCCCCGGCGGCAACACCCGCCGGTAACACAGGCGTTGGAAGAGCATTGGAAGTTCACGCCGGAGAGGGCAGTATCCACCCGTGGCCGACCTCATCACCGTCACCGACCCCGAAGACCCGCGGCTGAGTGACTTCACCGGGCTGACCGACGTCGAGCTCCGACGGACCAGGGAGCCAGCCGAGGGCCTGTTCATCGCCGAGGGCGAGAAGGTCATCCGCCGCGCCCTGCACGCCGGTTACGAGATGCGCTCGATGCTGCTCTCCTCCAAGTGGGTCGATGTGATGCGGGACGTCATCGACGAGGTCCCGGCCCCGGTGTACGCCGTGAGCCCCGAGCTCGCCGAGCGGGTCACCGGCTACCACGTGCACCGCGGCGCCCTCGCCTCCATGCAGCGCAAGACGCTGCCCACACCCGGCGAACTCCTGGGCACCGCGCGCCGGGTGGCGGTGCTGGAGACAGTCAACGACCACACCAACATCGGCGCCGTCTTCCGCAGCGCCGCGGCCCTCGGCATGGACGCGGTGCTGCTCACGCCCGACTGCGCCGACCCGCTCTACCGGCGCTCCGTGAAGGTCTCCATGGGCGCCGTCTTCGCCGTGCCCTACGCCCGCCTGGAGAGCTGGCCGCACGCGCTGGACCCGGTACGCGACGCGGGCTTCAGCCTCCTCGCGCTCACCCCCGACCCCAAGGCCGTGCCGATCGAGGACGCCGTCACGGACGACCTGCCCCGTACGGCCCTGATGCTCGGCGCCGAGGGCACCGGACTCTCGGCCCGCGCCCTGCGCGCGGCCGACGAGTGGGTCCGCATCCCGATGGCCCACGACGTCGACTCCCTCAACGTCGCGGCAGCGGCAGCGGTCGCCTTCTACGCGGTGACACGCTGAGCCCTTAGGGGGTCCGGCACGAGGTCCCTTACGGGGTTTCGTACGAGGTCCCGTACGGCATCCCGTACGGCATCCCGTACGGGATCACCCCGAGATTCCAACAGCCGCTGCCGACAGCCGTCTTGGCGCACCCCGAGGGACATCCCTGAGAGGCGGCTCTGAGGGCCGGCCCTCAGCGGGGGACCGCCCTACTCCGTGCCCTCGTACGGCTGCTGCGTCAGATGCACCGCCGAGGCGCCGTGCACGCGCACATGACCTCCGCCCATGCCCTTCGCCGGGCCCTGGCAGCCCTGCGCCGCCGCGATGCCGAGCGCCACGAGCAGCGTGACCACCACGAACACCACGAGCCGCTGCCGCATCAGGCGCCGGTCGGGCCCGGGACGCCGCCCCGTACCCGTACGGGAGCCGGGCCGCGATCCCGTACGGGACCCGGTGCCGCTCCGCACCGGCGGCCGCTTCCCCGAGGGACGGCTCTGCCCCTTCCCCGCGCCGGAACCCGTACGGGGCGAGGAGGCGCGCGGCGAGGAGGCCGGGCCGCCGGCGCGCTCCCGCTCGCCGCGGCGCGCCGTCTGCCGCTCCGTGTGCTGCTCCTCGGCGCGCCGCTGGGCGGAGGAACGGTCCGTCCCGGTGCCGGGGCCGGTCCTGGCGGCCGCACCGCCGCCGGAGGAAGATCCGCCGCTGGACGGCTCGGGGAGCCCGCGTGCCTCGCGCGCGGCGATCTCCTTGAGCCGCAGCGAGAGTTGCAGCGTGCTCGGCCGCTCCTCGGGGTCCTTCACCAGGCACGCGTGCAGCAGCGGCGCCAGCGCGGCGTGCACGGCCCGCAGCTCGGGCTCCTCGTGCACCACGCGGTACAGCATCACATCGGAACTGCCCTGGCCGAAGGGGGAGTCGGCGGTCGCCGCATACACCAGCGTGGCACCGAGCGCGAACACATCGGTCGCGGGCGTCACATGAGCCCCGCGCACCTGCTCCGGCGCCAGGAACCCGGGCGAGCCCACGGCGGTCCCCACATGGGTCAGGGTGCTCGCCCCCGTCGCCCACGCGATGCCGAAGTCGATGATGCGCGGGCCCTTGGGGGAGAGCAGGATGTTGGACGGCTTGAGGTCGCGGTGCACCACACCGGCCTCGTGCACCGCCACCAGGCCCTCGGCCAACGCGGCGCCGATCGAGGCGACCTGCGAGGGCGGCAGCGGGCCGCCCTCGCTGACCTTGTCGTGGAGCGAGGGACCCGGCACATACTGGGTGGCGAACCACGGACGGTCCGCCTCCAGATCCGCGGCCACCAGGCGCGCCGTGCAGCCGCCGCGAATCCGCCGGGCTGCCGACACCTCGCGCGCGAACCGCGAGCGGAACTCCTGGTCCTCCGCCAGATCCGGGCGGATCACCTTCAGCGCGACCCGCTGCCCGCGGCGGTCGGAGCCGAGGTAGACCACGCCCATACCGCCGGCCCCCAGGCGCCGGTGCAGCCTGAACGCGCCGACGACACGCGGGTCCTCGCGTCGGAGCCGCATCATCGCCATGTCGTTCCCCTACCTCCGGTGGGAGGCCCCACCTCCGGCGAGGAGGCCCCTTCCGTTGCCGGTCCGTCTGACGAGGCACAGCTTACGGACTGCCGCCGCGTCGCGACGACAGGCCGCACGCGCGGCGCCGGACGGATTGTCAGTCCCTGGTGCGACCCTGGTGAAACGGGGTCAGGGAAGCGGACATGCCGCGCGTGTTCGGCCCTCACGGACACCAAGACCCCGCAGGGGAAGGGGGATTGACGGAGTGAAGGGCGACTGGGTGGAGATAGTGGTCGATGCCGGAGACACCACCCGCAGATACGAGGTGACCGCCTCACGGGCGGGCCGCAGGGTGGAGACACAGGTCCGGCGCGGGGTGGTCGAAGTGAGCGAAGTCACCAGGAGCGGTTCCGTGGTGCGCACCGCGCGCTTCATGGCCAACCGCGTCCTGGCCCTGGTCGAGCACCCCGTGCCGCGGGAGGAGGAGGGCCCGCAGCCCGCGCGCTGAGCAGGGCTCCCGCCGCCGCGCCCGGGACCCTCTCAGGGACACCCCTGAGAGGGAGCGCCCGGACTCCACCCTGGGGAGTAGATGCGCGGAGCGGGGGTCCTCCTGGGGGAGGCCCCGCAGTCGGTACGACGGCATGACGTCGGTGCACACGCGCGCGCCTAGTGTGGAGGTCAAGCGGCGGGCGAAACTCTCGTCCCCCGAGGTCACCCGCCCGCCGCGCCACACAGAAGACGGGGAGCGGACCATGGCGCACACAGCAGGGCGCACCGCGGCGCGGGAGCACGGAAGGCTGGCTGCGGCGATCGCCGCTTTCGGTACCCGGCCCGGCGGCCGCCGGCACCCGCTGGTCGCCGCGGCCATGGTCATCCCGCTGGCAGTGATCCTCTTCGTCGCCTTCGGCGCGGTGCAGGTGCTGATCACACAGGCGTCGTCCGTGGCCGGAATGCTGGGGCGCTGAGCGGCGCCCCGGGGCCCGGGAGAGCGGCCCGGGCCGGGGACATCCGGCTCACAGCCCCGTGGGGACGGGGGTGCGGCGGACGGCATCGGGGCCGGGCGGTTGGGGAGCCGCCCGGCCCTCGCGTTTCCCCAGGACTCGTGCCGCTTCAGAACACAACGAACGGGGCCCCGGCCGTCGTTGACGGCCGGGGCCCCGAAGTGGCGTGGACGATACTGGGATTGAACCAGTGACCTCTTCCGTGTCAGGGAAGCGCTCTCCCGCTGAGCTAATCGTCCGGGATCTCTCATATCGAAGGCCCCCGGAGGGGCCTCGCGTGCGCGGTACTGGGATTGAACCAGTGACCTCTTCCGTGTCAGGGAAGCGCTCTCCCGCTGAGCTAACCGCGCAGGGTCCTTGCGGACCAGTGGACGATACTGGGATTGAACCAGTGACCTCTTCCGTGTCAGGGAAGCGCTCTCCCGCTGAGCTAATCGTCCGGAGAGGTGGAGACGGGATTTGAACCCGTGTAGACGGCTTTGCAGGCCGTTGCCTCGCCTCTCGGCCACTCCACCAGGGCAAGGATCCGAAGACCCCCACTCTGAGCGGACGACGAGGCTCGAACTCGCGACCTCAACCTTGGCAAGGTTGCGCTCTACCAACTGAGCTACGTCCGCTTGTGTCGTGTGTCCGGGGCGCTGCTGCGTCCCGGCGACGTGTTGAACTCTATCGGATTCCGGTCTCAGCTCAAATTCCGTTTCCGCAGCGTGGCCGCGAAGTGTCCGCTGCGCGACGGCGCGACCACCCTTCGACGTCCTCCCAGGGCAGTCCCGAGGCTCCCCCCAACCGGCCGCCCCCGGGCACCAATAGACTCGTCAGCGTGTACGACACAGCCCCGCTCGCCAGGTTCGGAGGACTGCTCGCCACCGACCTGCGCGACGTCACCAGCGACCCGGCCGCCCTGGAATCGGCGGGCTGGTGGGCGGTGGTCGCCGACTTCGAGGGCGGCCTGATGTGCGCGCGCTTCGGCGACGTACGGCCCGCCCCCGCCCCGTCCGCACCCGGCGTGCGCTGGCGCGGTCCGGCGCGGGACGCCTGGACCAGCTCGCTGGACCGCGCCGGATACACCGAGGGCGTGCGCCGGATACGCGAGCACATCGCCCGCGGCGAGGTGTACCAGGCCAATCTGTGCCGGGTGCTCAGCGCGCCGCTCCCCGACCCCGACCCGGCGCACTCCGACATCGACCACCTCACTGCCCTGCTGGCCAGCGGAAACCCCGCCCCGTACGCGGGCACCGTCCGGCTTCCCGCGCACGGCGTCGAGGTCGCCACCGCCTCGCCCGAGCTGTATGTGCGCCGCGACGGGCCCACCGTCTCCTCGGGCCCCATCAAGGGCACAGCGCGCACCGCCGAGGAGCTGCTGGAGAAGGACCACGCCGAGAACGTGATGATCGTGGACCTCGTCCGCAACGACCTCGGCAGGGTCTGCGCCACAGGATCCGTCACCGTCCCCGCGCTCTGCGCGATCGAGCAGCACCCCGGGCTCGTGCACCTCGTCTCCACGGTCAGCGGCGAGCTCCCCGCCGGCAGCGGCTGGCCCGCGCTGCTGGAGCACACCTTCCCGCCCGGTTCGGTCACCGGGGCGCCCAAGTCGAGCGCGCTGCGCATCATCGGCGACCTGGAGACCGCGCCGCGCGGCCCGTACTGCGGCGGCGTCGGCTGGGTCGACGCGGACCGCGGCACCGGAGAGCTGGCGGTCGGCATCCGTACCTTCTGGATCGAGCGGGACGTGCCCGGCGGACCCGCGCTGCGCTTCGGCACCGGAGCGGGCATCACCTGGGGCTCCGACCCCGAGGGCGAGTGGGCCGAGACCGAACTCAAGGCGTCCAGACTGCTCGCGGTAGCGTCGGGAACGTACGAGGCGGACCGCGCCGCCGCGGCGGCGGCCACGCACGGGACGCACACCACGCAGGACGGCGGAAGGACACCGCAGTGAGGATCTGGGTCGACGGCGGGCTCCAGGACGCGGAGAGCGCCCGCGTCTCCGTGCTCGATCACGGACTGACCGTCGGCGACGGCGTGTTCGAGACCGTGAAGACCATCGAGGGGCGCCCCTTCGCCCTCACCCGCCACCTGGACAGGCTGACGCGCTCGGCCGCCGGCCTCGGGCTCCCCGAGCCGGACCTGGACGAGGCGCGGCGCGCCTGCGCCGCCGTGATCGAGGCCAACCCGATGGAGCGCGGACGCCTGCGGATCACCTACACCGGCGGGCTCTCGCCGCTCGGTTCGGACCGCGGCGAGGCCGGCACCACCCTCGTGGTCGCGCTCGGCAAGGCGGCCCGGCGCCCCGACAGCACCTCCGTGATCACCGTCCCGTGGACCCGCAACGAGCGCGGCGCCCTCGCGGGCCTCAAGTCCACCTCGTACGCGGAGAACGTGGTCGCCCTCGCGCGCGCACGCCAAGAGGCCGCGACCGAGGCGCTGTTCGCCAACACCCGCGGGGAGCTGTGCGAGGGCACGGGCTCCAACGTCTTCGTGGTGCTCGACGGCGAACTGCACACCCCGCCGCTCGACTCGGGCTGCCTGGCCGGGATCACCCGCGCCCTGGCCGTCGAGTGGACCGGCGCCCGCGAGACCGCGCTGCCGCTGGACGTGCTGGACCGCGCCGAGGAGGTCTTCCTCACCTCCACGCTGCGCGACGTGCAGGCCGTGCACCGCGTCGACGGACGCCGGCTCCCCTCGGCGCCGGGCCCGGTGACGACCAAGGCGATGCGCGCCTTCGAGGAGCGCGCCGCCGCCGACATGGATCCGTGAGCACCGGCCCGCGAGCGCTTCGCAAATCGCGTGACGCGCGGCGGCGCCGCCGGTGACACTCGTGCGGTGACCACCACGCTGCGCCCGAGCGGGCCCGAGGAACGCCGTGCGGACGGTGCTCGCACCCGCGCGTACGACATCTGCGTCAACAGCCGCCCCGTCGGCCTCGTCGAGCTCTCCACCGACGGCCGCGCGGGGCCCGTCGCCGGGCGCATCGTCCGGCTGTCCGTTGACCGGGGTGAGCGCCGCAGGGGCCGCGGCACGGTCGCCGCGCTGGCCGCCGAGGAGGTGCTGCGCGGGTGGGGCTGCCGCCGCGTGGAGGCCTCGGTCGCCGAGGGCGCCGTGCCCGCGCAGCGGCTCGCCGAGGCCCTGGGCTACCTGCCCCGCAGCCGCAACATGCTGAAGGACCTGACGGGGGAGCCGCCGGAGCTGCCGCGGGGAAGCGTCGTACGCACGATGACGGACGCCGAGTTCGACGTGTGGCGCAGCCGCGACCGGGACGTCCAGATCCGGCTGCTCACCGCGCGCGGCGTAACGCGGGAGGAAGCGGCGGCGCAGGCCGCGGCGGCACACCGCAGCCATCTGCCTGACGGCCCGTCAACTGCCGGTGCCGCGCTGCGCGTGCTGGAACACGAGGGCGAGCCCGTCGGCACCCTCTGGGTCACCCCCGCCTCCGCGCCGAGGGAGGACGCGGACGCCTGGGTGTACGGGGTCGAGACCGCCGAGGAGCGGCGCGGCGAGGGGCACGGCCGCACCCTGCTGCTGGCGGCCGAGCGCGAGGCGCACGCCGCGGGCTCCCGGGTGCTCGGGCTCAACGTGCACAGCGACAACGTCCCGGCCCTCGGCCTCTACTCCTCCCTCGGCTACCGGACCGTCGAGCACCACCTGTACAAAACGCTCCTCTGACGCGGGCCAGCCCCCCCGGGCGCCCGCCGGGCCTCAGCGGCCCAGCAGACCGTCCGCGATCTCCTCGATGCGCTCCCGCAGCCCGTCCTGGCTCCGGCTGCCGTCCAGCAGCTCGCCGCCGATCAGATACGTGGGCGTGCCCTTGACGCCGAGCGCCGTGCCCTCGGCGTGGTCGGCGTCCACCATCAGCAGGTGCCGGCCGTCGATCAGCGCCGTCTCGAACTCGGCGGTCCGCAGCCCCAGCTCGCCCGCGACCTCCAGCAGGACCTGCTCGCCGCGCTCCGCCAGCTCGTGCGTGCGCTCCAGCACGGCCTCGACGAAGGTGTCGCCCTTGCCCTGCATGTACGCCTCCTCGGCGGCCTGGGCCGCGGCGTACGCGTACTTGTGCTTGTCCAGGGGGAAGTGCCGCAGCCGGATCTCCAGCGCCGTCCCGTACCGCTCGCGCAGGGCGCGGATGTCGTCCTGCGCGCGGTGGCAGTCGGGGCACTGGAGCTCGCACCAGTAGTCCAGCACCGGAGGGGTCGAGGAGGGGGACGGGGCCGGCGAGGCGGGAGTCGAGGGGGAGTCGTTCATGACCGACAGTCTCTCAGCCCCGGGGAGGAGCCCCCACCCTGAGATCTCCCGGATACGGGCGTGCGGGCATGGCCCGCGCCACCCCGCACGGTGCACGATGGAGACATGCTCACCACGACCGTCTGCGCCGCGCTCTCAGCGGCGGGCCTGGCCGTCGCCTTCCTGACGGCCTACCGCCGCCGGTACACCGCCGCCACCCGCATCGCGGCGTACGCGCTGCTGCCGGTCGGCCTGGCGATGGCCGGCCTGATCGGCCTCGGCGGCAAGATCGGCAGGGCGGTCGGCGGCTGGGCCTCCGACCTCGTCCTCAAGCCCACCGTCTGGGCGGGCTTCGGCGTCCTCGCCGTCGCCGTCGTGCTGTGGGTGGTCTCCCGCGCCGCCTCCCGGCGCTCCGGCCGCCCCTCCCGCAAGGAGCGCCGCGCCGCCGGGGCCGCGCCGCAGCAGCCCGCCGCGCCCGGAGCCTCGGCCCCGGCGCTCGGCAGGAGCAAGCCGGCGCAGCAGGACGCCTCGTCCGCCCCGGCGTCCAAGGGCGATCCGGACGATTTCTCCGACATCGAGGCCATCCTCAAGAAGCACGGCATCTGAGGCCGCCTTCGGGCGGAAAAGCTCCCGAGGGCACGGCCGGGGCCGCGGGTCCAGCCCGTTCCGGCGGAACCACGAGATGTGGGGAACTCCGCCCCGCCGAGGGTGTGTTGAGCGCTTCGGGGCTGCCGGCTGCGTCATCATCACGACGAGATGGACACGACGCCGAACACCCCGCTCGAGTTTCCCGAGCCCGCGCCCGCGCCGCCCGCCCCGCTGCCCCTCCCGGACCCGGAGGCCCGCGGCTGCCTCTTCGCCCTCTCCCAGCCCCCGCTGATGCTCTTCCTCGCGGTGATCGCCGTCCTGCTCGCCGTCACGGGCGCCCACGACCTGCTGTTCCTCTGAGCCGCGCGCAGGGGCGCCGCGTACGTTCTCGTGAGGCCCGCTCAGCGCCCGCTCAGCTCTGCGCCGAGGACTCCCGCTGCCGCGCCCGGTAGGCCGCCACGTGCAGCCTGTTGCCGCAGGTGCGGCTGTCGCAGTAGCGCCGGGAGCGGTTGCGGGACAGGTCCACGAAGGCGCGGCCGCAGTCCGGCGCCCCGCACCGCCGCAGCCGGTCCCGCTCCCCGGCCACCACCAGGAACGCCAGGGCCATGCCGCCGTCCGCCGCCAGGTGCTGGGCCAGCGAGGCGTCCGGCGCGAAGTAGTGCACGTGCCAGTCGTAGCCGTCGTGGTCGGTGAGCTGCGGGGTCGTCCCCGCCTCGGCCACCAGCGCGTTGATCAGCTCGGCCGCCGTACGGTCGTCCTCGGCGGCGAAGAGGCGCGCGAAGCGCTCGCGCACGGCCCGTACGGCGCGCAGATCCGCCTCGGTGACCTCGCCGACCCCGCTCACGTCGTTGCGCTCCACGTAGGCCACCAGGTCCGGCAGCGAGACCAGGGTGTCCGGGCTGTCCTCCCCGTCGGCCTCCGTGTTCAGCAGGTCGACCACATCGTCGAGCGCGCACCGGGTGTCGTGATTGATCTGCACAGCTCGCTCCTGGCAGCCATAGGTTCCGGGCGCCCGAGCTTAGTCGCCTGCGCACGCGACGGCGCCGTTCCCGCACCAGTGATGCGGGAACGGCGCCGCCGTAGCCGGTGGCCGGCCACCGCGCCGCTGCCGTCGCCCCGAGCCGGACGGCAGTGGCGGGCCGGAGTCCCTCAGCTCTCCGCGAGGATGTGTGAGAGCTCCGCGTCGAGATCGAAGTGTCGGTGTTCCGTGCCGGGCGGCACGGCCGCGTCGGTGCGCTTGAGGAACGACTCCAGGGCACGGGCCGGTGCCTCAAGCAGTGCTTCGCCCTCGGGGGAACTGAGGGCGATACAGACGACTCCTTGACCGTGACTGCGGGATGGCCAGACCCGGACGTCTCCGGTGCCGGTGGGCCGGTGCAGCCCCTCGGCCAGGAGATCGCGGGCGAAGACCCACTCCACGGTCTCCTCGGCACCGGTGTGGAAGGTGGCATGCACGGCGTACGGGTCGGCCGTGTCGTACCGCAGGCCCGCGGGTACAGGCAGTGACGACTCGCTCGAAACAACGAGGCGCAGGTGCAGCTCGCAGCTGACCGTGGTGTTCATAAGCGCCAGGGCCTTTCGCTCAGTGTGCGCTCGGGGATTCGCACGTCGGCGAAATCGAGATGCCACCTACGCGTCGGTTGTAAACCCCTCTGACCGATTTGGGAGAGATGCAGTCCTTCATTCGGCCGAGGATGCATTTGTGTAGTACGGCCATTCCGGTGACGGAGAGCGGTTCGGGTACCTTGGCTCACATGAGTGCGGAGAGTAGCGAGAAGCCGCTGGGCTCCCGGGCGCCGCGGTTCATCAAGGCGTCGAGGCCGCTGCACCTGAGCTGGCAGGTCGTGATCTTCCTGATCGGGCTGGCCATCGTGGTGGGCGGCGTGATCATGCTGCCGCTTCCCGGCCCCGGATGGCTGGTGATCTTCGCGGGCATCGGGGTCTGGGCCACCGAGTTCCCCTGGGCGCAGCGCGTGCTGCGCTGGACCAAGCTGAAGCTCCAGGAGTGGACGGAGTGGGTCAAGAAGCGCCGGGCCGAGCGGGCCGCCAGGAAGGCCGCCCGTAAGGAGGAGCTCAAGGCGCGGTCATGAGCACCCTCTGACATGCGGTAATGTTGTCCGCGCGCCGGGCGATTAGCTCAGCGGGAGAGCGCTTCGTTCACACCGAAGAGGTCACTGGTTCGAACCCAGTATCGCCCACCGGCAAACCGGCCCCGGGAATTCCCGGGGCCGGTTCTTTTTGTGCGCCGACGCGGGTCCCTATGCGCGATGACGGCCGCATTCCGGTTCAACGGCCCCGCCGTGTGCGGGAATTGAGCGCGCGGGAAACGTGCGGCCTCCGGGGCGACGTGCGCGGTCCCGTGTCGTAGCGTCGGGTGCATGAGAGGCACTGTCAGGGGGCGGCACCACTACCGCTTCCGGAGTCTGTGGCGGGTGCCCGCCGCGCCCTCCCGGGTCTACGACGTGCTGGAGCGCGCCGCCGAATACCCGAGCTGGTGGCCGCAGGTGCGCGAGGTGACCGGGCTGGGCGAGGAGCACGGGCGGGCCCGCTTCAGGTCGGTGCTGCCGTACGACCTCACCGTCACCGCACACGCCGTACGCCGCGATCCCGGCACCCGGGTGCTGGAGATCGCCATGAGCGGCGACCTGGAGGGCTGGGCGCGCTGGACGATCCTGCCCAACAGCCGCGGCAGCAGCGTGCTTTACGAGCAGCAGGTCGAGGTGCGCAAGCCGCTGCTGCGGCTGCTGGCGCTGCCGGGGCGGCCGCTCTTCCTCGCCAACCACGCCCTGATGATGCGCTCAGGACAGCGCGGACTGCGGCTGCTCCTGAGCCGGGACGGCGGCGGAACGACAAGGAGTTTGGATGATGGGTGAGCGGCACTGTATTGTTCTGCACGTGCCGCGGCGACGAGAGCGCCGGACACACGCGAGGGGCGATTAGCTCAGCGGGAGAGCGCTTCGTTCACACCGAAGAGGTCACTGGTTCGAACCCAGTATCGCCCACCCTCCGGAAGGGGCCGGTCCACGGGACCGGCCCCTTCTTCGTGTGCGCCGCGCCCGTCTCCCGCTCCCTTCCGCCCGTGCTCCGTCCGTGCCTCCGCGCGCTTCAACCGGGCCGGTTTGCAGGCGAGTTCACCGGGTCAGGAGAGGGGAAGGGAGCGGGAGGGGACGAGGCGCCCATGCGGAGCGACGTGCGTACCGACGCCCACAGCAACGGCCACAGCGACGGAATCCACTGGTGGCGCCAGATGCCCGCCGGGAACAGGACCGCCGTGTGGAACGCGCGCCAGAGACTCCACCACGCGGCGGCCGCCATGCTCAGGGCCGGCGCGCTCGCCGCCCGCAGCCGGGCCGGCTTCTACGGGGCGCGCTACGCCGGGCACGCCGAGTCCTATCTCCAACGGGCCGAATTCGACGAGCTGTCCGGGCAGCCGGCGGCCGCCGCCGGAGGGCGCGCGCTCGCCGCGCACCTCCCGGCCGCCATCAGGCAGGACGGCACCGTCGCGCTCTACCAGGGCCTGCACGCGCTGCGGCACGCCGTCACCGCGCACCGCTCCAGCGGCACCCACACGCCCTTCGACCGCGCCGTACCCGCCGGCGCCTGCCACGAACTGGCCGAGGCCGTACGGGAGCTGGTGCACGGCACCGAGGGGGTGCGCATCACGCTCGGCTGGTCGCGGCAGGCCGGAGCGCCGGAGGGGTGCCCGCCGCGGCCCGAGCCCGTGGTGTTCACGCCGGGGGATCTGCCCGCGCTGCAGCAGGCGGCTCAGCGGTATGTGCGCGAGGAGCCCTCCGTGTCCGTGCGGCTGACCGGCGCCGTGGTGCGGCTGCGGCGCTCCGCTCCCGCCGGGCCCGGCGCCGTACGGCTGCGGGTGCTCGCGGGGGCCGAGGTGGCGCAGGTGCGCGCGGGGCTGGACGAGGAGGCGTACCGGATCGCGGCGTACGCGCACCTGTCCGGGCTGCCGATCAGCATCGGCGGGCGGCTGGAGAGCCGCGGCGGATTCCGGCGGCTGACCGGCGCGCACGGGGTGGCCCCCGTCCCGGTCCCGGCCGACGGCGGGGCGCGGGAGCGGCTGCTCGCGGCGCTGGGGGAGGGGCTGGACGGCTTCGGGAGCGCGCTGGGCGGGGTGCAGCGGGAGGGGTGAGGCGGAGCGGCGTACGGAGTCCCGGTAACCGTTTCGCGCCGCGGGGCGCGGGCTCGGTACGATTCCGGAGGCGCTGAACGATCGTCGTCGGCGCATTCCAGAAGCTTCAGTCAGGAGAGACCGGTGTCTGATGTCCGTGTGACCATCCAACGCGATTCCGAGCGGGAAGAGCGCGTGGTGACGACGGGCACTACGGCGGCCGCTCTCTTCGACGGCGAGCGCTCCGTGGTCGCCGCGCGGGTCGCGGGCGAGCTCAAGGACCTCGCGTACGAGGTCGCCGACGGTGACGCGGTCGAGCCGGTGGACATCACCAGCGAGGACGGTCTGGACATCCTGCGGCACTCCACCGCGCACGTGATGGCGCAGGCCGTGCAGGAGCTGTTCCCCGACGCGAAGCTCGGCATCGGCCCGCCCGTGAAGGACGGCTTCTACTACGACTTCGACGTCGAGGAGCCCTTCACCCCCGAGGACCTGAAGCGCATCGAGAAGAAGATGCAGCAGATCCAGAAGCAGGGGCAGCGCTTCGAGCGCCGGGTGATCACCGACGACGACGCCCGCGAGGAGCTGGCGGCCGAGCCGTACAAGCTGGAGCTGATCGGGCTCAAGGGCAACGCGGCCGACGCGGCCGAGGGCGCCTCGGCCGAGGTCGGCGGCGGCGAGCTGACCATCTACGACAACGTGGACGCGAAGTCCGGCGAGCTGTGCTGGAAGGACTTGTGCCGGGGCCCGCACCTGCCCACGACCCGCACCATCCCGGCGTTCAAGCTGATGCGTTCGGCCGCCGCGTACTGGCGGGGCAGTGAGAAGAACAAGCAGCTCCAGCGGATCTACGGCACAGCGTGGCCGACCAAGGACGAGCTCAAGGCGTATCTGGAGTTCCTCGCCGAGGCCGAGAAGCGCGACCACAGGAAGCTGGGCAACGAGCTGGACCTGTTCTCCTTCCCCGAGGAGATCGGCCCCGGGCTCGCGGTCTTCCACCCCAAGGGCGGCGTCGTCCGCAAGGTGATGGAGGACTACTCGCGCAAGCGGCACGAGGACGCGGGCTACGAGTTCGTGAACACCCCGCACATCTCGAAGGAGAAGCTCTTCGAGATCTCGGGGCACCTGCCGAACTACGGGGACAACATGTTCCCGCCGCTGGAATTCGACGAGCAGAACTACCGCCTCAAGGCGATGAACTGCCCGATGCACAACCTGGTCTTCAAGGCGCGCGGACGCTCGTACCGCGAATTGCCCCTGCGCCTCTTCGAGTTCGGCACGGTGTACCGGTACGAGAAGTCCGGTGTGGTGCACGGGCTGACCCGCTCGCGGGGCTTCACCCAGGACGACTCGCACATCTACTGCACCAAGGACCAGATGGCGGGCGAGCTGGACAACCTGCTCACCTTCGTCCTCGACCTGCTGCGGGACTACGGCCTGACCGAGTTCGAGCTGGAGCTTTCCACCCGGGACCCCGAGTCGGACAAGTTCATCGGCGGGGACGAGGCGTGGGAGGAGGCCACCGACGCGCTGCGCCAGGCGGCCGAGAAGCAGGGGCTGCCGCTGGTGCCCGACCCGGGCGGCGCGGCCTTCTACGGGCCGAAGATCTCCGTGCAGGCGAAGGACGCGATCGGCCGGTCCTGGCAGATGTCGACGATCCAGGTCGACTTCAACCAGCCGGAGCGGTTCGGGCTCGAGTACACCGCGGCGGACGGCTCCCGGCAGCAGCCGGTCATGCTGCACCGCGCGCTGTTCGGCTCCATCGAGCGCTTCTTCGCCGTGCTGCTGGAGCACTACGCGGGCGCGTTCCCGGCGTGGCTCGCCCCCGTGCAGGCGGTCGGCATCCCGATCGGCGACGACCACGTGCCGTACCTGGAGCAGTTCGCGCGCGACGCGAAGGCCCAGGGGCTGCGGGTCGAGGTGGACTCGTCGTCTGACCGGATGCAGAAGAAGATCCGCAATGCTCAGCGCAGCAAGATTCCGTTCATGATCATCGCCGGAGACGAGGACATCGCGAACGGCGCGGTGAGCTTCCGGTACCGGGACGGCTCGCAGGAGAACGGGATCCCGAAGGACGAGGCGATCAGGAAGCTGGTCGAGGTCGTCGAGCGCCGCGAGCAGGTGTGACGGTCCCGTAGCGGAATTCCGCCGGGAATCCGTACGGAAGAGGGGCGGTCCGATCAAGGGCCGCCCCTCTTCGTGTCCTGCGGCGGACGGCGCTTAAGCTGGCCGTCATGACGAGCGAGCCGGAGCAGCAGATCGGGGTCGGGACGCCGGACGCCTTCCAGCGGCTGTGGACGCCGCACCGGATGGCCTACATCCAGGGCGAGAACAAACCGAGCGGCCCCGAGCAGGACGACGGCTGCCCCTTCTGCACCATCCCGTCGAAGAGCGACGAGGACGGGCTCGTGATCCAGCGGGGCGAGCACGTCTTCGCGGTGCTGAACCTCTACCCGTACAACGGCGGCCACCTCATGTCCGTCCCGTACCGGCACGTCGCCGACTACACGGACCTGACCCCCGAGGAGACGCTGGAGCTCGCGGAGTTCACCAAGCAGGCCATGACCGCGCTGCGCACCGCCTCGGGGGCACACGGGTTCAACATCGGCCTCAACCAAGGCTCCGTCGCGGGCGCCGGGATCGCCGCTCACCTGCACCAGCACGTGGTGCCCCGCTGGGGCGGTGACACCAATTTCATGCCGGTCATCGGCCACACCAAGGTGCTGCCGCAGCTCCTCGCGGACACCCGCAGCATGCTGGCCGCCGCCTGGCCGCAGGGCTGAAGCAGGCGGAGACACGCAGACAGACCCGTGGCCCGGCGCGTGTGCGCCGGGCCACGGTGCGTTCGTACGTCGTACGCGGATGAGCACTCAGGCGTCGTACGCGTCCGCCTTCCGCGGCTCGGCGCCCTGCACCATGCCGCTGAGCACCGAGGACCGGGAGCCGAACTTCTCGGTGTCGCAGCCGTGCTGGTCCAGCACGCGGATCGCGGCGTCGTGCACCACCCGCAGCACCGGGGTCGCGGCGCGCAGCGCGTCGTCCGCCATGAAGCGGTGCCGCCAGGGCTTGTCGGCCCAGGCGTGGCGCAGCCCGAAGGGCTCGGGCAGGGACAGCTTGCCGCCCAGGAAGTCCAGCACCGGCGGGAACCAGGTGAAGGGGGCGCGCACGGCGAGCCGCACCACCTCGCGGGGCTCGACGAGCGGCAGCGAGACGGACTTGGTCTCCCAGAACTTGACGCTCTTGGAGACCTCCTTGGTCTTCGGCGAGGGCTTGGTGGTGAACAGGCCGTGCACCGGGCCGAGGGCGTGTCCGGTGATCTCGATGCGCAGGGTGTGGTGCAGGACGGTGACGGTGATCAGGAGCGTTATGACGAGCTGGCCGTCCCAGAGGACGAACTGGACGCCGAGGTAGTGGCGGTTTCCGCTGCCGAACTGCTGCTCGTTGCAGATCCGCTGGATCTCGAATTCCTTGATCTGATACCCCTCGACCTCCTGGCCCTCGGGGCGGCTGACTCCCTTGGCTCCCTCGGGGATGGGGGAGACCACCCAGTGCCGGATGGAGGGGGGAGGGAAGCCGCCGGTGTGCAGGGGGCCGCGCTCCAGGAGGCGGAGCTGGTCGTGGATCGCGCGGATCACGTCCCAGCTGCGGAAGCCGTCGATGTCGCCCTCGGGGTCCTTGGGGATCAGCTCCTCGGCGAGCTGCCAGCTGCCCCAGCGGGTGCCCATGCCCAATATGCCCTTGGGGCCCGCGTAGTAGACGAGGTTGCTGGCCTGCTCGGCGCCGAGCTTGGCGAGGCCGAGGCGGATGCGCTCGGCGCCCGCGTCGTTGGGGTCCTGGGGGACCGCCTCGGGGATCTTGGCGCCGACGCCGCCACCGCCGCCGAGCAGGGACTCCCAGCGGGCGCGCAGGTCCTTGGCGTACTTCTCGCAGATGCGTTTCGCCCACAGCCAGCCGAGGACCGGGGCGATGAGCATGGCCCGCAGGTAGATCCCGAGGACGCCGGTGACCGGGAGCTTGACCACGATGAGCACGGCGAGCCCGGCGACGGCGAGCATGGCCGCCATGCCGAGCGCGCCGGCCCGCTTGTCCTGGGAGCCGGCGATGGCGCGGCGGAGCTGGAAGGCGAGGAGCCAGAGCAGCACGCCGGGCAGGAAGGCGAGGCCGAAGACGGCCATGAGGATGGTCAGCCGCAGGTCGCGGTCCTTGCGCACGCGGTTGGCCGCGAGGCAGTGCTCGACGACGGTCTGCGGCTCGATGCCGAAGGACTGGATGAGGGCCTTGCGCGCGCCGCCGAGCAGGCGGACCTGGACGGCGCGCGAGAAGGCCTCGCCGAGATTGGGTTCGAAGAGGGAGAGCCAGGGCTTCTTGACCCCGGCCTCCGGGTTGGCCTCCACCAGGGCGGTGACCGGGCCGTCCCGGTACGCGGCCGAGGCGAGGGCCTGGGTCGCGGCGGTCTGGCCGCCCGCACCGGACAGCGGGACCTGGGCGCCCGGCCGGAAGTCGGCCGCCGCCTCCACGCCGCTGCGATCGTCGAATCCGGCCACTGAGCCCCCACTTCCCTGTGCACTGGTGCGTGTGCGCCGGCCAAGGGGAGTCCGGCATGCACGACTGCCCCGCAGCCACTGCCCAACTGCCGTGGCCGGCACACCTCTTGTACCAGTCCTTGCCCGGTTTCCGCTGCCGGGCGGCGTGTTCCTCCAGGGTAGTGCCGGCTAGCCGGCGTCATCCGCCGCTTCCAGGATCCTGGCCGCGAGCTGCTGCGGCATGGGCTCGTGGCGGGCGTACGTGCGGCTGAAGCGGCCCGTGCCGTGCGAGAGCGAGCGGAGGTCGACCGCGTAGCGGCTGATCTCGATCTCCGGGATCTGGGCGCGGACCAGGGTGTTCCCTCCGGCGATCTGTTCGGTTCCGGAGACCCGGCCGCGGCGTCCCGACAGGTCGCTCATGACCGTTCCCACGTAGTCGTCGGCGACCAGCACGGAGAGTTCGGCGACCGGTTCGAGCAGGTGGAGCCGGGCGCCGTCGGCGCACTCGCGGAGGGCGAGCGCCCCGGCGGTCTGGAAGGCGGCGTCGGAGGAGTCGACGGAGTGCGCCTTCCCGTCGTGCAGGGTGACCCGGATGTCCACCAGGGGGTAGCCGGTCGCGAGCCCCTTGGCGGCCTGTGCGCGCACGCCCTTCTCCACGGAGGGGATGAACTGGCGGGGCACGGCGCCGCCCACGACCTTGTCGACGAACTCGATCCCGGAGCCCTCGGGGAGGGGTTCCACGGTGATCTCGCAGATGGCGAACTGGCCGTGTCCGCCGGACTGCTTGACGTGCCGTCCGCGCCCCGAGGACTGCTCGGCGAAGGTCTCGCGGAGGGACACCTTGTGCGGGACGGTGTCCACGCGTACGCCGTAGCGGCTGCGCAGGCGTTCGAGGGCGACGTCGACGTGGGCCTCGCCCAGGCACCACAGGACGAGCTGGTGGGTGTCCTGGTTCTGCTCGAGGCGCATCGTGGGGTCCTCGGCGACCAGCCGGGACAGGCCCTGCGAGAGCTTGTCCTCGTCGGCCTTGCTGTGCGCCTGTATGGCGACGGGGAGCAGCGGGTCGGGCATCGACCAGGGCTCCATGAGCAGCGGGTCGTCCTTGGCGGAGAGGGTGTCGCCGGTCTCGGCGCGGTTGAGCTTGGCGACGCAGGCGAGGTCGCCCGCGATGGCCTTGGCGAGGGGGCGCTGCTGCTTGCCGAAGGGCTCGGAGAGCGCGCCGACGCGCTCGTCCACGTCGTGGTCCTCGTGTCCGCGGTCCTCCAGGCCGTGCCCGGAGACGTGCACGGTCTCGTCGGGGCGCAGCGTCCCGGAGAAGACCCTGACCATGGAGACCCGTCCCACGTAGGGGTCGGAGGAGGTCTTGACCACCTCGGCTGCGAGGGGTCCCGCCGGGTCGCAGGCGAGCGCGGGGCGCGGCTTGCCCTGCGGCGTGGTCACCTCGGGGATCTCCCGCTCCTGCGGTGTGGGGAAGCCGCCGGTGATGAGCTCCAGCAACTCCACGGTGCCCAGGCCCTGTTTGCCGCCCTCGGGTGCGGGGGCCGCGGCCAGCACGGGGTGGAAGACGCCGCGTGCGACGGCCTTCTCCATGTCGGCGATGAGGGTCTTGAGGTCGCACTCCTCGCCGCCGAGGTAGCGGTCCATGAGGGTCTCGTCCTCGCTCTCGGCGATGATGCCCTCGATGAGCCGGTTGCGTGCCTCCTCGATGAGGGGGAGGCGGCCGTCGTCGGGGGCCCGTTCGGCGCGGGAGCCCGAGGAGTAGTCGTACAGGCGCTGGGAGAGCAGGCCGATCAGGCCCTCGACGGGGGCGTGGCCGTCGGCGCCCGGGGTGCCGTGCAGCGGGAGGTAGAGAGGGATGACGGCGTCCGGGTCGTCGCCGCCGAAGGTCTGGCGGCAGACCTCGGTCATCTCGCGGAAGTCGGCGCGCGCGGCGTCGAGATGGGTGATCACGATGGCGCGCGGCATGCCGACGGCGGCGCACTCGTCCCAGACGAGCTTGGTCGCGCCGTCCGCGCCGTCCGCGGCCGAGATGACGAAGAGGGCCGCGTCCGCCGCGCGCAGACCGGCCCTCAGCTCGCCGACGAAGTCGGCATAGCCGGGTGTGTCCAGCAGGTTGATCTTGACGCCGTCCCAGCCGACGGGGACGAGCGAGAGCTGTACGGAGCGCTGCTGGCGGTGCTCGATCTCGTCGTAGTCGGACAGCGAGCCGCCCTCCTCGACCCGGCCCGCGCGCTGCGTCGCGCCCGCGGTCTGCGCGAGGGCCTCGACCAGGGTGGTCTTGCCCGAGCCGCTGTGGCCGACCAGCACCACGTTCCGCAGCGAGGACGGGTGGTCGGCCGCGGCTGCCCTGCCGGCGGCTCCGGATTGCGTGCTGCTCGCCTTGTCGCCCATGTGTCCCGCCTTCCGTTCGGTGCGTACGGGATGTTCGGCTTCGCCGTTCTCGGACGGGCCGGTCTGCGGCGCCCTCGGGGAGTGCTCTGCGGGGCGGGGCTCGTGCGGCCCTGTTGCGAAATTCGCGGTTCCTCCGAGCTTTCCACCGCTGCCATGAGGCGTCCATACATCGCACCGCGGGCGGCCGGTGGGCGGCGCGGGGTCTCAGCCGTCCCCCGTCGCGCCTCCCGCGGGTCCCGGGCGCGGGGGCCAGGCGGCGGGGTCGAGGACGCCGAGCGCGTAGGCGCGGGCGACCAGCGCGGTGCGGCCCTTGAGCTGCCAGCGGCGGGAGAGCCGGGTCAGGTGGTAGTTGACGCCGTCGGCGGTGAGGCCGACGGCGGCGGCGACGGCAGGGGTGGTCTCGCCCGCCGCGGCGAGGGCGAGGATGCGGGCCTCGACGGGGGAGGCGGCGGGCGTGCGCGGGGTGTTGGCGGATTCGGCGGGCTCGCGCACCCGCAACTGGAGGAGCAGGGAGGGGCGTTCGTACGCGGCCTCGCTGACGGGGTCGACGGTCAGCTCGCCCTGCCGCTGTCCCGCGTGGGGGTGGGAGTCGGTGCCCGAGCCCGGGTCGGGACCGGTCTTCGGGCCCGTGCGCCCCGTGTGCCAGCGGACGGCGAGCGGGTAGCGGGAGCGGCGGCCCAGGCGCAGGGCCTCGGTGAGGCGTTCGAGCTGTCCGGTCTCGCGCGGCCTGAACAGCTCCAGCGCGTTGCGGCCCGGGAGCTGTCCGGGCGTGCTGCCCCACTCCGCGGCCATCGCGGGGTTGGCGTGCAGGATCGTGCCGTCGAGGCAGCACAGCGCGAGGGGGCTCTGCACGCGGTCGAAGACCAGCAGGAAGCGGTTGCGCCAGAGCACCGCGTCCTCGCGGGTGTCACCGGTCTCTCCGTACGGCCATGGCGCGGGCAAGGGCACCTCCGTGCGTACAGGTCAAGAGGGGTCGGGCGGGGGCAAGGGCGCGCAGGGCATCGCGGGGGTGCCCGCACAAGGTCGGTGTGTCCGCCGGTTACTACACAATCATGTAGTGCCGTGCGCCCGGAGCGGGGGCGGCGGGGGTGACGCTGTGGGGGAGGGCCGCGCGGGCCCGATCACCCCTTGCAGGAAGGCAGTTCGGCGATGAGCGATGCCAGCGTCCGTACCGAGGAGGAGACGCACGGCGGGGCCGTTCCCGTCGTCGACATCTCCGCCACCGGGCCCACCGCGACCCCCGTGCAGCAGGGCATGGCGCTGGCCAGAGAGCACGGCGGCGCCTTCGTGCGGCGGCTGCACGGGCGCGACGCGCTGTTCGTGAGCGACCCGGAGCTGGTGGACGAGCTGTGCGACGAGGAGCGCTTCGCGAAGGCGGTCGGCCCGGCGCTGGAGAACGTGCGGGAGTTCGCCGCCGACGGGCTCTTCACCGCGTACAACGACGAGCCCAACTGGGCCAGGGCGCACGACATCCTGATGCCCGCCTTCGCGCTGGGCTCGATGCGCACGTACCACCCGGTGATGCTGGAGGTCGCGCACCGGGTGCTGGAGTCCTGGGACGCGCGGGCCGCCGGCGGCGTGCCCGTCGAGGTGTCCGAGGACATGACGCGGATGACCCTGGACACCATCGGACTGGCGGGATTCGGCTACGACTTCGGGTCCTTCGGCCGGGACGAGCCGCACCCCTTCGTGTCCGCGATGGTGCGCTGCCTGGAGTGGAGCATGAACCGGCTGGGCCGCGCCCCTGACGGCGACTTCGCGGCGGAGGACGCCGCCTTCCGCGCGGACGCGGACTACCTGGCCTCGGTGGTGGACGAGGTGGTCGCGGCCCGTACGGCGGAGGCGGCCCGTACGGCGGAGGCGGCCCGTACGGAGGGAGGCGGCGGCCCGCAGGACGACCTGCTCGGGCTGATGCTGAACGCCCCGCACCCCGCCGACGGCCGCACCCTGGACCACGCCAACATCCGCAACCAGGTCATCACCTTCCTGATCGCGGGGCACGAGACGACCTCCAGCGCCCTGTCGTTCGCGCTCTACTACCTGGTCAAGAACCCTCTGGTGCTGCGTCTCGTTCAGCGCGAGGCGGACGCGCTGTGGGGCGACACGGAGCGGCCCGAGCCGTCCTTCGAGGACGTCGCGAAGCTGCGCTGGACCCGGCAGGTGCTGCACGAGGCGCTGCGGCTGTGGCCCACGGCGCCCGGCTTCGGACGCCAGGCGCGCGAGGACACCCTGCTGGGCGGGCGCATCCCGCTGCGCGCCGGGCAGGCCGTGCTGGTGCAGACGACGATGCTGCACAGGGCGGCGCTGTGGGGCGAGAGCCCGGAGGAGTTCGACCCGGCGCGCTTCGCCCCGGAGGCCGAGGAGGCCCGCCCGGTGCACGCGTACAAACCCTTCGGCACCGGTGAACGGGCCTGCATCGGCCGGCAGTTCGCGCTGCACGAGGCGACCATGCTGCTCGGCATGCTGGTGCACCGCTACCGGCTCGGCGACCACGCGGACTACCGACTGCGCATCAAGGAGACCCTGACCCTCAAGCCCGAGGGCTTCACCCTCGCGCTCACCCGCCGCACCCCCGAGGACCGCGCGGCGGTGCGCGGCGCGCTGGCCACGCTGCCGGTGGGCCCCGCGAGCCCGGCGGAGGGGGAGACCCCGGAGGCGGATCAGGGCCTTCCCGTACGGGTGCTCCCGGGGACCGGTCTGCTGGTGCTGCACGGCAGCAACTACGGGACGTGCAGGGAGTTCGCCGAGCGCCTCGCGGGGGCCGCGGAGGAGGCGGGCTGCGCCACCGAGACGGCGCCGCTCGACGCGTACGCGGGCGGACTGCCGGGCGACCGGCCCGTGCTGCTCGTCGCCGCCTCGTACAACGGCAGGCCAACCGACGACGCGGCCGCCTTCGTGCGCTGGCTGGAGGGCGCGGACGGCGGGGCGGCCGACGGGGTCCCGTACGCCGTGCTCGGGGTCGGCGACCGCACCTGGGCCGCCACCTACCAGCGGGTTCCCACGCTGCTCGACGACCGCCTCGCCGAGCTGGGCGGCGAGCGGCTGCTGCCGCGCGGCGAGGCGGACGCCTCCGGCGACCTGGAGGGCGCGGTGCGCGGCTTCACCGCCGACTTCCGCGCGGCGCTGCTGCGCGCGTACGGGGACCCCGACGCGGTGGGCGCTCCCGCTCCGGCGCAGGACGAGGGGCCCGTCTACACCGTCACCGAGCGCGCGGGCGGCGATGAGCGGGACGCCCTCGCGGCGCGGCACGGCCTCGTACCCATGACCGTGACCGAGGCGCGCGACCTGACCGCGCCCGGCTATCCGCGCCGCAAGCGGCTGCTGCGCCTGGAGCTGCCGGAGGGCACCGCCTACCGCACGGCGGACCACCTGGCCGTCCTCCCGGAGAACGCGCCCGAGCTGGTGGAGCGCGCCGCGAAGGTCCTGGGAGCCGACCTCGACACGGTCCTGGACATCCGCGCGAGCGGGCGCAACGCGCTGCCCGTCGACCGGCCGCTGAGCGTGCGCGAACTGCTCGGCCGGCACCTGGAGTTGCAGGAGCGGCCCACGGCGTCGCAGGTCGCGGAGCTGGCCGCGGCCAACCCGTGCCCGCCGGAGCGCGCCGCGCTGGAGGCGCTGGCCGGGGACCCGGACGCGCTCGCCGCCGACCACCGGACACTGCTGGACCTGATCGAGGACCACCCGGCGCTGCGCGAATCCCTGGACTGGGCGCGGCTGCTGGGGCTCTTCCCGCAGCTCCGCACCCGGCACTACTCGGTGTCCTCGACGCCGCGCACCTCGCCGGGCCACGCCGAGCTGATGGTCTCGGTGCTGGAGGCCCCCGCGCGGTCGGGCAGGGGAACGTACGCGGGCACCAGCTCGGGACACCTCGCGCGCCTCGCACCCGGGGACACGGTGTGGGCGCGGGTGCAGCCGTGCCGCGCGGCGTTCCGGGTGCCGCACGCAGCGGACACCCCGCTGATCATGGTCGCGGCCGGCACCGGGCTCGCGCCCTTCCGCGGGGCCGTCGCCGACCGCAGGGCGCTCCGCGAGGAGGGCGCCGAACTCGCGCCCGCGCTCCTCTTCTTCGGCTGCGACGGCCCGGACGACGACTTCCTGCACCGCGACGAGCTGCGCGCGGCCGAGCGCGCCGGCGCGGTGAGCGTGCGGCCCGCCTACAGCGAAGAGCCCCGGAACGGCGTGCGCTTCGTCCAGCACCAGATCGCCGCTGACGGGCGCATGGTGTGGGGCCTCCTCGAACAGGGCGCGCGGGTGTACGTCTGCGGCGACGGCTCCCGCATGGCCCCCGGGGTGCGCGCGGCGCTCCGGGCGCTCTACCGCGAGCGGCACCCGGAGAGCACCGAGGAGCACGCCGAGCAGTGGCTCCAGGAGCTCACGGCCGAGGGGCGCTACACGGAGGACGTGTACGCGGCGGGCTGACGGCGGGCCGGCGGCGGGCCGAGCACCCGGGAGGCACGGGTGGCGCGGGCCCGCGGGAGGTGCGGGCCGTGACCCGGGTGGCGCGGGCGGCCACCGGCGACGACCGGTGACAACCGCGCGGGCCCGTGGAGCGTCACCACCGGTAACGCCCCGGCACGCCCGGTGCGGCCCGCGCCCAGCGATCCGTTCGCTGCCGGCGCGGGCCGCCTGGCTACGATGGGCCCGCCGGTGACCGCACCGTCACCGGCCCGTTTTCGACCCGTGGGACGACCATGCTGAACAAGTACGCGCGTGCTTTCTTCACGCGTGTCTTCACCCCCTTCGCGGCGATGCTGCTGCGCTGGGGAGTGAGCCCCGACACCGTCACGCTGATCGGCACCGGCGGTGTGGTGGCGGGCGCGCTGGTCTTCTACCCGCTGGGTGAGTTCTTCTGGGGCACCGTCGTCATCACGCTGTTCGTGTTCTCCGACCTGGTGGACGGCAACATGGCGCGCCAGCTCGGACGGTCCAGCAAGTGGGGCGCCTTCCTCGACTCCACCCTCGACCGGGTGGCCGACGCCGCGGTCTTCGGCGGCATCGCGCTCTGGTACGCGGGCAGCGGCGACAGCGTGCTGATGTGCGCGGTCGCCATCTTCTGCCTCGCCAGCGGCCAGGTCGTCTCCTACACCAAGGCGCGCGGCGAGAGCATCGGCCTGCCGGTGAACGTCAACGGCCTGGTCGAGCGCTCCGAACGGCTCGTGATCACACTGGTGCTGACCGGCTTCGCCGGCTTCGCGAAGTTCGGGGTGCCCTACATCGAGATCCTGCTGCCCATCGCCCTGTGGGTGGTGGCGATCGGCAGCTTCATCACCCTCGGACAGCGCGTGGTGACCGTGCGCCGGGAGGCCGCAGAGGCGGAGGGAGCCGCATGAGCACCGCACAGGACCGGCTCACCGACGCGCTGTACGGCGCGGGCTGGGCCGGAGTGAAGAAGCTGCCCGAGCCCGCGGCGCAGCAGCTCGGCCGCACCGTCGCCGACACCGCCTGGCGCCGCCGCGGCACCGGCGTACGGCGCCTGGAGACCAACCTGCGCCGCGTGGTGCCGCACGCCACGCCCGCCCAGCTCTCCGAGCTGTCCCGGGCGGGCATGCGCTCCTACATGCGCTACTGGATGGAGTCCTTCCGGCTCCCCACCTGGAGCGAGCAGCGCATCCGCAGCGGCGTGACGGTCGAGGGCGCCGAGCTCATCACCGACGCCGTCGACTCCGGGCGCGGCGCGATCATCGCGCTGCCGCACCTGGCCAACTGGGACCTCGCGGGCGCCTGGGTCACCGCCGAGCTCAAGCTCCCCTTCACCACCGTCCAGGAACGGCTGAAACCGGAGTCGCTGTACGACAGGTTCGTCGCCTACCGCGAGAGCCTGGGCATGGAGGTGCTGCCGCACGCCGGGGCCTCCGCCTTCGGCACCCTGGCCCGGCGGCTGCGCGCGGGCGGGCTCGTATGTCTGGTCGCCGACCGCGACCTGTCCTCCTCCGGCGTGGAGGTGAACTTCTTCGGAGACGTGGCGCGCATGCCGGCGGGACCGGCCATGCTGGCCCAGCAGACCGGGGCCGCACTGCTGCCCGTCACCCTCTGGTACGACGAATCGCCCGTGATGAAGGCGCGGGTGCACCCCGCCGTCGAGGTCCCGGAATCGGGCAGCCGTAAGGAGAAGACGTCGGCCGTCACCCAGTCCATGGCCGACGCGTTCGGCGCGGGCATCGCCGAGCACCCGCAGGACTGGCACATGTTGCAGCGCCTGTGGCTCGCCGATCTGGACTCGCGAGCCGGGGGAGCGGGCGCGAGACGGCCCGACAAGGGGGGCACCGCGTGAGGATCGGCATCGTCTGCCCGTACTCCTGGGACGTTCCGGGGGGCGTCCAGTTCCACGTCCGCGACCTGGCGGAGCATCTGCTCCGGCGCGGCCACGAGGTCTCCGTCCTCGCGCCGTCCGACGACGAGACCCCGCTGCCGCCGTACGTGGTCTCCGCCGGCCGCGCCGTGCCCGTGCCCTACAACGGCTCCGTCGCGCGCCTCAACTTCGGCTTCCTGTCGGCGGCGCGGGTGCGCCGCTGGGTGCACGACGGCAACTTCGACGTCCTGCACATCCACGAGCCCGGTACGCCCTCGCTGGCGCTGCTCACCTGCTGGGCGGCGCAGGGCCCGATCGTGGCGACCTTCCACACCTCCAACCCGCGCTCCCGCGCGATGATCGCGGCGTATCCGATCCTCCAGCCGGCGCTGGAGAAGATCAGCGCCCGCATCGCGGTCAGCGAGTACGCGCGCCGCACCCTGGTCGAGCACCTGGGCGGGGACGCGGTGGTGATCCCGAACGGCGTGGACGTGGGCTTCTTCTCGGGCGCCGAGCCGCGCGAGGAGTGGCAGGGCCGCGAGGGCGCCCGCACGATCGGCTTCATCGGCCGGATCGACGAGCCCCGCAAGGGACTTCCCGTGCTGCTGCGCGCGTTCCCCGAGATCGTCAAGAAGCAGCCGGGCACCCGGCTGCTGGTCGCGGGGCGCGGCGACGAGGACGAGGCGCGGGAGAGCCTGCCCGAGGAGGTCCGCGACAACGTCGAGTTCCTCGGCATGGTCAGCGACGAGGACAAGGCCCGCCTGCTGCGCAGCGTGGACCTGTACGTGGCGCCCAACACCGGCGGCGAGTCCTTCGGCATCATCCTCGTCGAGGCCATGTCGGCCGGAGCCCCGGTGCTGGCCAGCGACCTGGACGCGTTCGTGCAGGTGCTGGACCAGGGCGAGGCGGGCGAGCTGTTCGCCAACGAGGACGCGGGCGCGCTCGCCGACACCGCGGCGCGGCTCCTCGGCGAGCCCGAGCGCCTCGCGGAGCTGCGCGAACGCGGCTCGCGCCATGTACGCCGCTTCGACTGGTCCACCGTGGGCGCGGACATCCTCGCGGTGTACGAGACCGTGGCGGACGGCGCGGCCTCGGTCGCCCCCGACGAACGCACGGGGCTGCGGGCGCGGTTGCGGCTGGCGCGCGACTAGGCGGCTTTGGCGGCTTCGCCGCCGATTCGCCGATGAGCTTCTGGTCCTCTTTGCGTGATTCCTCGCTTCTGGCTGTGGGTCGCCTTCCGCCTACGTAACTTCTACGGAGCCCCGTACCGATGCCCACCACGACCACCCTGATCCTGCTCGCCGTCGCGGTGCTGCTGATCGGCGTCTACCTGAGCTGGACGGCGGGCCGCCTGGACCGGCTGCACGCGCGGATCGACGCCGCCAAGGCCGCGATGGACGCCCAGCTGCTGCGCCGCGCCTCCATCGCGCAGGAGCTGGCCACCTCGGGCGTGCTCGACCCGGCCGCTTCGATCGTGCTCTACCAGGCGGCGCACGACGCGCGGCAGGCCGAGGAGGAGCAACGCGAGGTCGCCGAGAGCGAGTTGAGCCAGGCGCTGCGCGCCGTGTTCGCCGAGCGTACGCAGGTGGACGCGGTGCGCCAGGCGCCGGGCGGCGAGGAGACGGCGGCCGAACTCGCGGCCGCCGTGCGCCGGGTGCCCATGGCGCGGCGCTTCCACAACGACGCGGTGCGGGCCGCGCGTGCGCTGCGGCGGCACCGCAAGGTGCGGTGGTTCCGGCTCGCGGGGCACGCGGAGTTCCCCCTCGCGTTCGAGATGGACGACGAGCCGCCGGAGGAGCTCGCCCTGCGGGACTAGGAGGCGCTTTCTGGGTGCTTTGCGCTGTGACCGCCGGTCGGGCCCGCTTCCGGTCGCCTTCCGCTGCGGCGGGATGGGGGTGGGTGGTTGCTTCCCCCTCGTGCCTTGCGAGCGCTCCCCGCGACGCTTCGCGCCGCGGTCCGCTCCTGTGGTGGCTTGCCTTGGAGGAGCCACCGGGAGGGAATTGGCCCTTTTCCCAGGGTGGCGACCTCGGCGACCTTTGCAGTGGCCCCTCCAGGGGCCCTCTTACAACGCTTCCGTCGAGTGAGGTCGCACCGTGTCCGACACGTCCCCCGCAACTCCGTCCGCCGCCACCCCGGAGACCGGCACAGCGCGCGTCAAGCGCGGCATGGCCGAGCAGCTCAAGGGCGGCGTGATCATGGACGTCGTCACTCCGGAGGAGGCGAAGATCGCCGAGGACGCCGGCGCCGTCGCGGTGATGGCCCTGGAGCGCGTCCCCGCCGACATCCGCAAGGACGGCGGCGTGGCCCGGATGTCCGACCCGGACATGATCGACGGCATCATCAACGCGGTCTCCATCCCGGTGATGGCCAAGTCCCGCATCGGCCACCAGGTCGAGGCCCAGATCCTCCAGGCGCTCGGCGTGGACTACATCGACGAGTCCGAGGTGCTGACCCCGGCCGACGAGGTCAACCACAGCGACAAGTTCGCCTTCACGACCCCCTTCGTCTGCGGCGCCACCAACCTGGGCGAGGCCCTGCGCCGCATCGCCGAGGGCGCGGCCATGATCCGCTCCAAGGGCGAGGCCGGCACCGGCAACGTCGTCGAGGCGGTCCGCCACATGCGGCAGATCAAGAACGAGATCGGCAAGCTCACCGTCCTCGACAACAACGAGCTGTACGCCGCCGCCAAGGAGCTGCGTGCCCCGTACGAGCTGGTCAAGGAGGTCGCGCAGCTCGGCAAGCTCCCGGTCGTGCTGTTCTCCGCCGGCGGCGTGGCCACCCCCGCGGACGCCGCGCTGATGCGCCAGCTCGGCGCCGAGGGCGTGTTCGTGGGCTCCGGCATCTTCAAGTCCGGCGACCCGGCCAAGCGCGCCGCCGCCATCGTGAAGGCCACCACCTTCTACGACGACCCGAAGATCATCGCCGATGTCTCCCGCGGCCTGGGCGAGGCCATGGTCGGCATCAACTGCGACACCCTCCCGGAGAGCGAGCGCTACGCCGGCCGCGGCTGGTGAACCGGACGTTGTGAGGGGGCGGCCCGTGCAGCGCGCACGGGCCGCCCGTACGCGGTACGCAGGAGAGGCAGTCCCGAGTGTCCAGCCAGACCACCACAGATGACGCACCCGTCGTAGGCGTGCTCGCCCTGCAGGGCGACGTGCGCGAACACTTCGCCGCGCTCGAGGCGGCCGGAGCCGAGGCGCGGCAGGTGCGCCGGCCCGAGGAGCTGGAGGCCGTGCAGGGGCTGGTGATCCCCGGCGGCGAATCCACCACGATGTCCAAGCTCTGCGCGGCCTTCGGCCTGCTGGAGCCGCTGCGCGCCCGGGTGCGCGGCGGGATGCCGGCCTACGGTTCCTGCGCGGGCATGATCATGCTCGCCGACAAGATCCTGGACCCGCGCTCGGGCCAGGAGACCGTGGGCGGCCTCGACATGATCGTGCGCCGCAACGCGTTCGGGCGGCAGAACGAGTCCTTCGAGGCCGACCTCGACCTGGCCGGAGTGCCCGGCGGACCCGTGCGCGGGGTCTTCATCCGCGCACCCTGGGTGGAGTCGACCGGTGCCCGCACCGAGGTACTGGCCTCCTACGATGGGCACCCGGTGGCGGTGCGCCAGGGGAATCTGCTCGCCACCTCGTTCCACCCGGAACTGACAGGCGACCACCGGGTGCACGCGCTGTTCGCGGAGATAGTCGCGTCAGCACGCTGAGTTGCTGGATGTAGGATCTCCGCGTCGAATCTGTTGGTGACTTTGAAGGAGCGCAGCCTTGTCCGGCCACTCTAAGTGGGCAACCACCAAGCACAAGAAGGCCGTGATCGATGCAAAGCGCGGCAAGCTCTTCGCGAAGCTGATCAAGAACATCGAGGTCGCGTCCCGCATGGGCGGCGCCGACCCGACCGCGAACCCGACCCTCTACGACGCCATCCAGAAGGCGAAGAAGAGCTCGGTCCCCAACAAGAACATCGACAGCGCGGTCAAGCGCGGCGCCGGTCTCGAGGCGGGCGGCAAGGAATACGAGACCATCATGTACGAGGGCTACGGCCCCAACGGTGTCGCGTTCCTGATCGAGTGCCTCACGGACAACCGCAACCGCGCGGCCTCCGACGTCCGCGTCGCCATGACCCGCAACGGCGGCTCCATGGGCGACCCCGGCTCGGTCGCGTACCTCTTCAACCGCAAGGGCGTCGTGATCGTCCCCAAGGGCGAGACCGGCCTGAGCGAGGACGACGTGCTGGGCGCCGTCCTGGAGGCGGGCGCCGAGGAGGTCAACGACCTCGGCGAGAGCTTCGAGGTGATCAGCGAGGCGACCGACCTGGTGGACGTGCGCACCGCGCTCGTCGACGCGGGCATCGAGTACGACTCGGCCGAGAACAGCTTCCTCCCCAGCGTGCAGGTGCCGCTGGACGAGGAGGGCGCGCGCAAGACCTTCAAGCTCATCGACGTCCTCGAGGACAGCGACGACGTGCAGAACGTCTGGGCCAACTTCGACGTATCGGACGAGATCATGGCGAAGGTCGACGCCTGAGGGACTCTCCCCGGCGGGGATTTCCCGGCGATGTGAGCTGCGAGCCTTCTCTCCACAGGCCGGCGGGGCGTGTCCCCGTCGGCCTGTTGTCGGCAGTGGCCGCTAACCTGCAGGAACACAGGAACAGTTGACCGAGGTGAGCGGCGCCCGCGCGGCGGGCAGGGGAGGGAAGCGGTGCGTGTGCTGGGGGTCGACCCGGGCCTGACCCGCTGCGGCATCGGCGTCGTGGAGGGCACCGCGGGGCGCCCGCTGACCATGGCGGGAGTCGGCGTGATCCGTACGCCCGCGGACGCCGAGATCGCCGAGCGGCTGGTGCTGATCGAGCGCGGCATGGACGAGTGGCTGGACTCCCACGAGCCCGAAGCGGTCGCCGTGGAGCGGGTGTTCAGCCAGCACAACGTCAGCACGGTGATGGGCACCGCGCAGGCCAGCGCCGTGGCCATGCTGTGCGCCGCGCGCCGCGGGCTGCCCGTCGCGCTGCACACGCCGAGCGAGGTGAAGGCCGCCGTCACCGGCACGGGCCGCGCCGAGAAGGACCAGGTCGGCACCATGGTCGCCCGGCTCCTGCGGCTCACTTCGCCGCCCAAGCCGGCCGACGCGGCCGACGCGCTCGCGCTGGCCATCTGCCACATCTGGCGCGCCCCCGCGCAGCAGCGCCTCACCAAGCTCCAGCAACTGCACGCGGCGCACGCCGCTCAGCAGCCCTCCCGCACGGCGGGCGCCACCGGCAAGGGCCGGCCCGCCGCAGGGAAGGCCCCGCGCCCCTCCGCCTCCAAGCCGTCCGCCTCCAAGCCCTCCGCCTCCGGGCCCGCACCCTCCAGAAAGGGCAACCGATGATCGCGTTCGTCAGCGGCCCCGTCGCCGCGCTCGCCCCCGACTCCGCGGTGATCGAGGTGGGCGGCGTCGGCATGTCCGTGCAGTGCACCCCGGGCACCCTCGCCGAGCTGCGGACCGGGCAGGACGCGCGGCTGGCCACGTCGCTGGTGGTCAGGGAGGACTCGCTGACGCTGTACGGCTTCGCGGACGACGACGAGCGGCAGGTGTTCGAGCTCCTCCAGACCGCCAGCGGCGTCGGGCCCCGGCTCGCCCAGGCCATGCTCGCGGTGCACGCGCCCGACGCGCTGCGCCAGGCCGTCTCCTCCGGCGACGAGAAGGCCCTCACCGCGGTCCCCGGCATCGGCAAGAAGGGCGCGCAGAAGCTCCTGCTGGAGCTCAAGGACCGGCTCGGCGAGCCGCTGGGCACGGGCGCGCACTCCGCGGCGCAGGGCGTGGGCACCGCCGTGAGCGCGGGCTGGCGCGATCAGCTCCACTCCGCGCTGCTGGGCCTGGGATACGCGACCCGCGAGGCCGACGAGGCCGTCTCGGCGGTGGCGCCGCAGGCCGAGGCCGCGGCGGCCGAGGGCGCCGAACCGCCGGTGCCGCAGCTCCTGCGCGCCGCGCTCCAGACACTCAACAAGGCGCGCTGAGCCGCCCGTCCGGGCCGCCGCGCAGCCACGTACCAAGCCACGCCGGGAGGCGCACGAGATGACCAGGGACGAGGGGACCGCCGAGGAAGCGGAGGCCGACGGGCGGCTCGTCGGCGCCGAGGCGGACGGCGAGGACAGCGCGGTCGAGGCCGCGCTGCGCCCCAAGGAGCTCGGCGACTTCGTCGGCCAGCCCAAGGTCCGCGAGCAGCTCGGCCTGGTGCTCCAGGCGGCCCGCCAGCGCAGCGGCACCGCCGATCACGTGCTGCTCTCCGGTGCGCCGGGGCTGGGCAAGACCACCCTCGCGATGATCGTCGCGAGCGAGATGGGCGCCCCGATCCGGATCACTTCGGGGCCCGCCATCCAGCACGCGGGCGACCTCGCCTCGATCCTCTCCTCGCTCCAGGAGGGCGAGGTGCTCTTCCTCGACGAGATCCACCGGATGTCCCGGCCCGCCGAGGAGATGCTGTACATGGCGATGGAGGACTTCCGCGTCGACGTGATCGTCGGCAAGGGTCCAGGGGCCACCGCCATCCCCCTGGAGCTGCCGCCCTTCACGCTGGTAGGCGCCACCACCAGGGCGGGCCTGCTGCCGCCTCCGCTGCGCGACCGCTTCGGCTTCACCGGGCACATGGAGTTCTACGAGCCCGCCGAGCTGGAGCAGGTGATCCACCGCTCCGCGGGGCTGCTGGACGTACGGATCGACGCCGAGGGCGCCTCCGAGATCGCCGGGCGGTCCCGCGGCACCCCGCGCATCGCCAACCGCCTGCTGCGCAGGGTCAGGGACTACGCGCAGGTCAAGGCCGACGGCGAAATCAACCGCGAGATCGCCGCGCGTGCTCTGGACGTGTACGAGGTGGACGGCCGCGGCCTCGACCGTCTTGACCGCGCGGTGCTGGGCTCGCTGCTCAAGCTGTTCGGCGGCGGCCCCGTGGGCCTGTCCACCCTCGCGGTCGCGGTGGGGGAGGAGCGCGAGACGGTCGAGGAGGTGGCCGAGCCCTTCCTCGTACGGGAGGGGCTGCTGGCGCGCACTCCGCGCGGCCGGGTCGCCACACCCGCCGCGTGGGCGCACATGGACCTCGTACCGCCGCAGTCGAAGGGCCCCGGCGGAACGGGAGGTTCCGGACAAGCCGGTCTTTTTGGATTGTGACCGGCGGAATTCGGCGGCGCGGAGGCGAGACGGGTCAGGAACCCCAGTGCCATGCTTGACGTTGTTGCAGTGGCGAGAGCTCGCTTAGACTCCGCCGACGCCATCCGTCCAGGACGGCTTGCCCCTTACCCCGAAGACCAGGCCGCAGTCCGCGGTCGTGCGAAGGAAACTCTTCCGCCGTGAATAATGTCGTGACTCTCCTCCCGTTCATCGTGCTCATCGGGGCCATGTTCCTGATGACGCGCTCCGCCAAGAAGAAGCAGGCTCAGGCCGCGAACATGCGCGAGTCGATGCAGCCGGGCACGGGGGTGCGCACGATCGGAGGCATGTACGCCACCGTCAAGGAGGTGCGGGACGACACCGTCCTCCTCGAGGTGGCCCCGGGCGTGCACTCGCTGTTCGCCAAGAACGCCATCGGCGCGGTCCTCGAGTCCGCCGAGTTCGACCGCATCCTCAACGGCGGCGCCGAGGACCTCAAGAGCGCCGACGCCCCCGTGGTGCCGGACGACGCCTCCTCCCTGACCGAGGCCGAGCCCGAGGACGAGCCCGCCGGCGGCAAGCCGGACTTCACCAAGTCCTCCGGGGACGAGGACGCCGACACGCCCGCGGAGAAGGAGACTTCGCAGGATGAGGCGGACTCCGCCGACTCCAAGGACGCCAAGCGGGACGGTGAATCCGACGCCAAGTAAGGTCGGCGCCGCCGGGTCTTGACCCGACCCGGCGGCGAAGCACGTCCGCAGACCACTTTGCGCGCCGCGTGGTGTCCGGCCCGAGTCCTAGGCCGGCACCGGCGGTTGGACAGGGAGAGACGAGAAGGTGGCAGCACCGAAAAAGGGCCGCAGGGCCCCGGGCGCCCAGGGGAAGCCATGGCGCTCCCTGACGCTGATCGCAATCGTCATGGCCGCCCTTGTCGGAGGGATGTTCGTCTCCGGCACCAAGACGCCGCGCCTCGGTATCGACCTCGCGGGCGGTACGAGCATCACGCTGGCGGCCAAGAACCAGCCGGGTAAGCCGAACGCGATCAACCCGACCAACATGGCCACCGCTGTGAGCATCATCAATCAGCGGGTGAACGGTCTGGGCGTGTCCGAGGCGGAGGTCCAGACCCAGGGCAGCGACCACATCGTTGCCAACATCCCCAAGGGGACCAACTCCAAGCAGGCGGAGCAACAGGTCGGTACGACGGCCGAGTTGGCCTTCCGCCCGGTGCTGACCGCCGCCCCCTCCACCAGCCAGCCGCAGAAGCCCGGCTCCTCCCCGTCCACCGGGACGGGTTCCAAGGAGAAGCAGGAGAAGGGCTCTTCGGCTCCGCAGGGCCGCGCCGTCACCGACGGCGTCAAGGCGCACCCGGCCGCCGATCCCACGCCGAAGCCCGGCGAGGGCGGCAAGCAGCAGCCGACCCAGCCGCCGTCGCAGCCGCAGCAGCCCGCGGCCCCCGGAGTCTCGCCGAAGCTCAACAAGGAGCTCCAGCAGCTCGACTGCAGCACCAAGAAGGCCAAGGGGCAGGCCGGCACGAAGGCCGCGAACGCCAAGCCGGAGGACCCGGTCGTCGCCTGCGACCAGAAGCTCAAGGCCAAGTACGTCCTCGGCCCGACGGCGGTGCAGGGCAAGCACGTCAAGAGCGCCAAGGCGACCATGGACCCGCAGCGCGGCCAGTGGATCGTCAACATGAACTTCGACGACACCGGTTCGCAGCAGTTCAGCAACATCACCGGCAAGCTGATGAAGAAGCAGCAGCCGCAGAACCAGTTCGCCATCGTGATGGACGGCTCGGTGGTCTCCGCCCCGTCCGTCCAGTCGAAGCTGAGCTCCAGCGCCGAGATCTCCGGCAGCTTCACCCAGGAGTCCGCCGAGGAGCTGGCGAACGTCCTCTCCTACGGCGCGCTGCCGCTGACCTTCGAGAAGTCCGACGTCACCACGGTGACCCCGGCGCTCGGCAGCGACCAGCTGCACGCCGGTCTCGTGGCGGGCGCCATCGGCCTCGCGCTGGTGATCGTCTACCTCATCGCGTACTACCGCGGGCTGTCCTTCATCGCGATCCTCAGCCTGCTGGTCTCCGCGATCCTCACGTACACGATCATGACCTTGCTCGGTCCGGCGATGGGCTTCGCCCTCAACCTGCCGGCGGTGTGTGGTGCGATCGTTGCGCTCGGCATCACCGCGGACTCCTTCATCGTCTACTTCGAACGCATCCGTGACGAAGTGAGAGAGGGCCGCACCCTGCGGCCCGCGGTGGCCCGTGCCTGGCCGCGCGCCCGGCGCACCATCCTGGTGTCCGATTTCGTGTCGTTCCTGTCCGCCGCGGTGCTGTTCGCCGTCACGGTCGGCAAGGTGCAGGGCTTCGCGTTCACGCTGGGCCTGACCACCGCGCTCGACGTCGTCGTGGTGTTCTTCTTCACCAAGCCGCTGATGACGATCCTCGCGGGCAAGAAGTTCTTCGCCAGCGGCCACCCCTGGTCGGGGCTCGACCCCAAGCGGCTCGGCGCGAAGCCGCCGCTGCGCCGCGGCCGCGGCCGCCCCACCGCCGGTTCCGACCCGAAGGAGGCCTGAGATGTCGCGGCTCGGAAGCATCGGCGCCAAGCTCTACCGCGGTGAGGTCGGCTACGACTTCATCGGCCACCGCAAGCTGTGGTACGGCGTCTCCATCCTGATCACCATCACGGCGATCGTCGGCCTCGCGGTGCGCGGCCTCAACATGGGCATCGAGTTCGAGGGCGGCGCCGTCCTCACCACGCCCAAGACCTCCGCGTCCGTGGAGCAGACCACGCACATCGCGGAGAAGGCGTCGGGCCATCAGGCCATCGTCCAGCAGACCGGCGGCGGCAAGATGCGCATCCAGGTCTCCGGCGTGAGCACCAAGACCTCGGCCGGGGTCAAGGAGCAGATCGCCCAGGACCTCAAGGTCGACGCCAACAAGATCGACACCCAGCTCGTCGGCCCGAGCTGGGGCAAGGAGATCGCGAACAAGGCCTGGCTGGGCCTGGGCATCTTCATGGTGCTGGTGGTCATCTATCTGGCCATCGCCTTCGAGTGGCGCATGGCACTGGCGGCCCTCATCGCGCTGATCCACGACATCACGATCACCGTCGGCGTCTATGCGCTGGTGGGCTTCGAGGTGACACCCGGCACGGTGATCGGTCTGCTGACGATTCTGGGTTATTCGCTCTATGACACGGTCGTCGTCTTCGACGGCCTCAAGGAAGCGTCCAAGAACGTCACCAAGCAGACCCGGCGCACCTACAGCGAGATCGCCAACCGCTCGATCAACGGCACCCTGGTCCGCTCGATCAACACCACCGTGGTGGCGCTGCTGCCGGTGGCGGGCCTGCTGTTCATCGGCGGCGGGATGCTCGGCGGCGGCATGCTGAACGACATCGCGCTCTCCCTCTTCGTGGGCCTCGCGGCCGGCGCGTACTCCTCGATCTTCATCGCCACCCCGCTGGTGGCCGACTTCAAGGAGCGCGAGCCCCAGATGAAGGCGCTCAAGCGCCGGGTGCTGGCCAAGCGCGCCAAGGAGGAGGGCACCGAGGGCGGCCACGCTCCCTCGTACACCACGTACGGCGACGACGAGCGGTACGAGGACGAGGAGGAGCCCGAGGACGAGGCTCCCGAGGGCGCGGCGACGGCGGGCGCGGGCGCCACCCGCGGACCGCGCCGCCAGCCCGTCTCGCGCAGCCGCAGCGACCGCGGCTCTTCAGGAAAGCGCAGGTGAGCCGGGTGAGCTCGGTGGAGACCGGCAGTCAGGCCGCGGGTCAGGACGGACCCGTGACCGAGGAGGTGCGGCAGCTCCTGGTCAGCCGCATCCGGGACGTGCCCGACTATCCGCAGCGGGGCGTGACGTTCAAGGACATCACGCCGCTGCTGGCCGACCCGGTCGCGTTCGGCGCGCTGACCGGCGTGCTGGCGGAGCTGTGCGAGCGGTACGGGGCCACCAAGGTGGCCGGTCTGGAGGCGCGCGGCTTCATCCTGGCCGCGCCCGCCGCGGTCCGCGCCGGCGTCGGCTTCCTGCCGGTGCGCAAGGCGGGCAAGCTGCCGGGCGCCACCCTGTCGCAGTCCTACGACCTGGAGTACGGCAGCGCCGAGATAGAGCTGCACGCCGAGGACCTGGCGCCGGGCGACCGCGTGCTGGTCATCGACGACGTGCTCGCCACCGGCGGCACGGCCGAGGCGTCGCTCCAGCTCATCCGGCGGGCCGGCGCACAGGTCGCGGGCCTGGCCGTGCTGATGGAGCTCGGCTTCCTGCCGGGCCGCGGCAGGGTCTCCGGCGCCCTGGACGGTGCGCCGCTGGAGGCGCTGGTCACGGTGTGAAGCCCCAGGGGGAAGACCCCCGGCGGGCATAGAGCGGCCACCCCGTGCGTTGCGCGGGGTGGCCGTCGTATAACGGCCGGAAACCCGGTCGACGCCATGGCCATGGCCGATGTCGATACCATGGCAGTCCGACCTGGGGTCCAACGAGGAGTGCTCTTGCCAGACGAGGCCCAGCCGCTGAGCGCCGCCCAGCGCCAGGAGAAAGGCCGCACCGGTTCCGCCGCGGCGGCCGGGGACGCGACGTCCCGCGACTCCCGCGGTGGCGCCTCCCGCACCGGCTCCACCCCCGCAGATCCCGCCACCAACGGCTCGGGCGCGCACGGCTCCGACGGCAAGGGTCCCGATGGCAAGGGCTCCGACGGCAAGGGCGGCGGTCCGGGGACGGACTCCGCGACCGCCTCCGCCACGGGCTCGGGTTCCGGCTCGGGCTCCGCTTCCGCCGCCGCGGCCCGCGAGCGGGTCGCGCCGGCCCGCGCCGTGTCCGGCGTCTCGGGGCGCTCCGGGTCCTCCAACCGCGTGCGGGCCCGTCTCGCGCGCCTCGGGGTCCAGCGCTCCAGCCCGTTCAACCCGGTGCTGGAGCCGCTGCTGCGGATAGTGCGCAGCAACGACCCGAAGATCGAGTCCTCCACGCTGCGCCAGATCGAGCGCGCGTACCAGGTCGCCGAGCGCTGGCACCGCGGCCAGAAGCGCAAGAGCGGCGATCCGTACATCACGCATCCGCTCGCGGTCACCACCATCCTGGCCGAGCTGGGCATGGACCCGGCGACGCTGATGGCGGGCCTGCTGCACGACACCGTCGAGGACACCGAGTACGGACTCGACACCCTCCGGCGGGACTTCGGCGACCAGGTCGCCCTCCTGGTGGACGGCGTCACCAAGCTGGACAAGGTCAAGTTCGGCGAGGCCGCGCAGGCCGAGACCGTGCGCAAGATGGTCGTCGCGATGGCCAAGGACCCCCGGGTGCTGGTCATCAAGCTCGCCGACCGGCTGCACAACATGCGCACCATGCGCTATCTGCGCCGCGAGAAGCAGGAGCAGAAGGCCCGCGAGACCCTGGAGATCTTCGCCCCGCTGGCCCACCGGCTGGGCATGAACACCATCAAGTGGGAGCTGGAGGACCTCGCGTTCGCGATCCTCTACCCCAAGATGTACGACGAGATCGTGCGGCTGGTCGCGGAGCGCGCCCCCAAGCGGGACGAGTATCTGGCCGTGGTCACCGACGAGGTGCAGGCCGACCTGCGCGCCGCGCGGATCAAGGCCACCGTCACCGGACGGCCCAAGCACTACTACAGCGTCTACCAGAAGATGATCGTCCGCGGCCGGGACTTCGCGGAGATCTACGACCTGGTCGGCATCCGCGTCCTGGTGGACACCGTCCGCGACTGCTATGCGGCACTCGGCACCGTGCACGCCCGCTGGAATCCCGTTCCGGGGCGGTTCAAGGACTACATCGCGATGCCGAAGTTCAACATGTACCAGTCGCTGCACACCACGGTGATCGGCCCTGGTGGCAAGCCCGTCGAGCTCCAGATCCGCACCTTCGACATGCACCGGCGCGCGGAGTACGGCATCGCCGCGCACTGGAAGTACAAGCAGCAGGCCGTGGCCGGCGCCTCCAAGGTGCGCACCGACGCGCCCAAGGGCAGCGGCAAGGAGAAGGACAAGGACCATGTCAACGACATGTCCTGGCTGCGGCAGTTGCTCGACTGGCAGAAGGAGACCGAGGACCCGGGCGAGTTCCTGGAGTCGCTGCGCTTCGACCTCTCGCGCAACGAGGTCTTCGTCTTCACGCCGAAGGGCGACGTCATAGCGCTGCCCGCGGGGGCCACGCCGGTGGACTTCGCGTACGCGGTGCACACCGAGGTCGGCCACCGCACGATAGGGGCGCGGGTCAACGGCCGCCTCGTGCCGCTGGAGTCGACCCTCGACAACGGCGACACGGTGGAGGTCTTCACCTCCAAGGCGCCCGGTGCGGGCCCCTCCCGCGACTGGCTCGGCTTCGTGAAGTCGCCGCGCGCACGCAACAAGATCCGCGCCTGGTTCACCCGCGAGCGCCGCGACGAGGCCATCGAGCAGGGCAAGGACGCCATCGCGCGGGCCATGCGCAAGCAGAACCTGCCGATCCAGCGCATCCTCACCGGCGACTCGCTGGTCACGCTCGCGCACGAGATGCGCTATCCGGACATCTCCGCGCTGTACGCGGCGATCGGCGAGGGCCATGTCACCGCGCAGAGCGTCGTACAGAAGCTCGTGCAGGCGCTCGGCGGCGAGGAGGCGGCCAACGAGGACCTGGCCGAGACCTCGCCCCCGGCGCGCAAGCGCACCAAGCGGCGCGCGCACACCGATCCCGGAGTGATCGTCAAGGGCGTCGACGACGTGTGGGTCAAGCTGGCCCGCTGCTGTACGCCGGTGCCGGGCGACCCCATCATCGGCTTCGTGACGCGGGGCAACGGCGTCTCCGTGCACCGCAACGACTGCGTGAACATCGACTCGTTGTCCAAGGAGCCCGAGCGGATCCTGGAGGTCGAGTGGGCGCCCACCCAGTCATCGGTGTTCCTGGTCGCCATCCAGGTCGAGGCGCTGGACCGCTCGCGGCTGCTCTCCGACGTCACGCGGGTCCTGTCCGACCAGCACGTCAACATCCTGTCCGCCGCGGTGCAGACCTCCCGTGACCGGGTGGCCACCTCCCGCTTCACCTTCGAGATGGGCGACCCGAAGCACCTGGGCCACGTCCTCAAGGCGGTCAGGGGAGTCGAGGGCGTCTACGACGTCTACCGGGTGACCTCGGCACGCAGGCCCTCCTGAAGCCCGCCTGAAACACCCTCAGCCGCATATGAGTTGAGCCCCGGCGCCTGGCGCCGGGGCTCAACTCATGCCACACACATGCGGCGGGGTGTCAGCCGCCGAACTCCTCCAGGCCCTTCAGCGCCTGGTCCAGAAGCTGCTGGCGCCCCGCGAGCTCCTTCTCCAGCTTCTCCGCCTTCGCGGTGTTGCCCGCCGAACGCGCCTGCTCGGCCTGCGCGCGCAGCTTGTCCACCGCGTCCTGGAGCTGGCCGGTGAGACCCGCTGCGCGGGCCCGCGCCTCCGGGTTGGTGCGGCGCCACTCGGCCTCCTCGGCCTCCTGGATCGCGCGCTCCACCGCGTGCATCCGGCCCTCGATCTTCGCCTTGGAGTCGCGCGGCACGTGGCCGATCGCGTCCCAGCGCTCGTTGATCGAACGGAACGCGCCGCGGGCCGACTTGAGGTCGGTGACCGGGAGCAGCTTCTCCGCCTCGGCGGCCAGCTCCTCCTTGAGCGTCAGATTCTCCCGCTGCTCGGCGTCGCGCTCCGCGAACACCTCGCCGCGCGCCTGGAAGAAGACGTCCTGGGCGCCGCGGAAGCGCCGCCACAGATCGTCCTCGTACTCCCGCTGGGCGCGGCCCGCGGCCTTCCACTCCTGCATCAGCTCGCGGTACTTGGCGGCCGTCGGGCCCCAGTCGCGCGAGTCGGAGAGCGCCTCGGCCTCGGCGACCAGCTTCTCCTTGCGCTTGCGCGCCTCCTCGCGCTGCGCGTCCAGCTGCGCGAAGTGCGCCTTGCGGCGCTTGGAGAACGCCGAGCGGGCGTGCGAGAAGCGGTGCCACAGCTCGTCGTCGGTCTTGCGGTCCAGGCGGGGCAGGCCCTTCCAGGTCTCCACCAGGGCCCGCAGCCGCTCGCCCGCCGCGCGCCACTGCTCGCTCTGCGCCAGCTCCTCGGCCTCGGCGACCAGCTCCTGCTTGGCACCCCTGGCCTCCTCCGACTGCTTGGCCTTCTGGACCTTGCGCTCCTCGCGGCGCTGCTCGACCGCCTCGACCAGCTTGTCCAGCCGCGCGCGCAGCGCGTCCAGGTCGCCGACCGCGTGGTGCTCGTCCACCTGTTCCCGCAGGTGGCCGATGGCGGTCATGGCGTCCTTGGCGGACAGGTCGGTGCTCTTCAGGCGGCGTTCGAGGAGGCCGATCTCCACGACCAGGCCCTCGTACTTGCGCTTGAAGTAGGCGAGCGCCTCTTCGGGGGAGCCCGCCTGCCACGAGCCGACGACCTTCTCGCCGTCCGCCGTACGCACGTACACGGTCCCCGCCTCGTCGACGCGGCCCCACGGGTCGCTGCTCACAGCGCCTCCTCCACATGATGCTCGTGAGGGGTCGCGGCGGCCCGCCACAGCCTTGTGCTGTGCGGTCCGCGGGCCCCCGGCATCGTCCACAGTTCTCGTCTAGGCCAACATAGGCGACCGGTGGCACCGCTGTCCGCATCCGGCCGGGGCGAAATTTCTGGTTCGTACGCGGTGCTCGCCCGGACACACGCCGCGCCGGTCGCACCCGGTCAGGGCTCGCGCGGCACCGCCCGGACGGCGACAACTCCGGAAGCCGGCGCCGTGTTCCCGCCGGCCCCGCCCTTCCCGCGCCGCGCGCCCGCTCCCGCCGTCCGTACGCGGCCGGGCACGGCGGCCAAGTGCCGCACACGGCAGGGGAGTCGGACGAGGCGCCCGTACGCGGGTGTGCCGGCTACGCGCCGAAGCCGCCCGTCGCGGCGTACACGGCGCAGGCGGCGGCCAGCAGGGCCAGCACGGCGGCGAGTGCGATGCCGCGCGCGCGGAACCTGCGGCGGCGCTCCGCCTCCCGCTGCCGCCTGCGCTCGAACTTCTCGCGGGCCAGCCGCTTCCTGCGGTCTCTCGTTCTCTCCACGGGCCCTCCTCCGAGGCCGGAGCGGTGTGCCGGGCACGGCGCCGTGTGCGGGCGCGGGAGCGCGGTGCGGGCGCCGGGAACGGGTTCGCCGCGCCCGGACCGCCGCCGGTAGGCTGTGACCTCGCAGAACCGCCGTACCCCTACTGTCGGACGACTGAAGGACGATCGTGCTCGTTGCCGGGTTCCCCGCCGGGGCCTGGGGGACCAATTGTTATCTGGTCGCCCCGGGCGCGGGTGAGGAGTGCGTGATCATCGATCCGGGCCACCAGGCCGCCGAGGGCGTCCAGGAGGCCGTCGCCAAGCACCGGCTCAAGCCGGTAGCGGTGATCCTCACTCATGGCCATATCGACCATGTCGCCTCCGTGGTGCCCGTGTGCGGGGCGCATGACGTGCCCGCCTGGATCCACCCCGAGGACCGCTACATGATGAGCGACCCCGAGAAGGCCCTCGGCCGCAGCATCGGGCAGCCGCTCATGGGCGAGCTCACGGTCGGCGAGCCGGACGACGTACAGACGCTCACCGACGGGGCGAAGCTGGAGCTGGCGGGGCTCGAATTCGACGTGGCGCACGCGCCGGGCCATACCAAGGGGTCGGTGACCTTCGGGATGCCCGAACAGGCGGATGTCCCGCCTGTCTTCTTCTCGGGCGACCTGCTGTTCGCCGGCTCCGTAGGACGCTCCGACCTGCCGGGCGGCGACCACGCCGAACTCCTGCAGTCGCTGGCGCGCGTGTGCCTGCCGCTGCGGGACGAGACCGTGGTGCTGTCAGGGCACGGCCCCCAGACCACCATCGGCCAGGAGCGCGCCACCAATCCGTTCATGCGGCAGGTGGCCGCAGGCCCGGGAGCGGCGGACGCCGACGCCGCCCCGCGACGAGGAATGTGACGAAGTTTCCGTGAGCACCTTCAAGGCCCCCAAGGGCACCTACGACCTGATCCCGCCGCGCTCCGCCGGCTTCCTCGCCGTGCGCGAGGGGCTGTCGGCGCCGCTGCGCCGCGCCGGGTACGGCTATGTCGAGACCCCCGGCTTCGAGAACGTCGAGCTGTTCGCGCGCGGTGTCGGGGAGTCCACCGACATCGTGACCAAGGAGATGTACACCCTCACCACCAAGGGCGGCGACGAGCTCGCGCTGCGCCCCGAGGGCACCGCCTCCGTGCTGCGCGCCGCCCTGGAGGCGAACCTCCACAAGAGCGGCAACCTGCCGGTCAAGCTCTGGTATTCGGGCTCCTACTACCGCTATGAGCGCGCGCAGAAGGGCCGCTACCGGCACTTCTCGCAGGTCGGCGCCGAGGCCATCGGGGCCGAGGACCCGCAGCTGGACGCCGAGTTGATCATCCTGGCGCACGACGCGTACCGCTCGCTGGGCCTGAAGGACTTCCGCATCCTGCTCAACTCGCTGGGCGACAAGGAGTGCAGGCCGGTCTACCGTGCCGCGCTCCAGGACTTCCTGCGCGGCCTCGACCTCGACGAGGACACCCGCAAGCGCATCGACATCAACCCGCTGCGGGTCCTCGACGACAAGCGCGAGAGCGTCCAGAGCCAGCTCACCGGCGCGCCCATGATGCGCGACCACCTGTGCGAGGACTGCAAGGCGTACCACGAGCAGGTGCGCGAGCTCCTGACCGCGGCGGGCGTCGCGTACGAGGACGACCCGAAGCTCGTGCGCGGGCTGGACTACTACACCCGCACCACCTTCGAGTTCGTCCACGACGGCCTCGGCTCGCAGTCCGCCGTGGGCGGCGGCGGCCGCTACGACGGCCTCTCCGAGATGATCGGCGGCCCCGCGCTGCCGTCCGTGGGCTGGGCGCTGGGCGTCGACCGTACGGTGCTGGCGCTGGAGGCCGAGGGCGTGGAGCTCGAAGTGCCCTCAGCCACCGACGTGTTCGCCGTCCCGATCGGCGAGGAGGCGCGGAGCGCGGTCTTCGGCGCCGTGACGGAGCTGCGCCGCGCGGGCGTCGCCGCCGACCTCGCGTACGGCGGCAAGGGCATGAAGAACGCGATGAAGTCCGCCAACCGCTCCGGCGCGCGCTTCGCGCTGCTCATCGGCGAGCGCGACCTCGCCGAGGGTGTGGCCCAGCTCAAGGACCTGGAGAGCGGGGAGCAGGACCCGGTGGCACTCGATCGTGTGGTGGCCGAAGTGCGGTCCCGGCTCGGGTGATTCACGGCTGAGAAAGTGGTCCCTGGTGCACAATTGGCGGCACCAGGGACCATTCATGTTTCCGCAGGGCGCGGCTGCGCGGCCCGTGCGGAGGACCGAGACGACAGGACGAGCAGGGCTATGGCGACCACGGCACCGAGGGACGAGACACGTACAGGCTCAGGCCCGGCGGCCACCGTCAGAGCCTCGGCCGGCACGGGGCGCGCCTTCGCGTGGATGCTGATCGTCACGGCGGCCGCCGGCATCCTGGCCTCCTGGGTGATCACGCTCGACAAGTTCAAGCTGCTGGAGGACCCCAACTTCAAGCCCGGGTGCAGCATGAACCCGGTGGTCTCCTGCGGCAGCGTCATGAAGAGCGACCAGGCGGCCGCCTTCGGCGCGCCGAACCCCATGATCGGCCTGGTCGCCTACGCGATCGTGGTCTGCGTGGGCGTGACCCTGCTGACCGGCGCCCGCTTCCCGCGCTGGTATTGGCTCACCTTCAACGCCGGCACCCTCTTCGGCGTCGGCTTCTGCACCTGGCTGATGTACCAGTCGCTGTACAACATCAACGCCCTCTGCCTGTGGTGCTGCCTCGCGTGGGCGGCCACCATCGTCATGTTCTGGTACGTGACGGCGCACAACGTGAAGAATGGTTTCCTGCCGACGCCGCGCGGGGTGCGCGGGTTCTTCGAGGAGTTCCCGTGGGTGATGCCGGTGCTGCACATGGGCATCATCGGCATGCTGATCCTGACCCGCTGGTGGAACTTCTGGACGAGCTGAGGCGGTCGGCCGCCTGAGCTGGAGCCGAGCCCGGAGCCGACTTCGGAGCCGAACACGGGGCCGCGGGCCGGGGTGTGATCCCCGGCCCGCTTCGGTTGTCAGTGGTCTGACTTAGGGTTTCCGGCGTGGAACCCGACCTGTTCACCGCAGCCGCCGAGGACCGTCAGGGCCAGGACCCCTCGGCCAGCCCCCTGGCCGTGCGGATGCGTCCGCGCACCCTCGACGAGGTCGTGGGGCAGCAGCATCTGCTGCGCCCGGGCTCGCCGTTGCGCCGCCTGGTGGGGGAGGGCGGCAAGGGCCCGGCCGGCGCCTCCTCGGTGCTGCTCTGGGGCCCGCCCGGCATCGGCAAGACGACCCTGGCGTATGTCGTCAGCCAGGCCACCGACGCGCGCTTCGTGGAGCTCTCCGCGATCACCGCTGGCGTGAAGGAGGTGCGCTCCGTCATCGAGGGCGCCAAGCGCTCCTCCGGCGCGTATGGCAAGGACACGGTCCTCTTCCTCGACGAGATCCACCGCTTCAGCAAGGCCCAGCAGGACTCCCTGCTTCCCGCTGTGGAGAATCGCTGGGTCACCCTCATCGCCGCCACCACCGAGAATCCGTACTTCTCGGTGATCTCCCCGCTCCTCTCCCGCTCGCTGCTGCTCACCCTGGAGCCGCTGACCGACGAGGACATCCGCGACCTGCTGCGCCGCGCGGTCGAGGAGGAGCGGGGTCTCAACGGCGCTGTGTCGCTCCCTGAGGAGGGCGAGGAGCACCTGCTGAGGATCGCCGGGGGCGACGCGCGGCGGGCGCTCACGGCGCTGGAGGCGGGCGCGGGCTCCGCGCTCGCCAAGGGGGAGAAGGAGATCTCCCTCGGCACGCTGGAGGAGGCGGTCGACCGGGCCGCGGTGAAGTACGACCGCGACGGCGACCAGCACTACGACGTCGCCAGCGCCCTCATCAAGTCCATCCGCGGCTCCGACGTGGACGCCGCGCTGCACTATCTGGCGCGCATGATCGAGGCGGGGGAGGACCCGCGGTTCATCGCCAGGCGCCTGATGATCTCCGCGAGCGAGGACATCGGGATGGCCGACCCGAGCGCGCTGCAGACCGCCGTGGCGACCGCGCAGGCCGTGGCCATGATCGGTTTCCCGGAGGCGCGGATCACGCTCGGCCAGTGCACCGTGGCGCTGGCCCTCGCGCCCAAGTCCAACGCGGCGTACATGGCGATCGACGCCGCCCTCGCGGACGTGCGCGCGGGCAAGGCGGGTCCGGTCCCGCCCCATCTGCGCGACAGCCACTACAAGGGCTCTCAGAAGCTCGGCCACGGCCAGGGCTATCAGTATCCGCACGACCTCCCGGGCGGCATCGCCGCGCAGCAGTACGCCCCGGACGAGATCCACGGCAAGCGCTACTACGAGCCCACGAGGTACGGGGCCGAGGCGCGCTACGCGGAGGTCGCCGAGCGCGTGCGGGCCCGGCTGCGGGGCGAGAGCCCGGCGGAGTAGGGCGGGAGCCCGGCGGAATGCGGTGCGGTGCGCTCCGCCGGGCTCCGGTCTCGTACGCGGGTGCGGGCCGTGGTCCGTAAGCGGACAGTTTCCGTGCCGGCACTCGCGCGGGCGGTCTCCCGCGCCCGGCTCCTCACCCCTCCTCGGCCGCGGCCTCGAAGAGCGCGTGCATGGCGCGCCTCAACTGGGCCACGTCGCCCACCGGTTCGGGGAATTCGAAGCGCGCGTCGAAGCACTGCGCCCGGCCGCAGAAGCGCACCCGCATCCCGTGCCGGTCCAGCGCCAGCGGCACCACCTGGTCGCGGACCCCGCACACGGCGTCCTCGTCCCCCAGCAGCGAGCACAGGCTGCGCACCTGCCCGTCGTGCGCGGCCGACAGGTGCTGGAGCAGCTCCGCCTCGTGCCGGGCCAGCGGATCGGGCTCGGCCGCCGCGAACTCCTCGGGCTCCACCTGCTCCTCGCCCCACAGATCGTCGACGTACGCCTCGCCGACCTCCAGGCGCAGCAGCATCCACGGGACGTCGGGAGCGGGCTGCTCGGGGCACTGCTCGGCGATGAGGCGCTCGCATTTCGGCCTGTCCCCGTTCCGCACGGGCGTGAGCCAGCCCGCGACCCAGGCCCGTCCGCGCACCCTGTGGGGGACCGCGACGGGGGCGACGTCCGTGACTTCCATCACGGCTGTGACGTCGTCGTCCTGCGCGTAGGCGGCTGCCCGAGCCGCTGGTGAGGCGGCCGGAACCAGCAACAGCACGTCTCCCTCGGGGGTCACGGCACGTGCCTCCGGGTTTCCGGCGCCGAGCGGGTCGGGGGTCGCCTGTGGGACGTCGGTTCCCGGAATGGTCAGCGACGCAGATACGCTGGACTGCACGAGGGTTCGTACGCGCTCGGCAGCGGTCGGTTGCCGGGCGTCTTCCACGGGACGCGGCTGATCCCCCTCGGCATCCGTGCCGGGCAGGGGAATCCCAGGTCGAAACATGCGATCTCCTCGACTAAGGTAAGGCTCACCTAACTTACACGGAGGTCCGTTCAACGTGAACCAGTCGCGTCCCAAGGTCAAGAAGTCGCGTGCCCTCGGCATCGCGCTGACCCCGAAGGCCGTCAAGTACTTCGAGCAGCGTCCCTACCCCCCGGGTGAGCACGGCCGCGGCCGCAAGCAGAACAGTGACTACAAGGTCCGTCTGCTCGAGAAGCAGCGTCTGCGCGCGCAGTACGACATCAGCGAGAGCCAGATGCGGAAGGCGTACGAGAGCGCCCGCAAGGCGGAGGGCAAGACCTCCGAGGCGCTCGTCGTCGACCTGGAGCTGCGCCTCGACGCCCTGGTGCTCCGCTCCGGCATCGCCCGGACCATCTACCAGGCCCGTCAGATGGTCGTGCACGGTCACATCTCGGTGAACGACCGGAAGGTCGACAAGCCGTCCTTCCGCGTGCGTCCCGACGACGTGATCATGGTGCGCGAGCGCAGCCGCAACAAGCACCCCTTCCAGGTCGCCCGCGAGGGTGGCTATGCGCCCGACGGCGAGACCCCGCGTTACCTGGAGGTCAACCTCCAGGCCCTCGCGTTCCGCCTGGACCGGAAGCCGAACCGGAAGGAAATTCCGGTGCAGTGCGACGAGCAGCTCGTCATCGAGTACTACGCTCGCTGAGCCGCATCCGCCGGAATCCTCCGGCATCTTCGCCGGCTTCGGCCGGCACGCCGGTTCGTCCGGCACGGGGCACGGACCTCCCCGGGTTTCCGCGGGTCTTCTGACCCGCGCAGGCGCGCGACGCCTTGTAGGCCACCCTCAGCACCCGCTGATGAGGTGGCCCGGCCGCGTTGCCGCACCCGGGGGCCGTGCCCCTCGGCATTTCCACACGCGAAGGCCCCGTACGGGAAACCCCACTCCCGTACGGGGCCTTCGCGACGGTCCTCGTGAGCCCGGCGCTCAGCCCGTGCCGCCGCCGCTCTCCCCGCCCGCGGGCGGCGGCGCTGCGGGCTCCCTGGGGTCGCCCGAGTCCGCGTGCTGCTCGGGCAGCCGCCCCGCCGAACCGCGCGTGGAACGGCCGCGCTGCTGCGCCCCCGCAGGGGCCTCCGGGCCCAGCCGGTGCGCGGCGTCCGCGAAGCACTCGCTGATCTCGCGGGTGACCAGCGCGGTCAGGCCGGTCTCCACGCCCCGCCGGTAGGCGCGCTCGTACGCCTCCTCGCCCAGCGCCTCGCGCACCCGCTCCCTGCACCCGGCGCTCGCACTCGCGAAGTACCGGGAGCCGAAGCGGCGGGTGCCGACCGTGCGCCAGCCGGTCACCGCCGCGCCGAGCATCTCGGCCGCGCGGGCCGGTTCGTGCTCGGCGGTCAGCGGGGCCAGGTGCTCCAGTGCCATCGCCATGCCGAGCACGTCGTGCAGCTCCCGCTTGATGGCCAGGCACTCCACGCTCAGCCGCCGCGCGCGCTCCGGCTCCCCGCGGCCCATGCACGTGTACGCGAGCACGTACAGCGCATACGAGAGCGCCCACCGCTCGCCGCTCTCCGCGGCGATGTCGCGGGCCTCCTCGCCGAGCGCCAGGGCCTGGTCGAGCTCGCCGTCGAAGGCGTGCGCCATGGCCAGTTCGACCTGGGCGAGGATCACCAGCGTGTTCAGCTCGCCCAGCGCGCGGAAGCGGTCCAGCGCGTCGCCGAGCAGCGCCTTGCCGCGCGCCATGTCGTCGCCGACCACGGCGAGGCAGCCCAGCATCTGCGTGGCGTACGCCGCCGCCGTCTCGTCGCCCTCCTCGCCGGCCAGCTCCAGGCACTCGTGCAGGGTGCCGAGCGCGGACACGGTGTCCCCGCGCACGACCGAGGCGAGACCGGAGACCCACAGCGCCTTGGCCCGCGCCTCGGGCTGCTCGCCCTCCATCGCCAGCGCGCGGTCCAGCCACAGCTGCCCCTCGGTGAGGCGCCCGCAGCCGATCCAGAAGAACCAGAGCGTGCCCGCCAGGTACTGGCCCAGGTGCGCCTCCTCCGGGCAGACGAGGCTGTGCTCCAGCGCCTGCCGGAGATTGGGCAGCTCCTGTTCCAGACGGGCCGCGACCTCCGCCTGCTGCGGGCTGAACCAGTCCAGCTCGCACCAGGTGGCCAGCCCCAGATACCAGTCGCGGTGCCGGCGCCTGAGCCGCTCGCTCTCGCCGAGCTCCTCCAGCCACTGCGCGCCGTACTCGCGGACCGTGTCCAGCAGGTGGTACCGCGCCTGGCCCGAGGGTCCCTCGCGGCCGTCCCGTACGACCACCGACTGGGCCACGAGCTGCGCGAGGACCGGCAGGACCTCCTCCACGGGCAGCTCGGGGCCGCCGGAGCACAGGTACTCGGCGGCCTCCAGGTCGAAGTCGCCGGAGAACACCGAGAGCCGCGCCCACAGCAGCCGCTCGGGGTCCGAGCACAGCTCGTGGCTCCAGCCGATCGCGGTGCGCAGCGTCTGGTGGCGCGGCACGGCGTTCCTGCTCTGCCCGGTCAGCAGCCGGAAGCGGTCATCGAGCCGGTGCGCGATCTGCTCGACGGACAGCGCGCGGAGCTGCGCCGCCGCCAGTTCGAGGGCCAGCGGGATGCCGTCCAGCCTCCTGCACAGCTCGGCGACCGCGCCCCGGTCCGCCGCGCCCGAGACCGTGAAGTCCGGCAGCACGGCCACGGCGCGCTCGGTGAACAGCGCGACGGCCTCGTCGGCGGGCATCGGCGCCAGCGTGTGCAGCCGCTCCCCGACGAGCTCCAGCGGGCGGCGGCCCGCGGCCAGCACCCGCAGCCCCGGGGCGCCGCGCAGCAGCGTGTCGGTCAACTCCGCGCATTCGGCGGCCAGATGCTCGCAGCCGTCCAGCACGAGCAGTGCCCGCTTGTCGCGCAGGTGCCGCTGGACCACGGTGCGCGGGGACCGCCCCGAGCTGTCCGAGAGGCCCAGGGCCTCGGCCACGGCGTAGTCCAGCAGGCCCTCGTCCCGCAGCGCGGAGAGGTCGACCAGCCAGACACCGTCGAAGAAGCGATCCTGCACGCGTTCGGCGGCGTGCAGCACGAGCCGGGACTTGCCGACGCCGCCCACGCCGGTGACGGTCACCAGCCGTTCGGCCTCCAACGCGGCGCAGAGGCGGGCCAGTTCGGCCTCGCGGCCGATGAAGCGATTCAGAGAAGCGGGCAGATTTCCCGGGGTGCGCGAGTCCGCGGTGGGGTCCTGTTCCGTGGAACCGGAGCGCTCAGAGGGTCCCATGAGACACGGAGCGTACTTGCCGGTGCGCACACCGTACAATCGCGCCCTCCGGGGCCCGCGCCCGGGCCTGCGCGCGGCCCGCGCACGGACCCGCGCGGACGGCGTCCGGCGCGTGCGGCGCCCCGGTGGGAATCGGGTACGGGCGCGCGGGCGCGGCGCGATAAGGTCGGTACCTGCCGCTCCGGCAGCGGTGAACGGAGCCGGTCCGCGCGGCAGTCGGCGGCCGGTTCCGACGCGTACCGGAGGCCGGGGCCGTCGCAGGGCGGCCGATCAAGACCCGAGACCCTAGACCCAAGACCAATCCGAAAGAAGCGGTGCAGCGTGTCCGGTGGAGAAGTGGCCGGTCTCCTGGTGGCCGTCTTCTGGGCGATCCTGGTGTCGTTCCTCGCCGTGGTGCTGGTGAGGCTCGCGCAGACGCTCAAGGCGGCGACCAAGCTGGTGACGGGCGTGACGGAGCAGGCGGTCCCCCTGCTGGGAGAGGCGTCGGCGACCGTGCGGTCCGCGCAGTCCCAGCTCGACCGGGTGGACGCCATCGCGACCGATGTCCAGGAGGTCACCTCCAACGCCTCGGCGCTCTCCTCCACCGTCTCCACCGCCTTCGGCGGTCCGCTGGTGAAGGTCGCCGCGTTCGGCTACGGAGTGCGCAGGGCGCTCGGCCGCAAGCAGGCGGGAGCGCCCGCCGAATCGGTGCCCTCGCGCCGCGTCGTGGTGAGCCGCACGGTCCCCGCCTCCCGGAAGAGCCGCACAGGCCGCAAGCGCGGAAAGGGCTGATCCGCACCATGTTCCGCCGCGCCTTCTGGTTCACCACCGGCGCCGCCGCCGGCGTGTGGGCCACCACCAAGGTCCAGCGCAAGATCCGCGCACTCGCACCCGACGCGCTCGCCGTGCGGGCCGCGGACAAGGCCGTCGAGGGCGGCCACAGGCTGAAGCACTTCGCACTCGACGTACGCGCCGGAATGTCCCAGCGCGAGACCGAGTTGAAGGACGCGCTGGGCCTGACCGCGCAGGCTCCGCCCGAGCGCTCGCAGCTCCCCGCCCAGCCCGGCAGGGCCGAACTGGGCACCCACACCTATGTCCACGACTACGACCGGAATGAGGACCACTGATGGAGTCGGCTGAAATCCGCCGCCGCTGGCTGCGCTTCTTCGAGGAGCGGGGGCACACCGTCGTGCCGTCGGCGTCGCTGATCGCGGACGACCCGACGCTGCTTCTGGTCCCCGCGGGCATGGTCCCCTTCAAGCCCTACTTCCTGGGCGAGGTCAAGCCGCCGTACAACCGCGCCACCAGCGTGCAGAAGTGCGTGCGCACGCCGGACATCGAAGAGGTCGGCAAGACCACGCGGCACGGCACCTTCTTCCAGATGTGCGGCAACTTCTCCTTCGGCGACTACTTCAAGGAGGGCGCCGCCAAGTTCGCCTGGGAGCTGCTGACCTCCTCCGTGGAGGACGGCGGCTACGGCCTGGACGCCGAGAAGCTCTGGGTCACCGTCTACGAGCAGGACGACGAGGCCGAGCGCATCTTCCGCGACGTCGTCGGCGTGCCCGCCGAGCGCATCCAGCGCCTGGGCATGGAGGAGAACTACTGGTCCATGGGCGTCCCGGGCCCCTGCGGCCCGTGCGCCGAGATCAACTACGACCGCGGCCCCGAGTTCGGCGCCGAGGGCGGCCCGGCCGTCAACGACGAGCGCTACGTGGAGATCTGGAACCTGGTCTTCATGCAGTACGAGCGCGGCCCCGGCGAGTCCAAGACCGACTTCCCGATCCTCGGCGAGCTGCCCAGCAAGAACATCGACACCGGGCTCGGCCTCGAGCGCCTGGCGATGATCCTGCAGGGCGTGCACAACATGTACGAGATCGACACCTCGCGCATGATCATCGACAAGGCGGGCGAGCTCGCCGGCGTGCGCTACGGCGACACCGAGGAGCAGGACGTCTCGCTCCGCGTCGTCGGCGACCACATCCGTACGTCGATCATGCTCATCGGCGACGGCGTCACCCCCGGCAACGAGGGCCGCGGCTATGTGCTGCGCCGCATCATGCGCCGCGCCATCCGCAACATGCGCATTCTCGGCGCCACCGGGCCCACCGTGGCCGAGCTGACGGACACCGTCATCAAGGCGATGGCCCCGCAGTACCCGGAGCTGGAGGAGGACCGCAAGCGCATCGAGACGGTCGCCCTCGCCGAGGAGGCCGCCTTCCTCAAGACCCTCAAGGCCGGCACCAACATCCTGGACACGGCCGTCGAGGAGACCCGCACCGCCGGCTCCTCCGTGCTGCCCGGCGACAAGGCGTTCCTGCTCCACGACACCTGGGGCTTCCCGATCGACCTCACCCTGGAGATGGCGGCCGAGCAGGGCCTCTCCGTGGACGAGGAGGGCTTCCGGCGGCTCATGAAGGAGCAGCGGGAGCGCGCGAAGGCCGACGCCAAGGCCAAGAAGCAGGGCCACGCCGACCTCTCCGCCTACCGCGAGATCGCCGACTCCACGGGCGCCACCGACTTCACCGGCTACGCCCGTACGGAGAACGAGGCCGCGGTCGTCGGCCTGCTGGTGGACGGCGTCACCTCGCCCGCCGCCCACGAGGGCGACGAGGTCGAGGTCGTGCTCGACCGCACCCCCTTCTACGCCGAGGGTGGCGGCCAGCTCGCCGACACCGGCAAGATCAGGCTGGACAGCGGCGCCGTGATCGAGGTCCGCGACGTGCAGCAGCCGGTGCCCGGCGTGAGCGTGCACAAGGGCGTCGTCCAGGTCGGCGAGGTGACCGTCGGCGCCTCCGCGTACGCCGAGATCGACGTGACCCGGCGCCGGTCCATCGCCCGCGCGCACAGCGCGACCCACCTCACCCACCAGGCGCTGCGCGACGCGCTGGGCCCGACGGCCGCGCAGGCCGGTTCGGAGAACTCGCCGGGCCGCTTCCGCTTCGACTTCGGCTCGCCCTCGGCCGTGCCCGGCGGTGTGCTCACCGACGTGGAGCAGCGCATCAACGAGGTGCTCAGCCGCGAACTCGACGTGCAGTCCGAGTACATGGGCATCGACGAGGCCCGCAAGCAGGGCGCGCTCGCCGAGTTCGGCGAGAAGTACGGCGACACCGTGCGCGTCGTGACCATCGGCGACTTCTCCAAGGAGCTGTGCGGCGGCACCCACGTGCACAACACCGCGCAGCTCGGCCTGGTCAAGCTGCTCGGCGAGTCCTCCATCGGCTCCGGCGTGCGCCGCGTCGAGGCGCTGGTCGGCGTGGACGCCTACAAGTTCCTCGCGCGCGAGCACACCGTGGTCTCCCAGCTCAGCGAGCTGATCAAGGGCCGCCCCGAGGAGCTGCCGGAGAAGGTGTCCGGGATGCTCACCAAGCTGCGGGACGCCGAGAAGGAGATCGAGCGCTTCCGCGCCGAGAAGGTGCTCCAGGCCGCCGCCGGCATCGCCGAGGACGCCAAGGACGTGCACGGCATCGCGCTGGCCGCGGCCAAGGTGCCGGACGGCACGACCGCGGACGACCTGCGCACCCTGGTGCTGGACGTGCGGCAGCGCATCACGGGCGGGCGGCCCGCCGTGGTCGCCCTGTTCACCGTGACCAACGGGCGCCCGCTGACCGTCATCGCCACCAACGACCACGCGCGCGACCGCGGCCTGAAGGCCGGCGACCTGGTGCGTACGGCCGCGAAGGCGCTCGGCGGCGGTGGCGGCGGCAAGCCGGACGTCGCGCAGGGCGGCGGGCAGAACGCCGAGGCCGTGCCCGAGGCCATCGCGGCCGTCGAGCGACTGGTCGCCGAGGCCCGCTGATGCGGCGCGGCAGGCGGCTGGCGGTCGACGTCGGCGACGCCCGGATCGGGGTCGCGAGCAGCGACCCCGACGGGCTCCTGGCCACTCCGGTCGAGACGGTGCCCGGGCGCGACCTGCCCGCCGCGCACCGGCGTCTCACCGCGCTGGTCGAGGAGTACGAGCCGATCGAGGTGGTGGTCGGGCTCCCGCGCTCCCTCAAGGGGGGCGAGGGCCCGGCCGCGGCCAAAGTGCGCGGATTCGCCGAGGAATTGGCGAAAAAGATCACACCTGTGCCGGTTCGGCTGGTCGACGAGCGCATGAGCACCGTCACAGCGGCGCAGTCGATGCGGGCCTCGGGAGTCAGCTCCAAGAAGGGCCGGTCCCGCATCGACCAGGCAGCGGCCGTGGTCATCCTGCAGAGCGCCCTGGAGACCGAACGGGTGTCCGGGGCCGCTCCGGGGCAGTGCGTCGAGGTGGTTGTCTGATCGCGGTGCGGTAACGTTCCGCGCGACACGGCAGCGGTCCGAACGCGGATCGCACAGGCGGGTGGCACGGACGCCGCGCCTCGCGACGCGACCGGCTGCCGCCTCGCGGCACAAGGGGATCGATGACTGAGTACGGCCGGGGACCCGGCTCCCAACCGTGGCATCCCGAGGACCCGCTGTACGGGGAGCAGGGATGGGACGGCGGCCAGCCCGCCGCCTACCAGGGCGGTGACTGGGACCCCCAGCAGGTCGGCCAGCAGCAGTACGACCCGCACCCGGGGCAGCAGCAGTACCCCCCTCAGCAGTACCCGGCGCAGTACGGCCAGCAGCAGGATCCCTACGGCGGCTGGGGCGGCGCGCAGGGCGGTTACGTCCAGGGCGGCTACGACCCGGCGTTCGGCGCCGGGCAGCCGGGCGGCGCGGAGTACGTCGCGCAGGCGCAGTACGGCGGACCGGCCGCCACCGACCCGTACGGGATGCCGCCCGTCGATCCGTACGGGACCGCGGAGATGCCCGTCTACCAGGGCCCGGTCACCGACGCGGGCTATCCGGACGGCTACGCCACCGAGCAGGCCTATCCGCCGCCGCAGCCGCAGCACCTGAGGGAGCATCAGGCCCCGGTGCCGCCCGGGCCGCAGGAGTACGCGGGTCCTGGACCCGACCCGGAGACCGGCTGGGACCCGGGGCCCGACCAGGGCGAGAGCGCCTTCTTCTCCGGCGCGGCCGAGGAGGAGGACGAGCGCGAGCGGCCCGGCAAGAAGGGGCGCAAGGACGGCCGGACCCGCAGGGGCGACACCAAGAAAAAGAAGAACGGCTGCGCCTGCCTGTTCGTCTCGCTGGTGATCGCGGGCGGGGTCGGCGCCGTCGGCTGGTTCGGCTGGCAGTTCTACGCCTCGCACTTCGCGCCCGCGCCCGACTACGAGGGCTCGGGCACCGGCGAGGTGCAGGTGGACATCCCGGACGGCGCGGCGCTCGCCGACATGGGCACCGTGCTGGAGAACAAGGGCGTGGTGAAGAGCGGCGGCGCCTTCGTCGAGGCGGCGAACGCCAACAAGAAGGCGCAGGGCATCCACCCGGGCACGTACACGCTCCGCAAGGAGATGTCGGGGGCCAGCGCCGTCGACCTGATGCTGGACCCCTCCAGTCAGAACGGCCTCATCGTCGCCGAGGGCCTGCGGGCCAAGGCCGTGTACCAGCTCATCGACAAGAAGATCGGCGTCTCCGGGGGCACCACGGAGAAGACGGCGAAGACCGCCGACCTGGGCCTGCCGGAGTGGGCGCACGGGAAGCCGGAGGGCTTCCTCTTCCCGTCAAAGTACAGCGTCGGCAAGAACGCCAAGCCGGCCGACGTGCTGCGGCAGATGGTCAAGCGCGCCGAGGCCGAGTACGCGCGGGTCGGCCTGGAGGCGGCGGCGAAGAAGCACGGCACCTCGCCCCGGAAGATCATCACGGTGGCCTCGCTGATTCAGGCCGAGGCCCAGCAGAAGGACGAGTTCGGCAAGGTCTCGCGGGTCATCTACAACCGCATCGACCAGAACATGGCGCTCGGCTTCGACTCGACGATCAACTACGCGCTGGGCCGCTCGACCCTGAACACCAGCACAGGGGACACCCAGCTCGACTCGCCGTACAACACCTACAAGCACAAGGGCCTGCCGCCCGGGCCGATCGACAACCCCGGCCACCAGGCGATCGAGGCGGCGCTCAAGCCGACCAAGGGCAACTGGCTCTACTTCGTGACGGTCAAGGCCGGTGACACCCGGTTCACCGCCAGCAAGGCGCAGCACGACAGGAACGTGCAGGAGTTCAACCGGGAACAGCGCCAGCAGCAGTAGCCCCCAGCCCCGACGGAAGTCGGCGGTACGCAGCGAGCAGTACGCAGTCAGCAGCAGAGGGCACGCGGCGCGGCAGCGCGCCGCGTGCCGGATTCATGTGAGGAGAACGGCGGCTGATGCCCCAGCAGCCCACCGGCCGAGCCCCCAGGTCCCCGCGCGAGAGCGGGCGCGCCGCGGTGCTCGGCTCGCCCATCGCCCATTCGCTCTCGCCCGAACTGCACGCAGCGGCCTATGCGGAGCTGGGCCTGGGCGGGTGGTCGTACGGCAGGTACGAGGTGGACGAGGCCGGGCTCGCGGACTTCTTCGCGGGGCTCCTCCGCGAGCGCGAGGGCGGCGAACCGTGGGCCGGGCTCTCCCTCACCATGCCGCTCAAGCGCGCCGTGATCCCGCTGCTGGACGAGATCAGCGCAGCGGCCGCCTCCGTGGAGGCCGTGAACACCGTGGTCTTCGCCGAGGACGGACGGCGGCTCGGCGACAACACCGACATCCCCGGCATGGTCGCGGCGCTGGAGGAGCGCGGCGTGACGCGGGTGGAGAGCGCCGCGGTGCTCGGCGCGGGCGCCACCGCCTCCTCGGCCCTGGCGGCGCTGGCCCGGGTGTGCGAGGGCGAGGTCACCGCGTACGTACGCAGCGAGGAGCGGGCGCGCGAGATGCACGGCTGGGCCGAGCGGCTGGGGGTGCGGCTGCGCACCGCCGCGTGGGCCGAGGCGGCCGAGGCGCTGAGCGCGCCGCTGGTGATCGCGACGACACCAGCCGGTTCGACGGACGCGCTGGCCGGGGCCGTGCCCGAGCGGCCAGGCACCCTCTTCGACGTGCTCTACGACCCGTGGCCCACGCGGCTCGCCGCCGCCTGGCAGGAGCGCGGGGCGCCGGTCGCCAACGGGCTCGACCTGCTGGTGCATCAGGCCGTGTTCCAGGTCGAGCAGATGACGGGGCGCGGGCCCGCGCCGGTCGCGGCGATGCGCGCGGCGGGGGAGCGGGCGCTGCGCGAGCGGGTGCACTGAGGTTCCCGAGCCTGCCCCGTACCCCTCCGCAGTGCCCCGTTCCGTTCCCGTCCGTGTGGTGGACCGCCGCAGGGCACGGCGCGCGGACATGGGAGGATCGGCGGCACCGGAACATGCCGGTACAGGCACATGGGCGCTGAAGCGCGCGGATTCGAGGAGCACCGTTGAGCAGGTTGCGCTGGCTGACGGCGGGGGAGTCGCACGGCCCCGCACTCGTGGCGACGCTGGAGGGTCTTCCCGCCGGCGTCCCGGTCACCACGGAGATGGTGGCCGATGAGCTGGCGCGGCGGCGGCTGGGCTATGGGCGCGGTGCCCGGATGAAGTTCGAGCGCGACGAGGTCACCTTCCTCGGCGGCGTACGGCACGGGCTGACCCTCGGCTCCCCGGTCGCGATCATGGTGGGGAACACCGAGTGGCCCAAGTGGGAGAAGGTCATGTCCGGTGACCCGGTCCCGCAGGACGAGCTGGACGGGCTCGCGCGCAACGCGCCGCTGACCCGGCCCCGCCCCGGGCACGCGGACCTGGCCGGGATGCAGAAGTACGGGTTCGACGAGGCCCGCCCCGTGCTGGAGCGCGCGAGCGCGCGGGAGACCGCCGCGCGGGTGGCGCTGGGCACGGTGGCCCGCTCCTACCTGAAGGAGACCGCCGGGATCGAGCTGGTCTCGCACGTGGTGGAGCTGGGCGCCGCGAAGGCTCCGTACGGACGGGTGCCGCAGCCCGGCGATGTCGAGGCCCTGGACGCTGACCCGGTGCGCTGCCTGGACGCGGACGCGAGCGCGGCGATGGTCGAGCAGATCGACCAGGCGCACAAGGACGGCGACACCCTGGGCGGCGTGGTCGAGGTCGTGGCGCACGGCGTGCCGGTGGGCCTGGGCTCGCACGTGCACTGGGACCGCAAGCTGGACGCGCGTCTCGCCGGCGCGCTGATGGGCATCCAGGCGATCAAGGGCGTGGAGCTGGGCGACGGCTTCGACCTGGCGCGGGTGCCCGGATCGCAGGCGCACGACGAGATCCATTCGACCGACGAGGGCATCCGGCGTACGTCGGGCCGCTCGGGCGGCACCGAGGGCGGGCTCTCCACCGGTGAACTCCTGCGGGTGCGGGCCGCGATGAAGCCGATCGCGACCGTGCCGCGCGCGCTGGCCACCGTGGACGTGGCCACCGGCGAGGCCACCGCGGCCCACCACCAGCGCTCGGACGTGTGCGCGGTGCCGGCTGCCGGGATCGTGGCCGAGGCCATGGTGGCGCTGGTGCTGGCGGACGCGGTGGCGGAGAAGTTCGGCGGCGACAGCGTGCCCGAGACCCGCCGCAACGTCACCGGCTACCTGGACAACCTGGAGATCCGCTGATGGGCCCGGCGGTGGTGCTGGTCGGCCCGATGGGCGTGGGCAAGACCACCGTGGGCGAGGCGCTGGCCGCCCGGCTCGGCCTCACCTGCCGGGACACCGACGCCGACATCGTGGCCACGGCGGGCAAGCCGATCTCGGACATCTTCCTGGAGGAGGGCGAGGAGCACTTCCGCGCCCTGGAGCGGGACGCGGTGCGCACCGCACTCGCCGAGCACGACGGGGTGCTGGCCCTGGGCGGCGGCGCGGTCCTCGCCGAGGAGACCCGGGAGCTGCTCGCCGGGCACCCCGTGATCTTCCTGGAGATGGGGGTGGCCGAGGCGGTCAAGCGGGTCGGCCTGGACGCGCCGCGCCCGCTGCTGATGATCAACCCCCGGCAGCAGTGGCGGAAGCTGATGGACGAGCGCCGCCCGCTGTACGTGCAGGTGGCCCGCGCCGTGGTGGACACCGAGCAGCGCACGCCCGACGACATCGCGGACGAAATCCTCGAAGCTCTGGAGCTGAAGCAGTCATGACCGCCGAGTCCACCGAGCCCGCAGCGCCGACCCGCATCACCGTGGGCGGCACGGACGGGACCGCACCGTACGACGTGCTGGTGGGACACCGACTCCTGGGCGACCTCGGGTCGTTGGTCGGCAGCCAGGCCAAGCGCGTCGCGGTGCTCCACCCGGAGGCGCTGGCCTCCACCGGCGACGTGCTGCGCGACGACCTCGCCGCGCAGGGGTACGAGGCCATCGCGATCCAGCTCCCGAACGCGGAGGAGTCCAAGACAGCGGAGGTCGCCCAGTACTGCTGGAAGGCCCTGGGCCAGACCGGGTTCACCCGCAGCGACGTGATCGTCGGCGTCGGGGGAGGGGCCACCACCGACGTGGCGGGCTTCGTCGCGGCCACCTGGCTGCGCGGGGTGCGCTGGATCGCCGTGCCCACCACCGTGCTCGGCATGGTCGACGCCGCGGTCGGAGGCAAGACCGGCATCAACACCGCCGAGGGCAAGAACCTGGTGGGCGCCTTCCACCCGCCGGCCGGCGTGCTGTGCGACCTGGCCGCGCTGGAGTCCCTGGGCGTGCACGACTACGTGGGCGGGCTCGCCGAGGTCATCAAGGCGGGCTTCATCGCCGACCCGGGCATCCTGGAGCTGATCGAGTCCGACCCCGAGGGGGCGCGCAGCCCCGGGGGGCCGCACACCGCCGAGCTGATCGAGCGCGCGATCCGGGTGAAGGCCGAGGTGGTCTCCGGCGACCTCAAGGAGGCCGGGCGCCGCGAGATCCTCAACTACGGGCACACCCTCGCGCACGCCATCGAGAAGAACGAGCGCTACAACTGGCGGCACGGCGCCGCGGTCTCCGTCGGCATGGTCTTCGCCGCCGAGCTGGGGCGGATCGCCGGGCGCCTGGACGAGGAGACGGCCGAGCGGCACCGCGCGGTGCTCCGTTCCGTCGGGCTGCCGGTCACCTACCGCGGCGACCAGTGGCCCAAGCTGCTGGAGACCATGAAGGTCGACAAGAAGACCCGCGGCGATCTGCTGCGCTTCATCGTCCTCAACGGCCTCGCCAAGCCCTCGGTCCTGGAGGGCCCTGACCCGGCGATGCTGCTCGCGGCCCACGCCGAGATCGCCGACTGATCTCCGGTTCCCGTACGAGGTTGCGCCCCGGCCCCCGATGAGGGCCGGGGCGCTGCTTCGCGCACCCGCCACGCTGCGTGCCTTGCGCCGCTTCGTCCGCGTACCGCACATGGCTTCGCGTGCGCCCGGGGAAGCTCCCACTCCACCCCCGTGACCAGCCCAACACCCGCCCGCCCCGCGGCAGTCGGGCACCTCTCGCGCCGCCCGTCCGTTGCCGTCCCGTGGACCCGGTGAGGGTACTGTCCGTTACTCTCGGACGACCACAGGCAGAGCAGCGGCGCGCCGCGCGGGCCACCGCGGGCGCGAGGGGACGGAGTGGGGAGCCGGATGCAGGAGTACGGGGCGCAGCAGCCCGTCCCCCACGGACGCCGGGGCTACAGCCGGACGCTCCCGCAGCTCCCGGCACTGCCGCCGCCCCCCGGCTGGAGCGCCTCAGCCCAGCCCCCGTACGGCCACGGCACGGGCCCCGCCCAGCCGCCCCCGATCCCGCAGGCCCCGCCGCAGCCCGCCGCGCCGCCGCCCGCGCCCGCGGGGCCGCCGCACGCGCAGCCCTCCCAGCCCGCGCACCCGGGCCGGCAGCAGCCCGGGCATCCGGCACAGCCCGCGCAGCATCCGGCGCAGCACCCCGCGCAGGGCGGTTCGGTCCCGCCTCCGCCGCCCGGCCAGGCCCCGGGGCCCTCGGAGACGACCGGGCACATCAGGCTGCCCAGCGGCACCCCGGTGGAGATACCGGCACCGGCCGAGGACCCGGCCCAACTCGACGCCACCCGCGCCGCGGTGGCGGTCCTGCTGATCGGCCCGGCCGGCGCGGGCAAGACCACCGTGGCCCGGCACTGGGCCGCGCACCGCGCCGTTCCCACCGCGCACATCAGCCTCGACGACGTACGCGAGTGGGTGCGCTCGGGCTTCGCAGACCCGCAGGCGGGGTGGAACGACCACTCCGAGGCGCAGTACCGCCTGGCCCGCCGCACCTGCGGCTTCGCGGCGCGCAACTTCCTCGCCAACGGGATCTCCTGCGTGCTCGACGACGCGGTCTTCCCCGACCGGCCCGTCGTCGGCCTGGGCGGCTGGAAGCGGCACGTCGGCCCCGGCATGATCCCCGTCGTCCTGCTCCCCGGGCTCGACGTCGTGCTGGAGCGGAACGCCGAGCGCTCGGGCAACCGCCGCCTCAGCGACGAGGAGGTCGCCGCGATCCACGGGCGGATGGCGGGGTGGTACGGATCCGGGCTCCCGATCATCGACAACTCCCGCCAGGACGTGGCCACCACGGCGCGGATGCTCGACGACGTGGTGGCCCGCAGCCTGGCCAGCCCGCCCGCCTGGTGAGCGCGCGGACCCGCACCGGCCGGCGCTGCTCCTGACCGCGTGGCCCCCGCGCGACACACCCCGTCGCCCGCTCGGCCCTCCCGTACCGGCCGCCGGCGCCCCCGCTACGTACCCTCGGCCCTATGTCAGACGTGCATGTGGCCCGCAGGAACCGGCTCCGCGAGCGCTGCGCCGCGGGCACGGCCGAGGGCGGGCCCGCCGACGCCGTCCTGGTCTCCCGCCCCGCGAACATCCACTATCTGACCGGCCGGCGCCCGCTCGACGGCGCGCTGCTGCTCGGCCCCGAGGGGGAGGACACGCTCGTCTCGGCCCGCGCCGACGCGCCCTCGACGGGGGGCTCGTACCCGGGGGACGAGCTGCGCGCGGCCCAGGTCGCCGCGCCCGACGGGGACGCGGCGGTGGTCGCGGCCGACCTCGCGCAGCGCGCGGGCGCGCACTGCCTCGCCGTCGAGGAGCACCATCTGACGGTGGCCAGGCACAGGGCGCTGGGCTCCGTGGCGCCCCGGGTACGCCTCACCGGGCTCGGCGGCGGGGTCGAGCAGCAGCGGGTGATCAAGGACGAGGAGGAGATCTCCGCGCTGCGCATCGCCGCCGAGATCACCGACCAGGCGCTCGGCGAGCTGCTGGAGTCCATCCTGGTCGGCCGCACCGAGCGGCATCTGTCGCTGGAGCTGGAGCGGCGCCTGATCGACCACGGCGCCGAGGGCCCCGCCTTCCCCACCTCCGTGGGCACGGGCGGCAATTCGGGGATTCCCGGTCATCTGCCCACCGACCGGCGCGTGGAGGAGGGCGATTTCCTCTCGGTGCGCCTGGGCGCCAACTACCGCGGCTACCGCTGCCAGATCGGCCGCACCTTCGTCATCGGCACCGCTCCCGACGACTGGCAGATCGAGCTGTACGAGCTGGTCTTCGGCGCGCAGCGCGCGGCCCGCGAGGCGCTGCTGCCCGGCGCCGCCTGCCGCGATGTGGACCGCGCGGCGCGGCAGGTGCTGGACTCGGCGGGGTACGCGGAGTCCCTGGGCACGGCCACGGGCCACGGGGTGGGACTGGAAATCGGTGAGGACCCTCGGCTGTCTCCTGCCGCCATGGGTAAACTGGACCCTTGTGTGCCGGTCACCGTCGAACCGGGGGTCCACCTCCCGGGCCGGGGCGGCGTCCGGATCGACGACACACTCGTCGTCCGCCCCGCGGCGGACGGCGGACCCGAGCTACTCACCATCACGACCAAGGAGCTGCTCGCTCTCTAGCCCCTCACGGGTGCGCGGGCGGCACGTCCTTGGTTCCGCAGCAGCAGTCTCAGGAGATTCCGCGACCGTGGCATCCACGAACGACCTCAAGAACGGCATGGTGCTCAAGCTCGACGGCGACCAGCTCTGGTCCGTTGTCGAGTTCCAGCACGTCAAGCCCGGCAAGGGCCCCGCGTTCGTCCGTACGAAGCTGAAGAACGTCCTGTCCGGCAAGATCGTCGACAAGACGTTCAACGCGGGCACGAAGGTCGAGACGGCCACCGTGGACCGACGCACCATGCAGTTCTCGTACATGGACGGCGAGATGTTCGTCTTCATGGACATGCAGACCTTCGACCAGCTCCACGTCGACCGCAAGACGGTCGGCGACGCGGCGAACTACCTCGTCGAGGGCTTCGACGCGACGGTGGCCATGCACGAGGGCGAGGTGCTCAACGTCGAGCTCCAGGCCGCCGTCGAGCTGACCATCCAGCACACCGAGCCCGGCGTGCAGGGCGACCGCTCCACCGGCGGCTCCAAGCCCGCCGAGCTGGAGACGGGCTACACGATCCAGGTCCCGCTGTTCATCACGACCGGCGAGAAGATCAAGGTCGACACCCGCACCGGCGAGTACCTCGGCCGGGTGAGCGGCTAACCGTGTCTGCCCGCAGCAAGGCACGGAAGCGTGCCTTCCAGATCATTTTCGAGGCGGACCAGCGGGACGCGCGGGTCACCGACGTCCTGGACTCCTGGCTCGCGCACGCCAGGGAGGACCCCAGGCAGCCCCCGGTCAACGAGTACGCGGTCGAGCTCATCGAGGGGTATGCGGCCAACGCGCCGCGCATCGACGAGCTCATCTCGCAGTACGCGGTGGGCTGGACCCTGGACCGGATGCCGGTGGTCGACCGCTGCATCCTGCGGCTCGGCGCCTACGAGCTGATCTGGTCGGAGGACACCCCGGAGGCGGTGGTGATCGACGAGGCGGTGCAGCTCGCGCGGGAGTTCTCCACCGACGAGTCCCCGTCGTTCGTCAACGGCCTGCTGGCCCGCCTGAAGGACCTCAAGCCGTCCCTCCGCCGGTAGGACCGGCGCTTCACGCCTTGGGCCCCGCACTCGCGCGGGGCCCAAGGCGTTTCTGTGCGGTCACCCGACTCCCGTACGGGGTACGTGAACTCTCGTACGGGGCTCGGGAATTGGGCGCAAAGACAATGCCGCCCCCGCACGGGACCCGGGCGGGCTCCGTACGAGGGCGGCGGTACGTTTCTTCGGTGGCTCGCGGCCGGCAGGCCGCTACGCGTCCTCGTGGGCGACGGCGCGGCGGGCGTCCGCGTCGAGGACGCCCCAGCTGATGAGCTGCTCGGTCAGGACCGAGGGCGACTGGTCGTAGATCACCGCGAGGGTGCGCAGGTCGTCCTGGCGGATCGAGAGGACCTTGCCGTTGTAGTCGCCGCGCTGCGACTGGATGGTGGCCGCATACCGCTGGAGCGGGCCCGCCTTCTCGGCCGGCACGTGGGCCAGCCGCTCGAGGTCGAGGACCAGCTTCGGCGGCGGCTCGGCCGCGCCGCCCGGCGTCGTGCCCGGCAGGAGCTCCTGCACCGGCACGCCGTAGAAGTCCGCCAGCTCGGCGAGACGCTGCACGGTCACGGCGCGGTCGCCGCGCTCGTACGAGCCGACCACGACCGCCTTCCAGCGGCCCTGGGACTTCTCCTCGACACCGTGGAGAGAGAGGCCCTGCTGGGTGCGGATGGCGCGGAGCTTGGCCCCGAGCTGTTTGGCGTATTCGCTGGACATAAGGCTCCCCGGACGCTGGGACGCATGCGGCTGGGCCGCGTGCTTCGTAACTCACTGTGATGTTACGCAGCGTAATGTGCCGCGTCAAGCCGAGCGGGATCCGGCCCCACCAGCCCCACCCGTAAGCCCCCTCGGAGCTGGCGGTGACCGTCCTGGTACGGTTGTCGGTCGACAGCTCAGACGTCCTTTAACGCCCGTCCCGTGAGGCGGGGAAGGGGGTCCCCTTTTCATGGCCACTATGGACAGCGGCAGCGCCCGCTCCCGGTCCGAAGCCCGCCCCGTGCTGGAGGCTCCGGACATCGCGCGCGTGCTCACCCGCATCGCCCACGAGATCGTCGAACGCGCCAAGGGCGCCGACGACGTGGTGCTCCTCGGCATCCCCACCCGCGGGGTGCATCTCGCCCGCCGTCTGGCGGACAAGCTCGCCGATATCACCGGGCAGCCCGCCGCGGTCGGCTCCCTCGACATCACGATGTACCGGGACGATCTCCGTCTCGGTCCCGCTCGCACCCTGGCCCGCACCGAGATCCCCGGCGACGGGGTCGACGGACGGCTGGTCGTGCTGGTCGACGACGTGCTCTTCTCCGGCCGCACGATCCGTGCCGCACTGGATGCGCTGGGTGACATCGGCAGGCCGCGCGCGGTGCAGCTCGCCGTGCTGGTCGACCGCGGGCACCGCGAACTCCCCATCCGCGCCGACTACGTCGGCAAGAACCTGCCCACCTCGCTGCGCGAGACGGTCAAGGTGCAGCTCGCCGAGGAGGACGGGCACGACGGCGTGCTGCTCGGCGAGCGCGAGGACACCGGCCGCGACACCACCCGCCCCGCGCAGGCCGGTCAGTAAGCGGCTCCCCCGGGCACCCCGGGACCCGTGGGTCCCGCAGCGCCCCCGCATGCCCGCACCCGCGGCACGTACCGCGGGAGAACTCCATCCCGCCACACCAGCACGGAAGGCACAGGCAAGAGCAGATGAAGCGTCATCTCATCTCGGCCGCCGACCTCACCCACGACGACGCCGTCCTGATCCTCGACACCGCCGAGGAGATGGCACGCTTCGCCGACCGGCCGATCAAGAAGCTCCCCACGCTGCGCGGGCGCACCGTCGTGAACCTCTTCTTCGAGGACTCCACGCGCACCCGGATCTCCTTCGAGGCGGCGGCCAAGCGGCTGTCGGCCGACGTCATCAACTTCTCCGCCAAGGGCTCCTCGGTCTCCAAGGGCGAGTCCCTCAAGGACACCGCGCTGACCCTGGAGGCCATGGGCGCCGACGCCGTGGTCATCCGGCACGGCCAGTCCGGCGCCCCGCACAGGCTGGCCACCTCCGGGTGGATCGGCGGTTCGGTGGTCAACGCCGGCGACGGCACGCACGAGCACCCCACGCAGGCGCTGCTGGACGCGTTCACCATGCGCCGCCGCCTGGTGGGCGAGGAGGGCCGGGACCTCGCGGGGCGGCACGTCACGATCGTCGGCGACATCCTGCACAGCCGGGTCGCCCGCTCCAACGTGCACCTGCTGAGCACCCTGGGCGCCGAGGTCACCCTGGTCGCGCCGCCCACGCTGGTGCCGGTCGGTGTCGAGACCTGGCCCTGCGAGGTGAGCTACGACCTGGACGCGGTACTCGCCAAGTCCGACGCCGTGATGATGCTCCGGGTGCAGCGGGAGCGGATGAACGCGGCCTTCTTCCCCACTGAGCGCGAATACGCCCGCCGGTACGGCCTGGACGGCGAGCGGATGGCGCGGATGCCCGAGCATTCGATCGTCATGCACCCCGGGCCGATGAACCGCGGCATGGAGATCACCGCCGAGGTCGCCGACTCGCCGCGGTGCACCGCCGTGGAGCAGGTGGCCAACGGCGTGAGCATCCGCATGGCCGTGATGTACCTGCTGCTGGGCGGCGCCGAACCCGCCGTCTCCGTCCCCGCCGCCGCCCGTACCGAGGAGAACGACTGACATGAGCGAGACCGACAAGACGCCCGGCAAGACACTGATCCGCGGCGCGAGGCCGCTGGGCGGGGAGCCGCAGGACGTGCTGATCGAGGGCGGGACGATCGCCCAGGTCGGCGCCGGGCTCGACGCCGGGGACGCGCACGTGGTCGAGGCCGAAGGGCAGATCCTGCTCCCGGGCCTGGTCGACCTGCACACCCACCTGCGCGAGCCCGGCCGCGAGGACTCCGAGACGGTGCTCACCGGCACCCGCGCGGCGGCCAAGGGCGGCTACACCTCCGTACACGCGATGGCCAACACCTTCCCGGTCGCCGACACGGCCGGCGTGGTCGAGCAGGTCTGGCGGCTCGGCAAGGAGCACGGCTACTGCGACGTGCAGCCGGTCGGCGCCGTGACCGTGGGCCTGGAGGGCAAGCAGCTCGCGGAGCTGGGCGCGATGCACGACTCGGCCGCCGGGGTGCTGGTCTTCTCCGACGACGGCAAGTGCGTGGACGACGCCGTGATCATGCGGCGGGCCCTGGAGTACGTGAAGGCCTTCGACGGCGTGGTCGCGCAGCACGCGCAGGAGCCGCGGCTGACCGAGGGCGCCCAGATGAACGAGGGCATCGTCTCGGCCGAGCTGGGCCTGGGCGGCTGGCCCGCGGTCGCCGAGGAGTCGATCATCGCCCGGGACGTGCTGCTCGCCGCGCACGTCGGCTCCCGGCTGCACATCTGCCACCTCTCCACGGCGGGCTCGGTGGAGATCGTCCGCTGGGCCAAGTCCAAGGGCTGGAACGTCACGGCAGAGGTCACCCCGCACCACCTGCTGCTGACCGACGAGCTCGTCCGCAGCTACGACCCGGTCTACAAGGTCAACCCGCCGCTGCGCACGGAGGCCGACGTCATGGCGCTCCGCGAGGCGCTGGCCGACGGCACCATCGACTGCGTCGCCACCGACCACGCGCCGCACCCGCACGAGGACAAGGACTGCGAGTGGGGCGCGGCGGCCATGGGCATGGTCGGCCTGGAGACGGCGCTCTCGGTCGTGCAGCACACCATGGTCGACACCGGCCTGCTGGACTGGGCGCAGGTGGCCGACCGCATGTCGCACCGGCCCGCCGCGATCGGCCGGCTCGGCGCGCAGGGGCGGCCCATCGCCCCGGGTGAGCCCGCCAACCTGGTCCTCAGCGACGCGGCTTACCGTGGTCACGTGGACCCCGCGGGCTTCGCCTCGCGCAGCGGCAACACCCCGTACAAGGGCCGCGAGCTGCCGGGGCGCATCACCCACACCTTCCTGCGGGGCCGGGCGACGGTCGTGAACGGAAACTTGGCGTGATCTCTCTGAACTCCCCGCACCTGTACCAACTCGCCGCACAGCAGCGGTCCCAGGAGGTCACCGACTGGGCGGCCCGGGCCGGCTGGGTCGTAGGGCTCCTGCTCTTCATCGCGCTGCTGTACTGGCTGATGCGCCAGGGCTGGAAGTGGCGCGGCACCCTCCAGGGCGACCTGCCCGAGCTGCCCCAGGCGCCGGCCGACCCAGGTCTCGCGCTGCTCACCCTCACCGGCCGGTACCACGGCTCCACCAGCGCGGGTCAGTGGCTGGACCGGATCGTGGCGCACGGCCTCGGGGTGCGCAGCCGCGCCGAGGTGACCCTCACGGAGGAGGGCGTCGGCGTCGTACGGCCCGGCGCCTCCGACTTCTTCGTCCCCGCCGGGAAGCTGCGCGGAGCGCGCCTGGAGACCGGGATCGCCGGCAAGGTCCTCACCGAGGGCGGGCTCCTGGTGATCACCTGGGAGCACGGCGGGCGCGCGCTCGACTCCGGCTTCCGCTCCGACAAGGCTGCCGAGCACCCCGAATGGGTCGAGCGGATCAACGCCCTGGCCGGCGCCTCCGAAGACTCCGACGGCGTCTCCGGCGAAAACCCCGGCCCCACCCCCATCCACGAGAAGCAGCACGATCAGGAAGGCGCACGATGACGACCTCCGCCAGGGGAGCCGCGAAGGCTCCAGCAGTCCTTGTCCTGGAGGACGGCCGCACCTTCCGCGGCCGTGCCTACGGCGCGGTGGGGGAGACCTTCGGCGAGGCCGTGTTCTCCACCGGCATGACCGGCTACCAGGAGACCCTGACCGACCCCTCGTACCACCGCCAGGTCGTCGTGATGACGGCCCCGCACATCGGCAACACCGGCGTGAACGACGAGGACCCCGAGTCCGAGCGGATCTGGGTGTCCGGCTACGTCGTACGCGACCCCGCACGGATCCCCTCCAACTGGCGCTCGGTGCGCACCCTCGACGAGGAGCTCGACGCCCAGGGCGTCGTGGGCATCAGCGGCGTGGACACCCGCGCGCTGACCCGGCACCTGCGCGAGCGCGGGGCGATGCGGGTCGGGATCTTCTCCGGTGACGCACTTGCGGATGAGGCGGCCCTGCTCGCCAAGGTGAAGGCCGCGCCCGAGATGAAGGGCGCCGACCTGTGCGGCGAGGTGGCGACGGACGAGGCGTACGTGGTCCCGGCCATCGGCGAGAAGCGCTTCACCGTCGCCGCCGTGGACCTCGGGATCAAGGGCATGACCCCGCACCGCATGGCCGAGCGCGGCATCGAGGTGCACGTGCTCCCGGCGAACGCCTCGCTGGAGGACATCTACGCCGTGCAGCCCGACGGCGTGTTCTTCTCCAACGGACCCGGCGACCCGGCGACCGCCGAGCACCCCGTCGCGCTGATGAAGGGCGTGCTGGAGAAGAAGACGCCGCTGTTCGGCATCTGCTTCGGCAACCAGATCCTCGGGCGCGCGCTGGGCTTCGGCACCTTCAAGCTCAAGTACGGCCACCGCGGCATCAACCAGCCGGTCCAGGACCGCACGACCGGCAAGGTCGAGGTCACCGCGCACAACCACGGCTTCGCCGTGGACGCCCCGCTCGACGGCGCCAGCGCCACCCCGTACGGCCGGGCCGAGGTCTCCCACGTGTGCCTCAACGACAGCGTGGTGGAGGGGCTCCAGCTCCTCGACCAGCCCGCCTTCAGCGTCCAGTACCACCCCGAAGCGGCGGCCGGTCCGCACGACGCCGCGTACCTCTTCGACCGCTTCGTACAGCTCATGGAGGCCCAGCGTGCCTAAGCGCACCGATATCCAGTCCGTCCTGGTCATCGGGTCCGGGCCGATCGTCATCGGCCAGGCGGCCGAGTTCGACTACTCCGGCACCCAGGCCTGCCGGGTCCTCAAGGCCGAGGGCCTGCGGGTGATCCTGGTCAACTCCAACCCGGCCACGATCATGACCGACCCGGAGATCGCCGACGCCACCTACGTCGAGCCGATCACCCCGGAGTTCGTCGAGAAGATCATCGCCAAGGAGCGCCCCGACGCGCTGCTGCCCACCCTCGGCGGCCAGACCGCGCTGAACACGGCGATCTCGCTGCACGACGCGGGCACCCTCGCGGAGTACGGCGTCGAGCTGATCGGCGCCAACGTCGAGGCGATCAACAAGGGCGAGGACCGCGACCAGTTCAAGGACGTGGTCGAAGAGGTCCGGAAGAAGATCGGTCACGGCGAGTCGGCCCGCTCCTACATCTGCCACTCCATGGACGACGTCATGAAGGGCGTCGAGGAGCTCGGCGGCTACCCCGTGGTCGTCCGCCCCTCCTTCACCATGGGCGGCGCGGGCTCGGGCTTCGCGCACGACGAGGACGAGCTGCGCCGCATGGCCAGCACCGGCCTCACGCTCTCGCCCACCACCGAGGTGCTCCTGGAGGAGTCCATCCTCGGGTGGAAGGAGTACGAGCTGGAGCTGATGCGCGACAAGAACGACAACGTCGTGGTCGTCTGCTCCATCGAGAACTTCGACCCGATGGGCGTGCACACCGGCGACTCCATCACCGTCGCGCCCGCGATGACCCTCACCGACCGCGAGTACCAGGTGCTCCGCGACATCGGCATCGCCGTGATCCGCGAGGTCGGCGTGGACACCGGCGGCTGCAACATCCAGTTCGCGGTGAACCCGAAGGACGGCCGCGTGGTCGTCATCGAGATGAACCCGCGCGTCTCGCGGTCCTCGGCGCTCGCCTCCAAGGCCACCGGCTTCCCCATCGCGAAGATCGCCGCGAAGCTCGCCGTGGGCTACACGCTGGACGAGATCCCGAACGACATCACCGAGCAGACCCCGGCGTCGTTCGAGCCCACCCTCGACTACGTCGTGGTCAAGGCGCCGCGCTTCGCCTTCGAGAAGTTCCCGGCCGCCGACAACACGCTGACCACCACCATGAAGTCGGTCGGCGAGGCCATGGCCATCGGCCGCAACTTCCCCGAGGCCTTCCAGAAGGCGCTGCGCTCCCTGGAGAAGAAGGGCAGCTCCTTCGACTTCACCGGCACGCCCGGCGACAAGGCCGCGCTGCTGGAGGAGTCGAAGCGCCCCACCGACGGCCGCGTGCAGACCGTCATGCAGGCCATCCGCGCGGGCGCCACCCCGCAGGAGGTCTTCGACGCGACGCACATCGACCCGTGGTTCACCGACCAGCTCTTCCTGATCAAGGAGGTCGCCGACGAGATCGCCGCGGCCTCCGAGCTCAGCCCCGAGCTGCTGGCGGAGGCCAAGCGCTACGGCTTCTCGGACGCCCAGATCGCCGGCCTGCGCTCGCTCCGCGAGGACGTCGTACGCGAGGTCAGGCACGCCCTCGGGGTGCGCCCGGTGTACAAGACGGTGGACACCTGCGCCGCCGAATTCGCCGCGAAGACCCCGTACTTCTACTCCTCCTACGACGAGGAGACCGAGGTCGCGCCGCGCGAGAAGCCCGCGGTGATCATCCTCGGCTCGGGCCCGAACCGCATCGGCCAGGGCATCGAGTTCGACTACTCCTGCGTGCACGCCTCCTTCGCGCTGAGCGACGCCGGCTACGAGACCGTCATGGTCAACTGCAACCCCGAGACCGTCTCCACCGACTACGACACCTCCGACCGGCTCTACTTCGAGCCGCTCACCCTGGAGGACGTGCTGGAGATCGTGCACGCCGAGCAGGCGGCCGGGCCCGTCGCCGGGGTCGTCGTGCAGCTCGGCGGCCAGACCCCGCTCGGGCTCGCGCAGGACCTCAAGGACAACGGCGTGCCGATCGTGGGCACCTCGCCCGAGGCGATCAACCTCGCCGAGGAGCGCGGCGCCTTCGGCCGGGTCCTGGAGGAGGCCGGGCTGCCCGCGCCGAAGTACGGCACCGCGTACTCCTTCGAGCAGGCCAAGGGCATCGCCGCGGAGATCAACTACCCGGTGATGGTGCGGCCCTCGTACGTGCTCGGCGGGCGCGGCATGGAGATCGTCTACGACGAGCAGGCGCTGGAGTCCTACCTGACCCGGCACGCGGGCCTGATCGACAAGCACCCGGTGCTGATCGACCGCTTCCTGGACGACGCGATCGAGATCGACGTGGACGCCCTGTACGACGGCGAGGAGCTCTACCTCGGCGGCGTGATGGAGCACATCGAGGAGGCCGGCATCCACTCCGGCGACTCGGCGTGCGCGCTGCCCCCGATCACCCTCGGCGGCCACGACATCAAGCGGCTGCGCGCCTCGACCGAGGGCATCGCCAAGGGTGTGGGCGTGCGCGGGCTGATCAACATCCAGTTCGCCATGGCCGGGGACATCCTGTACGTGCTGGAGGCCAACCCGCGCGCGTCCCGCACCGTCCCGTTCACCTCCAAGGCCACGGCCGTCCCGCTCGCAAAGGCCGCGGCCCGCATCTCGCTGGGCGCGACCGTCGCTGAGCTGCGCGAGGAGGGCATGCTGCCGAAGTCGGGCGACGGCGGCGACCTGCCCATGGACGCGCCGATCTCGGTCAAGGAGGCGGTCCTGCCCTGGACACGCTTCCGCGATGTGCAGGGCCGCGGCGTGGACACCGTGCTCGGCCCGGAGATGCGCTCCACCGGCGAAGTCATGGGCATCGACTCGGTGTTCGGCACCTCGTACGCCAAGTCCCAGGCCGCCGCCTACGGCGCGCTGCCCACCAAGGGCAGGGCCTTCGTCTCGGTCGCCAACCGCGACAAGCGCGCGCTGATCTTCCCGGCGCGCGAGCTCATCGCCATGGGCTTCGAGCTGCTGGCCACCTCGGGCACCGCGGAGGTTCTCAAGCGCAACGGCATCAACGCCACGGTGGTGCGCAAGCAGAGCGAGGGCGAGGGTCCGCAGGGCGAGAAGACCGTCGTCCAGCTCATCCACGACGGCCAGGTCGACCTGATCGTCAACACCCCGTACGGCACCGAGGGCGGCCGGCTCGACGGCTACGACATCCGCACCGCAGCCGTGGCCCGCGCGGTCCCGTGCCTGACCACGGTCCAGGCGCTGGCGGCCGCGGTGCAGGGCGTCGACGCGCTCTCGCGCGGCGACGTCGATGTGAAGTCGCTCCAGGCGCACGCCGAGCGCCTGACCGCGGCCCGCGAGGGCTGACGGGCCTTCCGAGCGCCGGACGGGCTGGGGGATCAGCTCGTCCGGCGCTCGAGGACACGCCCGAAGGGCGTACGAGCGACAGTCTCCGCCCATGGACCGCACCTTCCAGCAGAAGGCCCACACACGCATGTACTCCCTCTTCTTCCGCACCGTCTTCCGGCGGCTCGACCCCGAGCGGGCGCACCGCCTGGCCTTCTCCTGGATCAGGTGGGCCGCCCGCGTCCCCGTGCTGCGCACGTTCGTCGCCGCCCTGCTCGCGCCCCGGTACAAGGAGCTGCGCGTCGAGGCGCTGGGCCGCCGCATGCACGGGCCCTTCGGCCTGGCCGCCGGGTTCGACAAGGCCGCCGAGGGCATCGACGGCATGGCGATGCTCGGCTTCGACCACGTGGAGATCGGCACGGTCACCGCGCACCCGCAGCCCGGCAACCCGCGCAAGCGCCTGTTCCGCCTGGTCGGCGACCGCGCGCTGATCAACCGCATGGGCTTCAACAACCCGGGCTCGGCCGCGGTCGCGCACCGGCTCGCCGAGCGCAGCCCGGTGTTCCCCACGACCGTCGGCGTCAACATCGGCAAGACAAAGATCGTCCCGGAGGCCGAGGCGGTCGGCGACTACGTCACCTCCACCGAGCGCCTCGCCGAGCACGCCGACTACCTGGTCGTCAACGTCTCCTCGCCCAACACACCCGGACTGCGGAATCTCCAGGCCACCGAGTCCCTGCGCCCCCTGCTGACCGCCGTACGGGAAGCAGCGGACCGCACCGTGACAGGGCGCCGCGTCCCGCTCCTGGTCAAGATCGCCCCGGACCTCGCCGACGAGGACGTGGACGCGGTCGCCGACCTCGCCGTGGAACTCGGCCTCGACGGGATCATCGCCACCAACACCACGATCGCCCGCGAGGGCATGGGCCTGGTCGCCGACCCCGCCGTCCTGGAGGAGAACGGCGGCCTGTCCGGCGCGCCCCTGAAGCAGCGCTCCCTCGACGTGCTGCGACGCCTGTACGCGCGCGTCGGCGACCGCCTCACCCTGATCGGCGTCGGCGGCATCGAGAACGCCGAGGACGCCTGGCAGCGCATCCTCGCCGGGGCCACCCTCGTCCAGGGCTACAGCGCGTTCATCTACGAGGGCCCGTTCTGGTCCCGCGCCGTGCACAAGGGCCTCGCCGCGCGCCTTGCGGCCAGCCCGTACGCCACCCTCGCCGAGGCCGTCGGCGCCGAGCACAGGAAGGTGACCGCCCCGTGACCTCCCCCGAAGCGAGCGCTCCCGAGCCCTTCGGCGCGCGCCTGCGCCGCTCCATGGACGAGCGCGGCCCCCTCTGCGTCGGCATCGACCCGCACGCCTCGCTCCTCGCCGACTGGGGCCTGGGCGACGACGTCGCGGGCCTGGAGCGCTTCGCCCGTACGACCGTCGAGGCGCTGGCCGGCGAGGTCGCCGTGCTCAAGCCGCAGGCCGCCTTCTTCGAGCGCTTCGGCTCGCGCGGCGTCGCCGTGCTGGAGCGCACGGTGGAGGAGGCGCGCGCCGCGGGCGCGCTGGTGCTGATGGACGCCAAGCGCGGCGACATCGGCTCCACCATGGCCGCCTACGCCGACGCCTTCCTGCACCCCTCCTCGCCGCTCTTCTCCGACGCGCTCACGGTCAGCCCCTACCTCGGCTTCGGCTCGCTGGAGCCCGCCGCCGAGCGCGCGCGGGAGCACGGCTGCGGCCTCTTCGCGCTCGCGCTCACCTCCAACAAGGAGGGCGCCGAGGTGCAGCACGCCGTGCGCACGGAGAGCGGACGCAGCGTGGCGGCCACCGTCCTGGACCACCTCGCGGACGCGAACGGGGGAGCCCGCCCCATGGGGTCGTTCGGCGCCGTGGTGGGCGCCACACTCGGCGGGGTGCTGCGGGACCTCGACGTACGCCTGGACATCAACGGCCCGCTGCTCGCGCCGGGGATCGGCGCCCAGGGCGCGACCCCCGCCGACCTGCCCGCGGTGTTCGGCGACGCGGTGCGGCAGGTCGTGCCGAGCGTCAGCCGCGGAATCCTCAAGCACGGCCCGGATGTTGGCGGCATGCGCGATTCCGCGCGGCGGTTCGCGGACGGTGTGCGCGCGGCGGTGGAGGGCTGACTACGCAACGGGGGCCGCACGCACGGCAGTACGGACGACGGTACGGCACTCCGTACGACGCCGTGCACCGGCCCGTGGGGAAGTCCGCGGCGGAAGCGGAAACCGGAAAATCCTCGCCGGTATGTCCGTAAATGTCGCTGTCAGCGGAGTCTGACCAGGACTTTTCGCTTGTTCTCGCTGACTACGGGCCTCATGCCCGCTAGTCTCCGTCGAGAGCACCGCGACTGGCTGCGTTGCTCGTTGCTCCGCAGGGTGCGGGGCTACTAGGTTCCTCCCGATCCATATCCGACAGTTCGACATCCGAGGTGACGTAGGCGTGGCTCTTCCGCCCCTTACCCCTGAACAGCGCGCAGCCGCGCTCGAAAAGGCCGCCGCGGCTCGCCGGGAGCGCGCCGAGGTCAAGAACCGGCTGAAGCACTCCGGCGCTTCCCTCCACGAGGTCATCAAGCAGGGCCAGGAGAACGACGTCATCGGCAAGATGAAGGTCTCCGCCCTGCTCGAATCGCTCCCCGGCGTCGGCAAGGTCCGCGCCAAGCAGATCATGGAGCGGCTCGGGATCTCCGAGAGCCGCCGGGTGCGCGGCCTCGGCTCCAACCAAATCGCCGCCCTGGAGCGCGAGTTCGGAAACAGCGCCAAGGCGTGATCCGCGGTGCGTCCGCCGGATGAGTCGGCGGCCCGTGGCCCGCGGGAACGGCCCGCCGACCCGTGGTGGCAGGGCACTCTCCATAACCGGGATAATCGCTGCATGAGTACCGCAGTCTCCCGGGGGGAAACCCCCGAACCCCCGGTTGGCACACCGCGTCTGACCGTGCTCTCCGGCCCTTCGGGGGTCGGCAAGAGCACGGTCGTCGCGCACATGCGCAAGGCACACCCCGAGGTATGGCTCTCGGTCTCCGCCACGACCCGCAAACCGCGTCCGGGCGAGACCCACGGAGTGCAGTACTTCTTCGTGGACGACGAGGAATTCGACAAGCTGATCGCCAATGGCGAGCTGCTGGAGTGGGCCGAGTTCGCCGGCAACCGCTACGGCACCCCGCGCCAGGCCGTCCAGGAGCGCCTGGACCGCGGCGAACCGGTCCTGCTGGAGATCGACCTCCAGGGCGCCCGGCTCGTCAAGGAGGCCATGCCGGAGGCGCAGCTCGTCTTCCTCGCGCCGCCGAGCTGGGAGGAGCTGGTGCGCCGCCTCACCGGGCGGGGCACCGAGGCCCCCGAGGTGATCGAGTCCCGGCTCGCCGCCGCCCGGATCGAGCTGGCGGCCGAGTCGGAGTTCGACACCACTCTTGTCAACACCTCCGTCGAGGGTGTCAGCGCCGAACTGCTAGCCTTGATGCGAATCAATTGATCATCACGATCTGAGCGGATTACGGCTCAGGTTCCCGGATCTCTTCTCCCCGAACCGCCGCGATCCCCCGCACAGATCTCGACCCCACCCTCCGGAAGGCAGAGCGTGTCCTCTTCCATCACGACGCCCGAGGGCATCATCAACCCGCCGATTGATGAGCTGCTCGAGGCCACCGACTCGAAGTACAGCCTGGTGATCTACGCCGCCAAGCGCGCGCGCCAGATCAACGCGTACTACTCGCAGCTCGGTGAGGGCCTGCTCGAGTACGTGGGTCCGCTGGTGGACACCCACGTCCACGAGAAGCCGCTCTCGATCGCGCTGCGCGAGATCAACGCGGGCCTGCTGACCTCGGAGGCCGTCGAGGCCCCGCCGGTCGCCCCCGCCGCCCCGGCCGGCCTGCAGTAGGCAGACCGCCAGGCGCACCCAGCACCGCACACACCACGGGCCCGGCAGCGCGACTGCCGGGCCCGTGGTGTGTCATGTGAAGGAAACCGAACACCAGGGGAGAGGCGAGCCAGCGATGGAGCAGCAGGCCGTGCGCCGTACGGAGAAGCCGCGGGTCGTTCTGGGGGTCAGCGGCGGCATCGCCGCCTACAAGGCGTGCGAGCTGCTGCGGCGGCTGACCGAGGGCGGACACGACGTACAGGTCGTGCCCACCGAGTCGGCGCTGCACTTCGTGGGCGCCCCGACCTGGGCCGCGCTCTCCGGCAAGCCCGTCTCGACGGACGTGTGGGAGCAGGTGCACGAGGTCCCGCACGTGCGCATCGGGCAGCACGCCGACCTGGTGGTCGTCGCCCCCGCCACCGCGGACATGCTGGCCAAGGCCGCGCACGGGCTGGCCGACGACCTGCTCACCAACACGCTCCTGACCGCCCGATGTCCCGTGGTCTTCGCCCCGGCGATGCACACCGAGATGTGGGAGCACCAGGCCACCCAGGAGAACGTCGCCACGCTGCGCCGCCGCGGCGCAGTGGTCATCGAGCCCGATGTGGGGCGGCTGACCGGCGTGGACACCGGCAAGGGCCGCTTCCCGGAGCCCGACGCGATCTTCGAGACCTGCCGCAGGGTGCTGGCCCGGGGCGGCGAGGGCGCGGCCGCCGACCTCGCCGGGCGGCACGTGGTGGTCAGCGCCGGGGGCACCCGCGAGCCGCTGGATCCCGTCCGTTTCCTCGGCAACCGCTCCACGGGGCGGCAGGGCTACGCGCTGGCGCGCACCGCCGTGGCGCGCGGCGCCCGGGTCACGCTGGTGACCGCGAACAGCGAGCTGCCCGCTCCCGCCGGTACGGACGTGGTGCGGGTCGGCACCGCCGTACAGCTCCAGGAGGCGGTGACGAAGGCCGCGGCGGACGCGGACGCGGTGGTGATGGCCGCGGCCGTGGCGGACTTCCGGCCCGCCGAGTACGCCACCGGGAAGATCAAGAAGAAGGACGGCACGGAGCCCGAACCCGTCGCTCTCGTACGGAATCCGGACATCCTCGCGGGTATCTCAGCGGAACGCCCCAATCCCGGGCAGGTCATCGTCGGCTTCGCGGCCGAGACGAACGACGTGCTGGCGAACGGGCGGGCCAAGCTCGAGCGCAAGGGCTGCGACTTCCTCGTCGTCAACGAAGTGGGCGAAAGCAAGACTTTCGGGTCGGAAGAGAACGAAGCGCTCGTCATCGGTTCTGATGGATCCGAGACGGCCGTGCCGCACGGTCCGAAGGAGGCGCTCGCCGACACCGTCTGGGATCTCGTCTCGGGTCGTCTGGCGACCTCCTGACCCCCGCTGACCTGGCTTTGCGCGGGATCGGGTTCTGAAAAATTGCTGTCCGCAAGATCCGGACAAATCACCCTTCCTGAGCGCGCTTCGTTGTGGAATCCGTGTCGGCTTCGTGCGGAGCTGGCGCGGGATGCGCAGGTCGTACCCCTGCCAAGCCGAGGGCGGACGTGATTGGATGCGGGTGGAGATGGATAAACTGGCGGCGGACCGTGATCGGGAAGCCGTTGAGTCAGGCCCCCGCAGCCGGACCCCACGGGTCGGGCCTACGGGGCAGGGCTGACCGCGATCCCAACGCCGGTCCGCCTTTGTTCAGCCAGCAGCCGCTGCAACCACAGGGAGCGATGTGTCCCGCCGCTTGTTCACCTCGGAATCTGTGACCGAGGGTCACCCTGACAAGATCGCTGACCAGGTCAGTGACGCGATTCTCGACGCGCTTCTGAAGGAGGACCCGAAGTCCCGGGTCGCCGTCGAGACCATGATCACCACCGGCCTTGTGCACGTGGCCGGTGAGGTGACGACGCAGGCCTACGCGCCTATTTCCAAGATCGTGCGCAACAAGATCCTGGAGATCGGTTACGACTCCTCCAAGAAGGGCTTCGACGGCGCCTCCTGCGGCGTTTCCGAGTCCATCGGCGCGCAGTCGCCCGACATCGCGCAGGGCGTCGACACCGCCTACGAGAAGCGCGTCGAGGGCGACGACGACGAGCTCGACAAGCAGGGCGCGGGCGACCAGGGCCTGATGTTCGGCTACGCCTGCGACGACACCTCGGTCTACATGCCGCTGCCGATCACCCTCGCGCAGCGCCTCTCCGAGCGCCTGTCCGCCGTCCGCAAGAACGGGACCATTCCCTACCTGCGCCCCGACGGCAAGACCCAGGTCACCATCGAGTACGACGGTGACAAGCCGGTCCGCCTGGACACCGTCGTGGTGTCCTCGCAGCACGCCGCGGACATCGACCTCGACTCGCTGCTCGCGCCCGACATCCGCGAGTACGTCGTGGAGCCCGAGCTCAAGCGCCTCCTCGAGGAGGACGGCCTCAAGCTCGAGACCGAGGGCTACCGCCTGCTGATCAACCCGACCGGCCGCTTCGAGATCGGCGGCCCGATGGGCGACGCCGGCCTCACCGGTCGCAAGATCATCATCGACACCTACGGCGGCATGGCCCGCCACGGTGGCGGTGCATTCTCCGGCAAGGACCCGTCCAAGGTCGACCGCTCCGCCGCGTACGCGATGCGCTGGGTCGCCAAGAACGTGGTCGCCGCCGGCCTCGCGAGCCGCTGCGAGGTGCAGGTCGCCTACGCGATCGGCAAGGCCGAGCCGGTCGGTCTCTTCGTCGAGACCTTCGGCACCGCCAAGGTCGACGTGGCCAAGATCGAGCAGGCCATCTCGGACGTCTTCGACCTCCGCCCGGCCGCGATCCTCCGCGACCTGGACCTGCTGCGCCCGATCTACTCCCAGACCGCCGCGTACGGCCACTTCGGCCGTGAGCTGCCGGACTTCACCTGGGAGCGGACCGACCGCGTCGACGCGCTGAAGAAGGCCGTCGGCCTCTGAGCAGTCCGCTGCGGCGGTGGCGCGTGACGGATACCAGCCCGTCCGTCCTCGCGTCCTCCGCGCACGCTTAGCCGAGGCCCGGCCTCCCCGTCACGGCGGGGAGGCCGGGCCTCGGCCGTTGCGCGGGCTCTTCGTGTGCGGGTCTGTCGAGTTGTGCGGGCTTGCCGTGTGCGGGTGCCGCGGGGCCGGGTGAGGGGTTTCACTGGTGCCGTGAATGCTGCGCCATGTGTCTTCTGCGAGATCGTCGCGGGCCGCGCGAACGCGTACCGGGTGTACGAGGACGAGCACGCGGTCGCTTTCCTCGACACCCGCCCGCTCTTCCCCGGCCACGTCCTGGTCGTCCCCCGGGAGCACGCCGAGACGCTTGTGGATCTGCCGCCCGGCGAGGTCGCCCCGTTCTTCGCCCGCGTACAACGGCTGACCGGCGCGGTGCAGCGCGGCATGGAGTCGGCCGGCTCCCTGGTACTGGCCAACAACACCATCAGCCAGTCCGTCCCCCACCTCCACTTCCACGTGATCCCCCGAAACCGAAAGGACGGCCTCCGCGGCTTCCTCTGGCCGAGGGGGCGCTACGAGAGCGCGGAGCGGGCGGAGGAGGTGGCGGGGGTGGTGCGGGGGGCTTTGGGGGAGTGAGGGTGTGAGGGGGCTGGCGGTCAAGTGCCGCTGGGCGCCCCGGACTTGGAGCCTTCGGCGGCTTCCTGTGCAGGCCACGGCCAGCTTGCGGAGTCGCTGTTCACGCATGACATGTCAGGCATGAGGGCGCGCATTTCCCTTCCGGATTCCTGCGCCTTGTGGAATTCCAGACGTGTCCATTCAGTCCGCAGATAACTCCGCGAATGGACCGCGACGAAGAGGTCGGCGCGAGTGAGCGCGTTCATGACGGTCGCGGTCCTGTCGGCGCCGGGGTCGTGCTCCTCGAGATCGTCGATGTACACCTGTCCCAGAGAGGACAACGCACGCTTGATGGCGAGGAGTCGGCCGCGGGGATTCTCCGCCCGTGCATAGCTGACGAACACTCGCACTGCGCGCCTGCCTCAGCCCGACCAGCCCAGCGAGTAGCACGCGGCCGCGATGCAGACCAGCGTGCCGAGCGCCAGGTAGTAGACCATCGAGGCGTTGAACGCCGCGCGGGCCGGGGAGACTTCGCCCGGGGCCGGGACGTGGGGGTAATGCTCAGCGCAGCGCTGGGCGCGCCTCTGCCAGATGTGGTGCATCGATCCCCTCAGTTTCCGTTGGTAGAAATAGCTGAAGCTGTCGGCTATCCAGAACGCCGCTATGACGAGGATCCCGGCGGCGAACAAGGAGAGACTTGGTTTCCTGTCGTTGAACGCCGCCACCAGTGCTTCCAGTGGGACGAGGACGGCCGCGCACAGCTTTTTCAGCTCCAGGCACGCTTCCGAGGCCTTGAGGGTGGCGGCGTGCAGTTGCTCCAGCTGTTCCCGGTCGAGCATATCCGCCGTGGGTTCGTTCAACGGGTCCGGCTCCTCTCTGGGGACAGCCGCACCCTCTCCCTCCGTGGAGCGGGTGTCGAGAGTGCCTTCCTCCGGCGGACCCTTGCGGTGCGGGGCTGTCGGTGGGGTCTGTTAAGACTTGTGCTGTGTGCAGCGACAACGGGCAGGTGGAGGGGGAGCCGGAGCAGCTCGCGTTGATCCGGGAGACCGTGCGGCGGCGGAAGGCGCCCAAGGCGAAGCCGCGTACGTGGCGGGGCGCGGCCCTCGCGGAGACACGGCCCGTGGCGCGGGTGCTCGTGGACAAGGGCGTGCTGCACCTCGACCGGTATTTCGACTACGCGGTGCCCGCCGCCATGGACGAGGAGGCCCAGCCCGGGGTGCGGGTGCGGGTGCGGTTCGGCGCGGGGGAGAAGGAGGGGCGCCGCGAGGGCGGGCGGCTCATCAACGGGTTCATCGTGGAGCGGTGCGAGGAGAGCGACTTCTCCGGCGCGCTGGCCCCTCTCGCGCAGGTGCTCTCGCCCGAACGCGTGCTGTCGCCCGAGCTGTTGAAGCTGTGCCGCGCGGTGGCCGACCGGTACGCGGGATCGCTGGCCGACGTCGTACAGCTAGCCGTGCCGCCGCGCGTGGCGCGGGCCGAGAAGCGGGCCTCGCCGCCCCCGCAGCCCGCGCCCGCGGCGCCGGAGCCCGGCGGCTGGGAACGGTATGCGCAGGGTCCCGCCTTCCTCGACTCCCTGGCGCGCGGGGAGAGCCCGCGCGCCGTGTGGACCGCGGTGCCGGGGCCCGGGTGGCCCGAGGAGCTCGCGCGCGCGATGGCCGCGGCCCTCGCCGCCGGGCGCGGGGCGCTCGCCGTGCTGCCCGACGGGCGGGCAGCGCAGCGCGTGGACGCCGCGCTCACCGAGCTCATCGGCACGGGCCGGCACGTGCTGCTGACCGCCGATTCGGGGCCCGAGCCGCGGTACGCCCGCTGGCTCGCGGTCAGCCGCGGCTCCGTACGGGCCGTGGTCGGCACCCGCGCCGCGATGTTCGCGCCCGTGCGGGACCTGGGGCTCGCCGCGATCTGGGAGGACGGCGACGCGGCGCACAGCGACGACCACGCGCCCCAGCCGCACGCCCGCGAGGTGCTGCTCCAGCGTGCCGTCACCGAGCACGCGGGGTTCCTGCTCGGCGGGCACGGGTGCACCGTCGAGGCGGCCCAGCTCGTGGAGACGGGGTGGGCCGGGCCGCTGGCGGCGGGCAGGGAGACGCTGCGCACGGCGGCGCCCGCGGTGCGCACGCTCGTCGAGCGCGACGAGGAGCGGGACGCGGCCGCGCACAGCGCCCGGCTGCCCAGCATCGCCTGGCGCACCGCGCGCGACGCGCTGGAGCACGGTCCGGTGCTGGTCCAGGTGCCGCGCCGGGGCTACGTACCGCGGCTGGCCTGCGAGCGCTGCCGCGCCCCGGCCCGCTGCCGGCACTGCGCGGGGCCGCTCGAAGCCTCGGGCCCCGAGGGCGAGTTGACGTGCGGCTGGTGCGCGCGGCACGAGCCGGAGTGGCACTGCCAGGAGTGCGGCGGCTTCCGGCTGCGCGGCCAGGTGTTCGGGGCGCGGCGTACGGCGGAGGAGCTCGGACGCGCGTTCCCCTCGGTGCCGGTGCGCACCTCGGGGCGCGACCATGTGCTGGAGTCCGTTCCCGACCGCCCCGCGATCGTGGTCTCCACGCCGGGCGCCGAGCCGGTCGCCGAGGGCGAGGGGTACGCGGCCGCGCTGCTGCTCGACGCCTGGGCGCTGCTCGGGCGGCCCGACCTGCGCGCGGGCGAGGAGGCGCTGCGCCGCTGGCTGAGCGCGTCGGCGCTGGTACGGGGGCAGGGCGCGGAGCCCTGGGGCGGCACCGTCGTGGTCGTCGCCGAGCCGCACCAGCGCCCCGTGCAGGCGCTGGTGCGCTGGGACCCGGCGGGGTTCGCGGTGCGGGAGCTGGCGGAGCGCGCCGAGCTGGGCTTCCCCCCGGTGTCGCGGATGGCCGCCGTTTCCGGGCCGCCCGAGGCCGTGGCCGAGCTGCTGGACAGGGCCGGGGCCGAACTGCCGCCGGAGGCCGAGGTCCTGGGCCCGGTGCCGATGCGCGTACCGGAGGCCGGGCGTCCGCGCAGGACGGGCGACCCGCCGCCGGGGGAGACGTGGGAGCGCGCGCTCGTACGGGTGCCGCAGGGCAGGGGCGCCGCGCTGGCCTCGGCGCTCAAGACGGCCCAGGTCGCCCGCCTCACACGGAGGGAGGGCCCGGCGGTGCACATCCGGATCGACCCGCCGGACATCGGCTGAGCGGTCGCGCTGCCGCGCGGGCCGGGGCGGCGGGCGGGGGCCGAGCTGCCGTGATGAAGCCCGAGCCGGACCGACGGACGCCCGCGACCGTCGGCGCGGAAGCAGAGGCCACCGGCCCGGAAACAGAACCGCCGCCCGGACGCCCGTCGAGGGGGCGTGCCGGGCGGCGGGGCAACGGCCGTGGAGGGGTCAGCCGTTGCGGGGACCGGGGAAGACCCCCGGTCGGGGCTCCCGCTCGGGCGCGGGGCGCTCGGCGGGGGCGGCCGGTGAGGAGGGCGCGGGCGCCGGGGCCCGGCCCGGCACCGAGCGGGCCGCCGGGACGGAGGGCGGCTGCGGCAGTCCCGAAGGGGCGCGCGGCGCCGGGGTCGTCGGGGTGCCCTCGTGCGGGGTGACGGACTCCTCGCCCTCGTGCACGGGCTCCCGGACCGTACCGCGGCGTGATCCGTAGCGGCGGTGCACCGCCTGCTTGGTGACGCCCAGCGCGGAGCCGACCGCGTCCCAGGAGAAGCCGAGCGAGCGGTCGAAGTCCACGGCGGCTGTCACCAGGGTCTCGACGCTGTCCCGCAGCTCCTGCGCGAGCCGCACGGTCGGGGCTGGCGCGCGTCCGTAGACGACGAAGCCCGCTGACGGGCCGGTGCGCCGCGGGCGGTAGACGTTGCCGAGCTGGGCGGTGAGCGTGCGCAGCGCGTCCACCTGCCGCCGGACCCGCTCGATGTCCCGCACCAGCAGATGCAGGCTGGCCCTCGCCTGGGCGTCGTGGGTTGCGTGGTCGGCCATGAACAAGCCTCTCGAACCGGCGAATAAAAGGTCTGTGACGTCTATGACGTCCATGACGGTCGGGGCCGTCGAGCGGCCCGATTCGGTCAATCTCCCTTGACCAACGGCATAACGGTCCCTCTGGTCACGGTATGGGGGCGTGTGAGGGGCCGTTCCTGGGGCGCGCACCACGGCGTACGCCCCCTCGGGCGCGACGGCGTGACGGACCGTAAACTGGCGTTTTCCCAGGCCCCAGTTGCCGGCGCGGCCAGGCGCCGCCGCGCGGGTGCAGCCGCCGCCGACCGCGGCTTCGTGAGAGGTAGTTCGCCACCGATGAGGCTCGTCTTCGCCGGCACCCCCGAGGTCGCCGTACCCGCACTCGACGCCCTGCTCGCCTCGGAGCAGCACGAGGTGGCGGCCGTCGTCACCCGGCCCGACGCCCGCGCGGGGCGCGGCCGCCACCTGGTCCCCAGCCCCGTCGCGCAGCGCGCGGAGGAGGAGGGCGTCGAGGTGCTCAAGCCCGCCAAGCCGAAGGACGAGGACTTCCTCGCCCGGCTCCGCGAGATCGCCCCCGACTGCTGCCCGGTCGTCGCGTACGGGGCGCTGCTGCCCCGCGTCGCGCTGGACGTTCCGCGGCACGGCTGGGTCAACCTGCACTTCTCGCTGCTGCCCGCGTGGCGCGGTGCGGCGCCGGTGCAGCACGCGCTGATCGCGGGCGACGAGATGACGGGCGCGACCACCTTCCAGATCGAGGAGGGCCTCGACTCGGGGCCGGTGTACGGGGTGCTGACCGAGGAGGTGCGGCCCACGGACACCAGCGGCGACCTGCTGACGCGGCTGGCGTTCGCCGGGTCCGGGCTGCTCAAGGCCACGATGGACGGGATCGAGGACGGTTCGCTCCAGGCGGTGCCGCAGCCCGAGGAGGGCGTGTCCATCGCGCCGAAGCTCACCGTGGACGACGCGCGGATCGACTGGTCGGCGCCCGCGCTGCGGGTGGACCGGCTGGTGCGCGGGTGCACCCCGGCGCCGGGCGCCTGGACGACGTTCCGCGGCCAGCGCCTGAAGGTGCGGACGCTCTCGCTCGCCCCCGGGTACGAGGGCGCGCTGCCCGGGCCCGGCGAGGTCGTCGCGGGCAAGAACTCCGTTCACGTGGGCACCGGTTCGCACCCCGTGGCCCTCGAATGGGTGCAGCCGCAGGGCAAGAAGCCGATGCCGGCGGCGGATTGGGCCCGCGGCGTGCGGGTCGCGGAGGGCGAGGTGCTGGGCGCCGACCCGGCGTGACCTCCGCGTGGCGCGTGCCCGCACCCCGGTGCACGGGCGCCGCGAAACGCCCGCGGACCGGGGCGTACGCTGGGGAACGTCATCTTTTGAGCGGAGCACCTTGAGCAGTGAGCAACCAGTCGTGAGCAGGCAGCAGTGAGCGGTCAGCCGCGCCGTGGCGCGCCCCCCAACGCGCGCAGGAACCGTCCCCGCAAGGACCCCGTGCGCGGGCTCGCCTTCGACGTGCTGCGCGCCGTGGACGAGCGGGACGCGTACGCCAACCTCGTACTCCCCCCGCTGCTGCGCAAGGAGCGGGACAAGGGGCGGCTCGACGCGCGCGACGCGGCCCTCGCGACCGAGCTGGTCTACGGCTCGCTGCGCTGGCAGGGCACCTATGACGCGGTCATCGCCGAGTGCACCGACCGGCCCGTGCGCGACATCGACCCGCCCGTGCTGGACGTACTGACGCTCGGCGCCCACCAGTTGCTCGGCACCCGCATCCCCACGCACGCCGCCGTGTCCGCGACCGTCGACCTGGCGCGGGCCGTGGTCGGCGAGGGGCGGGCCAAGTTCGTGAACGCGGTGCTGCGCAAGATCTCGCGGGACGACCTGGACGGCTGGCTGGAGCGCGTGACCCCGCCGTACGAGGAGGACCCCGAGGAACATCTGGCCATCCGGTACGCGCATCCGCGCTGGGTGGTCGGCGCGCTGTGGGACGCGCTGGGCGGCGGCCGCGAGGACATCGAGGCGCTGCTCTCCGCCGACAACGAGCGGCCCCGGGTGACCCTGGTAGCGCGGCCCGGGCGGGCCACCACCGAGGAGCTGCTGACCGGCGAGGCCGAGCCCGGGCGCTGGTCGCCGTACGCGGTGCGGATGGCCGAGGGCGGCGAGCCCGGAGCGCTGGACGCCGTGCGCGAGGGCCGCGCCGGTGTGCAGGACGAGGGCAGCCAGCTCGTGGCGATGGCGCTGGCCGACGCGCCGCTGGAGGGCCCCGACGAGCGGTGGCTGGACGGCTGCGCCGGGCCCGGCGGCAAGGCGGCGCTGCTCGGCGCGCTGGCCGCGGAACGGGGCGCGGCGCTGCTGGCGGCCGAGAAGCAGCCGCACCGCGCTGAGCTGGTCGCCCGCTCGCTCGCCGGCAACCCGGGCCCGTACCAGGTGGTCACCGCCGACGGCACCCGTCCGGCCTGGCGGCCCGGCAGTCTCGACCGCGTGCTGGTCGACGTCCCGTGCACGGGGCTCGGCGCGCTGCGCCGGCGGCCCGAGGCGCGCTGGCGGCGCAGGCCCGAGGACCTGGACGGCTTCGCGCCGCTCCAGCGCGGGCTGCTGCGCGAGGCGCTGGCCTCGGTGCGTCCCGGCGGGGTCGTGGGGTACGCGACCTGCTCGCCGCACCTGGCCGAGACCCGCGCCGTGGTCGACGACCTGCGCAAGGAGACCGGCGCTGAACTCCTCGACGCGCGGCCCCTGTTGAGCGGCGTCACGGACCTGGGCGAGGGCCCCGACGTACAGCTCTGGCCGCATCTGCACGGCACCGACGCGATGTACCTGGCGCTGCTGCGGCGGCCCGGCGGCTGACCGCGCCGGAGACCGCGCGGGTCCCGCGCCCCGCGGAGGCGGCGCCGGCTGCGTACCGTCCCCCACCGTTCACCGACCGTTCCCCGACGAAGCGAGATACTGGAGCCATGCCTCAGATCAACCCCAGCATCCTGTCCGCCGACTTCGCGCGCCTCGCCGAGGAGGCGCGCGCCGTGGAGGGCGCTGACGGGCTCCACGTGGACGTGATGGACAACCACTTCGTCCCCAACCTCACCCTCGGAGCCCCCGTCGTCGAGGCGCTGCACAAGGCCACGGACATTCCGCTGGACTGCCACCTGATGATCGAGGACCCGGAGCGCTGGGCCCCGCTGTATGTGGAGGCGGGCGCCTCCTCGGTCACCTTCCACGCGGAGGCCGCCGCGGCTCCGGTGCGCACCGCGCGGGAGATCAAGGCCAAGGGCGGCCGCGCCGCGATGGCGCTCAAGCCGGCCACGCCCATCGAGCCGTACGAGGACCTGCTGCCCGAGCTCGACATGCTGCTGATCATGACCGTGGAGCCGGGCTTCGGAGGGCAGTCCTTCCTGGACATCATGCTGCCCAAGATCCGCCGCACCCGCGCACTGATCGACAAGCACGGCCTGAGCATGGGACTCCAGGTGGACGGCGGGGTCTCGGCCTCGACCATCGAGCAGTGCGCCGAGGCGGGCGCCGACGTCTTCGTCGCGGGTTCCGCCGTGTACGGGGCCGATGACCCCGCTGCGGCCGTACGCTCGCTGCGCAAGCAGGCGGAGGAGGCGGGACGGCGCGCGGGATGCGCCCACTGACCGCAGCCGCGCGCACCCCGTGCCGCACTCGCGCGCACCATGTGTGCACCGTGCACGATGGGGGCCGGGGACACGCCGGATCTGCGAGGATGAACGCCCAGCGCTGCGGCGCATGAACGCAAGACAGTGAGGTGAGTGCGGTGTCGTCGGGTCGGACCACGCGAATGGGACCCGCCGAGCTCATGCAGGCGGCGGCGATGGCACGCCGCTTCTACCTCGAGGGGAAGTCCAAGATCCAGATCGCCGACGAGTTCGGCGTGAGCCGCTTCAAGGTGGCCAGGGTCCTGGAGACCGCCCTCGAACGCGACCTGGTGCGGATCGACATCCGGGTCCCTGCGGAGCTGGACGCCGAGCGCTCCGACGCGCTGCGCGCCCGGTACGGACTGCGGCACGTCGTGGTCGTCGAGTCGCCGGCCGAGCCGTCCAACGAGGACGACGGCGCCGACCCGGAGAACCTCGGCGAGGTCGCCGCCGACCTGCTCGGCGAACTGGTCACCGACGGGGACGTGCTCGGCCTCGCCTGGGGACGCTCCACCATCCACATGGCCGCCGCGCTGCGGCAGTTGCCGCCCTGCACGGTGGTCCAGCTCACCGGCGTGTACGACGCGGGCACGGCCGACCGCGGCTCGGTCGAGGCGGTGCGCCGCGCCGCCGAGGTCGCGGGCGGCGAGGCGCACCCCATCTACGCCCCGATGCTGCTCCCCGACTCCGGTACGGCGGCCGCGCTGCGCAGCCAGACCGGGATCGCCCGCGCCTTCGAGTACTTCGACAAGGTGACCGTGGCCGCGGTGTCCATCGGCTCCTGGGAGCCGGGCATCTCCACGGTGCACGACATGCTCAGCGACGAGGAGCGCGAGCACTACTCCTCGCTGGGCGTGGCCGCCGAGATGTCGGCGCACCTCTTCGACGCCGAGGGCCGCAGGATCGGGCGGGACCTGGGGGAGCGGTGCATCACCGTGGAGGCCGAGCGGCTGCGCCGGGTCCCCGAGGTGGTCGCCATCGCGGGGGGCCAGCGCAAGGCGGCGGCGATCGGCGCGGTGCTGCGCTCCGGGCTGGTCACCAGCCTGGTGACGGACACGGCGGCCGCCGACTATCTGCTCCAGGAGTTCCAGCCGGGGCCCAAGCCCGCGCTGGAGCGCGCGGATCCCGACGGGGCCTGAGCGCCCCGGCGGGGCCCGCGGGGGCTCGGCTCCGCGGGAGCGGCCCTGTGGGAGCCCGGCTCCGGAGAGGCGGAACCCCCGGTTCCCCGGGGCGTGAGAGGGCGCGGGAGCGGGCACGTTACGCTCATCTGCGGCCGGAACCCCCGCCGTTGAACGCCCGGTGCCCCGCGTGGGCCCCGGGCGGAACCTTTGCGCGGGGAAAACCGCGGCCGCAGAACCGCGCACAGCGTCCGAGGAGGGACAGGGAGCCATGAGCACGCAGCGCACCCCGCTGCCGGGAGTCGGCACCCAGTACGACATCGCCACCCGAGCGGGGCGGCACATCTCCGTCGTCGCGCATCAGGACGGCCGGCGCTTCCTCGGCTTCTATAGGCCGGACGATCCGGACGCCTGCCAGGCCACCGTCCCGCTGGACTCCGACGAGGCGGCCTCGCTGGCCGACCTGCTGGAGCCCTCGCGCAACGAGGCGGTGGACAGCCTGGGCACAGGGGACCTGGACATCGACCTGGTGACGGAGCACATCGCGGTCACCAAGCAATCCCCGTACCGCGGGCGGCCGTTGGGCGACACCAAGGCGCGCACCCTCACCGGAGCGTCGATCGTGGCGGTTCTGCGGCGTACCGGACCGGTGCCCTCGCCGACCCCCGACTTCCGTCTGGAGGCGGACGATTCGCTGGTCGTGGTGGGGACCCGTGAAGGCGTGGATGAGCTGACCCGTATCATCAGCGGCGTCTAGGGCGCCCCACCGGGGGCCGGCGCCGCAGAGAAGGGGCAGGTCCAGCAACGTGCACGACTCCACCGTCCTCCTGATCGAACTTGGCGCCGTGATCCTCGGCCTGGGCCTGGTCGGCCGCTTCGCCGGGCGCATCGGAATGTCGCCGATCCCGCTCTACCTGCTGGGCGGGCTCGCGTTCGGGCAGGGCGGCCTCTTCCCGCTGAACGCCAGCGAGGAGTTCATCGAAGTCGGCTCCGAGATCGGGGTGCTCCTCCTCCTCCTGCTGCTCGGCCTGGAGTACAGCGCGTCCGAGCTGGTCACCAGCCTCAAGACCCAATACCCGTCCGGCATCGTGGACTTCCTGCTGAACGCGGTGCCGGGCGCGGTCGCGGGCGTGCTGCTCGGGTTCGGCCCCGCGGCGTGCGTGGCGCTCGGCGGTGTCACGTGGATCTCCTCCTCGGGCGTCATCGCCAAGGTCCTCACCGACCTGGGGCGGCTGGGCAACAAGGAGACGCCCGTGATCCTGGGCGTCCTCGTCATGGAGGACCTCTCCATGGCGGTCTATCTGCCGCTGCTGACCGCCCTGTTGGCGGGCGTCGGCGTCGCGGGCGGGAGCGTCACGCTGGTGATCGCGCTGGGCACGGTGGGCCTGGTGCTGTACGCCGCGCTGCGGCACGGACGGATCATCAGCCGCGCCGTGAGCTCCGACGTACCGGAGATGCTGCTGCTGGTCGTCCTCGGGCTGACCCTGCTGGTGGCGGGCATCGCGCAGAAGCTCCAGGTGTCGGCGGCCGTGGGCGCGTTCCTGGTGGGCATCGCGCTGTCCGGGGAGACCGCGAAGAGCGCGCGTGCGCTGATGACGCCGCTGCGGGACCTGTTCGCCGCGATCTTCTTCGTGTTCTTCGGGCTGCACACCAACCCCGTGGACATCCCGCCGGTGCTGCTGCCGGCCGCGCTGCTGTGTGTCGTGACCGTGGTGACGAAGATCGTGACGGGCTGGTACGCGGCGCGCCGCGCGGGCGTCAGTTCGCGGGGGCGGCTGCGGGCCGGCGGCGCACTGGTGGCGCGCGGCGAGTTCTCCATCGTGATCGCCGGGCTCGCGGTGAGCGCCGAGCCGCAGATCGGCCCGCTGGCCACCGCGTACGTCCTGCTGATGGTCATAGCGGGACCGCTCGCCGCGCGCTGGACGGCGCCCGCCGTGGAAGGCGGGCGCCGTCTGCTGTCGCGGTCGCGGCGCGAGGAGAAGCGGGCGGGCGGTGGCGACGGGGCGGGCGCCGTGCCGCAGGGGAGGGAGTCGGCGGAGTCCTCGCCGTCCTCGTCTTCGTCGCAGCTTTCCGGGTGAAGGCCGGGTGAGGGCTGCCCGGGGCCGGCGTCAGTACGTGGTTCCGCTCGAGTACGCCGTACCGCCGCCGGTCATGGCGTTGCCCGTGCCTTCGGACGGGGTGCCGGTGCCGTTGCCCTTGGCCTTCTTGCCTGCCGGGGTGACGGCGTGCCAGAGGCCCATCTTGTTCTGGCCGCGGGTCTCGCCGGGGCGCGTGTCGCCGGTGAACCAGTAGACCGGCCAGCAGTCGATCGTCAACTGCCGTGTCCCGTCGGCCCTTCGGTACGTGCCGACCGCCTTCCTCGTCACCCCGCTGAGCTTGGACTCGTCCACCGGGGCCGCGGGTTTCCAGGTGTTGAGGCAGGCGTCCGTGCAGCGGGACCTCATGGGCCAGGCGGAGTCCTTGTCGAAGCGGTAGAGGGTGCGGCCCTCGGCGTCGGCGAGGATCCTGCCGAGGGCCGGGTTGTCCACCGCGCTCAACTGCGCGGTGGGTTTGGCCGGGGCTCCCGCCTTGGCCTTGGCGCCGGTGGGGGAGAGGGCGTGCCAGGTGCCGCCCACGCCCTCGCCCTTGGTGTCGCCGGGCGCGGTGTCCTCGGCGTAGCGGTACACGGGCCAGCCGCCGAGGGTGAGCTGCCAACTCCCGTCCTTGCGGCGGACCTTGCCGAGGGCTTCGGGCGCGATGCCGTGCGCGGGCTCGGCGTTCTTCGCCGGTACGGGGGGCCAGGCGGAGGCGCAGGAGCCCGCGCAGTGTGAGGCGGGCGGGTGCGCGGTGTCCTTGTCGAAGCGGTAGAGGGTGCGGCCGTCGTCGTCGGTGACGAGCTTGCCGAGGCGGGGGTCGGTGCGGGTGGTGAGGATGGCGGCGGTCTTCTGGGGGGTCGAGCCGGTGCCGTAGCCGGTGCCGTAGCCGTTGTCCGCGTTGCTGGCGTCGCCTGCGGGGCGGACGCTCTGGTCGTGCTGGCCGCTGCCGCCGCCGTAGCCGCAGGCCGTGGCGAGCAGAACGCATGCGGCGGCGGCCGCGAGGGGGAGGGGGCGGTGGGGCACGTTCATGACTCCTCCTGCTGGTGGGGTGGTTCGGCAGTCTGTGCCGGGGCGGGAGGAGGGGGTGGGGGATTGTCCGAACGTGCTAAGGGGTGAACGGGGGTGGGCTTGCGTACGTATGGGGTGCCCCCGTGGCGCGGGTGTGGTGGCGCCGCGCGGCCGCTGCGCGCCTTGCCGCCCCCCCGCTCCTAGGTGTGGGCGTGCGTTCCGCTCGGGGCGGAACGGGCGGGCACACCGGAACCGCCAGCCGCGAGGCCGACCCCACCCCGCACCCGACGCACGCGCTCGGCGCGGGCGTTCACGGGGCTGCGCCCCGGGCCCCGTTGGGTGGGTGGTTGCGCGGGAGCAGGGGGCGCAAGTCCGGTTGTGCCCACCCGTTCCGCCCCAGCGGAACGACTGCCCACAACCTCGGGGGGGGGGGGAGCGGCCAGCCGGGCCTGCGGCCCGCAACCCCGTACGGGAGTGCTCGTGCAGGAAGTGGTGGGTGGGCAATGCCCCGGTCGGGCACAGCAACGCCCGCAAACCCTGTGTGGGCTGCGGGCGTTGAGGGATGGTCAGGCGGTGTGGGTCTTGAGGTCTGTCAGGTACTTCTCTCGGAGCTGGGGCGGGAGGAACGCCGCGTTGAAGGAGTTCTCGGCCAGCGTGCGGAGGTCCTCGGGGGTGAGGGAGAGGGCCTCGGCGACGCCGCGGAAGTTGTCGTCGGCGTAGCCGCCGAAGTACGCCGGATCGTCCGAGTTGACCGTCACCATCAGGCCCTCGGCCAGCATCTTCGGCAGCGGGTGGTCGGCGAGGTCGTCGACGACCTGGAGGCGGACGTTGGAGAAGGGGCACACGGTCAGCGGCATCCGCTCATCACGCAGCCGGGCCACCAGCTCGGGGTCCTCCAGGCAGCGGATCCCGTGGTCGATGCGCTCCACCCGGAGCTCGTCCAGCGCCGACCTGATGTACTCGGCGGGCCCCTCCTCGCCCGCGTGCGCCACACACCGCAGCCCGTGCGCGCGCGCCTCGGCGAACACCTCGGTGAACAGCTCCGGCGGGAAGCCCGCCTCGCTGGAGTCCAGGCCCACCGCGGTGATCTTGTGCAGGTACGGCTCGGCGCTGCGCAGCGTTTCCATGGCCTGCTCGGCCGGCAGGTGGCGCAGGAAGCACAGGATGAGCCCGGTGCTGACGCCGTGCCGCTCCTCGGAGACGTCGAGCGCGCGGCACAGGCCGTTGATCACCACGTCGATGCCGACGCCGCGCTCGGTGTGCGCCTGCGGGTCGAAGAAGATCTCCGCGTGCCGCACGCCCTGCTCGGCGGCGCGGGCCAGATAGGCGTCCGCGAGGTCGGCGAAGTCCTGCTCGGTGCGGAGCACCGACATCATCCGGTAGTAGAGGTCCAGGAAGGACTGGAGGCCGGTGAAGGAGTAGGCGGCGCGCAGCTCGTCCACGGTGGCGAAGGGCAGCTCGACCCCGTTGCGTGCGGCCAGTTCGAAGGCGAGCTCGGGCTCGAGGGTGCCTTCGATGTGGAGGTGGAGTTCTGCCTTGGGGATGGGCATGTACGGGTTCCTCTGGCTGATGCGGTGCTGCGAAGGTCAACGCCGCCGCCGACGGGTGGAGGGCCGGACGGCCGGGCGTGGGCAAACGTTATCAGCGGGGTGTACGGGGCCTTCCGCTATGGCCCGCCACCGGCCCGGACATCGATTGCCAGCTCACAAGGCGCCCCCCGCCCCGGCTCAGTCCTCCAGCCGCAGTGCCAGCGCGGGACAGCGGCGTACCGCACGCTGCGCGTCCCGGCGCAGGTGCGCGGGCACCTCGTTGCTGCCCCGCGTGGGGTAGCCGTCCTCGTCCAGGGTGATCGCCTCGGGGAGCACGCCGGCGCAGAGCCCGTGGCCCTGACACAGGGTCCAGTTCACGACCAGCCGCTCCCGGGGCGGGGGAGGGGCGCCGGGGCCGGCCGGTACCGCGCCGTCCGTCGCCGGGCCGCCCGTCGTCGCGGGCCCGGAGTGTGCCCCGGCTCCGGGAAGCGGCAGCACACCCCGTACGGGCCGTCCGCAGCCCCGCCCCAGCGCGTGCTCGGTGAACTCTCCGGGGAACGCCGAGAGCGCCGAGGCCACGAAGCGCGCCGTGCCGTCCGGATGCCCGCACGCGCCGCGCCCCACCACCGCCGCGGCACGCTCCCGTACCGCCTCCAGGCCCGACTGCCCGCCGCCCGCTGCCACTTCGGCCAGCGCTCCGGCCAGCGCGGGCAGCCCCAGGACGCACGGGCCGCACTGTCCCGCGCTCTCCGCCGCGAGCCAGTGCGCCACCCGTACCGCCTCGCCCGCCGGGCAGGTGTCCTCGGGGAGCGGCAGCACGGCGCCCGCCCCCAGCGTCGCGCCGAACCCTTCCAGGGACTCGCGGGAGACCCTGGCCCGCCAGGCGGACTGCGGGCCGAGCCAGGTGCCGTGATAGCCGCCGACGAGTACGCCCTGTCCGGGGTGCAGCCCGCAGATGCCCAGGACATGCGGCAGCGGCACCCCGTAGGGGACCTCCAGCACGCGGCCGCCCGCGAGGGTGAGCAGCGCGGTGCCCGGCTCGTCGGGCAGCCCGGCGGTGCGGTACTCCAGCGCCCCGAGCCGGGCCGCGACCGCGAGCTGCGCGAAGGTCTCGGCGTTGGAGAGCAGGGTCGGCAGCCCGTACAGGCCGCTCTCGCTGCTGCGCACGCCCCGGCCCGAGGGCAGCGGCGGGAGCTGGTTCAGGCCGTTGACCAGCGCGGACGACTCGCCCGTGACGAAGCGCTCGGGGAGCCGGGTGACGCGCGTGCGCACGCCCTCGGGGCCGCGTTCGGCTGCGGCGGCGCGTACCGAGCGCTCGGTGTCCTCGCGGGTGACCCCGACGCGTATCTCGCCGGCGCCCAGCTCCCGGGCCGCCAACAGGGCGCCGTCCAGGACGAGATGGGGTGCGTAGAGCAGCAGCGCGGTGTCCTTGAGGCAGGCCGGTTCGCCCTCGGTGGCGTTGACGACCACGGCGGTGTGCCGCTCCGGCCTGGCCCGCCCGCCGTTGCTCCGTACGCCGTTGCCGCGACCGCCGTTCCCCCGACCGCCGGTGCCGCGGCCCCCGTTTCCCTGCCGGCCTCCCGCGTGGTGCCGGGCCGCGGCCGCGTACACCGCGCGCAGCTTCCGCGCGAACGGGAAACCGGCGCCGCCGCGGCCGCGCAGCGCGATGTTCTCGGCGAGCTCGGCCAGTTCGCCCGGCGGCAGGTGGGGGAGGGAGCCGTGCACCGTGAGGTGGCCGACCCGGTCGAGGCGTACCCCCTCGCCCAGCCCGGCGAGCAGCCGCGGCAGCCCGAACACGGCCAGCCGCGGGGCCTGTTGGTCTCCCGGGCCTGCGGGGGCGCCGGGCGGGGCGGCCGGTTCGGTGCGTAAGGCTTCGGGGCGTGGGGCTTCGGTGCGTAAGGCGGGGACGACGGAGGTCACTGCTGCTTTCCTTCCGGAGTGCGGTACGCACGCGGGACGCGCGGGACCCGCCGCGGACGCGGCAGGCGCGGCAGCCGCAGGGCGCGCGGCGGACGAGGCATGCGGGTCATGCGGGTCATGCGGGTCATGCGGGTCATGCGGAGCGGACGCGTACGCGGCGTACGGGGCGGTGCGGGAGCGCGGGCGGTGTCGCGGGCGCCGGGCGTGTTCCGTGCGGGAGCGAGCCGCAGCGCGAGCACACCGGCGACCGCGGCCAGGCACAGCACATAGCTCGCGGTCACCCAGAGGCTCGCCGCGCGCCCTGCCTTGAGGCCGTGCACCAGGGCCATGCCCCAGGCCGCGTACGCGCCCATGTGCAGCGCGCGCCACCAGCGGGAGCGCCCGCTGCGCGCGAAGGCGCCGCGCACCGCGCCGGTGACGGACACGGCGAGGAACAGGTAGCCGGCCAGCGAGCCCAGCCCGACGAGCAGCGGGCGCGCCGGGTCGGTGAACGGGACGGCGGTGGCGGCCGCGCCCGTCGAGCCCTCGGCGACCTTCACCCAGATGTGCAGCGCCAGGAAGCCGAGGCCCGCGACGGCCGTGCCGCGGTGCACGGCCTGCGCGATCAGCCGGTGTCCGGGGCCGAGCACCGTACGGTCGGTGGCGGCGAGCCCCCACAGCACGGTGGCGGTCAGCGCGACCAGCGCGAGCACCCCCGCGCCGAAGTCGAGGAACGCCCAGAAGCGGCCCAGCGAACCGCGGCTGACGCACAGGAACAGCGCCAGCGCGGTGCCGAGCCCGAAGGCGGCCTGGCGGCGCGCGGGGCAGGCGCGTACGGGGAGCCGGTAGCGGTGCGAGCGCGAGGCGGCGCCCGCGGCGGGCCCTTCGGGGCGTGCGGGGTCGTTGCGGTGGGGGGTGTGCTCGGGCATCGGGGCACCGGTGCTTCCGTGACGGCGGCCTGGCCGCCGCGGCACGCGCCGGGGCGAGGGCACCTGGCGGCGAGGGGCGGCCGGTCCCGCGCGGTGGTCGGTGGTCTGTGCGGTCGGTGCGCGGCGGCCGGAGGCCCAGAAGCATCGCCGAATACGGGCAGAGCCCTCCAGGATTTATCGCGCTGTGACAAATTCCCGTACTGCCGTCCCCGCCGCACAGCACGGCTGCGGATGATGCCCACCCCAGGGGAAGCAGGGGGACCGTCCGACCGCGGGCCCGTACACCCCGTGCCGGCGGGCACGCGCCGGCAGGAACGAGGTAGAGATGTGCGACCTTCTGAACCGCATCTGGTCACGTCCGCGAGGGGAGTGGACCCGGGTGCTGAGAAAGGAACTCCCCTCGCTCGCCGGCCGGGTCGCGGTGGAGCTGGAGCAGAGCATTCCGGCCCTGCCCGCCATCCTGAAGGCGCAGGACATCGAGCGGGACGACCTCCAATGGGCGCTGGAACAGGCGCTGTTGTCCTCGCTCGGATACAAGCGGTGCGGCGTGTCCGGCGGGGAGGCCGCCTCCCAGGGGGACGGCCGGGGGCCCGAGGGCGCGGTCCGTGCCGCGCCGCCCGCGCTGCCGCTGCCCGCCGCCGCGCTCGCCCCCGCCGTGCCGATCGACAGGGCGCGGCGCCAGCTGTTCACCGCGCTCATCGATGAGCGCGCCTCCTCGCCGCTGTCGCTGTCCGAGCTGTCCAGGGCCGCGCGCTGGCCGCTGCCCGACACCGTACGGGCGGTCGCGCTGGCCTCGCCCTGCGAGGTGCCGCAGCTCGCCGCCGCGCTGGGGAACGCCCTGGTCGGCCCCTTCGACGGGGAGGTGTGCCTGCTGGTGCCCGACCCCGGGGAGTACGAGGGGACGGCCGCCCTTGAGGGGTTGCTGCGCGGGCGGAGGGCGGCCGTCGGACACGTCGTACCGCTCAACGACGCCGCCTCCTCGCTGCGGTGGGCCAGGCGGCTGCTGGAGATCGCGCCCGAGGAGAACGAGGGGGCGGCGGGCGCCGGGCGGGGCGAGGCCCGGGTGCAGTTCGTGGACGACCACCTCTCGCGGCTGCTGCTGCTCCAGGACGAGTCGCTGACCCGCGCGCTCGCGGCGCGCTGGCTCGCGCCGCTGGACGGGCTGACCCCGCGGCAGAGCGAACGGCTCGAAGTGACCCTGCTCGCCTGGCTGGAGGGCGGCGGGGCGCCGGAGGCCGCGCGGACGCTGCAGGTGCATCCGCAGACGGTGCGGTACAGGCTGCGCCAGATCGAGAAGCTCTTCGGACCCTCGCTGCGCGACCCGCGCACCCGCTTCGAGATGGAGATGACCCTGCGCGGCAGGCGCCTGCTGGCCGAGGTGCGCCGCCGCCGCTCACGCGCGGGGCGCCGCGCCCGCGCCCTGGTGACCGGCGCGGGAACGCTCCCGCTCGGCGTGGCCCACGAGGCGCGCGTGAACGGGCTCTGAGGCCGCGGGAGTTGAGCCGCGGGTGTTGAGCGGGCCCCCCGGGGCCGGGCAGCCGGAGGGCCCCGGCGCACGGATCCGGAACCGTGCGCCGGGGCCCTCCCCCGTGGGCGGCCCGCGCCGTCAGCCGCACTTGCGCCCGCTGTTGATGCAGGTCACCGCCTTCCTCATCAGGGCGTCCGACATCACGTTGATGAAGTCGCCGTGGTCGGTGACCGGCTTGTGGAGCTGTTCGGGGAAGCTGTCCACCGCGAACGGGGTCTGCGCCGGCACGCCCCGCCGCGGTACGTCGTACGTGATGCGCTGCCGCAGCTGCGGGATCGCGCGGAAGCCGTCGGGGCACGTGCCGTCCTCGCGGGCGAAGGCCACGTGGGTGCGGTGGTTGCCGCTGTCGGTGTCCTTGCCGTCCCAGCAGCTCTGGAAGGCGAAGGTGCGCACGACCCTGCTGCCCCGGGGGCAGAGCGGGTACTCGTCCTTGAGCTGCCTGTTCTCGAAGCCCTCGCAGCTCCAGGAGGCGTTGGCGTTCGCGACGCCGTTGGTGAACGCCTTCGCGTCGCCGGTGATGATGCGCAGGAAGCGCGGCATCGCGGTCACCTTGCCCGCCGGGCTGCCCTTGAGGGTCAGGGTGACGCTCGCTGGCCGCAGCACGGAGCCGACGTTCCCGTCGTGCGCCCCGGCGTCCGACTTGCCGTCCAGCGCCCGCAGTACGGGCCAGTAGTGCGTGGACTTGTCGCCGTCTGTGCAGGTGGTGCCCGCGGCGGCCAGGCTCTGGTCGGTGGAGAAGGCGTCGGTGGAGGTGTTGCCCACGTAGTCGTGCAGGTGGTGCGCGCCGTTGCTGACGCCCGGCGCGACGATGACGTTGTCGGAGTTGAAGTGACCGTTCTCGTTGCGGCCGCAGGAGGAGGTGAAGGTGCCCTTCGAGGCGCCCCGCTGGTCCTGCGGCTTCCGCACGTTCGGCTGGACCTGCCGGATGTCCACGAAGTCCCCGGCGACGGGGCCGCCTTGCTGCGGCTGCCGGCCCTGCTGTCCTTGTTGCCCGCCGCCACCAGAAGGGGTGGCGTCAGCCGTCGTACGGGCCGTCCCGTCCTGCCGCATCCCGCACGCGCTCATCCCGCTCAGACCGCTCGGCCGCGGCGCGCCGTTCTTCGCGACGGCGTCCTCGATGCCGCCTATGGTGCGCTCGCGCTGCTGCCGTAACGCCGCCAGCACGGCGCCGGGGTCCGCGCCGGAGCCGGTGCCGGCGCCCCCTCCCGAGCCGCCGTGGACGTGGCCCCCGCCGCCCCCGCTCACCTTCTCGTAGGCGCCCGCGACCTGCCGGTCCAGCGCCGCCAGCCCCTCGGCCACCTCGGTGCGCGCGCCCCGGGGCACCCGGTCGAGCCGCAGCCCGACATCGGGGCAGGCGACGGTGGACGCGGCCGCTGCGGGCCCCGGTTGCTCCGCCTGCTCAGCGGTGCGCGGGCCGCCGGGTCCCGCCGAGGCGTTCACGGCCAGCGCCGTGATGCCGGTCGCGCCGAGGACCACCGCCGCGGCGATCGCCGCTGGCGTGCTGGTGAGGCGCGAGCGTTTGTGGGCCTGCCTTGTCATGTCGCGCTGCCTTTCTGCGTCTCGGGCCGGGTCGGGCCTGATCCGGTCCGTTCGGAGGCGGTCAGTTCCGGTCCGGGTGGAGGGCGTCGAAGTCGACGAGCCCGGTGCTCTCCAGGACCGTGATGTGGTCCAGGACCACGGCGTTCGCGCGGGTGGCGAGCGAGCGGACCATCGCGTTCCTGGTGCGGTCGCGTACGAGGCCGATCAGGCCGAAGACCTTGCCGTGCGCGCGGCGCAGCAGGTTCGCGAAGAGCCGGTCGTACGCGCCGCCGCGCGCCGTCTCCAACTGGGCGAGGAACCCCTGCTGTTGGGCGTTGGGCTGGTTGGGCAGCGTCACGCCGAGCGAGCGCGCGTCCTGCACCACGAGCCGGTCCAGCTCGGTGTGCCCGGACACGAGGTGGTCGCCCGCCTCGCGCACCGAGGCGCGGCCGCCGCGCTCCTGCGCCTGCCGCCCCGCGGGCAGCTCCCACAGCCCGGCCAGCCGCACCTTCCGTACGAAGTCGCGGTCCAGCGGGGACAGCGGGCCGTACGGGGTGCTGACGGTGCCGCCCCCGTCGTCCTGCCAGCCCTCCCTTGCCGCCGTGGCCGAGATGTTGCCGGTGAACGTCTGCGCCGGCAGCAGCAGCGCGGTCAGCGTCGCCACCAGGGCGATCACGACCAGCGCCGTGCCGATCGCGCGCCCCGAGACGAGATACCTGCCGATGACGGACCGCACGCCTGCTCCCTCCCGGAATCCCGGAAAACGGGCCGGAGGCCACACGCGCCTCCGGAATGCGCAGGGACGCTATTGCCTTACGGGGCACGGCTGGCGGCCCTTCGTCATCCCCTGACAAAGAGCGGCACCGGCACGCCGGACGCTGTTACGGTGCGGCCCGCGCGGGGCGTGCCGCGCGGGATGTGCGGGGTGCTCGGCACGCGTACGGCGCCTGGTCGCCCGTACGACGTCCAGCCGCCCGTGCGCGGCCTTCGCGCCCGTACGCGGCCCTCGCACTCGCACGGTGCCCTCGCACTCGCACGGTGCCCTCGCGCTCGTACGGTGCCTTGTCCTCGTACGGTGTCCTACCGCTCGTACAACGCCCTTATCTCGGTGGCGAAGTGCCTGGCCGCGGCGTCCCGGCGCAGCTTGAGGGACGGGGTGAGCAGCTCGGGGTGGTCGGTGAAGTCGCGGCGCAGGATGCGGAAGGCGCGGATTTGCTCGGAGCGCGAGACCGAGGCGTTGGCGGCCATCACGGCGCGGCCGATCTGGCGCTCGATCTCGTCGGGGACGGCGCCGTCCCACTGCGCCAGCTCGTCCGGGTCCAGGGCGATGAGCGCGCCCACGAAGGGCTTGCCGTCGCCCACGACCAGGGCCTGCGAGATGAGCGGGTGGGCGCGCAGGCGCTCCTCCAGGACGGCGGGGGAGACGGTGTTGCCCCCGCTGGTGATGATCACGTCCTTCTTGCGCCCGGTGATGACGAGATAGCCGTCCTCGTCGAACTCGCCGGTGTCGCCGGTCGCCAGCCACCCGTCGCGCGGGCCGTCGGCGCCGCCGTCGGTGTACCCGGAGAACAGCATGGCGCCGCTCACCCAGATCTCGCCGTCCTCTGCGAGGTGCAGCGAGGCCCCCGGCATCGGGCGGCCCACCGTCCCGAACTTCGGCCGTCCCGGCGGCTGCGCGGTCACGGCGGCTGTGGTCTCGGTGAGTCCGTAGCCGTCGTACACCGTGATCCCCGCGCCCGCGAACAGCAGCCCCATCCTGCGACTGAGCGGCGAACCTCCGGAGACCACATGGCGCGCCCGCCCGCCCAGCGCCTCGCGCAGCCGCCGGTGCACCAGGCGGTCGTGCAGCGCGTGCTTGGCGCGCAGCCGGGGCCCCGGGCCGGGGCCGTGGCCCAGCGCGTGGTCCTCGACGGCGCGTGCGTACAGCTCGGAGACCTCCTCGGCGCGCTCGAAGCCGCGCAGGTGGCCGGCGCGCGCCGCGGCGGAGCGCGCCTTCCCGTACAGCTTCTCGAAGAGATACGGGACGGCGAAGACGCAGGTGGGGCGGAACGAGCGCAGGGCGGTGAGGAGTTCGTCCGGGGTGGTCTCCGGCTGGTGGCCGAGCAGGATGCCGCCGCGCACCGACAGCACCGAGACCATCAGTCCGTAGACGTGGCACATGGGCAGGAAGTTGAGGAGCGAGGGCTGCTCGTCCTGCGCGGCCATCAGGTGCCGCCAGCCGGCCAGCAGCGTGTCGGTCTCGAAGGCGAGCGCCGAGTGCGGCACGGCGCAGCCGCGCGGCTCGCCCGTCGTGCCCGAGGTGTGCACGACGGCCGCCGTGCTGCCGGGGGTCACGGCGTGCCGAAGCCGGTGCACCGCGTCGTCCGGGACGTCGCGGCCCGCGGCGCGCAGCTCGCCGAGGCAGTCCGCGTCGAGCTGCCACAGCCTGCGCAGCGCGGGCAGGTCGTCGCAGGCCGTGCCGAGGGTCATGGCGTGGTCCTCGCTCTCCACCACCACGGCGCTCGCGCCCGAATCGCCGAGCACCCGGCGCAGCTGCGCGGCCGAGGAGGTCGGATACACGGAGACCACCTGGGCGCCCAGCGACCACAGGGCGTGCGCGAACAGCGTCCACTCGTAGCGGGTGCGGGACATCACCGCGACGCGGTCGCCGAAGCCGACGCCGGAGGCCAGCAGGCCCCTGGCCAGGGCGAGGACCTCGTCGCCGAAGGCACCCGCGGTCATCTCCCGCCAGCCGCCGTCCCGCTCGCGCACCGCGCACTGCGGCATGCCGGGGTCCCGCGCGGCGTTCTCGAACACCGCGTCCGCCAGACCACCCGAGCGGATCGGGTCCACCAGCGGTGGAAGCCCGAAGTCCCGCACTTCCGCGCCCCCTCGTCCTGCGTCCATCCCCCTGCGGCACACCCGCGGTGCCGCGAGACGGCGCAACCTACCGCCGCCTCCCACCTCTGCCTAGAGTCTTCGCACTCTCCGTAACGCCGACCACACGCTGAGAGTTCCCCGCACACCAGCGCCGCTCAGCACCTCCGCCCCAGCTCTGCGACGGCTGCCGCGGCGGGGGCGTTCCGGCGCGGGTCTCGCACGGGGCCCGCCAGCCGCTGCGGGCGCGTTCCACGGCAGTGGGCCGTGGGATCGTACGAGGCGGGCGGCCGCCCCTCTGGTGGAACGTACGTTCTCGTGTCGGTGGCCTGGCGTGGGAGACTCAAGTACGTGCGTTTTCTGAATGAGCAGCGGCCCCCGTACGACCTCACGTACGACGACGTCTTCATGGTGCCCAACCGCTCGGCGGTGGGTTCCCGGCAGGGCGTGGACCTCTCCACCCCGGACGGGACCGGCACCACGATCCCGCTGGTGGTGGCCAACATGACCGCCATCGCCGGACGCCGGATGGCCGAGACCGTGGCCCGCCGCGGCGGGCTCGTGGTGATCCCCCAGGACATCCCCCTCGATGTCGTCACCGACGTCATCCACTGGGTGAAGCAGCGCCACCTCGTGCTGGACACCCCCATCACCCTCGCCCCCACCCAGACCGTCGCCGACGCGCTCTCGCTGCTGCCCAAGCGGGCACACGGCGCGGGCGTCGTCACCGTGGAGGGCAAGCCGGTGGGCGTGGTGACCGAGTCGGACCTGACCGGGGTCGACCGCTTCACCCAGCTCTCCGAGGTGATGTCCCGCGAGCTGCTGGTCCTGGACGCGGACATCGACCCGCGCGAGGCCTTCAACCGGCTGGACGCGGCGCACCGCAAGCTCGCCCCCGCCGTGGACGGCGACGGGAGGCTCGTCGGCATCCTCACGCGCAAGGGCGCCCTCCGGGCCACCCTCTACACGCCGGCCGTCGACGCGGACGGCAAGCTGCGCATCGCGGCCGCCGTCGGCATCAACGGCGACGTCGCGGGCCGCGCCAAGGCGCTGCTCGCCGCCGGCGTGGACACCCTCGTCGTGGACACCGCGCACGGCCACCAGGAGCGCATGATCGACGCGCTCAAGGCCGTACGGGCCCTGGACCCGCAGGTCCCGGTCGTGGCGGGCAACATCGTCGCGGCCGAGGGCGTGAAGGACCTCATCGAGGCGGGCGCCGACATCATCAAGGTCGGTGTGGGTCCGGGCGCGATGTGCACCACGCGGATGATGACCGGCGTGGGCCGCCCGCAGTTCTCCGCGGTGCTGGAGTGCGCCGAGGAGGCGCGCAAGTACGGCAAGCACGTGTGGGCCGATGGCGGCGTGCGGCACCCGCGCGACGTGGCGATGGCCCTCGCGGCCGGCGCCTCGAACGTGATGGTGGGCTCCTGGTTCGCCGGCACCCAGGAGTCGCCCGGCGACCTCCAGCAGACCGCCGACGGGCGGCTCTACAAGGAGTCCTTCGGCATGGCCTCGGCCCGCGCCGTGCGCAACCGCACCAGCGACGAGTCGGCGTACGACCGCGCCCGCAAGGCCCTGTTCGAGGAGGGCATCTCGACCTCGCGGATGTTCATCGACCCGGCCCGGCCCGGCGTCGAGGACGTGATCGACTCGATCATCGCGGGCGTCCGCTCCTCCTGCACCTACGCCGGCGCGGGCTCCCTGGAGGAGTTCGCCGAGCACGCCGTGATCGGCGTGCAGAGCGCCAGCGGGTACGCGGAGGGCAAGCCGCTCCACGCGAGCTGGTGACCAAGCCGCTCCACGCGAGCTGGTGACGCCGTACGCGAGCTGGTGACACAGCGCGCGAGCCGGTGACACCCGGCTGACACCCAGCAACCCAGCACTCAGCACGGGCCGCGGGCCCGGTGCGGACGGAACGCCGTCCTCACCCTCCCCGCGGCCCGTTTTCTGTGCTCGGATCGGCCCATGACGGCATTCAAACGGGAGGAGCACACCGGCACCGGGCGCGGGGAGATCACCCCGGACGGCTGCGCGGTGGAGATGTACGCGGGGCTGAAGGACAGCGGAGAACCCGAGGTCATCGCGGCCGCCGCGGGTCCGGGCGCGCGCACCCTGCTGGAGCTCGGCGCGGGCGCGGGCCGGATGACCGGGCCGCTCGTGGCGCGCGGCTTCGAGGTGACCGCCGTGGACGAGTCGGCGGGGATGCTGGAGCGCGCGGCGGAGCGGGCGCCCGGCGTCCGCACGGTGCTGAGCGGCATCGAGGACCTGGACCTGGGGGAGCGCTTCGACGTGGTGACCCTGACCTCGTTCCTGATCAACACGGCCGATCCGGAGGGCCGTTCGCGGCTTCTGCTCGCATGTGCCCGGCATGTCGCCGCGGACGGCTGCGTGGTCCTCCAGCGGGAGAGCGACCACCACCCCGAACGGCGCAAGCCGGGCCTTCTGCGTACGGACGAGAGCGGGACGGTCGTCTCGGTCGAAGAGGTGGAAAACCTCGGCGAAGGGGTCGTCCGCAACGTGGTCGGCTACGAGCGCGGCGGCGAACGCTGGACGCAGACCTTCTACTCCCGCTGGCTGTCCCGCGAGGACTTCCAACACGCCCTGGAACAGGCGGGATTGAGGATCGACGGCTATCTCACGGACGACGGGATGTGGGCGCGGGCGGTCCCCGCGACGTAAAGGATCTTGCGCTCCGGGGCGATCCGCGCAACGGATCGACGGGCACACGCAACAACCCCCCGTTACCCGGCGCTGTGCGCTGCTCGTACAGTCATGCGTCATACGCGATCACTGAGATCTTCCTCGCGACCCCACCGCGACGATCCTCGCGCTGACGCTCCCGGCCCCGGCCGCCCCCGCCCTCGCGGCCGGGGCCCGGGGCCGCTCACCGGTAAGACCGCCGCACGGTGCTGTGCGGCGCTGTACGAGCAAGGAGACCGCACGTGCTGGACCATGGCGCCGCCCCGTCCACCCCACCGCCCGCTTCGGAGCCGGGAGGCGGAGGCCGCGTGGCCAGGCCGCTGCGCCGGAAACCCGTGGAGCGCCTGGTGGCCGAGGGCGGCCAGGGCGCGGGCGGCTCGCTGCGCAGGTCGCTGGGCCTGTGGCAGCTCACCACGCTGAGCGTCGGCGCGACCCTGGGCACCGGCATCTTCGTGGTGCTGGGCGAGGCCGTGCCCGACGCGGGCCCCGCGGTGATCGTCTCCTTCCTCATCGCCGGGCTCACCGCGCTCTTCTCCGCGCTCTCCTACGCCGAGCTGGCCGGCACCATCCCGGTCTCCGGCTCCTCCTACTCCTACGCCTACGCCACCCTCGGCGAGCTGGTGGCCTGGGTGTGCGGCTGGTGCCTGCTCCTGGAGTACGGGGTCTCGGTGGCCGCCGTCGCGGTGGGCTGGGGGCAGTACCTCAACGAACTGCTGCACGGCACGCTCGGCATCACCATCCCCGAGGCGGTCGCGGCGCCGCCGGGCGACGGCGGGCTCTTCAACCTGCCCGCGCTGCTGGTCGTGCTGCTCGCCATGGTGTTCCTGCTGGGCGGCGCCAAGGAGAGCGCCCGCGCCAACGCCATCATGGTGACCATCAAGATCGCCGCGCTGCTGCTGTTCTGCGCGGTCGCCTTCACCGGCATCAGGGCCGGGAACTACACGCCCTTCATGCCGCTGGGCATGGCCGGGGTGAGCGCCGCCGGCGCCACGCTCTTCTTCTCGTACATCGGCTTCGACGCCGCCTCCACGGCGGGCGAGGAGGCGAAGGACGCGCAGCGCGACCTGCCGCGCGCCATCCTGCTCTCGCTCGGCATCGTCACCCTGCTCTACTGCCTGGTCGCCGCCGTCGCCGTCGGCGCCCTGCCCTGGCAGAAGTTCAAGGGCACCGAGGCCGCGCTGGCCGGCATCCTGCACGGCGTCACGGGCCAGGGCTTCTGGCCGGTGGTGCTGGCCTTCGGCGCGGTGATCGCCATCGCCTCGGTGGTGCTGACCGTGCTGTACGGGCAGACCCGCGTGCTCTTCGCGATGTCCCGCGACGGGCTCATGCCGAAGGTGTTCTCCAAGGTCAACGCGCGCACCGGCGTGCCGCGCGCGAACACCGTGATCGTCTCGCTGTTCTGCGGGCTGCTCGCGGCCGCCGTCCCGCTGGGCAGCCTCGCCGACGCCACGAGCATCGGCACCCTGTTCGCGTTCGCGCTGGTCAACATCGCGGTGCTGGTGCTGCGGCGCACCCGCCCGCACATGCGGCGCACCTTCCGCGTGCCGCTCGTGCCGGTCTTCCCGCTGATCGGCTTCGGGCTGTGCCTGTGGATGATGGGCAGCCTGGACACGCCCACCTGGATCGTGTTCGGCGTCTGGATGGCGGCGGGGCTCGCCGTGTACTTCGGGTACGGCATCCGGCGCTCCCGCCTCAACGACGACCCCGGCCACGGCGGCGAGGGCGGCCCGGGCGAGGGCGGCGAGCCGGCGACCGCCGACGCGTAGCGGCACAGGGCACACACACGACGGCGGGGCCGGTCCTTCGCGGACCGGCCCCGCCGTCGTGCGTTCCGCCCCGGCTCACGTCCGGTGGGCGCCCGGCTTCAACCCCGGTGGGCGCCCCGCGCGCGCCGCCGCCTCGCCCCGTACGCCAGCGAGCCCGCGCCCGCGGCGAGCAGCACGGCGCCCCCGGCGGTCAGCGGCACCGAGCCGTCCCGCGAGGACCCGCCGCCGGTCTCGGCGAGCCGCGCCCGCCCGCCCTGCGGGTGCGCCCCCTCGGCGCCGGCGGACTCGCTGCCGGCGGACTGCGCGGCCGCCGCGCCGCTCACCCGTACCGACGCTGAGCCGTCCCGTACGGAGGCCACGCTCACCCGCGTGCCGCCCGAGGTCACGGCGTCCCCGGAGCGGAGCGCGCCGAGCGTGCCGGAGGAGTCGCCCGAGCCGCCCGAACCGGTGTCCACCAGCGTGGACTTGGTGTAGTCGCCGTCCTTCACCCGGTACGCGAAGACGCCCTTGACCTTCTTGTCGAGGCCCTTGTCCGGGTTCGCCGCGCGCAGTTCGAGCATCAGGCTGTCGCCGCCGGTCAGCGGGACCTCGACGGCGCGGGTCCCGTTCCCGCCGCCGTGCAGGGGGCGCAGCGCGTACGTACCGGAGCCGGAGGCGCGTACCCGCTGGCCCTTGCCGAACCAGCCGACGTGCGCCATCTCCGGCGAGGCCGGCCCGGCAGCCGCGCCCCCGCCGCCCATGGGCGTCTTGCCGCTGGTGTCCCCGGTCTCCCGGCAGCCCTCCAGCTTCCCGCTCGCGGGGCAGTCGAGGCGCATGTGGTGGCTGAACCCGAGGTTGTGACCGATCTCGTGGACCAGGCCGTCGAGCGACATGTCGTCCGGCATCCAGCTCGTACCGCCCTGCACGCCGGCCAGGCCGGCCCAGCCGCACCCGGCGTCCTTCGCGGGGAAGACGATCGAGAGGTGGTCGTAGTCGTCCTCGCCCACACCCCGCTCGGCGAGCTGCTCTTTGGTGAGCTTCTCCATCTTCGCCGTGTCACACCCCTTCACGGACATGGGGAGGCGGAGCGGCCCCGTGACCGTGTTTCCCTGGTCAGCGGGTACGAAGCGGGCCGTGCCGCGCGAGACGGCGCCGTAGTAGGCGTCGAGTGAGCCGCTCTTGCCGAAGTAGCGCGATTCCAGGGTCTTCCGGAACTTCTCCGGCGCGCTCAGCCTGCTGTCGGTGAAGTCGACCATCGCCACGGCGACCCGCCGCTTCCCCGCGACGTGGTGGTCTCCCCCGTCTCCGCCGTCGGCCGCCCGGGCGGTGGCGGCGGGCACGGCCGAGGCGGCGAGCGCGGCCCCTGCGGCGAGGGCCGCTGCGCGGTGCGAGAGGTGCGGCATGGGGGTCCTCCGGAGTGTGGGGGTTGCGGTGGCCGGTGCATGAACCTAGCCGCGACGACTCCCGGGGAACGGCCCCCTTCGGCCCCGTTGAGCTGGACTTATGGCGCAGTTAGGGACCCCGGCGCCGGGCGCACCTCGGCGGGTGGGTGCGCACCCGCACATGGTGTACTGGGGCGTGTCGCTGAACGAACTCGATGAACGGATCGTCCACGCCCTCGCCGAGGACGCCCGCCGCACCTATGCCGACATCGGCGCCGAGGTGGGCCTCTCGGCGCCCGCGGTCAAGCGCCGGGTGGACCGGCTGCGGGAGCAGGGCGCCATCACCGGCTTCACGGTGCGGGTCGACCCCGCCGCGCTCGGCTGGGAGACCGAGGGCTACATCGAGATGTACTGCCGCTCCAAGACCTCGCCGGAGGACATACACCGCGCCCTCAGCCGCTACCCCGAGGTCGCCTCGGCCTCCACCGTCACCGGGGACGCCGACGCGCTGGTGCAGGTCTTCGCCTCCGACATGCGGCACTTCGAGCGGGTGCTGGAGCGGATCGCGGGGGAGCCCTTCGTGGAGCGCACCAAGTCCGTGCTGGTGCTCTCGCCGCTGCTGCGCCGCTACTCCTCGGGCTCCCCTGGCTGAGCCACGCCCGGGTCAGCGGCCTTACGAACCGGCCAGCGCCCTGCGGGTGTTGGGCCCGTACACGCCGTCGATGCCGTCGTGCACATCGCGCGCCACCTGATAGCGGAACACGGCCTCCTGGACGGTGGTGGAGAAGAAGCCGTTCTCCGGGGTGTCCGGGTCGAGGAACCCCACCTGCTTGAGGCGCCGCTGCAGCGCGTCGACGTCGGCGCCGCGGTCGCCGACCTGGAGCCGCGCGGTGGGCAGCGCGGCGGCCGGGGCCTCCGGGCGGTCCGGGGCGTCCTGCCGCTCCGCGGCCTCCCGGCGCTCCCGCTCCTCCCGCCGCTCTCGCTCCTCGCGGCGGTCCCGCTTGTGCCAGCTATGCCGCGGCCGCTCCGAGGAGCGCGCGGCCTCGCGGTCCCCGCCGCGATCGGCGCGCGGGGACTCCGAGGCGTGCGGCCCGTGCGGCTCCGTCGCCGGGGCGGGGCCCGGCGCCTGGGGGAGCGCCTGTTCCCTCACGGGCTCGCGATGGGTCGCGAGCAGTACGCCGCCCAGCGCAGCGACGGTTGCCAGGGCGGCGAGCGCCGCGAGCGCGGGGCGGTGGTGCGTACGCCGCGTACGGGGCCGTCTCCTGGCACCGGCGCGGGGCGGCAGGCGCTCGTCCCCGGCCGCGCACACCGGGCCCGCGAGCTCGGGCTCCGGCATGGCGCGGTCCTCCGGCGGCGGCACCGCGGCCTCCTCGCCGTCGCCGACCGCCAGGTAGGGGCGGATGTGCATGGGGTCGAACCGCTCGGTGGGGAAGGGTCCGGCGCAGCCGCACGACTCCCGTTCCCCGGCGCCCAGGTCGGCTCCGCATCCGGGGCAGCAGCGGCGCGTGCGGGCAGGGGGCATCGGGGGCCTCCAGGGGGTCGGGGTGTTCCGGGCACCGCACATCATGTGCGCCGCCGCGCCGCCCGCGGCCCCACGACAGATGATCTTCAGGGCCCCTTATGGCTCCCTTGAGGTTCCGGACGGGTGACCGAGGCGCAACGGATCGCCGTTCCTGCGCGCAGACGCGCAACAAACAGGGCCCCGACCCGCAACATCCGCGTCTTGTCGCCCGCTCGCGCCGAAACGTACTGTCTCAACGTCCCCCAGAACACGCCTTGATCACCCCTGCCCGAGGTCCCATGCCGCGCTTCACGACGCCGTTCCGCACCGCCCTGTACCAGGGTCCCGCCGGGCTCGCCGGCCTCGACGGCATCGCCGCGCGCGCCGCGTCCCGCGGCGCGCGGCTCCTCGTGACGCCCGAACTCTCGCTGACCGGCTACGCGTTGGGCGAGCGCGTCCACGAGCTCGCCGAGCCAGCCGACGGACGCTGCGCCGAGCAGGTCGCGGACATCGCCGCACGGCACGGCCTCGCGATCGCGTACGGCTTCCCCGAGCGGGACGGCGCGCGGGTCTTCAACTCCGTGCAGCTCACGGGCCCCGACGGCAGCCGCCTCGCGACGTACCGCAAGACCCATCTGTACGGCGGCTACGAGACCGAGCACTTCGCCCCCGGCGACGAGCTCGTCGTGCAGGCCGAGCTCGACGGCGTCCGCGTCGGGCTGCTGATCTGCTACGACGTCGAGTTCCCCGAGGCGGTGCGGGCGCACGCGCTCGCCGGTACGGAGCTGCTGGCCGTGCCCACCGCGCTGATGCGCCCGTACGACTTCGTGCCCCGCAGCCTGGTGCCGGCCCGCGCCTGGGAGAGCGGGCTCTTCATCGCGTACGCCAACCGCACGGGCCCCGAGGGCGAGTTCGACTTCGCGGGGCTCAGCGTGCTCGCGACGCCGGACGGCGAGGAGCCGGCCCGCGGCGGCCGCGAAGAGGAACTGCTCGTCGCCGACGCCGACCCGGAGGCGCTGAAGCGGTCACGCGAGGCCAACCCGTACCTGGCCGACCGCCGCCCGGAGCTCTACGTCTGAGCCCTCTGCGCCTGAGCCCTCCACGCCTGACCGGCCGGGCATCCCTCGTACCACCCTCACCGCACCACCCCTTTCCGCAAGGAGAACAGCGCGCCATGACGTCCACCGTGCCGTCCGCCGTCCACGACGAACAGCACGCCGAGGCCCAAGAGGCCCCGCCCGTCACCATGTTCGGCCCCGACTTCCCGTTCGCCTACGACGACTATCTGGCGCACCCCGCGGGGCTCGGCTCCGTGCCGGCCACCGAGCACGGCACCGAGGTCGCGGTGATCGGCGGCGGCCTGTCCGGGCTGGTCACCGCGTACGAGCTGATGAAGATGGGCCTCAGGCCCGTCGTGTACGAGGCCGACCAGCTCGGCGGGCGGCTGCGCACCACCCGCTTTGACGGCGCGGAGACCACCGCCGAACAGGACGGCCTGGCGGCCGAGATGGGCGCCATGCGCTTCCCGCCGTCCTCCACGGCGCTCCAGCACTACATCGACATGAACGGCCTGGAGACCACGCCGTTCCCCAACCCGCTCGCGCCCGACACCCCCTCGACGGTCGTGGACCTCAAGGGCGAGCCGAGCTACGCGGAGAAGCTGGAGGACCTGCCGGAGGTCTACCACCAGGTCATGGAGGCGTGGAACGCGTGCCTTGAGGAGGGCGCCGACTTCGCCGCCATGCAGCGCGCGATACGCGAGCGGGACGTGGACCGCATCCGCGAACTGTGGGCCCCGCTGGTCGAGAAGCTGGACAACCAGACTTTCTACGGCTTCCTCTGCGACTCCCCGGCCTTCGCCTCCTTCCGGCACCGGGAGATCTTCGGGCAGGTCGGCTTCGGCACCGGCGGCTGGGACACCGACTTCCCCAACTCCATCCTGGAGATCCTGCGGGTCGTCTACACCGGCGCCGACGACGACCACCGCTCCGTCGTGGGCGGCAGCCAGCAGCTCCCGCTGCGGATGTGGGAGCGCGCGCCCGAGAAGATCACCTACTGGGCGCAGGGCACCTCCCTCGCCGACCTGCACGTGGACGGCGCGCCGCGCGGAGCTGTGACCCGGCTGCACCGCACGGCCGGCAACCGGATCACGGTCACCGACGCGGACGGCGACATCCGCACGTACAAGGCGGCCGTGTTCACGGCGCAGTCCTGGATGCTGCTCAGCAAGATCGAGTGCGACGACGCGCTGCTGCCCATCGACCACTGGACGGCCGTCGAGCGGACCCACTACATGGAGTCCAGCAAGCTGTTCGTCCCGGTGGACCGCCCGTTCTGGCTGGATAAGGACCCTGCCACCGGCCGGGACACGATGAGCATGACGCTCACCGACCGCATGACGCGCGGCACCTACCTGCTGGACGAGGGCGGCCCGGACCGCCCGGCGAGCATCTGCCTCTCCTACACCTGGTGCGACGACAGCCTCAAGTGGCTGCCGCTGGACGCCAACGAGCGGATGGAGGTCATGCTCAAGTCGCTCGGCGAGATCTATCCCGGCGTCGACATCCGCAAGCACATCACCGGCAACCCGGTCACCGTGTCCTGGGAGAACGAGCCGTACTTCATGGGCGCGTTCAAGGCGAACCTGCCCGGGCACTACCGCTACCAGCGGCGCCTGTTCACCCACTTCATGCAGGACACGCTGCCCGCCGACCGGCGCGGACTCTTCCTCGCCGGGGACGACATCTCCTGGACGGCGGGCTGGGCCGAGGGCGCCGTGCAGACCGCGCTCAACGCCGTGTGGGGCGTGATGCACCAGCTCGGCGGCGGCACCGACGCCTCCAACCCGGGCCCGGGGGACGTGTACGAGGCGATCGCGCCGGTGGAACTGCCGGAGGACTGAACCGCCGGAGGACTGAACCGCCGGAGGGCTGAGGCCGGTTGGCGGGTCCCGGGTTCTCGTTCTGCGCGAGAACCCGGGACCCGCTGCTACACGCCCGCTTCCCTCGCCGCCGTGTAGAGCAGCCGCGCCTTCTCCAGCAGTTCCGTCGCGTCGGCCGAGTCGGTCTGCGCGTCCAGCAGCACCTCGTCGACGCCGACGGCGGCCGCGCCGCGCAGGTCGTCCACGATCTGCTCCAGGCTGCCCGTGTACGTCATCCGCTCGCCGTCGACCGGCTTCTCGGCGAGCTGCACGGCGGCGCGCACCGTGACGGTGAACCGGTGGTCGGCGCGCCCGTACTCGGCGGCCAGCGTCGCGATCCTGCCCTTGATCTGCGCCACCTGCTCGTTCGTCACGAACGAGGGCAGCCAGCCGTCGGCGCGCCTGGCGAGCCGCCGCAGCGCGCGGTCGTTGCCGCCGGCCAGCAGCACCGGGATGCGGTGCGCGGGCTTGGGGCCGATCGCCGCGGGGTTGAAGCGGGTGCGCTTGCCCTCGTACGCGGGGACCGGGTCGCGCCCCCACACCCGGTCGCACACGTCGAGGAGCTCGTCCAGCGCGGGGCCCCTGCCCTGGTGGTCGGCGCCGGCCGCGGCGTACTCGTCGCGCGACCAGCCCGTGCCGAGCCCCGCGACAACCCTGCCGCCGCTGGCCGCGTCCAGGCTGCCCAGCGACCGCGCGAGCAGGAACGGCTGGTGCAGGGGGCCGACGAGCACGGAGGTGCCGAGCCGCACGCGTTCGGTGACGGCCGCGGCCATGGAGAGGGTCACCAGGGGGTCGGCGACGGCGCGGAAGTAGTCGGCCCACGGCATGCCGGGGATCAGGTACATGTCGTCCACCGGCTGTTCGGGGCGCATGATCCGCTCCAGCACCCACACGCTGTCGTAGCCGGTCTCCTCCGCGGCGCGGGCCGCCGCGGTCACATCGCGGGTCAGGTCGTAGGTGCCGGTCTGCGGCAGTCCGAGGCCGAGTCGCAGTGCCATCGCTCCTCCATCAACATCCGCCTTCCGCGCCAGACTCCGCGGATCAGGCCCATGCAAGGCGATCCGGCGACGGCTGACAATGCCGCCTTCACGAGACCGCCGCATTTCGGCTACGCGCGGGGCCGCGCGCGTACGCAAGCCGCGCCCGCGCGCGGCGCGTCAAGGCAGCGGCGTCAACAGAAACCGCCCCGCCAGCCCCACCGTCGCGTCCAACCGCCCGGCGAAGGATTCGGCCAGCTCGGGAAGCCCCCGCAACCCCCACAGCGCGCGGAACGCCCCCCACGCCCCCTCCCGCGCCTGCTCCAGGCTCCAGCAGCCGACGAGGTGGGTGAGCGGATCGGCGACGTCCAGCAGGTCGGGCCCCGGCATCAGGTCCTCCCTGATCCGCTCCTCGAGACCGGTCAGCAGCTCGCCGATCCGCTCGAAGTCGCCCTCCAGCGACTCCGGTTCGCACCCGCGCGCCCGGCACGTCTCCACCAGCGCGAGCGGCAGGTCGTGCCCGATGTGCGCGTTGATCCCCGACAGCGCGTACTGCAGGGGGCGCACCCCGGGGTGTGCCCGCAACTGGAACAGCGGCAGCCAGCACGCGCTGACCCTGCCGCCCCGGTCCCAGGCCCGCACCGCGTCCAGGTAGAAGCGGGCGAAGCGCGAGCCCAGCTCGGCCGCCGCGCCCGCGTTCCCGAACCAGTGCGCGGCGAGGCGCCGTTCCAGCTCGCGCGTCACCGACAGGTACACGCGGTTGAAGACCGCGACACCGTCACGCTCCGGCAGCCCGGCGCCGAGCGCGGCCATGCGCCCCACGATCTCGCCCACATCCGCGGCATGCCGCTCCCGTTCGGGAGCCTGCTCGGCTGACGTCATGCACCGCAGCCTGACACCGCCCCCGCCGCACCGCCCGGAACCGGGCCCGCCGGGCCCACGGACGGGGGACGGCGCGCGTCACCGTGTGTCGCCACCGCCGTGACCGGGGGAGCCGGCCTCGCCTTCGGCCTCCTCGCCCCCGGCCTCCTCGTCCGGGTCGTACCCGCTCGTGCCCTCGTCCAGCAGCGGCTCCTGCTCCCGCATGTGCGCGGGCGCCAGCGCGCGCAGCACGTGGTAGCCGGTGAGCACCACGATGGTGCCGAGCGCGATGCCGTTGAGCTCGAAGGTGTCGGTGAACTTCAGCGTCACGCCGCCGACGCCGATGATGATGCCCGCGGCCGTGGGCACCAGGTTCAGCGGATTGCGCAGGTCCACGCCGCTGTTGGTCCAGATCTGCGCACCGAGCAGCCCGATCATCCCGTACAGGATCACGGTGATCCCGCCGAGCACGCCGCCCGGGATCGCGCCGACCACCGCGCCGAACTTCGGGCACAGGCCGAAGAGCAGCGCGAAGACCGCGGCGGCCCAGTAGGCGGCGGTCGAGTAGACGCGGGTGGCGGCCATGACGCCGATGTTCTCGCTGTACGTGGTGGTGGCGGGGCCGCCCACGGCGGTGGAGAGCACCGTGCCAGCGCCGTCGGCCGCGATGGCCGTGCCCAGCTTGTCGTCCAGCGGGTCGCCGGTCATCTCGCCGACCGCCTTCACGTGCCCGGCGTTCTCCGCGATCAGTGCGATGAGCACGGGCAGCGCGACCAGCACGGCCGACCAGTGGAAGGCCGGTGCGTGGAAGTCGGGCAGTCCGACCCAGGACGCGTCCCGTACGCCGGAGAGGTCGAGCCGCCAGTGGTCCACGGTCTTCCCGCTGCCGTCCGGCGAGTGGATCTTGCCGAGCACGGCGTCCGAGAGCCAGGAGACGGCGTACCCGAAGACGAGGCCGAGGAAGATCGCGATCCGCGACCAGAAGCCCCGCAGGCAGACCACGGCCAGCCCGGTGAAGAGCATGGTGAGCAGGGCGGTCCACTGGTCCTGCGGGAAGTACGTCTTGGCCGTCACCGGCGCCAGGTTGAAGCCGATGAGCATCACCACGGCGCCGGTCACCACCGGCGGCATCGCGGCGTGGATGATCCGCGCGCCGAACTGCCGCACCGCGAGCCCCACCAGGCCCAGCGCCACGCCGACCACCAGCACGGCGCCGGTGACCGCCGCGCTGCCGCCGCCCTGCGCGCGCACCACGGCCGCGACCCCGACGAAGGAGAGGCTGCACCCCAGGTAGCTGGGCACCTTTCCGCGGGTGAGCAGCAGGAACATCATGGTCGCGATCCCGGACATCATGATCGCGAGATTCGGGTCCAGGCCCATGAGCAGCGGCGCCACGAAGGACGCCCCGAACATCGCGACCACGTGCTGCGCGCCCAGCCCCGCCGTGCGCGGCCAGGACAGCCGCTCGTCGGGGCGCACCACGGCGCCGGGACGCGGCACCCGGCCGTCTCCGTGGACTCTCCAGCGCAGGCCCAGGCCGCCGCCGCTCATGTCGTGCTCCAGATCTCGGTAGAGGGGCCGCTGCCGTGCGAGGGGCGGCCGGGGGAGGGAGGCCGCAGGTCAACGGTCCGCAATATCGTAAGCGCGCCCCGCTGAGCGCGCCGGACACGGTCCCGCCTCGCGCTTCCGGGCACGCCGCCGAGCGGTGCGGGGGCCGGTACGCGGTCCGGTACGGGGTCCTGAGCGCCGTCCGGTGCGCGGCCCCGCACGCAGTGCGCCCGCGCCGAGGACGAGCCCGAGCAGCAGGGCCGTGACCAGCGCGAAGGACACCGAGAGCGAGGTGACCTGGGCGATCCAGCCCACCGCCGCGGGCGCCGCGAGCCCGGACGCGTACGCGAGGGTGGCCACGCCGGCGATCGCCCGCGCGGCCGAGCCCCCGCCGTCGCCCGTACGGGGCTCGGCGCCGCCCTCGCCCGTACGCGGCCCGGCGCCGGCGTCGGTCGCGCGGCCCGCCGCCGCGAAGCACAGCGGGACCACCACCGCGATGCCGACCCCGATCAGCGCGAAGCCCGCGACCGCGGCCGGGGGAGTGCGGGCCGCGACCACCAGCGCGCCGCCGGAAGCGGCGAGCGCTCCGCACACCCGCACGGTGCGTACGGGGCCGAAGCGCCGCACCGCCGCGTCGCCGGTGAGCCGCGCCGCCGCCATCGTGCACGCGAAGGCGGTGTAGGCGGAGGCCGCCAACCCGGGTCCTGCGCCGGTGAGTTCGCGCAGGTAGATGCCGGACCAGTCCATCGAGGCGCCCTCGGCGAAGACCGCGCAGAAGCCGACGAGCCCGATGGCGAGCGCGCCGCGTCCTGGCAGCGCGACGAGGGAGGCGAGGCGGCGCGCGAGCCCCCGCGCCTGCTTCCCGCCGGGAACCTCCGCCGCATCCTGTACATCCGGCTCCCGTACATCCGGCTCCCGTACATCCGGCTCCCGTACATCCGAGTCCCGTACGTCCGGTGCCCACCGCGCGGCCGTCGCCGCCACCGCCGCCAGTACGGGGGCGAGCAGGGCGAAGTGGAGGCGCGCGTCCACTTCCGCGTGCGCCGCCAGCGCGCCGAGCAGGCCGCCCAGGAGCGCGCCCACGCTCCACATCCCGTGCAGCCCGGACATGACCGAGCGGCCCATGCGCTCCTCGACCCGCACGCCGTGCGCGTTCATCGCCACGTCCAGCAGGCCGAGCCCGCACCCGTACAGGAACAGCGCGGCGCAGAGCGCGCCCAACGCCGGGGCCGGCGGCGGCAGTACGAGGCCGAGGCAGCAGCCCAGCGAGAGCACGGTCAGCGAACGGCGCGGGCCGAGCCGCCGCGTGACGCCGTCGGCCAGCGGCATCGCGGCCGTCGCGCCCGCCGTCATGAAGACCAGCGCGAAGCCCAGCGCGCCGGGGCCGAGCTCCAGGTGGTCGCGGATCCAGGGGACGCGGGTGGCGAAGGTGCCGCTCGCCGTGCCGTGCACCGCGAAGACCACCGCGACGGCGATCCGCGCCCGCGCCACATCGTCCCGCGGTGTCCGCATCCCGGCCCCTCCCCGTGTGCGCGGTCGCACGCCCGTCCGGCGTTCCCTTCCCCGCGCCGGCGCGGCCGACGCGCGTCCCCGTAGGGGATCCCGTACGGGGACGCGTACGGAGGGGGCCGTTTCCGCGTGAGCCGGGCGGTAACCCGGGGCGCGGCACCGCGCACGCGCGGGACGGGTTACCGCAGTACCAGGAACGGAGGCACCGCCATGTCCCATCCGGCCACTCCAGGACCGCCCGCGGCGCACGACGGCGGCGACACCGGCGGCGACACCGGCCGTACCGGGAACGGCCTGCGGATCGTGGTGGTCGGCGCCACCGGCAACGCGGGCACCAGCGTGCTGCGGGCACTGGCCGCCGAGCCCCGGGTCGGCTCGGTCCTCGGGCTCGCGCGCCGGGTGCCGCGTGAGTGGACGCCCGCCAAGACGACGTGGGTGAGCGCCGACATCACGGGCGAGAGCGACGGGGCCATGGGCGGTTCGGCCGACCTCGCCGCGCTCTTCCGCGGCGCCGACGCGGTGATCCACCTGGCCTGGCTGTTCCAGCCGACCCACGCGCCCTCCGTCACTTGGCGCACCAACGTGCTCGGCAGCCTCCGGGTGTTCCGCGCCGCGGCCGAGGCGGGCGTGCCCGCGCTGGTGTACGCGTCCTCGGTCGGCGCCTATTCGCCGGGCCCCAAGGACCGCGAGGTCACCGAGGACTGGCCGACCGACGGCTGGCCCGAGGCCGCGTACACCCGCGAGAAGGCGTACCTGGAGCGCTGCCTGGACGCGTACGAGCGCGAGCACCCCGACATGCGGGTCGTGCGCATGCGGCCCGGCTTCCTCTTCCAGCAGGAGGCCGCTGCCGAGCAACGGCGGCTGTTCGCGGGCCCGTTCGTGCCGGGGCGGCTGGTGCGGCCCGGCGTCGTACCGGCCGTGCCCGACCTCCCCGGACTGCGCTTCCAGGCGCTGCACGCGGACGACGCGGCGGCCGCCTACTGCACGGCGGCGACCGACGGGCGCGCGCACGGCCCGTACAACCTCGCGGCGGAGCCGGTGATCGACGCGGCCGTGCTGTCCCGGCTGCTGGACGGCGCGCGGGTGCTGCGGCTGCCGGCGCGCACCGTGCGGTCCGTGCTGGCCGCCGGGTGGCACGCCCATCTGCTGCCCGCCTCGCCGCAGTTGTTCGACGCGGTGCTGCGGCTGCCGCTGATGGACACCTCGCGTGCGCGCCGCGAACTGGGCTGGTCACCGCGCTGGTCGGCCGAGGACGCGGTGGGCGAGTTCCTCGCCGGACTGCGGAACGTACGGGAGGGGGAGACCCCCACCCTCGCGCGCCGGGCACCGGGCGGCGGCCGGGTGCGCGAGCTGCTGACGGGGGTGGGGCAGCGGCCTTAGGGGGCGCCCCAGGGGTGGAGGGGCGCCCCGTAAGGGGAAGGGGGAGCGGTCAGCAGGTGCCGGTCTCCTGCCACACGCCCCACTCTCCCGTGGTGCCCGGCTCCTCGCCCTGGGTCCACCACTTCGCCTTCCACAGGCGGGACTGCCAGGCGACCTGGCTGCCGCCGGAGTACGCCTTCGCCCTGTCCCACTCGGCGACGGAGCACTGGCCGCCGGTGGTGGTGCCGCCGGTGGTCCCGGTGGTCGTGCCGGTCGTCGTCCCGCTGCTCGTGCCGCCTGTCACGGTGCCTCCCGTGGTGGTGCCGCCCGTCGTGGTACCGCCGGTACCCGTGCCTCCTGTGCTGGTCCCGCCTGTGCTGGTCCCGCCGGTGCTCGTACCGCCGGTCGTCGTGCCGCCGGTCGTCGTGCCGCCCGTGGTGCCGCCGGTGGTCGAGCCGGAGCCGTCGCCGGGCTCCACCACGGTCGTGCCGCGAGCGTGGTCGCCGGCGAGCGCGTACGTGGTGCCGCCGATCGTGACCGTCCAGTTGGAGGGCGTGGAGACCGGCAGGTAGTAGACGAAGTCCAGGTCGACCGAGGCGCCGGGGGCCAGCGACTGCCAGGAGGGCAGCTTCAGCGAGACCCGGTGGTAATCGCCCTTCAGGCCGCCGATGTTGTTCGGCGCCGAGTGGTCGCTGCGGATGACGCGGGCGCCGAACCCGGACTGGTCCCTGGCGTTGCCCGGCGCCGAGGTGCCGTAGTCGAACTGGAACTCCGTGCCGCCGGGCAGCGTCGTCCTCGTCCTGTTGGTGATCTTCAGCTTCGGGCTGATGGGGTAGTTGCTGTCGCCCAGCGGGAACTGCCCGAAGTCCACGCCGATGTCGACCGCCTTGTCCGGCATGGCGATGGTGGCCCGCTTCGCTCCGTACGGGGATGCCGCGCTGAACTTGTCGTGCATCAGCGAGGTGAGCGTGTCGCCCTGGTCGTACTGGCCCTTGGCGGCGTTCCACTCGTAGTCGCCGGCCAGCTCCCAGATCATCGCGCCGCCGATGCCGCGGTCGGCGACGTAGTCGGCCTTGGCGCCCACCGACTGCTCGTCCTCGGTGGAGAGGAACACCTTCTTCTCCGCGTTCCACAGCCACGGGGACTTGAGCGTCGCGTCGTACTTGCGCGCGTAGGTGCCGGTCAGCTTGGTGTCGGCGGGGAATCCGTACTGCTTCGCGTAGTCGCCGACGACGCCCTTCTCCAGATTCTTCGCGTGCCACATCGGATTCGAACCGGCCGGTGACTCCTTGCCGTTCGTGTCCTTGTCGTGCCACAGGTTGTCGATGCCGACGGCGCCGTCACCGCACTTGGTGAGCCCGGACCCCGCGGGGCATTCCGTGGCCGGGGCCCTGCCCCACAGCCCGTCCGTTCCGCCGGTCACATTCTTGAACCCCCTTGTGTAATAGGGGAGTCCGATGTTGATGCGTCCTGCGGGCATGGAGCCGCGGAAGTAGTGGTAGGCCCAGTCGGTGTTGAGATAGCCGATTCCGCCGTACTGGGACGTCGTGTAGACCCCCGCGCCCGCGAGTTCGCTGTCCTTTCCGTCGTCGAACAGCGCCGCGTTCGGGCCGACATGCTCGTTCCACGCGCCGTGGAGGTCGTAGCTCATGATGTTCACGTAGTCCAGGTACTTCTGCACCTGGTACGTCTCCATGCCGCGCAGCAGATATCCGGAGGAGGGCGCGGCGACGGACAGCAGATAGTGCCGGCCGTCGGCGGCTCCTGCCCTGTCCAGCTTTTCGCGGAGTGCCTTCATGAGGGTCGCGTAGCCCTTGACCAGGCCCGCTCTGCGGCCGTTGGCGAGCGGCCAGTCCAGCGGGTTGCCCGCGTCCTTCATGCTGGTCGGGTACTCGTAGTCGATGTCCACGCCGTTGAACCCGTACTTCCGCACGAAGTCCACGGCGGAATCGGCGAAGGCGTCGATGCCTGCGGCGTTGACCGAGCCGTCGGCGTTGGTGGCCATCGAGTAGAAGCCGCCGGAGTCGACCCGCTTGCCGTCCTCGCCGAAATACCCGCCGGTCTCGGCCCAGCCGCCCACGGAGATCAGCGTCTTGACGTCCGGGTGCTGCTTCTTGAACTTGTTGAGCAGGTTGAAGTGGCCCTTGTAGGGCAGGGCCGGATCCATTTCGGCACCCGCGACGCCGGGCCAGGTCATCCCGGTGGCCGGATTCTTCTCGCCGTCCGCCCCAACCGATATCCGGTTGTCCTTCCCCACGTGCGCGAAGGCGTAGTTGAGGTGGGTGACCTTGTCCCACGGAATGTCGGAGGCGAGATAGGCGGGCTGCCCGTCCTTGCCTGTGCGCCAGCCGGTGAAGTAGCCGATGGTGCGGCGCTTCTGCCCGTTCGCGAGCTTCTCCCGCCCGTCGGCGTCGTACGCGGTGCAGTACGGGACGTCCACGCCGGGCGTGGTGTAGAGGCCGTCCGGGCGGCAGGCGGACTGGTCCTGCGCGGCCGCGGGAGCGGGCGCGGCCTGGGAGGGCACGGCCGCCGGCGCGCCGAGGACGAGCCCCGCGGCGGTGGCGGCGGCGGTGGCGAACAGGGGTAATCGCAGAGACACGACGGAACCTCCGTACGGAGTGGATGAAGGAAGAAGGCCGAACTGCCGTGCGGGGCCCGCTGCCGCGGGCCGTGCTCCTCGGAGGTGCGCCAGAAGTTAATTGGTCTGGACCAGTAGGTCAATGGTTTGCGCACACTGCGCTCAAGGCCCGATATGACGGGCGCCCGTCGCGCCCCTGTGAGCCAGGGCACAAAGACCGGCTGCATCATCTTCCGGTCGGCGTGGCAGACTGGGCGCAGATCAGAACGCAGCGCACTCCGGGGTCGGTGAAAGTCCGAACCGGCGGTTACAGTCCGCGACCCGTTCGCAGCCAGCGAGCGGTTGACCAGGTGAAACTCCTGGACCGACGGTGAAAGTCCGGATGGGAGGCAGTGCGCGGCGGGCCGGGAGGGTTCCCGGCCGGCCGGAGGTGACCGTTCCCCAGAGGGCGGCACCCGCGGAGCGAGAAGCTCACCGGCGGCCCAGCCCCCACCCGTACCCCGCGAGTTCCCGAAAGCGCCCCGGAGTCCGTGCCCGAAGAGGCAGGAGGACCCGGTGGCCAGCAACGCCGCACCCGCTCCGGCGGCCAGCGCCCCCGTACCGGCCGAAGAGGCCGCCATGCGTCGCGCCGTCGAACTGGCCGACCGCGGCCAGGGCTCCACCAGCCCCAATCCCGTCGTGGGCTGCGTGATCCTCGACAGCGCGGGCCGCGCCGTCGGCGAGGGCTGGCACCAGCGCGCCGGCGGCCCGCACGCCGAGGTGCACGCGCTCGCCGAGGCCGGCGAGGACGCACGCGGCGGCACCGCCGTCGTCACCCTGGAGCCGTGCAACCACACGGGCCGCACGGGCCCCTGTTCCCGCGCCCTGATCGACGCCGGGGTCGCCCGCGTCGTCTACGCGCTCGCCGACCCCAATCCGACAGCGGGCGGCGGCGCCCGCACCCTCGCCGAGGCCGGCGTCGACACTGAGAACGGGCTGCTCGCCGACGAGGCCGCCGCCGTCAACGCCGCGTGGCTGGCCTCGGTCACCCGCGGTCGCCCCCTCGTGACCTGGAAGTACGCGGCCACCCTGGACGGGCGTACTGCCGCGGCCGACGGCTCCAGCCGGTGGATCACGGGCCCCGAGGCCCGCGCCGACGTGCACCGCCTGCGCGCCCGGCACGACGCCGTCGTGGTCGGAGCGGGCACGGCCCGCGCCGACGACCCGCACCTCGCGGTGCGCGACGTGCCCGGCGCCGTCCAGCCCCTCCGCGTGGTGGTGGACGCCTCCGCCACCGCCGTACAGCCCGGCGCCCGCGTACTGGACGACATCGCGCCCACCCTCATCGCCGTTGCCGAGGACGCCGACGCCGCACACCTGGAGGACGACGCCGAGGTCGTGCGCCTCCCGCGCGCGGCCGAGGGGCCGGGGCTGGACATCCCCGCGCTGCTGGAGGCCCTGCACGAGCGCGGCGTGCTCGCCGTCCTGCTGGAGGGCGGGCCCACCCTCGCCGGAGCCTTCGTCGCGGCCCGCGCCGTGGACCGCGTGACCGGCTACATCGCCCCCGTACTGCTGGGAGAGGGTCCGGCCGCGCTCGGCCCCGCCGGAATCAGCACCATCACGCAGGCGTTGCGGCTGCATGTGAACGATTCCGTGCGTATCGGGCCCGACCTGCGGATCACCGCGGTCCCCGCCGACGCGGCCCGTCCCGCCGCCGCGGCCCACTCCACCACCGCCACCGAGGAGTCCTGAGTGTTCACCGGAATCATCGAAGAGCTGGGCGAGGTCACCGCCGTCGAGAGGCTGGAGGGATCGGCGCGCTTCCGGCTGCGCGGCCCCAAGGTCACCGCCGACGCGAAGCACGGCGACTCCATCGCCGTGAACGGCGTGTGCCTCACGGTCACCGAGGTGGGCGGCGGCGAGTTCACCGCCGACGTCATCGCCGAGACCCTGTCCCGCTCCAGCCTCGGCGACCTCGACGTGGGCTCCCGGGTCAACCTGGAGCGCCCCATGGCGCTGGGCGGCCGCCTCGACGGCCACCTCGTGCAGGGCCACGTGGACGGCACCGGCACGCTGACCGAGCGCACGGCCGACGGCACCGTACGCGTGCAGGTCCCGCCCGAGCTGGCCAAATACGTCGTCGAGAAGGGCTCCATCACCATCGACGGCGTCTCGCTGACCGTCGTGGAGGCCGGCGACGACTTCCTCACCGTCAGCCTCATCCCCACCACCCTCGACCTGACCACGCTCGGCACCAAGCAGCCGGGCGACCGGGTCAACCTGGAGGCCGACGTGCTCGCCAAGTACGTGGAGCGGCTGCTCGGCCGCACCGGAGAGGCGGCGAGGTGACCGCCTTCGACTGGCTCAACGCCGAGGCCTTCACCGCCTTCGGCCAGCACGTCATCTGGTCGGACGCGATAGGCAACACCGTCGGCCTGATCGCCCTCGCGCTCGGCTGGCGGCGCTCCGTGCTCACCTGGCCCACCCAGCTGCTCTCCGGACTCGTGCTGATCAGCGCGTACGCCTCGGCGCACCTCGCCGGCGGCGTCGGCAAGCAGCTCCTGGTGATCGTCGTCGCCCTGTGGGGCTGGCGGCAGTGGACCCGGGGCACCCGGCAGGCGCAGGACGGCTCGGTCGCCGTGCGCTTCGCCACCTGGCGCGAGCGCGGGCTGCTCGCCGCGGGCACCGCGCTCGGCACCCTCGCCGTGGGCGGCCTGTTCGCGCTGGTCCCCGCGCTCTCCTGGAACCCGTGGCCTGACGCGTACATCTTCGTCGGCACGCTCGCCGCGATGGTGGCGCAGGCACGCGGACTCGTGGAGTTCTGGTTCGCCTGGCTCCTCGTCGACCTGGTCGGCGTCCCGCTCGCCTTCGCCAGCGGGCTCGCCTTCTCCGGGCTCGTGTACGTCGTCTACCTCGGCCTCGTCCTGTGGGGGCTGCGCGCCTGGTGGCTGCGCTCCCGCATCGACGCCGCCCAGGGCTCCGCGCAGGAGCCCGTACCGGAAGGAGCAGCAGCATGACCGCGCTGCACGGCAACTGGCACGCCACGGCCGGGGAGCTGCCCCCGGAGGCGCCCGGCGAGGACCTGGCCCTCGACCCCGTCGAGCGGGCGCTGGCGGACATCGCGGCGGGCCGCCCCGTCGTGGTCGTCGACGACGAGAGCCGGGAGAACGAGGGCGACCTCGTCGTCGCCGCCGAGACCATCACGCCCGAGGTGGTCGCGTTCATGATGAGCGAGTGCCGCGGGCTGATCTGCACGCCCATGGAGTCCTCCGACATCGACCGGCTCCAGTTGCCGCAGATGGTGGAGAAGAACACCGAGTCCATGGGCACCGCCTTCACCGTCTCCGTGGACGCCACCGGAGAGCACGGCGTGACCACCGGCATCTCCGCCGCCGACCGCGCCGCGACCATCCGGCTGCTGGCCGACCCCGCGTCGCGCCCCGCCGACTTCGTACGCCCCGGTCACGCCTTCCCGCTGCGGGCGAAGGACGGCGGCGTGCTGGCGCGCCCCGGGCACACCGAGGCCGGCGTGGACCTGGCGCGGATGGCGGGGCTGCGGCCGGCCGCGGCGATCGTGGAGATCGCGGGCGAGGACGGCACCATGCTGCGCCTGCCCGAGCTGGTGCCCTTCGCGCGCAAGCACGGCCTGGCGATCATCTCGATCGAGGACCTGATCGCCTACCGCACCCTCGCCGAGCCCACCGTGCGCCGCGAGGCCAGCACCCGGCTGCCCACCCAGTACGGCGACTTCCGCGCGTACGGCTACCGCTCCACCGCCGACGGCGTCGAGCACATCGCGCTGGCCGCCGGGGACCTCGGCGACGGCGAGGACGTCCTCGTACGGGTCCACTCCGAGTGCCTGACCGGCGACGTCTTCGCCTCGCAGCGCTGCGACTGCGGGCCCCAGCTGCACGCCTCGATGGAGCGCGTGCAGGAGGAGGGCCGCGGCGTGGTCCTCTACCTGCGCGGACACGAGGGCCGCGGCATCGGGCTGCTCTCCAAGCTGCGCGCGTACGAGCTCCAGGAGCGCGGCCGCGACACCCTCGACGCCAACCTGGAGCTGGGCCTCCCCGCCGACGCCAGGGACTACGCGGCCGCCGCGCAGATCCTCGGCGACCTGGGGGTGCGCTCGCTGCGGCTGCTGACCAACAACCCGGAGAAGTCCGAGGCGCTGGAGCGGCACGGGCTGCGGGTCACCGGGCGCGAGCCGATGCCCGTGCAGGCGGGCGAGCACAACATCCGCTACCTGCGTACCAAGCGCGACCGTATGGGGCACGAGCTGCCCTGGCTGGACGACGGACACACCTCGGCCTGCGGCAGCCAGTGACCGCACCGCACCGATACTGAACCCCCATGTGATCCAGCGATCCACCCGTACCCCCGACAACCACTGCGGGCACCGCAGTACGCACGAGAGGCACAACCGACGTGAGCGGCAAGGGCGCACCCGAACTCTCCATCAAGAACTGCGGCGACCTGCGGATCGCGGTCATCGCCGCGCAGTGGCACGAGCAGGTGATGGACGGCCTCGTCGACGGCTCGCTGCGCGCGCTGCGCGAGCTGGGCATCGACGAGCCGACGCTGCTGCGCGTCCCGGGCAGCTACGAGCTGCCCGTGGTCGCCAAGGTCCTCGCCGACCGCGGATACGACGCGATCGTGGCCCTCGGCGTGGTCATCCGCGGCGGCACCCCGCACTTCGACTACGTGTGCCAGGGCGTCACCCAGGGCCTCACCCAGGTGTCGGTCGACACCGGGGTGCCCATCGGCTTCGGCGTCCTGACCTGCGACACCGAGGAGCAGGCCCTGGACCGCGCGGGCATCGAGGGCTCCAGCGAGGACAAGGGCCACGAGGCGGTCACCGCGGCCGTGGCCACCGCCACCACCCTGCGTACCGTGGCCGAACCCTGGCGTTAGCGGCCGCCGGCGACCACGTAGGGTTGGAGCACCATGGCCCAGAAGACATTCGAGGAGCTCTTCGGCGAGCTCCAGCAGAAGGCCGCCTCAGGCGACCCCATCACCTCCCGCACCGCCGAACTGGTCGGCCAGGGCGTGCACTCCATCGGCAAGAAGGTCGTCGAGGAGGCGGCCGAGGTGTGGATGGCAGCCGAGTACGAGGGCGAGGACCGCACCGCCGAGGAGATCTCGCAGCTCCTGTACCACCTCCAGGTGCTGATGGTCGCCCGCGGCATCTCCCTCGACGACGTATACGCTCACCTCTGAGCGGCACCGCTCGTCCTGTCGGGCGTCACCGCCCGCCGCGTTTTCCGTACACCGCAATCCCCGCGAACGAAGGAAGCTCACCCCATGCTGCGCATCGCCGTCCCCAACAAGGGTTCACTGTCCGAGCCTGCGTCGGCGATGCTCCATGAGGCGGGCTACCGGCAGCGCAAGGACCGCCGCGAGCTCGTCCTCGTGGACAGCGAGAACGAGGTCGAGTTCTTCTTCCTCCGCCCCCGCGACATCGCCGTGTACGTCGGCTCCGGCAAGCTCGACATCGGCATCACCGGGCGCGACCTGCTGCTGGACTCCGGCGCGCAGGCCGAGGAGATCCTCCAACTCGGCTTCGCCTCCTCCACGTTCCGCTACGCGACGCTGCCCGGCACCGCGAAGGACGTGAGCGAGTTCGGCGGCAAGACCGTCGCCACCTCCTTCTCCGGGCTGGTCTCCCAGCACCTGAAGGACAAGGGCGTGGACGCCTCCGTCGTGCACCTGGACGGCGCCGTGGAGACCGCCATCCAGCTCGGCGTCGCCGAGATCATCGCGGACGTCGTGGAGACCGGCACCACCCTGCGCAACGCCGGCCTCGACATCATCAGCGAGCCGATCCTGCACTCCGAGGCCGTGGTCATCCGCGGCAGGGACGCCGACCAGGACGACCCCAAGGTGCAGCAGTTCCTGCGCCGCATGCAGGGCGTCCTCGTCGCGCGGGAGTACGTGATGATGGACTACGACATCCGCGCCGAGCACCTGGAGAAGGCCGTCGGGCTCACCCCGGGCCTGGAGTCGCCGACCGTCTCGCCGCTGCACGACCAGGGCTGGGTCGCGGTGCGCTCCATGGTGAAGACGAAGGAGGCCCAGCGGATCATGGACGACCTGTACGCGCTGGGCGCCCGCGCCATCCTCACCACCGGCATCCACGCCTGCCGCCTCTGACGGCCGGCCAGGACCGCGACCGCCAGCCTCTTCGTACGGGACCGACCGTGACCGCTGAATCCGCAGACTCCGCAGGGCGGCCCGCCCTCCCCGTCACCTTCCGGCCGACCCGCACCCGCGTGGTGCTGCTCTCCGTCGGCGTCGCCGTCTTCGTCGTCGTCGCGGCGCTCGCCGTGCTGCTGCCGAAGGCGGGGCTGGGGGAGCGGGCCAGCTTCGTGGTCACGGCGTTCCTGTTCCTCGGAGTGCTCGGGCTGCTCAGCCGCCCGCACGTCACGGCCGACGAGCAGGGCGTGACCGTCGTCAACCTCACCACCACGCGCCGTCTCGATTGGGCGGAGGTGCTGAAGGTCAATCTGCGTCCCGGCGACCCCTGGGTGTACCTCGACCTCGCCGACGGCACGAGCCTGCCCGCCATGGGCATCCAGCCCGGCATCGCCAAGGAGCAGGCCATCGCGGACGCCCGCGCGCTGCGGGCGCTGGCCGAGCGCTACGGCAACGCCGCCGAGGGCTGAGCACCGCCGGGTCCCGGCCCCGTACGGCGTACCTCTCCTACGTCACCGTCTGCCCCGTCACGCGCGTCCGCGCGCGGGCGGGGCACCATAGCGCGGCCGCCCGCCCGGGGTTGGCCGCCCGGGACAACTCAGTACGCTGGTGCCGCGGCGCACCGCCGCACCCCGCCCGCACCCCGCACGGCGGGACCCTGCGACCCGAGGAGTGACCCCTCCCCGCGATGGACGGAGCGTCCGGCCCTCATCGGCGCCGCCGGGGTGAAGCCCCGTGACCCTCTCTCTGCTGCTGCTCGCCGCGGCCTTCCTGCTGATCCTCGCCAACGGCTTCTTCGTGGCCGCCGAGTTCGGCCTCGTCACCGTCGAGCGCCCCGAGGCGGAGCGTGCCGCGGCCCAGGGCGACCGCCGCGCCCGCGAGGTGGCCGCCGCGCTGCGCGAGCTCTCCTTCCAGCTCTCCGGCACCCAGCTGGGCATCACCCTCACCTCGCTGGTCGTCGGCATGCTCTCCGAACCGGCGCTCGCGCACCTGCTGCACGCCCCGCTCACCGCGACCGGGCTGCCCCCGGGCGCGGTGGGCGGAGTCGCCGTCGTGGTGGGCATGTTCACCGCCTCCGCCGTGCAGATGGTCCTCGGCGAACTCGTGCCGAAGAACTGGGCGGTGTCCAGACCGATGGCCGTCGCCCGCTTCGTGGCCCGCCCGCAGCGCCTGTTCGCGCGCACCCTGCGCCCCGTGATCGCCCTGCTCAACGCGGTCGCCAACCGCGTCGTACGGGCCCTGGGCGTGCAGCCGGCCGACGAGCTGGACTCCGCGCGCGGCCCCGGCGAACTGGTCTCCCTCGCCCGGCACTCGGCCCGCGCCGGGGCCCTGGAGGAGGACACAGCCGACCTGTTCGTGCGCACGCTCTCGCTGGGCGGGCTGACCGCGCAGCACGTGATGACGCCGCGGGTGCGGGTGTGCGCGCTCCAGACCGCCGCCACAGCCGAGGACGTCGTCAACCTCACCCGCGCCACCGGCCTCTCGCGCTTCCCCGTCTACCCCGAGCGGCTCGATGAGATCACCGGCGTCGTGCACCTCAAGGACGCGCTCGCCGTGCCGGTGCACGAGCGGCTGCGGGTGTCCGCCGGGGAGATCGCCCGCCCGCCGCTGCTGGTGCCCGGCAGCCTCGCCGTACGGCCGCTGCTGGAGCGACTGCGCAGCGAGCAGCCGATGGCCGTCGTCGTCGACGAGTACGGGGGCACCGCGGGCGTCGTCACCCTGGAGGACATCGTCGAGGAGCTGATCGGCGAGGTCAGGGACGAGCACGACGAGGAGATGGGCGCCTGGGGCACCTGGGGCGCGTACGGGACCAACGGAGCGCCCCAACTCGCGCCCGTGGCACCGGAGTCCGACGGGCGCCCCGCCTGGGAGGCGGACGGCGGCTGCCGGGTGGACGCGCTGCACCGCATCGGCCTGGACGCCACCGGAGGCCCGTACGAGACCGTCGCCGGGCTCGTCGCCGACCTGCTCGGGCGCATCCCCGTCGCGGGCGACACCGTGCGGCTCGCCGCGGGGCCCGACGGGACCGACGCGTGGCAGCTCCGGGTGCGGCTGGTCGCTCACCACAGGGCCGAGCGGGTGCGGATAGCGCGCGCACCGGCCGCGGTGCCTTCGCCCGCGACGGCCACGGAGGAGGCGTGGGTCCGATGAGCCTGCTGCAACTGCTGTTCGCCGCGCTGCTGGTGCTGGGCAACGGCTACTTCGTCGGCGCCGAGTTCGCCCTGGTCTCGGTACGCCGCAGCCAGATCGAACCCCTCGCGGCAGGACCGCACACCCGGGGCACCGCCGCACGCGCCCGGCGGGTGCTGGAGGGCCTGGAGAGCCTGCCGCGGATGATGGCGGCGGCCCAATTCGGCATCACGATCTGCTCGTTGACCCTCGGCGCCGTCGCCGAGCCGGTGATCGCGCACCTCCTGGAGCCGCTGTTCCAGGTCATCCGGCTGCCGGAGGCGCTGGTGCACCCCGCCGGGTACGCGGTGGCGCTCGCCGTGGTGGTCTTCTTCCACCTCGTCATCGGCGAAATGGTGCCCAAGAACCTCGCGATGGCCGCACCCGAGCGCGCGGCCCTGTGGCTGGGCCCGCCGCTGGTGGCCTTCGCGCGGGTGACCCGGCCGGTGATCGCCGCGTTCGGCGCGGCCGCGGCGCTCGTGCTGCGGGCGCTGCGGGTCGAGCCCAAGGACGAGGTGGAGACCGTCTTCACCAGCGAGCAGCTCACCCGCATCGTCGCCGACTCGCGGCAGGCCGGGCTGCTCGACCACGAGGAGCAGCAGAGCCTCTCGGGCGCGCTGCGGCTCGGCTCCCGCACCCTCGCCGACGTGCTCGTGGACCGCGGCGAACTGGTCACCGTCAGCCCGGCCGCCACCCCGCGCGAGATCGCCGAACTCACCGTCAAGACCGGCTACTCGCGCTTCCCCGTCTGCGCGCCCGAGCAGCGCGGCGCCGGCTCCTTCCTGGGCTATCTGCACGTGAAGGACGTGCTCGACCTCGACGACGACGAGAGCGCCGTCCCCGCGCACCTGTGGCGCCGGATGGCCACGCTGCGCGCGGCGCTCCCGCTGGACGACGCGCTCTCCGCGATGCGCGCCTCCGCCTGCCACCTGGCGGCGGTGGCCGACGAGACGGGCAGGGTACGGGGCGTCGCGGCGCTCGAAGACGTACTGGAGATGCTGGTGGGCGAGGTACGCGACCCCGCCCACAAGGCGCTCACCCCGTAGGGGATGTCACCTCAGGCCACGCCCCTTAGGGGACGGCACATCCCCCAGGGGCGGCGTCTCAGGACCCCGGCGGGTCCATGGGGTTGCGGCCCGAGAGCACCTCTCCGTACGCCTGCATCAGGTCGGGGAGGCGCAGGGTCGCCAGCTCGTCGCGCGAGGGCGGGCCCGGATAGCCGGAGAGGCGCAGGTCGCGGTAGGCGCAGCTCTTCTCGTACAGGGTGCGCAGGAAGCGGCCGTTGCCCAGCTCGTCGATCCAGCCCTGGTCCACCACGTGCCCGCTGATGCTGCGCAGCTCCTCCAGCGCCTCCTCGTCCCACACATCGCCGCTCTCGGCCGCCAGCGCCTCGCCTATGGCGGTGAGTTCGAGCGGGCGGTAGCTGGGGAAGTCGACGCGGGTGGTGAAGCGGGAGGAGAGCCCCGGGTTGGCGGCGAGCAGCCGGTCCATGCCCTCGGGGTAGCCCGCGAGGATCACCACGAGCCGGTCCCTGTTGTCCTCGGCGCGCTTGAGGAGCACCTGCAGCGCCTCGTCGCCGTACGCGTCGCCCTTGCTGTAACCGCTGTTGGACAGCGCATACGCCTCGTCCACGAACAGCACGCCGCCCAGCGCCGAGTCGATCAGCTCGTTCGCCTTCACCGCCGTCTGCCCGAGGAACTCGCCCACCAGGTCGGCCCGTTGGGCCTCCACCAGGTGGTCGCCGCCGAGCAGACCGAGGGCGTAGAAGGCGCGGCCGAGTATCCGCGCGACGGTCGTCTTGCCGGTGCCCGAGGGCCCGGAGAAGACGAAGTGCCGCTTCGGCGGCTGCACGGGCAGCCCCTGCCTGGCCCGCAGCCGCGCCATGTGCAACTGCGCCGACAGGGCCCGCACCTGCCGCTTCACCGGCTCCAGGCCGACCATCCGCTCCAGCTCGTCCAGCGCCTGGGCCAGCAGCGCAGGGTCGGAGGGCCCGGCCAGCGCGCGGTCGCCGCCGTCGGCGCGCGGCACCTGCCGGGCGCGGAGCGCGTCGGCGTCCAGCCGGGGCGGCTCCGCCGGGTCCCCGGTGTCCTCCAGCCGGAGCGTGTCGGCCGAGGGGTCCACCTCGGGGTCGGAGCCCTCCGTGGCGTCGCCCAGCCCGTCCAGGCCCTCGAAACCGTCGCCGGGGAACCCCTGCGGATACCCCGGACCGGCCGGCCCGTCCTGCGCCGAGTCCGGCCCTGACCCCGCACCGTTGCCCGCGCCCGTCCCCGTACCGGAACCCGTACCCGTCCCTGAGCCCGGCCCCGTACCCGCCTCGTCCAGGCCGGAGTCGCGGCCGTCGGGGCCGCCGCGGGTGCCGGGCCCGGTGCCCACCGTCACCGCGGCCGCCAGGTCGCCCGCGTCCCCGGGACCGTCGCCCTCGGCGATCGTGGTCAGCCGGGCCGCGGTGTCCATGAAGGCGGGGTCGATGCGGTGGACGGCGCGATACAGCGGCAGCGCCGCGGCGCTGCGTCCTGTGCCCTCGCGGGCGCGGGCCAGCCAGTAGCGCAGCTCCTTGCGCTGCGGCTGCTCGCTGCGGCACCGCATGAGCGCGGCCGCCAGCAGCGGCTCGGCCTGCCCGTACATCTCCAGGCGCACCCGCGCCATGCCCGCGAACAGGCCCGCCTCGATGCCCAGCAGCGGGTCGCCCACCAGCGGCTCGGTGTGCGCGACCAGGCGCTCCCAGTCCTTGGCGAGATAGGCGCGGCACGCGTGCAGGAAGCGCACCTGCGCGTCGGTGTCCACCGGCGGGCAGTCGGCGAGCGCGCGGTCCAGCTCCGCGACGTGCCGGCCGTCCAGCCAGTGCGAGGCGTGGGCCAGTAACAGGTCCCGCTCGGTCTCCAGCACCGGCTGCACCCACCAGCCCAGCCAATACCAGGAGTTGAGGGTGCGGCCGTGCCGGGCGCGCTGCTCGCCGAAGCGGTCCCGCGCGTGGTACATCCGCAGCAGCGCGGTCGCGGTGTCCGCGCGCAGCGCGTGCAGGCCCAGCCAGGCGTCCGCCATGCCCGCGTCGAGCCGCACGGCGGTGCGGAACTCCTCCTCGGCCTGCGCGTATCCGCCCACCGTGTAGGCGTCCACGCCGCGCAGCCAGGCGAGGTCGGCCGGGGCGTGCAGGCCCGGGGTGTCCTGCCTGCCGAAGTCCATCACGTCTCCCACGAAACGTCCCCCCGTCCAGTGCCGACGGCCGCCCGCCCCTTTCCCACGGCTTACCGCGGTTTCCGGTCCCGCTACCCCTACGGCTACCCCGGGTCCCGGGCGGAACGAACCTCCCTGCCCGGGCCGGGAGTTGGGCCGCGCCGGAGTGCGCCCGCCCGGCTCCCCGCACCGGTTCGCATCGTACCTGCGCATCCTCCGGCGCCGAAGAGCGCGGCGGGCCCCTTGCGGGCGCGCGGCGGGGCGCCGTGCGGCAGGGTGCGGAAGGGGCGGGCGCTCGCGGCGGGACGGGCGGGGCCCCGGCGGTGACCCTCGGTGAGCGTGCGGCCGTCGCCGGTGTCCGCGGCGGCGCCGCGGGGGCCGCGTCGGGGCAGAACGAAGCCCCCGGTCACGGGGGAACAACCGGGGGCTTCGCGTCCATGCGGCCTGTGCAGACCGCTTGTTGGAAACGTAATTCCTGTACGGGTGCCGGGTCAAGCGGCTCTGGACGGCGGGGTGTTGGGCGTCGCGGTGCGCAGCGCGGCAGGTCACTCAGGGTGAGATTCAGGGGCGCTCAGGGGTGCCTCTCCGGTCCCTCCCGGATCTCGTACCCCTCGGTGCACTCGGGGCACTCCCGCACCAGAAAATTCGCATGAGCAGAGGAGGGGTCCTCGGCAAAATGCGTACGCTCGGCGTGCGTCCAGCCGTCCCAGAACTCCCGCAACTGAGGCCCGTCCCGCCGCATGCCCCGCGCGTGCGCCGTCTCGCGGTCCATGTCCATCCACAGCAGGCATGCCAGATGCGGCCGCACACCGCTCCGACCTGCGCCGACGCCCTCCAGGAGTACGACGGGGGCGGGCGGGAGCACCCCCTCGGCGAGGTAGCCGCGGCGCACCCAGTCGTAGACCTCGTACCGCGCGGGCTCGCCCCGCCCCAGCGGCTCCAGCACCTGCCCGCGCAGCCGCTCCGTCCAGCCGAACAGCGCGTCGTGGCTGGCCAGGTCGTCCAGGCGGAGCACGGGGGCGCCGCCGAGCGCGGACGCCAGCCGGTCGGCGAACGTCGACTTCCCTGACCCCGCGTGCCCGTCGACGCCGACCAGCCGTACGGGGCCGAGCGACGGCGGCAGCACGCTCAGCAGCGCGGCCAGCGCACGTACGTTTCCGGGCCCGGATTCCCTACGGAGTCCGGGAGACGTGCCGGTGTGCGGGGGCGTCCCCTCCGGCGCCGGGGGTGCGGAGGGTTCGCAGGTTCCGGAGGGTTCGCAGGTTTCGGGGGATGCTGAGGGTGCCGCGGTTTCCGAGGAGGCGGCTGGTGCGGCGGGCCGGTGGGGCCGGGCGGGAGACATCGCGGCCCAGCGTACGGCGCCCCCGCGCACGGACCCGCGCGGGATCCCGGCACCGGTGGCGCGGGTGGGCGCGCGGGGCACGCCGAGGGCGCGCGGCTCTGTTCGCGCAGGCCCCGCAGCGGGGATAGTTGGGGGACGGCGGTGTGCGTGACGTGCACCTGCCCCCGCCAACCAGCTTCGTATCCGTGCGCGCCGGGCCCCGCGTTCCGGCTGGCGCCCGCGGGACATCCGACTCGGGGAGCTCGCCATGAATCACAGATCCGCCACCCGCCGCACCGTGCTGGCCGCCGCCGTCGCGGTGGCGGCGGGCACCGCGGCTGCCCCGGCGTTCGCGGCCGGAGGTCCGGGGCGTTCCGGCAGGTCAGAAGGCATGCCGGAACACGGCGGTGAGCGCGGCGCCGGCGGCCGCGGCCCCGCGCACGTCTCCTTCCACGCCTGGAGCAGCCGCGGCGACTGGCAGTCGGGCGAGCACTCCGGCACCCGCGCGGTGAACAACGGCCGCGCCGGGATCGTGATCGGCACACCGGCGGGCACGACCGAATACCGCGACCCGCACACCAAGCGCACCGACCGGTGGGAGTACGCCACCTGGACCTCCCGCGAACAGACGCCCTCCGTACCCGCGGGGGAGCTGATCGCGTCCTGGAACGCGCACACCCCCGCCGGCACCTGGATCAAGGTCGAGCTGAGCGGCGCCTACTCCGACGGGGCGAAGACGCCCTGGTACACCATGGGCATCTGGACCTCGGGCGACGGCAAGGACGTGCCGCGGCGCACCTCCGTCGACGGGCAGAAGGACGGCAAGAGCAGCATCTCCACCGACACCTTCGCCATCGACGACCTCGCGAGCGGGCTGCGGCTGCGGACGTACCGGCTGCGGGTGACGCTGCTCCGCGCGCCCGGCGGCGGCGCGACCCCCACGGTCTGGCGGCTGGGCGCGATGACCTCCGACGTCCCCGACCGCTTCACCGTTCCGGCCTCCAAGCCCGGTGCGGCGCGCGGCGTCGAGCTCACCGTGCCGCGCTATTCGCAGGAGATCCACAAGGGCCAGTACCCCGAGTACGACAACGGCGGCGAGGCCTGGTGCAGCCCCACCTCCTCGCAGATGATCATCGAGTCCTGGGGCCGCAAGCCGACCGCGGCCGACCTCGCCTGGGTCAACCCCTCCTACGAGGACCCGCAGGTGTGCCACGCGGCCCGCTACACCTTCGACTACCAGTACGACGGCTGCGGCAACTGGCCCTTCAACGCCGCGTACGCCGCGACCTACCGGGACATGCAGGCGGTGGTCACCCGGCTGGGCAGCCTCGACGACGCGGAACGGCTGATCGCCGCGCGCATCCCGGTCATAACGTCCCAGTCCTTCGTCAAGTCCGAGCTCACCGGCGCCGGTTACGGCACGGCCGGCCACCTGATGACGGTCATCGGCTTCACGAAGAGCGGCGACGTCATCGCCAACGACCCGGCCTCACCGAGCAACAAGGCGGTACGCCGCGTCTACAAGCGCCGCGAGTTCGAGAACATCTGGCTCCGCACCAAGCGCAAGAACGCCGACGGCAAGGTCGTCTCCGGCACGGGCGGCGTCTGCTACCTGTACTTCCCGCTGGAGATCAACGCGGCGCAGGAGCGGGTGTTGAGGGATGTGGGAGTGCTCTGAGGCTGCCCCGTGTTGGGGGAGTGGCTCCGGCACGGGGTGAAGGCCGGGGCCCCGTGTGTGTGCGGTCAGACGCGGATGTACGTGCGGAGCAGTGCATCGGCGGTCGTGGTCTCGGGGCCCCCGGGGCTGAAGCCGCTTTGCTTCAGCAGGTCCTCGGCGTGTTCGCGGGGGAAGAGGCGGAAGGGGCTTCGCTGGTGGGCCGCTGTGGTGCCGTCCTGGCGGTGCACGTAATAGTCCTTGGTGTAGAGGCCGGGCCCGTCGGACTGGACGCGCTGCTCGTAGCGCAGTCCTCCGGGCAGGGGCCGGTCGTAGGGGCGGTGGGCCGGCTGTACGGCGATCAGGAACGCGGCGCCCGGGCGGAGCGCGGCGGCGAGGTTGCTCAGCCCCCTGACGTTGTCCTCCTCGTCGAGGAGGTGGCTGCCGAGGGCGATGCCGTCGCCGTCCGGCACGTGATACCAGACGCCGCCCACCGAGTAGGCCGCGTCGAACCGCTCCGGCCACGCCAGGTCCAGGATGTCCCGCACGGCCAGCCGCACCCGGTCGCCGAGCCGTTCCCGCGCCAGGGCCACCATGTCGCCTGTGTGGTCGACGCCGGTGAGCCGCGGCCCGGCCGCACCGTGCCCGAGGAGGCGTTCGCAGACCAGCCCGGTGCCCACGCCGACCTCCAGCACCTCGTCGCCGGGGCCGAAGCGGGCCGACAGGGCCTGTGCGTACGCCTCGTAGTCGTAGTAACCGGTCGTCATGATGAGGTCGTAGTACCGCGCTAAGTCAGCGTAGGAGTCCACCGGCAGCACAGTACGGAGCGGGGCGGGGGACCGGTAGGGCGCCCGAATCCCCGCCCCGACACCAGCCCTGACCCGCCCCGGCACCACCCCTAATCCGTGTCCGCCTGCACCGCGCGCACCAGCGGCACACGCGCCGCCTGCCTGCCCGGCCATGCCGCCGCCAGCACGCCGATCGTCGCGGCGAGCGCGAAGAAGAGCGCCAGCCTCGCCCACGGGACGGTGAGGGGAGCGCCGTCCTGCCCGGCCACGGCCGCCGCTCCCAGGAGCGTGCCGGACGTGACGCCGAGGGCCGCGCCCAGCAGGGAGATCAGGAGGGATTCGAGGCGGAGTACGGCCGCGATCCGCTTCCGGTCGAGGCCGATGGCGCGGAGGATGCCGAGTTCCCTGACGCGTTCCAGCACCGCCATCGCCATGGTGTTGACCACGCCGAGGGAGCCGATCAGGACGGCGACGCTGAGCAGCGCGTACACGATGTTCAGCAGCGGCGTGAAGGGGCGCGCCGCCTCCGTACCGGCGTCGGCGCGGTCCTGGACCAGCAGCGCGGGGTTGTCGAGCGCGCGCCGGATCTCGTCCTGGACGTCGGCCGTGCGGCCCGCCTGGGTCTTGACCAGGACGGAGTCGAGGGTCGGGCCCTGTTCGGAGGGGCCGGCGTAGGTACGGGGGAGCGCGCCCACCGGGAGCAGCGCGGGGCCCAGCGCCTCGGGCCCCTCGTAGACCGCGACGACCGGCAGGCCGATCCGCGTACCCGTGCCCTCGACGGTCCCCTTCACGCGGGAGCCCACGTGCCAGCCGTGCGCCCTGGCCTCCTCGCGGGTGACGGCGACGCCGTGGCCGAGGCGCCCCAAGTCGCCTTCCACGGTGCGGAGGTGGGCCACGCGGGCGACCGTACGGGGGTTGACCGCCGTCGCGTCCAGGAAGCCGCCCCCGGAGTCGCCGCCCGCCCCGTGCTCCGCCCCGCCGCCCCGCAGCTTCACCAGCGTGCTCACCGTGGGCGTGACCGCCTCGGCGCCGGGCAGCCTCGCGATGCGCTCCGCCGTGCCCGCGCCGATCTCCGCGAAGTCGACCGGGGTGACCCGCAGGTCGGAGACCATCGACCGGCGCGCCTCGTCCGATGCGGCGCGCCCCAGCGAGCCGGCCGCGACCGTCGCGGCGCTGACCAGCGCGAGGCCGATCATGAGGGTGGCCGAAGTGGCCGCCGTGCGGCGCGGGTTGCGGCGCGCGTTCTCCACGGCGAGCGTGCCGTGCACCCCCGCGACCCGGGTCAGCGGGCGGCGCAGCAGCCGGGTCGCGCCGAGCGCGATCGCCGGGGTGAGCAGGATGAGCCCGGTCATCAGCACGGCACCGGCCATCATGACGACGCCCGGGTCGTCGGAGCCCGACGCCGCGGCCGTGAGCAGCACCCCGAGCGCGGTGACGGCCGCGCCCGCCGCATTGCGCCGCCGCAGCGGGGCGGGCGCCGGCGGCTCCCCGCCGCGCAGCGCCGCGACGGGCGGGACGCGCGCGGCCTTGCGGGCCGGAAGGTACGCGGCGAGCGCACTGACCACGATGCCGACGCCGAAGGCGGCGGCGAGCGGCTCCGGCGCGAGGAAGCGCAGCGGAACGCCCGTTTCCCCGGCCCCCGTCGCCCCGAACAGCCGGGCCAGCACGCCCGCCACCCCCATGCCCAGCAGATGGCCGCACGCCGCCGACACCGCGCCGACGATCAGGGCCTCGGTGAGCACCAGCCGCAGCACGTACGAGCGGCCCGCGCCGACGGCCCGCAGCAGCGCGTGCTCCCTGGCGCGCGCCGCGCTGAGCATGCTGAAGGTGTTGGCGACGAGGAAGGTGGCGACGAACAGCGCCACAGCGCCGAAGCTCAGCAGCACGGTGGCCATCTTGTCCTGCTCGCCGCCCGCGCCCGCCCCGGCCTCCGCGTCGAGCGCCTTCCGGGTGACGGCCCGCAGCCCGTCCGGGAGTACGGACTGTGCGCTGCGGGCGAGTCGGGCATCGGAGGTGCCGCGTTCCGCGGTGAGCGTGAGGGCGGTGTACGTACCGGCTCCGCCCGCGAAGTACCGCTCGGCCGTCGCGGCGTCGAACAGCGTCAGCGTGCCGCCCGACACCAGCCGCGGATCGTGCGCGGTGACGGTGCCGACCAGCCGGGCGGTGCGGGCCTCGCCGCCCACGACGACCCGTACGCGGTCGCCGACCGCGTGGCCGGTGCGCCGCGCGGTCCGCGCGTCGAGCGCGATCTCGCCGGCGGTGCGGGGGCCGCGCCCCGCGGACAGCGGATACCGCGCGTCCGCGCCGTCCTCCGACGCGGTGTAGCCGGCGCCGGCCGCCTTCTCGCGGGGCCCGGTCAGCTCGCCGTCCCGGCCGACGACGAAGGCGGCTCCCTCGGCCGAACCCCGTACGGCAGCCGCCCCCGGCACCGTGCGCAGCCGATCCAGCAGCCGCTTGTCGAGCGCGGGCGGGGAGGATGCGGCGCCCCCCGGGGTGTTCTGGGAGGACGCGCCGCCCTCATCCCGCTGGACCGCCACCGACACGTCGGGCTGCGCGGCGGACCGCGCCTCGGCGAGCGCGGCGCGCACCGACTGGGTGTAGAGCAGCGAACCCGAGGTGAACGCCACCCCGAGCACGACGGCCAGGGCGGGCAGCAGGAACCGGACGCGGTGGGCGCGCAGGGAGCGCAGGGCGGTGACGAACATGGCCGACTTCCACGGGAGTTGGGGCGGGTGCGCGGCGTGCCGCCGCGTGCGTGCCGCGGCCCGCTCGGGAGCCGCGCCCCGATCCTCGTCCGCGAGCGGCCCCTCGCGGATCAGCCGAACTGCCGACCGGAGTGGGCCGGTGAGGGCCGGGAAGCGTCCTCACCGGCGGCCGGGTCGGCCGAACGGCCGAGGTGTACGGGGCCGCGCCGCCGTACCGTGAAGTCCCATGATCCGTACGTTCCGGGACCGTCTCGCGCTCCCTCCCGCCCTCCGCCGCCCGCTGCTCGGCCTGGCCCCCGCCGCGGTCCTCGCGCTGCTCGTCGCCGAGGCCGGGGAGGCGGGCGACCTCCCGGTCGCCGCGGTGCTCGTGGTCTCGGGGGCGCTGTGCGCCGCGGCACTCGCCGCGCCGCGGCCGTACTTCCCGCGCGTCCTGGCCGCGGCGCTCACCGTCTCCTTCGCGGTCAGCGCCGCCATGACGCAGGCCGTGCACCGGCCCGCGACCACGCCGGGCATGACCGAGATGTGCGTGCTGCTGCTCCTCGTCACGCGCTCGGTGCGCCAACTGCCGCTGCTGGGCGCCGCGTTCGCCGCCTTCGCCGCTGCCCTGGACGCCGGGATGCTCCTGCTGCGGCTCCGGGAGAGCGAGTGGAGCGCCGCCGGCACCTTCCTCGCCCCGCTCATCCTGGCCGCCGCGATCCTGGCCCTCGTCCTGGGCCTGTATCTGCGGCTCCTGGACACCGTGCGGGAGCGGCAGATGCTCGCCGACCGGCAGGACCAGCGCCTGGAGTACGCCCGCGAGCTGCACGACTTCGTGGCGCACCACGTCACCGCGATCGTCGCGCAGACCAAGGCCGTACGCTTCGCCACCGCCTCCGGCAACGCCCCGGCCCCCGCCGACCTGGACGCCATGCTCGCCCGCATCGAGGGCGCGGGCTCCGAGGCCATGGACTCCATGCGCAGCATGGTCTCCGTGCTGCGCACGCCCGACGCCGGGGCCGACACCCGGCCGGGCGGCACGCTCGGGAGGCTGCGCCCCCTGGTCGCGGAGTTCTCCAGAGGCGGTCCCGCCGCCGAACTCACCCTCGATCCGCGACTGGAGGACCGCGCCCTGCCGCCCGAGATCACCACGACCGCCCACCGCGTGGTGCAGGAGGCCCTCACCAACGTCCGCAAGCACGGCGCCGGCGTGGGCCGCGTCGACGTGGACGTACGCCTGTGCCCCGGCGAACGCGACCGCATGGAGATCACCGTCACCGACGACGGCCGCGCGGCGGAGCGGGATGCCCGTACGGGGTGGGGCGAGTCCCGTACGGGGCAGGCGGAATCCCGTAGGGGGCGGGCGGAATCCCGTACGGGTCAAGCGGAATCCCGTACGGGATCGGCCGAGTCCCGTACGGAATCCCCTAAGGGCAGGGAGGGGTTCGGGCTGCTCGGCCTCACCGAACGCGTCGAGGCGGTCGGGGGCACCCTCGGTGCCGGCCCCAGCGAGGCGAGCGGCTGGCAGGTCACCGCTCGACTCCCGCTGCGCGAGGCGCAGGCGACGGACCCTGCCGCGTAGTGCCGGGCGACGACCGCACGGCGCACCCCGGCGCGGACCCCGGCGGAGGGGGCGCTGCCATCATGGACGGCATGACGATCCGGGTGCTCATGGCCGACGACCAGGAGATGATCCGGTCCGCCTACCGCATGATCCTCGACTCCCAGCCGGACATCGAGGTCGTCGCCGAGGCGGCCGACGGCGCGACCGCGGTCGAACTGGCCCGCGCACACCGCCCCGACGTCTGCCTCCTCGACATCCGCATGCCGGAGCTCGACGGCCTGGAGGCCACCAGGGAGCTGGCAGGGCCCGGCGTCGCCGGCCCGCTGCACGTGCTGATCGCCACGACCTTCGACCTCGACGAGTACGTGTACCGGGCGCTGCGCAACGGCGCCTGCGGGTTCCTGCTCAAGGACGGTTCGCCGGCGCTGCTCACCGAGGCGGTGCGGGCCGCGGCCAAGGGCACCTCGATGATCTCGCCCGCCATCACGGTGCGCCTGCTCCAGCACATGTCCGAGCCGCAGCAGCAGCCGTCGCCGCCGTCGCGGCAGGAGCAGCAGCCCGCCGCCTCCGGGGCCGCGGCCCCCTCCGAGCCCCTGACGGAACGGGAGCGCGACGTCGTACGCCTCGTGGCCCGTGGCCGCACCAACGACGAAATCGCCGCCGAGCTTTACGTGACCCTCTCCACCGTCAAGACCCACCTCGGCAATGTGCAGCGCAAACTCGCCGCGCGGAACCGCGTGGAGATCGCGGCGTGGGCGTGGGAAAGCGGGCTGTGCACGACGCGTCGCGGCTGATGGGGAAATAGGGAAAGGGTTTGTTCGCGGCCTTACGGGGGATATCAGCCGCGAGCCGGCTCCCCGGCGCCCGGCGATGCACACCGGGCGCCCGCGCTTTCGTGGGCCTTCCCGCGGATACGACAAGGGGCTTATTGACCTGAGCGGCCCTCTTACACCATATGAAGAACCGGTTCGGCTCGGCCCTTGTCACGTCGTACGAGTCGCCCGCTCACCCGTCTGGAGGGAAACGCGGGCCAGTGCTGACGTCGTTGACCGGGGGTGACGCAGAGACAGGGCCGCACCCCGGCGGACGCCGGACCGTGCGACGAGAAAAGAGAATACGCGGCGAGCACCGCACAGCCGGCTCCCGCCGCAAAGGGTATCTGCGCGGATCTCCTCGATTCCTTTTACGGTGAGATCCAGGACATCCAGGATGGTTTTCACCATCGACTGAACCGATCGGGCTCCATGAACAGCGAAAGCGTGGGAAATGTCTAGCGAGGGGGATGCAACATCCGTTTACGTGCCGCTCACCGGCGAATTCCGGGACGCGGTTCCGCAGGGCGAGGTGGACCCCGCGGATGAGGTGCTGAATCTGGACGACGAGCTCACCGTGCTCCTCGCGGCCTCGGCCGAACCGGCGCCCGGCATTCCCTCGCAGTCCAGGGGGCAGCCGCAGTCGCACCGCCGCCCGCCGCGGCTCCTGTCCAAGGAGAACTGGCTCAAGACCACCAGTTTCGTACTCGCCTGCCTGACCACGCTGGTCGTCATCTCGGTCAGCATCTTCGGGGCGGTCGTCTCCTACGGGCGTCTTGAGGAGGCGGCCTCCGAGGCGTCCACGCCGGGCGTCGCCGAGTGCTGGCCGCTGCTGCTGTTCGCGCCGTGGCTGGTCGCGTACTTCACGATCCTGCGCGCCACCCTCCACCGGAAGCGCGCGCTGCGGGCCTGGGCGCTCGTGGTGCTCTGCGCCGCGCTGGCCGTCGGCCTGTGCGTCAGCGAGGCGCCCAAGACGCTGGTCGGCGTCGCGGTCGCGGCACTGCCGCCGCTCGCCGCGCTGGCCTGCTTCTCCCAGTACATGGGGCAGCTCGCGCTGACCCGCCCGCCGCAGTCGCGGCGCTCCAACGCCGCGCACCGGCCCCGTTCCGCACAGGGGAACGGCGGCGCGAAGGTGCTCTGACCGGCCGCAGCACCGGCCCGGCCGGCCGGGCACCGCCATCCGGCTCCGGACGACCCCGAGGCAGCCGCACTCGGGGATTCGCGTCCGGAGCCGGATCCGTGTGTACGGGGTGCCCCTACGGGTGCCCTTACGGGTCGGCGCCGGGGTTCCAGGGCTCGACCCGTACGACAGCCTCCACCGGCAGCGGGCCGTAGAGGTGCGGAAAGTCCTCCAGGCCGGGCGCGGGCGGCTCGTAGACGACCGGCACGGGCAGCAGCTCGCTGTCGATCACGAGCACCACGAGCTCGCCGGGACCCGCGCCGTCCCCGTACAACCTCCGTGCCACGCCCGGGAGTTGGTGCCGCAGCGAGGCATGGATGAAGCCGACCTCCTGGAGGGTCCGGCCGCGGGTCGAGATCTCGTAGGTGCCCTTCTCTCGGGCGGCGTCCCACAGTTCGCGCTCGGTGAGGTGCAGCAGCTCGGTCACGCGGCGACGCTAGGCGCTCGGCGTCCCCACGGGAACCCCGCCCTCCCGTGGCACCCCTGGCCGCGCCCATTTCTCCGGTTCGGAGAGGGATGGCGGGGATCGCGGTGATGGCTGGGTTTCATACGGTGTATGGCCGATTCACCGATAGCACTGTCCGTGACCGCGGCGTTACGGTGACTCGCCCCTCCGGGTCGTACCGACGAGCGGCGCGGCCCGGAGGTGACCGGCGCGCGCCGCCTGCGTAACGGCCGTCGATGCTGGTCAGCTCTCCGCTGTCCAGATGCCGGGACCGCCGCCGCGCCATTCGATCAGGTACGGGTCGTCGAGCTGGATCCGCTCCTGCGGGAGTCCGGCCCGCCGCAGGAACTCCTCGACCTCCCGCACGCTGTGGGCGATTCCCAGATTCTCTGCGTGCGCCGTGACCTGCCGCCCGCCGCCGGGCGAGGGCGGGTGCACGACTATCGGAGGGGTCATGTCCCCAGGCTGCGACCGGCGCGTCCCCGCCGCATCCCGGCGCGCGTGAGCGGCTGCGACGGCGGTGAATGTTGTTGAGCATTGGACTACTGCGTCGATGTGGTTTACGGTTCAACTAAATCCGGTCGCGGCCGGTCCCTCCCAGAGGCCGCCGCCGCAGCACCGGGACCCGTGAACAAGGAACACCAGACATGGGCATCTTCAGCCGCAACCGCAACACCGCAGGCAACGGATCGGAGACCGACGACATGAACGCCCCCGCCCCCGCAGTGAAGCTCGCCGTCGTCTACTACTCCTCGACCGGCGTCAACACCGAGATCGCCAAGGAGCTCGCGCAGGCCGCCGAGAAGGCCGGCGCCGAGGTGCGCCTCCGCAAGGCCGCCGAGCTGGCCCCGCAGGCCGCCATCGACTCCAACCCCGCGTGGGCCGAGAACGTCCGCGCCAGCGCCCACATCGCGGACGCCACCCCCGAGGACATCGAGTGGGCGGACGCCGTGATCTTCGGCTCGCCGACCCGCTTCGGCAACATCGCCTCGCAGCTCAAGCAGTTCATCGACCAGCTCGGCGGCCTGTGGGCGCAGGGCAAGCTGGCCGACAAGGTCTACTCCGGCTTCGCCAGCTCCGCCACGCAGCACGGCGGCCAGGAGTCCACGCTGCTCGCGCTCTACAACTCGGTGCACCACTTCGGCGGCATCCTCGTCGCCCCCGGCTACACCGACCAGGCCAAGTTCGCCGACGGCAACCCGTACGGCACCTCGCACGTCGACGCGCAGGGCAACAACCCCGTCGACGACACCACCCGCACCGCGGCCCGCATCCAGGCCGAGCGCGTCGTGCGCACCGCCGCGGCGCTCAACTCCGCCGCCTGAGGCGCCGCCTACGGCCTCGTCCGGGGCGCGGTCTCGCTCGAGGCGCCGCCTCGTCCGAGGTGCCGCCTCGCTCGAGACGCGGTTCCGCCCGAGGCGCGGAATCCCGGCGACGCGTGCCGCCCGCCGCCCCGCCCGTACGGGGGATCACCAGCCCGTACGTACGCGGGGCGGCGGGCGGCACGCACGCGCGAAGGCTCCTTGTCCTTCCCGCTCCGGGGCGGCAGTGTGACTGCCGGTCCCGTACGCGGAGAGGACGAAGGAGCCTTCGTGCCACAGCAGGAGACGCCTCACAGGCAGCCGGCGCCGGAGAAGCCGGAGGCGACAGCCGTCGCCGCCGGAGTGTCCGTGCCCGACACCAGACTGGCCGCCGAGGCCACCGAACTCGTGCGGGACACCACCAGCGACCTGATCTACCACCACTCGCGCCGGGTCTACTGGTTCGCCAGCCTCCAGGGCCGCAACCGGGGGCTCAGCTACGACCCCGAACTCCTCTACGTGGGCGCGATGTTCCACGATCTGGGACTGGGGGAGCGCTTCCACGACAGCGGGCGGCGCTTCGAGGTGGACAGCGCCGACGAGGCGCGCGCCTTTCTTCAGGCACGCGGAGTGCCCGAGGACAGCGTGCGGCGCGTGTGGACCGCCATCGCGCTGCACACCACGCCGGGCATCCCCGAGTTCATGGAACCCGAGGTCGCGCTGGTCACCGCCGGTGTCGAGTACGACGTGCTGGGCATCGGATACGACGACATCAGCGACACCGACCGCGCCGAGGTCACGGCCCTGCACCCGCGCCCCGACTTCAAGCGGCGCATCCTGGAGGCCTTCACCGAGGGCACGGCGCCCAAGCCGGAGACCACCTTCGGCAACGTCAAGGCCGATGTGCTCCACCACTTCCTGCCGGGCTTCGTACGCGGCGACTTCGTCGAGGTCGTACGGGATTCGCCCTGGCCGGAGTAGCCGGGAGGTCCGGGCCGAAGGGCGGGCGCGGCGGCCGCGTGCTGCGGTGGCTTCCGCTTTTCTGCTTCGCGCTGTGATGTCGCGTTGCGCTGTGGTGGCGTGGCGCTGTGATGTCGCGTTGCGCTGTGGTGGCTTGGCGCTGTGATGTCCGGTTGCGCTGTGGTGGCTTGGCGCTGTCATCTCCTGTCGCGCCGTGGTGGCTTCGCGCTGCGCGCTCAGGTGCGTGCGGCGTACGCGCGCAGCCGCTCCTCGCGCGGCGTGAGGCAGCAACTCGCGCACCGCACCGCCTCGGCGCTGGTGTAGAAGAGGCAGCAGGTACGCCGCAGATAGACCAGTCGGGACGTGCGCCCCGGCGACGGGCTTGAACGGGTGACCCGCTCCACGTCCCCCAGCCCCGCCAGCCCGCCGGGCGCATCCCCGGCGAACTCCCTCCACCGCACGGCCATTTCCTCCACCGGCGCCGCCGAAGCACACAGCGCCGTCGCACACCCGTGGGCCACCCCGCCGCGCAACTGCCGCAGCCCCGCGCGGGTCCGCCGGTGCAACGCCTCGGCCAGCGGCAGTAGATGACCGCCCAGCACCGTCGCGTGCACCGAGGCCCGGCCCGGCTCCACCAGCCGCGGCGCATACATCCGCACCCCCGCGATGCCGTGCCCCTCCGGCCCCGCGGGGCGTACCAGCACATTCTCCGGACGCAGATCCAGAACCCTGCCGTCCAGCGCCCACTGCAGAACCCCCGCCGCCGTCACCCAGCCCGCATACACCGCGATCAGCGTCAGCGCGGCGGCATGCTCCGTGCGGTGCCCGCTCCCGTGATACTCGCTGTCCAACAGGCGGACCAGCTCCGGGGAGTCGGGGGAGAACAGCCGGTCGGCCCGCAGCCACGCACCGGCCTCGCCCGGCGGAGGAGGGCCGGGCAGGAGGCGATAGCGGGGGCCGTGAGCAGCGGCCAACGACTGGAGCAGCGCTTCCACTTCGGAGCGGTGCTGCGCCCCGGAAGCGGTGCTCTGGTCACGGAGCAGTGCTCTCACCTCCCCGGGCCGCCGCATCTGCGGTGCTCGTCGCGCGCGGCGTGATCCCCGGCGGGAGGTACACCACCGTGGGGGCCTGGGTGAGGGGGTGCTGTGTCACCTCGGCACCGACCCCGTACACCTCGGCGAGCAGCTCCTCGGTGAGCACCTCGGCGGGCGGGCCCGAGGCGACCAGGCGGCCGGCGTCGAGGACGTAGAGCAGGTCGCAGTAGTACGCGGCCAGGTTGAGGTCGTGGAGGGCGATCAGGTTGGTGGTGCCCAGATTCCGTACCAGGGAGAGGACCTCCCACTGGTAGCGGACGTCCAGGTGGTTGGTCGGTTCGTCCAGGACCAGCAGGGCCGGCTGCTGGGCCAGCGCGCGGGCGACCAGGGTGCGTTGGCGTTCGCCGCCGGAGAGGTCGCCGAAGCGGCGCTCGGCGAGGGAGTCGGCGCCGACGTGGGCGAGGGCGTCCCGTACGAGTTCCGCGTCCTCCGCGCCGTCGGTCTCCCAGAAGCGCTTGTGCGGGGAGCGGCCCATGGCGACGATCTCCCGCACCGTCAGGCCGAAGCCGTCGCCGCCCTCCTGCGGCACCGTCGCCACCCGCTGCGCCCGCCTCTTGGGGCCGAGCGCCGTCAGGTCCTCGCCGTCCAGCAGCATGCGGCCGCCGGCCGGGGCCAGGGTCCCGTAGACGCAGCGGAGCAGGGTCGTCTTGCCGCTGCCGTTGGGGCCGACCACGCCCACGGTCTGCCCGGCGCGCGCGTGCAGCGACACGGAGTCCACGAGGGCGCGGCCCTCGCGGGTGCGGAACGTGACGTTCTCGACGGAGAGTTCGGCGGAGGGAGCGGGGCGGGTGTCCGCGCGGGGTGCGGCGGCGGGAGCGGTGCTCTCGGTTGTGACGCCTGCTCCGGTTCCGGAGCGCTGCTCACTGAAGCGGTGCTCACTGAAGTGCTGCTCACTGGTATGCGTCATGCGATCCCCTCCGTACGGGTGCTGCGGCGCAGCAGCCACAGGAAGAACGGGCCCCCGGTCAGCGCGGTCAGCACGCCGACGGGGATCTCCTGCGGGGCGGCGACGGTGCGGGCCGCGAGGTCGGCCAGGACGAGGAAGGCCGCGCCGCCCAGCGCGGTGACCGGCAGCAGCGCGCGGTGCCCCGCGCCGACCACCATGCGCGCGGCGTGCGGCACCATCAGGCCCACGAAGCCGATGGCTCCGCTGACCGACACCAGTACCGCGGTGACCAGCGAAGCGAGCAGGAACGCCGCGGCGCGGAACCGGCCCGTGTCCAGGCCCAGCACGGTCGCGCCCTCCTCACCGGCCAGCAGCAGGTCCAGCGGTCTGGCCAGGAGCACCAGCAGGACGAGGCCGGCGAGCAGCGTCACCGCGGGCAGCGGCAGGCTGTCCCAGCGTGCCTGGCCCAGGCCGCCCAGGGTCCAGAACAGGATCTCCCGCATGTGTTCCGCGCGCGCCGAAGTGACCAGCATCAGGCTGGTGAGCGCGGACAGGATGTACTGCACCGCCACCCCCGCGAGCACCAGCCGCCCCGTGGTCATCGTTCCGCCCCGGCGCGCCATCGCGTACACCGCGACCAGCGCCACCAGCGAACCGGCGAAGGCGCCCGCCGGCATGCTCACCGCGCCCGCGCCGACGCCGAGCACGACCACCAGGGCCGCGCCCGTCGAGGCGCCCGAGGAGATGCCGAGCAGGAAGGGGTCGGCGAGGGGATTGCGTACGAGGGCCTGGAGCACTGCTCCGACGACCGCGAGGCCCGCGCCGACGACCGCCGCGAGCAGGACGCGCGGCAACCGCACGTCCCGGACGATCGTGGTGAAGGGGCCTGGCGGCGCCTCGCCCGTGACGATCCGCAGGACGTCGCCTGCGGGCACCGTCACGGCGCCCAGCGCGAGGGAGGCGAGCATCGCCGCGGCGAGCACGGCGAGGAGTACGGCCACGGCGAGGGGGAAGCGGCGGCGCGACGGCACGGCGGAACCCGCCGCGGCATGCGTCACCGCCCCTGCGCCCGCCACCGTGGGCCTGCGCGGGGTCTTCAGCGGCACGAAGCTCAACTCCCCTTGTTCGAGGCGGAGTCGGAATCGCCCGTGTGCTTCCCGTCGGGGGAGGGCGTGTTCGGGGCGGAGGGATCGCCGTCAGCGCCCTTGCCGAACGCGTCGGGGTGTATCTGGCGCGCCAGGTCGTCCACCGCGTCGGGCATCCGTACGCCCAGCACGGCCGAGGACAGCGGCAGCACGGCGAACCGCTTGTGCTTCACCGCCGGGACGTCCTTCAGCACCGGATCCGTGAGCAGCTTCCGCTTCTTCTCCTTCAGCGGGGTGCCGCCGTAGTCGTAGATGACGATGACCTCGGGCTTGCGCTGCACCACCTTCTCCCATGAGACGTCGGAGAAGGGCTTGCCGATGCCGGCGAAGACGTTCCGGCCGCCCGCGCGCTTCACGATGTCGTTGCCGATGCCCGCGCCGCCCGCGGTGAACGCGGAGCTGTCCCCGCTGTCGTACACGAAGACCGAGGGGCTGCGCTTGCCGTCCAGGTGCCGCTTCACCCCGGCCAGCTGCCGGTCGTAGTGCGCCAGGAGCTTCTCGCCGCGCTCCGGTACGCCGAAGGTACGGGCCGTCTCGCGGATCTCCTCGCGGAGCTGGGCCACGCCGACCGCGCCATGAGAGCACTGCTCCACATTGAGACGGGTGTTCACGCCGCTCTTCTTCAGCGAGGCGCGGTCCCGGCCCTCGGTGCGGTCGAAGGCGCTGGTGTAACCCCCGTACACGAAGTCCGGGTTGGCGCCGAGCAGCGTCTCCAGCGACGGGTACTTCTTGCTGAGCACCTTCACGCCCTTGTACGCCTTGGCGTACTGCGGCAGGACCTTGTCGTCGAGGTACGCCGTGCCGACCAGCTTCTTCTGCAGGCCCAGCGCCAGCATGATCTCGGTGGTGTGCTGGTTGAGGGTCACCACGCGCTCGGGAGGCCGCTGGTAGGTGGTCTTCACACCGCAGTTCGTGACCGTGTACGGGAAGCCCTCCGGGGTCGCCCCGTTCTCCCCCTTGTCGCTGCCGCTGCTCGCGCCGCCGCACGCGGCGAGCGGGGCCAGCACGGCGAGCGCGGCGAAAACGCGCAGCGTACGGCCTATTCGGGGGCGCCGTGTCCGGGGCCTGTGCTCGGGCGCGCGGGTGTCGCTGCTGCGTCTGCACTGGGCTGCGGGTGCCCATGACATGGCGTGCCTCCTCCGGGGGAATCCGCGTCCCCTGGTCGGTGCTGAGGCGGCGGCGCAGTGTCTGACTCCCGTGGCGCCGCGGGGTGAGCCCCCGGCGCCGCGGTCACAGTGGCGGGACCGTTCCGGATTCGCACCGGCTTCCTGACCTCCGCCGCCCGGCGATGGTCGTGAGCACCGCATTCTTCCACGCGGCGGCGGAGCGGCGGGCGCCAGGGCGGCGTACGCAGCGGAGATCTAGGGTGGCGGGGGCAGACGGCACCACCGAAAGAGAGAACGAGGAACACAACGGTGAGCACTGTTCCCGCCATCACGCTCAACAACGGCCGCACCATGCCCCAACTCGGCTTCGGCGTCTACCAGGTACCCGACGAGGAGGCGAGGACCGCCGTCGGCACGGCCCTGGAGGCCGGCTACCGCAGCATCGACACGGCCTCGCTGTACGAGAACGAGCGCGGCACCGGCCAGGCCGTCGCCGCCTCCGGCATCCCGCGCGAGGAGATCTTCCTCACCACCAAGCTGTGGAACACCGACCAGGGCCACGACGCGGCACTGCGCGCCTTCGACGACTCCCTCGCCCGGCTGGGCACGGACTACGTGGACCTGTACCTGATCCACTGGCCCGCCCCCGGCCGCGACCTGTACGTGGAGACCTGGCGCGCCCTGGAGCGCATCCACGAGGAGGGCCGCGCGAAGGCCATCGGAGTGTCCAACTTCCACTCCGCGCACCTGCGGCGGCTGTTCGAGGAGACCGGCGTGGTCCCCGCGCTGAACCAGATCGAACTGCACCCCCGCCTCCAGCAGGCCGAGCTGCGCGCGTTCGACGCCGAGCACGGCATCGCCACCGAGGCCTGGTCCCCGCTGGGCCGCAACAACGGCGTGCTGGACGACCCCGCGGTGCTCAAGGCGGCGGAGAAGCACGGCCGCAGCCCCGCCCAGGTGGTGCTGCGCTGGCACATCGAACTCGGCAACGTCGTGATCCCCAAGTCGGTCACCCCGTCCCGGATCAAGGAGAACCTGGACGTGTTCGGCTTCACCCTGGACGAGGCCGACATGGCCGCACTGGCGGAGCTGGAGACAGGCGAGCGGGTCGGCCCCGACCCGGAAACGCTGAACTGAGCCGGGCCGTGGTGGGGGAGAGCGGTGCGCTGGATTGAGAGCACTGCTCCGGTCGCGGAGCGTCGCTCTGGCCGTAGAGCGGTGCTCTGGTTCGGGAGCGCTGCTCCGCCCCCGGAGCGCTGATCCGCTCTAAGAGCAGCGCTCCCCTCGCAGAGCACCGCTCCGATCCCGGAGCACCGCTCCTCCGCTAAGCCACCCCCTCCGGGCTCGCCCCCTCGATCGGGACGCCCTCGTCGGCGAGGCGGTCGAGTTCGGTGACCTCGTCCTCGGTCAGGGCGATGTCGGCGGCCCGGGCGCTGGCCTCGATGTTCGCGGCGCTGCGGGCGCCCACGATGGCCACCTCGACGCGGGCCAGCACCCACGCGATGGCGAGCTGGCTCACCCCGTACCCGCGGGCCGCGGCGAACTCCTCCAGCCGGCGCACCACGCTCAGGTTCCGGCGCAGCGCCTCGCCGGTGAAGGCCGTGGCCTTGCTGCGCCAGTCGCTGTCCTCGAACGTCGTGTTCTCGTCGAAACGGCCGGTCAGCAGGCCGCTGGCGAGGGGGCTGTAGGCGAGGACGCCGATGCGGTGCTCGCGGGTGTAGGGGAGTACCTCGTTCTCGATGCCGCGGCGGAAGAGGTGGTACGGGGGCTGGAGGGTGTCGACGGGGCGCACCGCGGCGAACTCCCGCATCTGCTCCACGTCGTAGTTGGAGACGCCGACGTAGCGGATCTTGCCCTCGTCCACCATCTCCTGGAGCGCGCCCGCGGTCTCGGCCTGCGGGACCTTCGGGTCGGGCCAGTGCACCTGGTACAGGTCGATGGTGTCCACGCCCAGCGCGCGCAGGCTCTTCTCCACCCCGTCGCGCAGGAAGGCCGGCGAGGCGTCGCGGCCGCCGCCGTCCGGGCGAACCCCGCCCTTGGTGGCGAGGACGACGCTGTCCCTGTCGTGGTCGAGTTCGGGGCGCAGGGCCTTGCCGAGCAGTTCCTCCGAGGCGCCGAAGCCGTAGGCCTGCGCGGTGTCGAAGAAGGTGACGCCGAGTTCCCTGGCGTGCCGGATCGCCGCGACGGCCGCGTCCTCGTCGAAGGAGCCCCATTCGCCGCCGAGCTGCCAGGTTCCGTAGGCGATGCGGGAGACCTTCAGGTCCGTGGCGCCGAGTGTGGTGGTCTTCATGCGGTGCTGCTCCTCGGGTCCGTGGTGCGTACGGGACGGAACGACCCCGTCACCCTCTCCTCGGCGGCGGCCCACGGTCCACCAGCGCCACGCGGTACGGGGCGGTGCGGCGCCGGCCGGCGTCACGCGATCGCCGCGCGGAGCCAGCCGTCACCGTGCCGACCAGCAGCACGCGGCCGGCACCGACCAGCACCACGTCCCTCCACTCCGGTACCCGCACACCGCGCGCCATTGACCTGTACGCGGCATCTCGTGGGAGGATCGGCCGGCTCGTCCGTCATGTTCCGTTCCGTGCAACTCCTCAGCACCGGGAGGATCGTTGGCCCCGTACGGCAGACCCGACTCCGAGCACACCTCCGCTGCCGCTCCCGCCGGCGAAGCCGGCCCCGAGCGCGAGCCCCGCCCCGAATCCACCGGCGACCCCACAGCCGACCCCACTGCCGACCCCACCACCAGAGCACCGCTCACACCCCAGAGCACCGCTCTCTCCCGGCGCCGTCTCCTCCAGTCAGCCACCGCCGTCACCGCCGTGGCCGCAACGGGCGCCGCGACCGGCGTGCTGCCCGGGTTGGAGCGTGCCGCGGCGGCCGGGGCGCGCGGTGCCTCGCTCTCGTTCACGGCGGCGACCAACGGCGCGGCCACCCTGGCGCCGTCCGGCGACCGCGTGGTGGCCGAGGTGCAGAACACGCTCTGGTCCTTCCCCCGTGGCGGAGGCCCCGCCACCCCGCTGACCAGCCCCGAACTGGAGCCCACGCGCCCGCAGTTCTCCCCGGACGGCAGGACCCTCGCGGTGTGCGCGTACAAGGGCGGCGGCTTCCACATCTGGACGCTGCGCCCGGACGGCGGCGGGCTGCGGCAGCGTACCGACGGGCCCTGGGACGACCGCGGCCCGGCGTGGTCGCCGGACGGCGCGCGGATCGCCTTCGCCTCCGAACGGGGCGGCGACCCGGTTACGGGCAGCCCGTACCGGATCTGGGTGCTGGACGTGCGCACCGGCCGGCTCACGCGCGTGACGGGGCTGCCGGGGCAGGACGGCCCCCACCAGGACGGGCCCTGGGAGGACTTCGACCCGGCGTGGTCGGCGGACGGCAGGCGGCTGCTGTTCGTGCGCGGCACACCCGGCGCAGGTCCAGAGGGGCCGAAGCTCAGCGCGCGCACCCTCGCCTCCGTGCCGGCCGACGGGCGGGGCGAGGTGCGCACCGAATACACCGAGACCGCGAAGGCGCAGCTCATGACGCCCGCGGTGGCGCCCTCTGGACGGCTCGCGCTGCTGCGCACCACCGACGCGCCCGCGGCGAGCTGCACCCTCCTGGTGGACGGCGAACCGGTGCGCGTCGAGGGCGACGTGCAGCCGGTGCCCCCTCGCTGGGTACGCGGCGCCGACGGCAAGGGCGAGCGGCTGCTGCTGACGGTGGGCGGGCGGTTCCGGGTGCTCGACCCGGAGCGCCCGGGCGGGGCCGAGACCCTGCCGTTCCACGGCACGCTGCCGCTCGACCGGCCCCGCTACAGGGTGAAGGACTACGCGTTCCAGCCGGACGGCGCGCGGCCGGTGCGCGGCGTGCATCTGCCGGTGCTCTCGCCCGACGGGCGCCGGGTGGCCTTCGCCGCGCTCAACGCGCTCTGGGTCGCGGACACTTCGGGCCGCGGCCGCCCCCGCAAGCTGGTGCGGTCCGAGCGCACCCGCTATCTGTACGGGCCGACCTGGACACCGGACGGGAGAGCACTGCTCTACTCCGATGACAGGGGTACCGAGGACGGCCTCCTGGCGGTGCGCCGCCGCGATGTGCGCACCGGCGAGGAGACCGTGCTGGCGAAGGGCGGCCGGGTCTTCCCGGTGCTCTCGCCGGACGGCGAGCGGCTGGCCTGCCTGGATCTGACGGGGAATCTGCTGGTACGGGACCTGGCGAGCGGCGCGGAGCGGACCCTCGCCAAGCCGATGGGCACCGGCGGGCTGCCCGGCAGGCCGAGCTGGTCGCCGGACGGCCGGCATCTCGCGCTGTGCGACCGCAACCGGCTCAACAACCGCTTCCGCGAGGGCTACAACCACATCCGCGTCGTGGATACGGCCACCGGAAAGGACCGGCTGCACGCCCCGGCACCGCACCTCTCGCTCTCCGACCGCTACGACGCCGGCCCCGTGTGGTCGCCGGACGGCCGGTGGATGGCGTTCGTCGCCGAGTCCGCGCTGTGGCTGCTCCCCGTGCGCAAGGACGGCACCCCGGACGGCGAGCCGCGGCAGCTCACCGAGGGCGCGGCCGACCACCCCTCCTGGTCCGGCGATTCGAGAGCACTGCTCCACCTTGCGAGCGGTGCTCTCCGCATGACCGAGATCGGCGGCGACGGCAGCCCGGGCCGCACCCGCACGATCCGGTTCCCCCTCGAATACCGCAGGTCTCGTACACGCGACACCGTCGTCCACGCCGGACGCCTGTGGGACGGCCACGGCGAGCACCCCCGCGAGGACGTGGACGTCCTGGTGCGCGACGGCCGCATCACCGAGGTGGCCCGGCACCGCGCCGGACGGCCCGCGGCCCGCCGCGTCGACGCCTCCCACGCCACGGTGCTCCCGGGACTGTGGGACAGCCACATGCATCCCTGGCACAACGTCTACGGCGCCAGGATCGGCGCCGCGATGCTCGCGTACGGCATCACCACCAACGTCTCGCTCGGCGGATTCGCGTACGAACAGGCCCGGCTCCGCGAGGCGTTGGCCGACGGCGGCCTCGCCGGGCCGCGCATGCTGGTCACCGGGGAACTGCTGGACGGCGCCCGGGTCGCGTACAGCATGGGACGCGCGCACCGCACCCGCGCCGGACTCCGCCGCAGCCTCGACCGCGGCAGGGCGCTGGACTGGGACTTCGTGAAGACGTACGTGCGCGCGCCGGGCTGGATCATGGCGGAGGCCGCGCGCTTCGCGCACGAGGAGCTGGGGGTGCGCACGGGCGGGCACCTTTGTTCGCCCGGCATCCAGCTCGGGCAGGACCTGACCTCGCATCTGCAGGCCACGCAGCGTCTGGAGTTCGGGCACGCGACGACCGCGACGGGGCGGGTCGAGCAGGACGTCGAGGAGATCTACACCGGCCGCGGCCTGGGATTCCGGCTGATCGCGACCCCGTTCACCGCAGCGCCGCTGGTCGGCGCGCAGCCCGAGCTCGCCAAGGACCCCCGCGTCACCCGCATCCTCCCGCCCTGGGACAGGCAGGCGGTGAACGAGCTGGCCGCGAAGCCGCCGAGCGCGGACCAACTGGCCACGCTGGACCGGGAGACGGGGTTCTACCGCAGGGTGCTCGCCGCCGGCGGGCTCGTGGCGCTCGGCACCGACGCGCCCATCGTGCCGCCGGGCCTCCACCTGCACATGGCGCTGCGCGGCCTGCACCGCGCCGGGCTCTCGCCGGCCGCCGCGCTGCGCACCGCCACGGTGCTGCCCGCCAGGGTGTTCGGCGCCGAACGCGACCTGGGCACCGTCGAGGAGGGCAGGCTCGCCGATCTCACGGTGGTGGACGGCGACCCCTTCGCCGACTTCGACACCCTCGTACGGACGTCCTCGGTGCTGCGCGGCGGGCTGCCGGTCACCCAGCGGGAGTTGGTCGATTCCTACCCCGAACCGAAGGAAGCGGAGGCCCGCGCGGCGGGCGCGTGGCGCGAGACGAGCCGCCGCCTGCGCCGCGACGCCTGCTGCGACCTGGGCTTCTAGCGACGTACGACAGCGGCCCCGACGGCCGTTCCCGGGAACGGCCCGGGAACGGCCCCGGAAACGGAACGGCCGGGCGGCGCACCCCGCGCGCCGCCCGGCCCGGACCCTCCCTGGGGGCTCCGTGACCTCTGCGGAGCCCCGCGGGACCCCCGAAGGCCCGCTACCCGATGGTTCTCACCTGAGGGTTCTCACTTGATGGACTTGATCAGCTCACCGTTCGCTGTGTCGCCGCTCAGCTCCCAGAAGAAGCTGCCGCCGAGGCCCTGCTGCGCGGCCCAGCCGGTCTTCTCGCCGATGGTCTGCGGGGTGTCGTAGCTCCACCACTGCTGGCCGCAGTGCGCGTACGCGGTGCCGCCGACCTTGCCGTTCGCGGGGCAGCGGCCCTTGAGATCCTTGTAGTCCTCGATGCCCTGCTCGTACTTGCCCGGCGCCGGACCGCTCGCGCTGCCGCCGGGGGCCGCCTGGGTCACGCCGTTCCAGCCGCGCCCGTAGAAGCCGAGGCCGAGCAGCAGCTTGGTGGAGGGAATGCCCATGCCCTTGAGCTTCTGGATGGTGGCGGTGGTGTCGTACCCCTCCTTGGGAATGCCGTTGTACGAGGTCAGCGGCGAGTGCGGGGCGGTGGGGCCCTTCGCGTCCCAGGCGCCGAAGTAGTCGTACGTCATCGGGTTGTACCAGTCCACATACTGGGCCGCCGTCTTGTAGTCCGTCGCGTCCAGCTTGCCGCCCTTCGAGGCGTCGGCCGGGATCGCGGAGGTCACCAGCTTGCCGCCGAACTTCGCGCGCACCGCCTTCATCAGCTTCGCGTACGTGTCCCGGCCGCTGGTGTCGCAGGTCAGGCCGCAGGCGTTGGGGTACTCCCAGTCGATGTCGATGCCGTCGAACAGCCCGGCCCAGCGCTTGTCGTTCAGCAGCGCGTGGCAGGACTCGGCGAAGGCGGCCGGGTTCTTGGCCGCCTCGGTGAAGCCGCCGGACCAGGTCCAGCCGCCGAAGGACCACAGGACCTTTAGGTTCGGGTGCTTCTTCTTCAGCTTGAGCAGCTGGTTGAAGTTGCCGCGCAGCGGCTGGTCCCAGGTGTCGGCCTTGCCGTCCACGGACTGGTCGGCGGTGTACGCCTTCTCGTAGTCCGCGTAGCCGTCGCCCACCGTGCACTTGCCGCCCTGGACGTTGCCGAAGGCGTAGTTGATGTGCGTCAGCTTCCCGGCCGAGCCGGAGGTCTCGATGTTCTTGACGTGGTAATTGCGCTGGTAGACACCCCAGTTGGTGAAGTAGCCGACCACCTTGCCCGCCGCGGCGCGCGGCTGCTGCTCCGCCGCGTGAGCACTGCTCCCGCTCTCGCCGGCGAAGGCGCCGGTGGCGAGCAGGCCCGCGGCCAGCACGCCGGTGACGGCGGCGGCCAGCAGGGCGAGCGGCCCGCGCCCTCGCCGGGCAGCCGCGCGCCGTGGGGAGGCCGGGCCGCCGGAGCGGCCCTGTCTGCCGGAGGTACCGGATCTGGGCATGGGTCTCCTCGTGGTGTGGGGGACGAATGGAGCGGTGCATGCCGTGCGATGCCGCTGGAACCTAGAAGGACTAGACCAGTACGTCAATGGTCTGCACCAAAATGAGGAGAGCGGTGCTCCGCGAGGGAAGCAGCAATTCCGGCCATTCCGGCGCCCGTTGGAGCAGTGCTCTCCCGTCGCTCGCCCCCACCCGGAGCAGTGCTCTCGCGCGGTCACGTCTCGGTCGCGGAACCCCGCTCTCCGGTGACGGCACACCGCCGATCGGGCATACTCACCGACGCCACCGCCGCAGGTCGGCCGCCGCCGTGACCCGGCGCGGCAGCATCGCGGCAACGGCAGCGACACGACGGCCGAGCCGCCCCACCCCGGCGACGCGGCCGCAGCGCCCGGAAGAAGGAGAGCGCCGCATGACCGAGTACGGCCCGCGCCCGGTGGAGCGCCGACTGCTCACCGAGGAGGCCAGGGATCTGCTGAACCTGGTGCGCGACCTCGCCCAGCGCGAGATCGCCCCGACCGCCGCCGAGGGCGAGGAGAAGGGGCACTTCCCGCGCGAGATCTTCGCGCTGCTGTCCCGCTCGGGACTGCTCGGCCTCCCGTACGAGGAGGAGTACGGCGGCGGCGAGCAGCCGTACGAGGTGTACGTGCAGGTGCTGGAGGAACTGGCCGCCGCGCGGCTCACCGTCGGGCTCGGCGTGAGCGTGCACTCGCTGGCCTGCCACGCGCTCGCGGCGTTCGGCGGCAAGGAGCAGCGCGCCGAGCACCTGCCCGCCATGCTCGGCGGCGAACTCCTCGGCGCGTACTGCCTGTCCGAGCCCACCTCGGGCTCCGACGCCGCGGCGCTGCGCACCCGCGCGGTGCGGGACGGCGACGACTGGGTGCTCTCCGGCACCAAGGCGTGGATCACCCACGGCGGGATCGCGGACTTCTACACGGTGCTGGCCCGCACCGGCGGCGAGGGCGCGTCCGGGATCACCGCGTTCCTGGTCCCGGGGGACGCCGAGGGCCTGACCGCGGCGCCGCCCGAGCGGAAGATGGGCCTCAAGGGCTCGCCCACGGCGCAGCTCCACTTCGACGGCGTACGGGTGCCGGACGCACGCCGCATCGGGGAGGAGGGGCAGGGCTTCAGCGTCGCGCTGTCCGCGCTGGACTCCGGGCGGCTCGGCATCGCCGCGTGCGCGGTGGGCCTGGCGCAGGCGGCACTCGACGAGGCGCACGGATATGTGCAGGGGCGCGAGCAGTTCGGCCGCCCGCTGGCCGACTTCCAGGGGCTGCGCTTCATGCTCGCCGACATGGCCACCCAGATCGCCGCGGGACGCTCGCTGCTGCTGGAGGCCGCGCGGCTGCGGGACGCGGGGCGGCCGTTCGCGCAGCAGGCCGCGATGGCGAAGCTGTTCTGCACCGACACGGCGATGCGGGTCACCACCGACGCGGTCCAGCTCCTCGGCGGCTACGGCTACACCGCCGACTTCCCCACCGAGCGGTACATGCGCGAGGCCAAGGTCCTCCAGATCGTGGAGGGCACCAACCAGATCCAGCGCATGGTGGTCGCCCGCAACCTGTTGGGGCCCGAGCGGCACTGAGGGCCGCGCGCCCGTGAGGGACTTCGCGGGAAGGGCCTCGTGAGGAGGGCTTCGCGAGAAGGGCCTCGCGAGGACGCGGCGGCGGGGCCGCTCTGCTCCGCCGCCGCGCGCCGTGCCCCCTCACCGGCTGCTCAGCCCCGTACGTCGTCCACGACCTCGGAGTGCAGGGCCGCGCGTACGAGCGCGGCGGCGAAGCGGGCCGTGTCCTCGGGCGGCACCAGGTTCGCCAGGGACCTCTCGCTCGTGGGCAGGCCCAGCTTCTGCGCGCCCTGCTGCGCCTTCTTGTCGATGTGCGGCCTGAACTCCGGCCACACGTCCTGCACTTCGCGCAGGAAGATCGACACGCCGGTGGGCCCGATGCCGGGCACCTCCCCGATCCGCTTGTGCGGCGCCGGGTCCTCGCGCAGTTTGCGCAGGTCGCCGCCGTACGAGTCGAGCAGCAGCTCGGCGCCCTGCCCGAGCATCGTCGCGGTGCGCTCGTCGTAGCGCCGGTAGCCGCCCTCGCCGAGCGCGTCCACCCGCTGCTGCCAGGTGGCGTCGCACATGGAGCGGGCGTCCTTCATGCCGGCATCGGACAGCGCGCGGGACGCCGCGACCGCGATGTCGGCGCGGATGCGCGCCGAGAGCAGCATCGAGAGCACGAGCAGCCGGTACAGCGGCTGCGGCGTGTTCTTCAGCGTGATGCCGGCCTCGGCCGCGTACGTGGTCCCGTGCCGGCGCAGCAGCCGCCCGGCGATGGTCTCGGCGCTCTGCTGCTGCTTGCGGTTCTGCGACTGCGACTTCGTCTGCTTCTGCTGCGTGGCCATGGTGGGCCTCCCGTCAGTCCGGGGGCTCGCCCGGCTGGTCGCCGGCCGAGTCCCGCTCGTCCTCGCCGGGCGGTTCGGGCGGGGCGCCGAGCGCGTCCTCGACCTCCTCGTCGGGGTCCTTGGGACGCAGCGCCTCGCGGACGTTGTCCGCCGCCTCGCCCTCGCCGGGCACCTCGGCACCCGAGTGCGTCTGCTCGGCTGACACCTGCTCCTCGGGCTCCTCCTCGCGGCTGCTGTCACCGGGATTCGGCACGGCTCATCACCTCCCACGCGAACGGGTCCCCTGGTGCGCGCGCCCATAACGTGACCGTCGGCTGCGCGTCGGCGCCCCGGGCCGTGTGCCGACGCCCCGGCCCCGTGCCCGTCAGCCGCGCGCCGACACCGCGGCCTCCGGAACCCGCACCGGCACCGACCCCCGCGCCAGCGACTCCGCCGCGGCCGGCCCCACCAGCGTCGCCGCCACCGCCGTCCCCGCCGGTACGCGCGGGGGAGCGCCCTCCGTCACGCTGCGCCGGAAGGCGTCGACGAGCAGCGCGGTGCCCTCCTCCATCCGCTCCACGGGCGCGCCCCCGAGCCGCAGCTCCGGCGGCGTACGCACCTCGTCGCGCAGCGAACCCCCGTGCGCCCACGGCTCGTTGCGCACCCGCACCGACCAGGCGCCGGCGCCCGGCGCGCGCACCGACTCGACCAGGCCGCGTGTACCGCGCACGGACAGCCACGACCAGTGGCTGTCGGGTTCGCCCTGGAGGAAGGTCTGGCGGAGCAGGGCGAGTTCGCCGCCGGACAGCCGCAGCGCCATGACCACGGCCGCGGGCCGCTCGCCGCCGTCCACGGGGTGCGTCGTGACCTCGACGGGCCGGGCGCCCGTGACGTCCAGCACCGGGGTGACGGTGTGGGTGCAGTACGCGGTGGGTCCGATCCGGCCGCGCCAGTGCCCGGGGTCCCCTGTCATGTCCCGCAGCGCCGCCTCCGACAGTCCGTGCAGGTAGTCGCACTCCAGGAGCCGCGGCGCCCCGGCCTCGCCCGCCGCCAGTGCGGAGGCGATGAGCCGCACGTGCGGGTGCGCCACGTAGTTCTCCGCGAAGGACCAGCTCGCCGTCGAGCGCGCGACGGCGGCCAGCAGGCGTCCGCCCTCCTCCGCGTCCGCGCACGCGGCGCACTCGCTCAGCACATGGACGCCGCGGTCCAGGAAGGCGATCGAGGGCGCGGCGTGCGCGTCGAAGTCGTTGGCCAGCACCACGCCGCCGAGCTCGCCGCGCTCCGCCGGGGCGAACAGTTCCGGCCAGTCCCGCGCCGTACGCGCCCCGGGGAACTCGGCGGAGGCGCGCTCCAGCGCCGCACCGTCCCGCTCGCACAGCCACGCCACCCGCAGCCCGACCCGCGCGCACCACCGCGCGAGCTGCAGCCCGCGCCGCCCGAGGCCCACCACCGCCACATCCGCCGCCACGCCCGCCGCTCCGTCACCCATGCCCCGAGCCTCGGCCGCCGTACGCGACCCGGCAACCGGTTTACGCCCCCGCAGGCCCGCATCCCTGGCCCCCACCGGGCCGAGCCGCGAAACGAACAAGCCGCTCCCCCGAAGACCGGCCGGCGGACGCGCCGCATCCCTGGCCCCCGCACGCTCCCTGACGTACCGTCACATGCCCCTCGCTCCGCCCGACCTCCAGGAGGCAGCCGTGGCCGTGGACGAGCGCCCCGTCGCGCTGGACGAGTACCCCGTGCACCAGGTGCCGCTGTCGATGCGGCACGTCGCCACCGGCGACCGGAACGCCTACGACCGGTGCATCTTCCATCTCTTCGACCACGCGGGACGGTTCCTGCTGATCGCCGGGCTCGGGGTGTACCCCAACACCGGCGTCATCGACGCGTACGCCGTCCTGCGCACCGGCGACCGGCTGCTGGCCGTGCGCGCCTCGGACGCGCTCGGTGAGGACCGGATGCGGATGGAGACCGGGCCGCTGCGGATCACCGTCGAGGAGCCGCTGCGCCGCTTCCGCCTGGAGTGCGCCCCCGACCCCGAGGACCCCGACGGGCCCGACTCGCTCTCCTTCGACCTCAGTTGGGACGCCGCCTTCCCGCCCCTGTGGGAGCCGCACCACACCCAGCGCCGCGGCGACCGGCTGATCCTGGAGGGCCGCCGCTTCGTGCAGGCGGGCACGGTCGGCGGGCGGATACGCGCGGGCGGTACGGAGATCCCGGTGACGGCGGGGGAGTGGACCGGCACCCGGGACCGGAGCTGGGGCACCCGCCCGATCCCCGGCGAGGACGGCGGGCGCGCCGCCGAGGAACCGCCCGAGGGCTTCCACTGGGTCTGGTGCCCGGTCCGCTTCGACGACCGCTTCCTCATGGTGATCGTCCAGGAGGACGCCGACGGGCACCGCACGCTCTCCGACGCCGTGGAGGTACGCGAGGGCCGCCGCGACACCCAACTCGGCTGGCCGCACCCGGAGATCGGCTACCGCCCCGGCACCCGCCACCCCGAACGCGCCGTCGTGCACCTCACCCGCCCCGACCGCAAACCCCTCGAACTCGGCGTGGAGACCCTCACCTCCGTACCCCTCGCGATCGGCGCGGGATATCCGCCGGCCGACCCCGCCGACTGGCAGCACGGCACCTGGCGCGGCCACGGCTGGACCGACCGCCGCGCCTACGACCTGTCGGATCCCGCCGCGCACCCCCGCGCCGCGTACGGCGTCACCGACCACGCGGCCCGCTGCACCCTCGAAGGGCGCACCGGATACGGCTTGTTCGAGCACGGCAGCTTCGGGCGGCACGACCCGAGCGGCTTCACGGGGTACGACTCGGTGGCCCCGGCGGAGGAGGAGAGCCGGTGACGACAGCCCCTCGGCCCCGTACCAGCACCCGCGACCCGCACGAGCTCGCCCGCCGCCTCGACGCGTGGCTCGACCGGAAGCTGCCGGGGGCCCGCGCGCTGGACCCCGACATCCCCGAGAGCAACGGCATGTCCAGCGAGACCGTGCTGTTCGGGCTCGGCCACCCGGAGGCGCCGGTGAGCGGGTGCGCGCTGCGGCTGGCCGCCGACCCGGCCGCGTACACCGTCTTCCCCTCGTACGACATGGCCCGCCAGTACCGCACCCTGCGCCTCGTCGCGGAGCGCAGCGACCTCCCGGTGCCCCGGGTGCTGTGGCTGGAGGAGGACGAACGGGTGCTGGGCGCGCCCTTCTTCGTGATGGAGCGCGTGCACGGGCGCGTGCCGCCGGACATCATGCCCTACACGTACGAGGGCAACTGGCTGCACTCCGCGAGCGAGGCCGAGCGGGCGCGGCTGGAGGAGGCGAGCGTCGGCCTGCTGGTACGCCTGCACACCCAAGTGCCCGCGCGCGAGGCCGAGTTCCTCGCACCTCCCGGCACCGGCAGCCTGCTGCGGCGGCACGTCGCGGAACAGCGCGCCTACTACGAGTGGGTCGTACGGGAGGGCCCGCGCTCACCCCTGATCGAGCGCGCCTTCGCGTGGCTCGAGGCCAACTGGCCGGCGGAGGAGGGCGATCCGGTCCTGTGCTGGGGCGACGCGCGGATCGGGAACGTCGTGTACGGGGATGCGGCGGGCGGCGAGGAGGCGGGCGGAGGCTTCGCGCCCGTCGCGGTGCTCGACTGGGAGATGGCGACGCTCGGGCCGCCCGAACTGGACCTCGCCTGGATGGTCTACCTGCACCGGTTCTTCCAGGACCTGACCGAGAGCATGGGGCAGCGGGGGCTTCCGGAGCTGCTGCGCCGGGACGCGGTGGAATGCCGTTACGCCGCGCTGACCGGCCGCACGCCGCGCGCGATGGACTTCCACACGCTGTACGCGGCGCTGCGGCACGCCGTCGTGATGCTGCGGATAGCGGGCCGCCGGATCCACTTCGGCGAGGCCCAAGTCCCGGAGGATCCGGACGACTTGATCATGCATCGGGCCTCGCTGGAGGCGATGCTGGACGGCCGGTACTGGTGAGGCGGGTACTGGTGACACCGGTACCCGCGGGCCGTCGTCGATGAGGTGAGGCCCCCGGCGGGCCGGGGGCTCAACGGGCCGGCCGTGCTACCCGGCCGACTGTCCGTCCTGCGGTGCGGCCTATCCCTGCCGCGCGGCGATCCGGCGGCGTGCGGCACGCGGCGGGCGCACGGGGTCCGGGGCGAAGCCGCCCGCGTGCGAGAACGGCTGCATCCGCCAGTCCAGGCCCTCGGGAAGCGTCAACAGGTCGGCCACATCGGCCTCCTGACCGTCTGCCACATCCAGCGGGGCGGCCTCGGCGGCCGGGCGGCCCGAGCCGCGGCAGACCACGGGGCCGAACGGGTTCCACGGCGTGGCGCACAGCGCGTGCTGCGGGAGGTGCTCCTCCTCGGCCAGCAGCGCGATGGGCTGGGCACAGTCCGGGCAGTTCACCCGGTAGATGTCGTACGACTCGATCTCCAGCGCCTCCAGCGCTTCGGGTTCGTCGGGCTCTTCCGCTTCCTGAGCCTCAAGGGCGTCCTGAATGTCCCGCTCCCTGTTTCGGCCGGACTGCTTCCCGGACTGCTTTTCGGTGCGCATGCAATCCCCCTCGGGTGAACCGGCCGGGATCGTGCGCCCGGCCACAGCAAGCACTTCCCTCCGCGTCTCGCGCATAATCGCCGCACTCCTATGCACACGGATGCATGTGTGTGGCCTTCCTCACACACGGTGCGCGGGGCGCGTACGCCCCGTGCTTCCTGCCGTGACCCCGCCGGCAGGGTGGTTGCGGGTGCGGCGCCTACAACGCGACCAGCGTCACTTCCGTCGCCTTGATGCTCGTGTAGACCGAGCTGCCCTCCTCCAGGGCCAGTTCGGCCGCCGCGGCGGCGGTGATCTCGGCGACCAGGACGGGGCCCCGCGCCACGGCGACCAGCAGCCGCAGCCTGCTCCCCGACGCGGTGATCTCCCGTACCGTGCCGGGCCACACATTGCGCGGACTGCCCGCCGGCCGCTCCCGGTGCACCGACACCGCCTCGGGCGGCACGACGGACAGGAGCCGCGCCCCCTCCTCCACGGGGTCGGCGACGAGCAGCGTCCCCCCGTCGTCCAGATCGAGCGAACCACCCGAAGTGCCGTGCCCGGTCAGCGCATTGCTGCCCAGCATCCGCGCCACCCACGGCGAACGCGGATGCCGCGCCACCTCGGCCGGCGGCGCGTCCTGAAGGGTGCGGCCCCCGTCCAGCACCAGCACGCGGTCGGCGAGCGACACCGCCTCCACCGGATCGTGGGTGACCAGCAGGCACACCCCGCCGAGTCCCTCCAGGTGCCGCCGCAGCGTGTGCCGTACCTTCGCCCGCGTCGTCTGGTCCAGCGCGGCCAGCGGCTCGTCGAGCAGCAGCAGCCGCGGCCGCGCCGCCAACGCGCGTGCCAGCGCGACCCGTTGGGCCTGCCCGCCGGAGAGCTGCGCGGGCCGCCGGTGCGCCAGGTGCCCCACGCCGAGCCGGTCCAGCCACGCCTGCGCCTCCCGGCGCGCGGCCGCACGCGGCGTGCCCTGTGCGCGCAGCCCGTACGCCGTGTTGGACAGCGCGTTCAGATGGGGGAAGAGCGCGCCGTCCTGCGGAACCCACGCGACGCCCCTGCGGTGCGGGGGAAGGGACGTCACCTCCCGTTCCCCGAGCCGGAGTCGGGCGCGGGACCGCGTGGTGAGCCCGAGCAGCGCGCGCAGCAGCGTGGTCTTGCCCGCGCCGTTGGGCCCGACCACGGCGAGCGTGGTGCCGGGATCCGCGTCGAGGGTCAGCTCGTTGAAGCCGCTCACCTCGGCGTGCAGCGCCCACCGCTCCCCAGGACCGGGCACGTCCCCGGGTACGTCCGCCGGCTCGGGCTCGTGCGGCCCCGCGACACCGGAACCGGCGCCCGGGTCCCCGGCCTCATCGGCCGCGGCCCCCGCCGACCGCCGCCGCCCGGCCCCGGGCGCGCGCCCCGCAGCCCCGGCCCACCGCCCCCGCAGGCACACCAGCACGGCCATCGCCACGGCGAGCAGCAGCAGGGACAGCGAGGTCGCGGCCTCGGGGTCGTCCTGGAGCAGCAGGTAGACCTGGAGCGGCAGGGTCTGGGTGGTGCCGGGGAGGTTCCCCGCGAAGGTGATCGTCGCGCCGAACTCGCCCAGCGCCCGCGCCCAGGTCAGCGCCGCGCCCGCGGCGAGCCCCGGCGCCACCAGCGGCAGCGTGACGGTGCGGAAGACCCGTACGGGAGACGCCCCCAGGGAGCCCGCGGTCTCCTCGTAGGCGGGACGCAACCCGGCGAGGGTGCCCTCCAGGCTGATCACCAGGAAGGGCATCGCGACGAAGGTCGCGGCCAGCACGGCGCCCGACGTGTGGAAGGGGAGCACGATCCCGAAGGTGTCCTCCAGCCACGGTCCCAGCAGCCCGCGCCGCCCGAAGCCGAGCAGCAGCGCGACGCCGCCCACGGTCGGCGGCAGCACCATGGGCAGCAGCACCAGGGACCGCACCAGCGTCTTGCCGGGGAAGTCCACGCGTGCCAGCAGCCACGCCAGCGGCACCCCGAGCAGCAGCGAGAGCCCCAGCGCCCAGAGCGAGGTCAGCAGCGAGAGCCGCAGCGCCTCGGTGACCCCGGGGCTGGTCAGATGCGCGCCCAGCTCGCCCCACGAGGTGCGGGCCAGGATCCCGGCGAGCGGCAGCAGCAGGAACGCCACGGCCAGCAGCGCGGGAACGGCCAGCGCCACGGGCGCCCGCGCGCCGGGAACGGGGGTGCGGGGTACGCGCTGGCGCAGGGTGTTTCGCATCGGGGATCCCGTCGTGTGCTCGCGGTGGTGCCACGGTGGGGCGCGGTGCCGCGCAGGCGCTCAGGGCCGGTGCGGCACCGCGCCACCGCTCACGGCTTCTGGAAGCCCGCGTCCCGGAGGATCTTCTGCGCCTCGGGCGTGCCGAGCCACTTCACGAACGCGTCCGCCTGCTTGGCGTGTTCCGACTGCTTGAGGGTGGCCGCGGGGTACGAGGCGACGTTGTTCTGGTCGTCGGGGATGCGTACCGACTCGGTCTTCTTGGTCGCCGTCTCCGCGTCCGTGCGGTAGACGACGCCCGCGTCCGCCTCGCCCAGCTCGACCTTGCTGAGCACGGCCCGCACGTTCGGCTCCTCGGAGACCGGCTTCACCTTGATCTTCTGCTTGTCCAGCACCTGCTGGGTGTAGCGGCCCACCGGGACCTCCGGCGCCGCCAGCACGACCTTGGGCTTCTTCTTGCTGTCGGCGCCCAGGTCCTTCAGGTCCTCGATCTTCTTCGGGTTGCCCTTGCCGGTGACGATGACCAGCCGGTTCTTGGCGATCACCGAGGGCTTGCCGGTGTCGGACTTCAGACCGTCCATGGTCTTGGTGTCGGCCGTGACCAGCGCGTCGGCGGGGGCGCCCTGCTTGACGTGCGCGGCCAGCTCCTGCGACCCGGCGAAGGAGAACTTCAGCTTCACGTCCGGGTGCTTCTTCTCGTACGCGGCCCCCGCCGTCTTGAACACGTCGGTCAGCGAGGACGCGCCGAGCACGGTGAGCTGCGTCTTGCCGCCCTCGCCCGCGCCCTTGTCCTTCTCGCCCCCGCCGCAGGCGGTGAGGGGGAGGAGCAGGGCGGTCGCGGCGACGGCGGCGGCGGTACGGCGGCGGGTGAGGAACGTGGGCATCGGTGGGACTCCTGGTGTGCGGGCGGCGCGCGCCGCCGGAGGTGCGGTGGGGCGTCGCTTGCGGAAGGGCGGCGGCGCCGCGGACGGACGGCACCGCGGGTGCGGGGACAGCCGGCGTACGGGACGGGGCCGGCGTACGGGGGCGGAGGCCGGCGCCGTCGTACGGGCCGGAAGCCCTGGTGGGGCCGGAACCCGGTGTACGGGCCGGAGCCGGGGCGGTCAGGCGCGGTCGATGTGCACGTTGGTCGACTTCACGCGGGCGGTGGCCTGCGTGCCGACCTCCAGCCCGAGCTCCTCGACGGCCTCCCTGGTCAGCAGGGACACCAGCCGGTGCGGGCCCGCCTGGATCTCCACCTGGGCCGCCACGTCGCCGAGCCGTACGGCGGTGACGATGCCGGGGAAGGCGTTGCGCGCCGAGGTGTAGGAGACGTCCTCCTCCTCGGCGCCCTGCCCGCCCTGGCCGAGCTCCACGGAGAAGGCGGCCAGGTCCCGGCCGTCGATCAGGCGGCGCCCGCTCTCGTCGCGGTGGGTCGCGACCCGGCCGGCGTCCGCCCAGCGGCGCGCGGTGTCCGGGCTGACGCCCAGCAGCCGCGCCGCCTGCCCGATTGTGTAGGACTGCATTTGCGACAAGTTACGGCCGCCGTCCTCGCAGGTGCAAGCGTCTTGGGCGATGCGACATGGCAATTGCCGGACTCGCCGGTCACCGCTGGAGGAACGCCCAAGAGGCGTCAGCGGCAAGGCCCTTGCGCGCCGCGCCGGCCACGCCCGTCCGGCCACTAGGCTTACGCGGGTAAAGCCGGGCATTTAGGGCGCGCTCCCGCGTGTGGGAGCACGCCGCTCCCGCCGCCCCGTCCCGAACATCCGCCCTCCACCCCGTACTTGAGGTGCCCCATGAACCCCCGCCCCGACGCCGGCTCAGGATCCGCCCCCGATTCCGCCTCCGGCTCCCGCCTCAGCATCCGCAACCAGCTCCCCGGCACCGTCACGGGCGTGCGGTCCGGCGCGGTCATGGCGACCGTCCTGGTCCGCCTCTCCGGCGGGCAGCAGATCACCGCGGCGATCACCCTGGAGTCCGCGCGCGACCTGGGCCTCGCCGAGGGCTCGTCGGTACGGGTCCTCGTGAAGTCCACCGAGGTGTCCCTCGCCACCGGGGCCGTCGAGGGGCTGAGCATCCGCAACCGCCTCCCCGGCACGGTCGCCTCCGTGGACACCGGCGGCGCGATGGCCGCGGTCCGCGTCTCCGTGGACGGCGGCGAGCTGACCTCGGCCGTCACCAGGGACGCCGTCGCCGACCTCGGCCTGGCGGCCGGCACCCCGGTCACCGCGCTGCTCAAGTCGACCGAGGTGGCGCTGGCCGCGGTCTGAGCGCCGCGGCCCGTACGGCGCGCCCGTACGGCATCCCGCACCGGTTGTGCCGAGCGCCGGAAACCCCTGTAGGTTTCTGCGCCGTGGAGGATCTCGACCGACAGATCGTGGAACTGCTCGTCAAGGACGGGCGGATGAGCTACACCGACCTGGGCAAGGCCACCGGCCTGTCCACCTCGGCCGTGCACCAGCGCGTCCGCCGCCTGGAACAGCGCGGCGTGATCCGCGGCTATGCCGCGCTGGTGGACCCCGAGGCCATCGACCTGGCGCTCACCGCGTTCATCTCCGTCAAACCCTTCGACCCCAGCGCGCCGGACGACATCGCCGACCGGCTCGCCGAGGTCCCGGAGATCGAGGCCTGCCACAGCGTCGCCGGGGACGAGAACTACATCCTCAAGGTCCGCGTCGCCACTCCCATCGAGCTCGAGCACCTGCTCGCCCGCATCCGCTCGCTGGCCGGCGTCTCCACCCGCACGACGGTGGTGCTCTCGACCCCGTACGAGGCACGGCCGCCGCGCATCTGACCCCGCTCACAGGACCCGGGGCGCGGAGCGGGAAACTTGTCCCATGAGTGAGCGCACCGCCCCCGACCAGAGCCGGCCCCGCACCACGCTGTTCCGCGGCGGCGAGGTGCACAGCCCCGCCGACCCGTTCGCCACGGCCCTCGTGGTGGAGGGCGACAGCGTCGCCTGGGTCGGCTCGGAGGGCGCGGCCGACTCCTTCGCCGACGGCGTCGACGAGGTGGTGCACCTGGACGGCGCGCTCGTCACCCCGGCGTTCACTGATGCGCACGTGCACACCACGTCCACCGGCCTCGCGCTCACCGGGCTCGACCTGTCCGGCGCCCGCAGCCTCGCCGAGGCACTGGACCGGGTGCGTTCGTACGCCTCGTCCCGCCCCTCCGACCGCGTCCTGCTCGGCACCGGGTGGGACACCGCAGGCTGGCCCGAGCGCCGCCATCCGAGCCGCGCCGAACTCGACGAGGCCGCCGGGGGCCGCCCCCTCTACCTCAGCCGCGTCGACGTCCACTCGGCCCTGGCCACCACCGCGCTGCTGGACCAGGTGCCCGGTGTGACCTCGAAGGACGGCTACGAGGACGGGCAGCCGCTCACCCGGGACGCGCACCACGCCGTGCGCGCCGCCGCCTTCGGGAGCCTCAGCGGCGCCCAGCGCGCCGAGGCCCAGCGCGCGGCGCTCGCGCACGCGGCCTCCGTCGGCATCGGCGCGCTGCACGAGTGCGCGGGCCCCGACATCTCCAGCGAGGACGACCTCGCCGAGCTGTTCGCGCTCGCCGCCGAGGGCAACGGGCCGCGGGTGTACGGCTATTGGGCCGAGCCCCTCACGGACCCCAAGGAGGCCGGTCGCATCCGCGAACTCGGCGCGCTGGGCGCGGCCGGCGACCTCTTCACCGACGGCTCCCTCGGCTCGCACACCGCACACCTGTGCGGCCCGTACGCCGACGCGGGCCACACCGGCACCGCCTACCTCGACGCCGACGCCATCGCCGCGCACGTCGCCGCCTGCACCGAGGCGGGCATCCAGGCCGGGTTCCACGCCATCGGCGACGGCGCGCTGCGCGCCGTGACGGACGGCGTCCGGGCCGCCGCCGAACGGGTCGGCACCGACCGTGTCCGCGCGGCCCGGCACCGCGTGGAGCACGCCGAGATGCTGGAGCCCGGCACCGTCGCGGCCTTCGCCGAATTCGCCCTCACCGCCTCCGTGCAGCCCGCCTTCGACGCCGCGTGGGGAGGGGAGGACGGCATGTACGCGGAACGCCTGGGCCGCGAGCGCGCCCGAACCCTCAACCCGTACGCGGCACTTCAGCGCGCCGGCGTGCCCATGGCCCTCGGCTCCGACAGCCCGGTCACCCCGCTCGACCCGTGGGGCACGCTGCGCGCCGCCGCATTCCACCGCACGCCCGAGCACCGGATCTCCGTACGGGGCGCCTTCACCGCGCACACCCGGGGCGGCTGGCGGGCCATCGGGCGGGACGACGCGGGGGTGCTGGCGCCGGGCGCGCCCGCCGACCTCGCGTTCTGGCACACCGGCGAACTCGTCGTACAGACACCGGATTCCCGGGTCGCCAACTGGTCCACCGACCCGCGCTCCGGCACGCCCGGGCTGCCCGACCTGACACCGGGCCGTCAACTCCCGCTCTGCCTGCGGACGATGGTGGGCGGGCGCACCGTGTACGCGCGGCCGAACGAGTGATCCGGGGCGCTCTCCATACGCCGAACGACGTCCCCTCGGCTTGTCGCGGCCCCGCCCTGCCCTCCGCACTGACCTGCTGATTTCGTGAAACGCCGCAGGCCACAGGGCTGTTGACAGCCGACGCCACTGGGCGGGTAGGTTCGGCCGGGTCCACCACAGGACGTCCGACCGGTCAGAACTCCGCGCAGTCGTCGAACGCCGCTGGGCCATGGGGTGGTGTGCCGCACCGGTTCACCACCGCTGGGAGCCAGGTCCAGCGCCCGCGGCACGGGGGCGGAAGGTTTCGCCGGCCGGCAGGTGCGACCCGGGTGGGGCCCGGACGCTCAGTAGACAACGGCTCTCGGTCGACCCGCAGCCAGCGGTTCCCAGGCCGGCCCGAAGAGCACCCGGGCCCCTACCCGCACCCTCCTCCTTCTGCGCGGCCGCACCTCTTGCGCGCGGCCGCGCCTCCTGTGCACGCCGCGCCCACTCGCCACCCGCGCACGAGCTTGCAGGCTGCGCTCAGCCTGGGGCTTCGCCCGGGCCTCCGCGCCAGGTTGCGGGCTGGTCTCCATGCCCGCCCGTCCCACAGGGCTGTGAGTGACGGTCAAGCTTGGGGCTTTGCCCACCCCGCGCCCCGCACGAGGTGGTGTGTGACGGTCAAGCTTGGGGCTTTGCCCACCCCGTGCCCCATACGAGGTCGCGTGCTGCAGTCCCGGCTGGGCGCCCCCCCCACGAGGTTGTGGGCAGTCGTTCCGTCGGGGCGGAACGGGTGGGCACAACCGGACTTGCGCCCCCTGCTCCTGCGCGACCACGCACCTGACGGGGTCCGGGGCGCAGCCCCGTGAACGCTCGCGGCGAGCGCGTGGGCTGGGTGCGGGGGTGCGTTCCCTTCGCGGGTGCGGTCCCGGTGTGCCCGCCCGTTCCGCCCCGGCGGAACGCACGCCCACACCTCAGTGGAGGGGGAGGCGGCGCGGCACGCGGCCACCACACCTTAGAGCGCGGGCAGCGGTCGTGCCGTGGTCGTGGGGTGCGGGGGCGGTTTCGTACGGGGGCGTTGTACCGTCAGGGCACTATTGCTTGACCTGGAGGAAGGCCCCCTTGGCTACGGGCTCCGACACCACAGCCCCGGCGGACGCCCCCGCCGCCCCCGCCGCGACGCCGGGACCGCGCCGCCGCCGCGCCGCGCTCGCGCGCCGTACCGGCGCCGCCGCGCTCGCCGGCGTCGCGCTCGCCCTCGCCTTCCCGCCGTACGGCGTGTGGCCGCTCTCCCTCCTCGCCGTCGCGGCGCTGGCCCTCCTCACCCGGGGCCGCAGCAAGCGCGGCGGCGCCTGGCTCGGCCTCGCGTTCGGCTGGCCCTTCTTCGTGGTGCTGCTCAAGTGGCTCCATGTGGTCGGCTGGGACGCCGTGTTGGGCCTGGCCTTCCTCCAGGCGCTGTTCCTCGCCGCGCTCGGCGCCGCGCTGAGCGTCGTCCAGCGGCTGCCGCTGTGGCCGCTGTGGGGTGCCTGCCTGTGGGTGGCCGAGGAGTGGGCCAGGGACCGGGTGCCGTTCGGCGGATTCCCGTGGGGGAGGCTCGCGTTCGCGAACACCGGTTCCCCCTACACGCCGCTCGCCGCGCTCGGCGGCGCCCCGCTGGTGACCTTCGCCGTCGCCCTCACCGGCACGCTGCTCGCCGCGACGGCCCTCGCCGCGTGGCACCTGCGCGCGGACCGGCGGCGCACGGACGGCGAGCGGCACACGGATGGCGGGCCGCACACGGAGGCCGAGACCGCGGACCGCCCGCACGCGGGCGGCGGGCCGCACGCGGACCGCGAGCCGCACACGGACGCCGAGTCCGCGGACCGCCCGCACACCGGCCGCAAGGCCCTGACCCGTACGGCAGGCCCCCTCGTGCTCGCCGCCGTCGTCACCGCCGCGGGCTTCGCCGTACCCGTGCCGACCCAGGCCGACGACCACGCGGACATCGCCGTCGTGCAGGGCGACGTGGAGCAGGCCGGCATGGACTTCCTGGGCCGCCCCATGAAGATCCTCAACAACCACGTCGACGCCACCCTGGACCTGGCGAAGAAGGTGCGGGAGGGCAAGGCCGAGAAGCCGGACCTGGTCATCTGGCCGGAGAACTCCTCGGACCTGGACCCCTACCAGTACCCCGAGGCGCGCGAGCGCATCGACGAGGCGGTCAGGGCCATCGGCGTACCCGTGCTGGTCGGCGCCCTGGTCGACAAGCCGGGCTCGCAGGGCTACGTGCTCAACCAGGGCATCGTGTGGGACCCCAAGAAGGGTCCCGGGGCCTCGTACACGAAGCAGCATCCGGTGCCCTTCGGCGAGTACGTGCCCTTCCGCGCCGAGCTCAGCAAGGTCATCACCCGCCTCCAGCGCGTGCCCCGCGACTTCTACCCCGGGCAGCACACCGGCGTCCTGCAGACCGGGCCCGCGCGGCTGGGCGACGTGATCTGCTTCGAGGTGGCGTACGACGAGATCCCCCGGGAGACGGTGAACGCCGGAGCGCGCGCCCTCGTCGTGCAGACCAACAACGCCACGTACGGGCGGACCGGCCAGCCCGAGCAGCAGCTCGTGATGTCGAAGCTGCGCGCCGTGGAGCACGGGCGGGCCGTGGTCACCGCGGCGACCAGCGGGATCAGCGCGGTGGTCGGCCCGGACGGGACGGTGCACCAGCGTACGAAGGAGTTCACGCGGGACGTGCTGAGCGCCAGGCTGCCGCTGCGGGACGACATCACCGTGGCCGACCGCGTCGGCGCGGCTCCCGAGTGGACGCTCGCTATCGTGGGCATCCTGTCCTGCGGCGGAGCATGGCTGGCCGGCCGCAGGACACGGCGGACGGGGACCCCGGAGGCGCCGGGGAGTGAGGGGCAGCAGCAGTGACGGACGGCGGACAGCAGCAGCGCCCGGAGCACGGACCGCTCGGCACGCCCCTGGTGATCGTCCCGACGTACAACGAGGCCGACAACATCAAGCCCGTGGTGACGCGGGTGCGTTCGGCCGTCCCCGAGGCGCACGTCCTGGTCGCCGACGACAACAGCCCGGACGGCACCGGCAAGATCGCCGACGAGCTCGCCGCCGAGGACGAGCAGGTCCACGTGCTGCACCGGCAGGGCAAGGAGGGCCTCGGCGCCGCCTATCTCGCCGGCTTCCGCTGGGGCATCGAGCGGGGCTACGACGTCCTGGTCGAGATGGACGCCGACGGATCCCACCAGCCCGAGGAGCTGCCCCGGCTGCTGACCGCGCTCCGGGGCGCCGACCTGGTGCTGGGCTCGCGCTGGGTGCCCGGCGGGCGGATCGTGAACTGGCCGCGCTCGCGCCAGTTCCTCTCCCGCGGCGGCAGCACCTACTCGCGGCTGCTGCTGGACGTGCCGATCCGGGACGTCACCGGCGGCTACCGCGCCTTCCGCGCCGCGACCCTGGAGGGCCTGGGCATGGAGGCCGTCGCCTCGCAGGGCTACTGCTTCCAGGTCGACCTCGCCCGCCGCGCCGTGCACGCCGGCTACCGCGTGGTCGAGGTCCCCATCACCTTCGTGGAGCGCGAGCGCGGCGACTCCAAGATGAGCCGGGACATCGTCGCCGAGGCACTGTGGCGCGTCACCGCCTGGGGCGTCGAGGGCCGGGTGAAGAAACTTCTCGGCCGCAGGCACACTTGAGGCATGACGACGCGCGCACCGTACCCGTACGAGCCCGCTCGCGACCGCGGGCAGTCCGCCGGCGAGGGCGGCAGCGGACCGGCGGGCGGTGCCCCGCGCCGCTCGCGGCTCCGCACCTTCCTGCCGCTGGCCGTCGCCGCCTGGGTGGTGCTGGAGATCTGGCTGTTCACGCTGGTCGCCGAGGCGGCCGGCGGGATGACCGTCTTCCTGCTGATCGCCGCCGGGTTCGTGCTGGGCGCCGTGGCGATCAAGCGCGCGGGGCGCCGCGCCTGGCGTCAGCTTTCGGACAATGTGCAGCGCGCCCAGGCACAGGCCGCAGGGGGCGACCCGGACCAGGCCGCGGGCAAGGCCGGTGAGCAGGGCCGCAGGGGCGGCAACGCGCAGGCGATGCTCGGCGGTCTGCTGCTGATGGTGCCCGGGCTGGTCTCCGACGCCGCGGGGCTGCTGCTCCTCTTCCCGCCCACCTCGCGGCTGCTGACCCGCGCGGCGCGCGGCGCCGTGGGCCGCAAGGCGGCGAAGGGCTTCGAGCCCGGCTCCCTCGGCGAGGCGTATGAGCAGGCGCGCACCATGGAGGAGCAGTTCCGCATCCACCAGCAGGACGGCAAGGTCGTGCAGGGCGAGGTCGTGCGCGAGGACGAGCCGCCCAAGCAGTGAGGCGCCCGCGGTCGAGGATCCCGAGAGGGGCCCGAGGGGCGCGGGAAGGCACGACGAGAGGGCCCGTGACCACAGGTCACGGGCCCTTCTCGCTGCTCACCGTCTTACGGGCTCGCGATGCCGTCCCACGGGCCGGCGCTCCGCTTCCGCGCCGGAGCGCGGCCCGGTGCGTGCCGTCAGGCGGACTTCTTCTTGTCGTTCTCGCCGTCACGCGGGTGGATGGCGAGATTCATCGTGCCGGAGCGGAGAACGGCCAGCCGTTCGGCCAGCACCTCCTCCAGCTCCTCACGCGTACGCCGCTCCATGAGCATGTCCCAGTGCGTACGCGCGGGCTTGCCCTTCTTCTCCTCGGGCCCCTCTCCGTCGACCAGGAGGGCAACGGCGCCGCACACCTTGCACTCCCACTCGGTCGGAATCTCGGCCTCCACCGAGAACGGCATCTCGAACCGATGGCCGTTCTCGCATGCGTACTCCACGGCCTGGCGCGGTGCCAGGTCGATGCCGCGGTCGGTCTCGTAGCTGGTCACCACGAGTCGCGTGCCGCGCAGAGCTCGCTCACTCATGAATCGTGCCTCCCGGGCTTGTCGCCCACAGGACAGGTGTCGCTGTCGTCGTCATCCGGTCAACGTCCGGTCGGGGGTGAAGATTCCCGTATCGGGACATGCGCCCACCTGACACTCGCCACCGCCCACTGATTGGTGACGTTGTGCGCCGCTGACTTCACCGACGCCCATCGCCGCCCCCTGGGGTGACGCTGTGCGCCGCCGCCTTCCGTTGTGCCGCCGCTTCGTCGAATATGCGGTACCCACGGGTGTCCTGTTTGTCACAGCTAGCGGGAGATGTCACCCTGCGTTCGCATCTCTGAGGCGTGCAGTAACGGTCCACCCGGCGGGGCCAAGGGGTTACCCTAGCGGGCCACCGCCTCCGGCGTTAAATCCGGGGCCTGTTTGAGCCCTCGGCCTGGCCTTCCCCGGGGCGCCGCCGGACTCCTCGCGGGGATCCCCGCCTGGGGTTCCGCGCTCCGCGCCGGCCCCGTCCCCCTCATCACCCGCGGTCACGGCCGCGTACCCCGGTATCGCGAAGAGGCGCAGGGAGAGCTGCGACAGCGGGCCGATCGCGAGCGCGTAGCCGACCGTACCGGCGCCCACCGAACCGCCGAGCAGGAAGCCGCAGGCGAGCACCGCGATCTCGATCCCCGTGCGGGCCAGCCGTATCGAGCGCCCCGTCACCCGGTGCAGCCCCGTCATCAGGCCGTCGCGCGGGCCCGAGCCGAAGCGGGCCGAGATGTAGAGGCCGGTGGCCGCGCCGTTCAGCGCGATGCCCGCGGCCGTCATCGGGCCCCGCAGCCACAGCGAGTCCGGCGCCGGTACGAGGGCGAGCGTGGCGTCCAGGGACAGGCCTACCAGCAGCACGTTGGAGACCGTCCCGAGCCCTGGCCGCTCCCGCAGCGGCCACCACAGGAGCAGGACCAGCGCGCCCACGATGATCGACACGATGCCGATGGAGAGCCCGGTGTGCCGCGCGACGCCCTGGTGGAACACGTCCCACGGGCCGAGCCCCAGGTCGGCGCGGACCATGAGGGCCGCGCTCGCGCCGTACAGGAGGAGGCCCGCGTAGAGCTGGACGAGTCTGCGCGGGAGTCTGCGGCCCCGCGGCGTGCGCGGCTGTCTGCCTCGCCGCGCGGATTCTCCCAAGTGCCGTTCCCCGGCCGGGTCTTCCGCTGGGTGTCCGGTTTCCTCTTGTGTCACGTTCCGCCGCCTCTCCTGGCGCCAATCCGGCATGGCGTGCCAGTCTGTGGCAGGCCAACCGGCGTTACGAGGGCCAATCACGGAGAGGTGGACCCCGGCGATGTCTCAGTGGATCTCGGTGATGGGGGCGGCGCAGCTCGCCCGCCTGCTGTCCTCGCAGCGCCCCGAGGAGGAGGGCGCCGGGGTCGACGGGGTGCCCGCCGGGGCCGCGAAGTCCCGCCCGGCGCGCAGGGTTCCGGCCTACAGGTCGCTGGCCGACGGCGTGCGGCTGCTGATCCTGGAGGGCCGGGTGCCGGTCGGCACGCGGCTGCCGGCCGAGCGCGAACTCGCCTCCGCGCTGCACGTCTCGCGCACCACCGTGGCCGCCGCGTACGAGGCGCTGCGGGCCGACGGCTTCCTGGAGTCCCGGCGCGGCTCGGGGAGCTGGACCGCCGTGCCGGCCGGCAATCCGCTGCCCACCCGCGGCCTGGACCCGCTGCCCCCGGAGACCGCGGGCAGCATGATCGACCTGGGCTGTGCGGCGCTGCCGGCGCCCGAGCCGCATCTGTCCACCGCCTTCGGCAACGCGCTGGGCGCCCTGCCCCCCTACGCGCACACCCACGGCGACTACCCCGCAGGGCTGCCCGCGCTCCGCGAGGCCGTCGCGGACCGCTACACCGCGCGCGGGGTGCCGACCATGCCCGAGCAGATCATGATCACCACCGGCGCGATGGGCGCGGCGGCCGCGCTGACCCGGCTGCACGCGCCGCACGGGGAGCGCGTCGCGGTGGAGCACCCCTCGTACGCCAACATCCTCCACCTGCTGCGGGACGCCGGGGCGCGGCTCGTGCCCGTGCCGATGGCCGAGGGGCTCGCGGGGTGGGACCTTCCCGCGTGGCGGCGGGTGCTGCGGGACGCGGCGCCGGCCATGGCGTACACCGTTCCCGACTTCCACAACCCGACCGGCGCGCTGGTGCCCGACGGGCAGCGGCGCGAGCTGGTGTCGGCCGCGCGGGCCTCGGGGACCGTGCTGGTCGCCGACGAGACCATGGCCGACCTGCCGCTGGACGCCGAGCCCGGCAGCGCGGAACTGCCGCGCCCCGTGGCCTCGTTCGACCCCGGCGGCGCGACCGTGATCACCGTGGGCTCGGTGTCCAAGTCGATCTGGGCGGGGCTGCGGATCGGGTGGGTGCGCGCCGCGCCGGAGATCATCCGCGCGCTGGTGGCCGCGCGCGCGTACGCCGACCTGGGCAGCCCCGTGCTGGAGCAGCTCGCGGTGGCCGACCTGATGACGGGCGGCGGCTGGGACGCGGCGCTGAAGGTGCGGCGCGAGCGTGCCCGCGCCAACCGGGACGGTCTCGTCGAGGCCGTACGGGAGCACCTGCCCGACTGGGAGTTCACCGTGCCCTCGGGCGGCCTCACGCTGTGGACCCGCACCGGCGGCCTCTCGGGCTCGCGGCTCGCGGAGGCGGGGGAGCGGCTGGGGGTGCGGGTGCCGTCCGGGCCGCGGTTCGGGGTGGACGGCGCCTTCGAGGGCTTCGTACGGCTGCCGTTCACCATCGGCGAGTCGCTGGCGCGGGAGGCGGCGGGGCGGCTGGCCTCGGCGGCGGGGCTCGTGCGGGGGGTTGAGGAGCCGCGCACGTACGTCGCGTGAGTGGTTGCTCTGCGCTGGTGGCTGCCCGTTGGCCTGCGGCCCCTTCTCTTGGGGCTTCGCCCCAAGTGTGCTTGGCGGCTTGCGCCTTGACCGCCGGTCCGGATCGCTGTGGGTCGCCTCCCGCTGCGGCGGGATTCGGGTGGATGGTTGCGCCCGACTTGTGAGTTGCGGCCCGCCCTCCGACGCTCCGCGCCTGCGGGCGGGCCTTCTCCGGTCTGCGGCGACCTGCGGACACTCGAGCACCGCCGGCCACTTGCGTGGGTGGTTGCTTGCCGCTGCGGCGGGATTCGGGTGGGTGGTTGTGCCCGGCTTGTGAGTGACGGCTCGCCGCTCAGTGCGTACGCGGGGGCAGGAGGTCCATTACCGCCTGGCGTTCGTGGGCCGTTGCCGCCTCGTCGTACGGGTCGGGGGTCGCGGGGGAGCGCATGCGCAGGACCGGGCCCTGGCCCAGGCGGGCGAAGCCGCGGCCTGGGGAGACGTCGTCGGCGGGGGCGGACTGGGGGGCCTCGCCCAGTACCGCGCGCGCCTCCTCGGGGGTGACAGCGCCCAGCACGGCGCGGGCCCTGGTGTACGCGCGCACCGCCTCGCCCAGGCCGTCCGCGCCCTCGAACTGTTCGGCCACCGCCACCGTCACCCCCGCGGCGCGGCCGTGCCGCAGCGGCACCTGGAGCAGGTCCTGCGGGTCCCTCCTGCCCTCGGCCGCGGCGAGCTGGCTCAGCACCGAGGGGCGGTCGATCAGCAGCCAGAGCGGGCGGCGTACGTGGTCGGCCGGCTGCTCGCCCGCCTGCCGGGCCCGGCTCGCCTCCAGGAGCCGCCGCTCGGTCTCGCGTACTGCCCACTCCAGCGTGGCCAGCGCTCCCACCAGCGAGGACTCCACCGCGAGCACCCCGGCGCGGCCCGCGAGGCAGGCGAACTCGCCCGCGCCGCCGCCGTCCACGACCGCCACGTCGCCGTGCTCCAGCGCCTGGAGGGCGATCGAGCGGAGGAGCGAACTGGTGCCGCCGCCCGGCGTGCCCATGGCCAGCAGGTGCGGCTCCGTCGAGCGCCTGCCGGTGCGCCAGAGCACCGGGGGGAGGTCGACCGGGGCGCCGTCGACCAGCACGGGAACGGTGCGGTGCACGTCGGCCGCGTCGGTGAAGCCGAGCAGGACCTCGCCGGGCCCGGTCACGAAGCGCTGCGCGCTCACCCCGGCGGGCAGGGGGCCGAGCACGGTGACCTCCAGCCGGTTGCGCTCCTCGTCCCAGTCGAAGCGGTACTCCCTGCCGCGGCCCGACTTGCCGCTCAACAGCCGCTCCACGCGCAGCCGTTCGGCCTGCTCGCCGTCGCGGAAGGAGGCCGGGTAGCGCAGCCGCAGCCGCCGGATGCGCCCCTCGTCGGTGAACTCGAACTCCTCCAGCGCCCGCGTCCAGTCCCCGCCCGGCGCGTACAGCGGCTCGGCGGCCGAGTCCTCGGGCACGGCGAAGTACGGCACCAGCGCCTCGTACACCGCCTGGAGCCGGGCCGTCTGCTCGGGCCCAGGCCCCGGGTCCTCCTCCTCGGCCGGGGCCTCCGCGCGCTCCCAGCCCTGCCAGGCGGCGGCCACCACCAGCGCGATCGTGCCGACGGCGGGCCCGTACGGAGTGAGCCCGAGCACCAGGAGGCAGGCCGCGCCCAGCAGCAGCGCGGGACCACGCCGCTCCTTGGGTGTGCGGGCCCACGTCTCCTTGGCCAGCAGCGTCAGGCGCCCGGCGCCGCGGCCCAGCACGAGCAGCGGGAAGAAGACGTCACGGGCGCCGACGGCCCCCGTGCGGAACAGGTCGCGCGCCTGCGACCAGCGCGTTCCCCCGGGTGCCAGGCCGGTGCGGGGAAGCGGCCAGAGCCCCAATGCTGCCTCCTCAGGGACGAGCGACGGTCAGAACTTGAGGCCGCCCAGCAGGCTGGCCAGGCTCTCGCCGCCCGCCTTGATGCTGGGCGCGATGGCGGTGCCGGCGAGGTAGAAGCCGAACAGCGCGCAGATGATCGCGTGGGAGGGCTTCAGGCCGTCCTTGCGGAAGAAGAGGAAGACGATCACGCCGAGCAGCACGACGCCGGAGATGGACAGAACCACGGGGTACTCCTGTGCAGGGGACGATCACCACGAGCGTCTTCAGCTTCACAGAAAGTACGGAGAGGGAAAGCGGGCAATAGGGTTTTTTCCTCTGTATGGGGCACAGAGCGGGACGTGAGGGTGCGTTGGGGACGCGGCGGGGGCGTGGTGGGGCGCGGTGCGGACAACTCCGGCTTCCGGACGCCCCGTTCAGCCGCCGGAGCCCGCGCGCTCGCGCGGCACCTCGCGTACGACGTCGCGCGGCTTCTTGTCCTCGCGCAGGCCCAGGTAGCGGGGGTGGCGCAGCATGCCGTCGCGGGTCCACTCGGTGAAGCCGATCTGCGCCACGAGGGCCGGCTCGGTCCAGTGGGCGCCGCGTTCGCGCACCCGGTCGGCGAAGGGGGAGCGGTCCGTCTCCAGGCCGTCGAGGCGGGAGCGGAGGGCGCGCAGGGTCTTCTGGTCGTAGCCGGTGCCGACCTTGCCCGCGTACCGGAACCGTCCCCCCTCCTCGTAATAGCCCACCAGGAGGGCGCCGAAGCCGATGCGGCTGCCGGCCGGCTCGGTGAAGCCGCCGATCACGAGCTCCTGGCCGCCCTCGCACTTGAGCTTCAGCCAGTCGGGGGACCTGCCGGCCCGGTAGCGGCCCTCGGCGCGCTTGGCGATCAGGCCCTCCCAGCCGCGTGCGCAGGCCGCGTCGAGTTCCTGCTGCCCGCCCTGGTTGCGGTGCGGGGTGAAGCGGAGCGGCTGCCCGAAACCGAGGGCCGCGCGCAGCAGGGATTTGCGGGTGCGCAGGGGGAGGCGCGTCAGGTCCCAGCCGTCCAGGCGCAGCAGGTCGAACACGTAGTAGGTGACGGCGACCCCGCTCGCGCGCGCCTTGTCCGGGTCGGTGAGCTGCATGCGCTGCTGGAGTCTGGCGAAGTCGGTGCGGCCGTGCGAGAAGGCCACCACCTCGCCGTCCACGGTGAAGTCCGCGCAGTCCTGCGCCGCCAGGGCCTCGGCGATCTCGGGGTAGGTGCCGTTCTGCGCGATCCCGTTGCGCGAGAGCAGGCGGGTCCTTTCGCCCTCGCGAACGGCCAGGGTGCGTACGCCGTCCAGCTTCCGCTCGAAGATCCAGCCGCCGGAGGAGAAGTCCCTGCGGTCGCTCAGCTCGGCGAGCATGGGGCGTTCGGCGAGCCGGGCGCCGGAGGGGGCTTCGCGGACGAGGCGCTGGTGGTGCGCGGGGAGGGAGGCGAGGAGGTCGCCGGTGCGGGTCATGAGGAGGATCCCTTCGAGCCCTTCGGTCCCTTCGTGGGCTGCTTCCGGCCCTTCCCCTTCCGCTGCTTCTCGTCCCCGCCCTCCTCCTCGGCCACGCGCTTGAGGGTGCGGCCGGTGTGGGCCGAGCGGGCGCGGGCCGGGTCGGGGGCGCCGCGGCCGCCCGCGCGGGCGTCGTCCTCCTTCACGAGGAGCCAGGCCTCGCGGTCGTTGCCGCCGCCGGATCCGTCGCCGCTGCGGAAGCGGGTGAGGGCGTAGCCGCCGCGCAGCTTGGAGCCGTCCAGCCAGAAGCTGGCGTGGCCCTTCTCCAGGGCTTCGGCGAGGGGTACGGGGTCGCCGTCGCGGTCGTGGGAGAGGGGGCGGTACGTGCCCTCGTCCCACACGATCACGGTGCCGGCGCCGTACTCGCCCTCCGGGATGACGCCCTCGAAATCGCGGTACTCCAGCGGGTGGTCCTCCGTGGGCATCGCCAGGCGCTTGTCCTGGGGGTCGGTGGAGGGGCCCTTCGGCACGGACCAGGACTTGAGCACGCCGTCGGCCTCCAGGCGGAAGTCGAAGTGGGTGGTGGTGGCGGCGTGGATCTGGACGACGAAGCGGAAGCCTTCTTCCGAGGCCTGCTCACCTTTGGGTTCGCGGGTCTTCTGGAAGCGGCGCTTGGCGTTGTACGTGGCGAGGGCGTTCTTGCGTTTGGTGCTTGTCATGGGGCCCGGGTGCCCTGGTGAGGCGCGAACCCACGCGGGGCGCGGGCCCACAGACCAGGCGTGACGGCTCGTACGCGACTCTCCGGGGACGCCGCAGACCGGAGAAGGCCCGCCCGCAGGCGCGGAGCGTCGGAGGGCGGGCCGTAACTCACAAGTCGGGCGCAACCACCCACCCGAATCCCGCCGCGGCGGGAAGCAGCCAGAAGCGGGCCCGGCCGGCGGTCAGAGCGGAAAGCTCAACAGGCGCTGCGCAATCGGAAAGCTCAACAGGTGCTGCGCAATCGGAAAGCCCGACAGGCGCTAGAGCGCGGACCGCGCCTGCCAGCGCCCCTCGTGACGGGACACCTCGATCGGGCGGCCGAAGCACTCGGTCAAGGAGGTGCTGGTCAAGACCTCCTCCGCCGGGCCCGCCGACTGGACGCGGCCCTCGCGGAGGAGGAGGGCGTGGCTCGTGGTGGGCGGGAGCTCCTCCAGGTGGTGGGTGACGGTCACCGTGGAGAGCCCGCGGGGCCCGGCGGCCAGCTCCCGCAGCGTGTCGATGAGGTCCTCGCGCGAGGGCAGGTCCAGCGCGTTGAACGGCTCGTCCAGGAGCAGCAGCGAGGGATCGGGCATCAGCGCGCGGGCGATCAGCAGCCGCGCACGCTGGCCCCCGCTGCACACCCCGTACTCGCGGTCGGCCAGCTCCTTGCACTGGAGCTCGGCCAGCAGCGCGCGCGCCCGCTCCCTGGTGGCCTCGTCGTACTTCTTCCAGAGCGGCTGCACCGTACCGGTGGCGCCCGTGAGCACCACGGTGAGCCCGGTCGCGTCCTGCGGGACCCGCTGCGCACCGGACACATGGCCGATGTGGGCGCGCAGCTCCCGCACATCCACCCTGCCCAGGGTGTGCCCCAGCACCGACACCGTGCCCGTGGTGGGGAACATCGTCGCGCCGACCATCTTGAGCAGCGTCGTCTTGCCCGCGCCGTTCGCGCCCAGCAGCGCCCAGTGCTCCCCGGCGCGCACGCTCCAGTCGATGCCGTCGAGGATCACCTGGCCCGTGGTGTAGCGGCGCACGCCGACGCCCTCCAGCGCGGCGACCGGGGGGCCGTCCCCGGACGCGGAGAAGGACGGTTCGCCGGAAGCGGCGGACGGGGCCATGGCTGCCTCCCTGGGGAATACGGGACCTGCGGGCTCGTGCGGGCAACACTAGCTGCACGGTGCAACCGTATTTCCAGGGGCCGTACCCCGTACGGGACCCCGTACCGGACCTCGTGCCAGACCCCGTACCGTGCCCCGTTCCTCAGGCGTCGGCCTCAGGCGTCGTCCTCAGGCGTCGGCCGGCGGATCGCCCGGCTTGCGGAAGGCGCCCAGCGGCTTGGCCGGGCGTCCCGTCGCGGACTCGATGATCCGCAGCGCGACGGTGCGCAGCTTCACGTTCCGCTGCTGGGAGTTGCGCCGCAGCACGGCGAACGCGGCCTCGGCGTCCACGCGTTGGCGCGCCATCACGATGCCGACGGCCTGGTCGATGTACGAGCGGTGGCGCAGCGCGTCGTGGATCTGGTCGGCCAGCGCTGCCCGGTCCACATTGCGCATCGTGGCCTGGAGGAGCAGCGAGGCGTTCTCCGCGAGGCCGTCGCACACCCTCCGCCGCTCCGCGTCCAGCACATCGGTGCGGAAGGCGTAGAAGTTCAGCGCGCCGACGCTGTCCACCTCGACGGCCAGGGGGTGGGAGTACACCGCCGCGACCCCGAACTCGCGTGCGGCCGCGGGGTATTCGTCCCAGCGCCCCTCGTGCTCCAGGTCCTCCGCGTACACCGCGGTGCGCTCGTCCATGGCCTGCACGCAGGGCCCGTCCTTCAGGCCGTACTGCGTCTCGTCCAGCAGCTCGGCGAGCCGGGCCGAGGAGCCCGCTGTGGTCAGCCTGCCCTCGCGGCGCAGCGTGACGCTGCACAGGACGCCGTCCCCCACGGTGCGGGCGCCGGTCTCCGCGACGTGCTGGAGCGCCTCCTCGACCGACTCGGCGAACAGCAGCGCCTCGGCGAGTTCACCGGAGGCGGTGCGGAGTTCGGGAGACCCGGCACGGGTCTGCGGGGACGGTGACGACATGTCTCTCCCTTCCGCTGCCCTGCCGGTGTACCGCTGCCGGCGGTCCGCGCGCAGGGCGCCGCAGAGGTGCCGCGGCAGGGTCCCGGGTGCCCTCGCCGCGCCCCGCACAAACCGCGCGCATGTGCCGCTGCATGTGCCCTTGCACGTGGCTGAGCAGCAACTTCGTACTGTCGGCGAAGTGGACAGCACCTCGGGTGTCTGGCAGCGTGTGATCTCCGAGTTGGTTCAGTTGGCTTGGGTGTCTGGCAGTGGGCGTCCGTGCCTGTTTCGTCGTGCCCTCGGGCAGGGGGAGTGTCCACACCTCCCTTCGTCATCTGCCCCGGGGCGCAGCGTCCAGGGGTAGGAGTCCATGCGCGAGCAGACAAGGCTGCCGTCCGGCGAGACCGGGCAGCCGGTGGGTGTTTACCGCTATCTGGTGGCCGAGGGCAGATGGTGGTGGTCCGATGAGGTCTACCGGTTGTGCGGCCTCAAACCGGGCGAAGTCGAGCCCAGTACCGAGTTGTTGATGTCCCACCTGCATCCGCAGGACAAGGCGCGGGCGGCCAGCGTCTTCCGGTGGGGCCTTGAGCAGGGCGACCCGTTCAGCCTGTATCACCGGCTGCTGGACGTCGCCGGCCGCGAGCGGCGCGTCGTGGTGGCGGGTGACGGGCAGCGCGTCGAGGACGGCCAAGTCGCCGCCGTGCGCGGCTTCTTCATCGACCTGACGGAGCCGGTCGCGCGCGACATCAAGGAGCACTCGGACCGCAGCATCACCGCGGCCCGGCGCAGCCAGGAGGCCATCGACCAGGCGCGCGGCGTGCTCATGGCGGTGTACGGGATAGACGCCGACGCGGCGTGGACGCTGCTGCGCTGGGGCTCGCAGAACACCAACGTGAAGCTGCGGGACCTGGCGGCCGCGCTGATCGGCGCCGTGACCGAGAACGGCGGCGGGGAGTCGCTGCGCGCCCGGGTGGAGCGAATGCTCTGCCCGCCGGACGGCCCCGGGCCGCGCGGCGGACCGCACCCCTGAGGGCGCGCCGCACCTCCGTACTCCGAAGATCCCCGCCGTGAGGCCGCCGGGCCCCGTGCGCCGTCCACCGTGGCGCACGGGGCCCGGTCAGCATCGCGGCCGGCGTCACTCGCCGGCCAGCACGACCTCCAGGGTGCGCGGGCCGTGCACGCCCTCCACGCGGTCCAGTTCGATGTCGCTGGTGGCCGAGGGCCCCGAGATCCAGGTCAGCGGGTGCGCCGGGTCGAGCCGCGCGAGCCCTTCGGGGACCGAGCCCGCGACCTGCTCCGGCACCCGCACGACGCAGATGTGGTGGTCGGGTACGAGGGTGACGCGGCGCCTCCCCTGGCCCGGGCCCGCGTCGAGCACCACGGTGCCGGTCTCGGCGATGGCCACGGCGCACCCGGTCAGCACGCTGTCCACGGCGTCCAGGTCGTGCGGCCCGTACTCGAGGGAGTCGGGGAGCCGTTCGAGGTCACCGGGCAGGTCGGTGAGCCATTCGCCGGGCAGCCCCTCCGGCAGGAGCACGCTGCGTGCGCCGCGTTCGCTCAGCAACTGCCCCAGCAGATGGGGGAGTTGTGCGGTGCTCGTGCGGTGGACCACGGCGCGGTAATCGGCCAGATTCTCCGCGAGCAGGCCGGCCGTCTGCGCGGGGGTGCGCTCGCCGTGCACCGGGAGGTAGTCGCGGGGCACCGCGTGGTCCTCGGCGCGCTCCTCGCGGGGCACGTCGGCGAGGGCCCGGCGCACCCGGTTCAGCACCACGTCGCGGCTGCTCATTTCCCGCCTCCCGTACGGCCGTTGCCGTCCTCGCCGCCAGTGCCGCCGCCGGTGCCTCTGCCGCCGGTTCCCTCGCCGCCGGTGCCCCGCGTGCGCCGCCACCAGTCGCGGAACGACTCCTCCGGCACCTCCGGCACATCCCTGCTGTCCGTCCACGCCCTGCCGGGTCCGGGCAGCCGCCTGGGCACCAGCCGCCGCGCCTTTCCGGCGGCCCGCTGGCCCGTACGCAGCACCCCAGGGTGGTCCAGTGCCCAGCGGGAGGCGCGGATCGCGGCGCGCTCGGCCGCGTGCCCCTTCGCCGGGCGGATCACGGTCCGCTGCCCGCGCACGGTCGCCGGGCCGCCCTCCACGACGCGCTGGCGCAGGTGCACCAGCACCTCGGGGATGTCGATGGCCACGGGGCACACCTCGTAACACGCTCCGCACAGCGAGGAGGCGTACGGCAGCGAGGCGTCCAGCTCGGTCTGCGTACCCCGCAGTTGGGGCGTGAGGATCGCGCCGATCGGGCCCGGATAGGCCGAGCCGTAGGCGTGGCCCCCGGCCCGCTCGTACACGGGGCAGACGTTGAGGCAGGCCGAGCAGCGGATGCAGCGCAGCGCCTGGCGGCCCACGGTGTCGGCCAGCGCGTCGGTGCGGCCGTTGTCGAGCAGCACCAGGTGGAAGGTCTGCGGGCCGTCGCCGTCCGTGGTGCCGGTCCAGGTGGAGGTGTAGGGGTTCATCCGCTCGGCCGTCGAGGAGCGGGGGAGGAGCTGGAGGAACACCTCCAGGTCCTGCCAGGTGGGCACGACCTTCTCGATGCCGACGACGGAGATCAGGGTCTCCGGGAGGGTCAGGCACATCCGGCCGTTGCCCTCCGACTCGACGACCACGAGGGTGCCGCTGTCGGCGACCATGAAGTTGGCGCCGGAGATGCCGACCTTCGCGTTCAGGAACTTCTCGCGCAGGTGCAGCCGCGCCGCCTCGGCGAGCTGCCGCGGATCGTCGCTCAGGTCCTCGGGCGCCGCGCGGCCCCAACGGCCCATCTCGCGGCGGAAGATGTCGCGGATCTGGTCGCGGTTGCGGTGGATCGCCGGTACCAGGATGTGCGAGGGGAGGTCGTCGCCGAGCTGGACGATGAGCTCGGCCAGGTCGGTCTCGTACGCGTGGACGCCCTCGCGCGCGAGCGCGTCGTTCAGGCCGATCTCCTGGGTGGCCATCGACTTGACCTTGACGACCTCGCTCTCGCCTGTCTCCCGTACGAGGTTCGCGACGATCCGGTTGGCCTCCTCGGCGTCGGCGGCCCAGTGCACATGGCCGCCCGCGGCGGTCACGGCGGACTCCAACTGCTCCAGGTAGACGTCCAGATGGCGCAGCGTGCGCTCCTTGAGCGCGGCGCCCGAGGCGCGGAGCGCCTGCCAGTCGGGGAGTTCGCCGACCGCCTGCGCGCGCTTGGCGCGGATGGTGTGCGTGGCGTGCTGGAGGTTGCCGCGGAGCTGCGGGTCCCTGGTGGCCTTCGCCGCCGCCTCGGGGAACGCGGGCATGCCCAGATACGTACCGCTCACAGCACGGCCTCCTCGGTGCTCGCCAGGATCTCCGCGATGTGCACGGGGCGCACAGCGGAGCCGCGGCGGGAGAGGGTCCCGCCGATGTGCATGAGGCAGGAGTTGTCGGCCGTGCACACCGCGCCCGCTCCGGACTCCTCGATGTGCCGGGCCTTGTCGGCGCCCATCGCGGCCGACACGTCCGGGTTCTTGACCGCGAAGGTGCCGCCGAAGCCGCAGCACTCCTCGGCGCCCTCCAGCTCCCGCAGCTCCAGCCCCTTGACCGCCTCCAGCAGCCGCCGAGGGCGTTCGCCGAGCCCGAGCATCCGCAGCCCGTGGCAGGTCGGGTGGTACGTGACCGTGTGCGGGTAGTAGGCGCCCACGTCGGTCACGCCCAGCACGTCGGTCAGGAACTCGGTCAGCTCGTACGTCCGCGCCACCACGTCCGCCGTGCCCTCGCGGTCGATGCGAGGGTAGTTGTCCCGCACCATCGCCACGCACGACCCGGAGGGGGCCACGATGTAGTCGTAGCCGCCGAACGTCTCGGCATAGCGGCGCACCAGGGGTTCCGTCTCTTTCCTGTACCCGGTGTTGAACTGCGGCTGGCCGCAGCACGTCTGCGCCTGCGGAAAGTCCACCTCGACGCCGAGCCGCTCCAGCATGGCGACCACCGCGCGCCCGGTACGCGGATAGAGCGTGTCGTTCACGCAGGTCACGAAGAGCGCTACCCGCACAGGACCTCCAACTCCCCAGCGCCGCCCGGCTCTCCGGCCGCCGCCGCGGCGCGTGCCCAGGCGGCCGGGCTTCCATGATCGCCGGTGGGAGCGTACTTGCCCAGCGGCTGTGTGTCCCGCACCAGCGCACGCAGGTCCGCGAGATCGCCGTGGAGCGCGCCGTGCGCCCGCGCCTGGATCAGTACGTTGCCGAAGGCCGCGGCCTCCGCCGGGCCCGCCACCACCGGGAGCCCGCAGGCGTCGGCCGTGAGCCGGCAGAGCAGGGCGTTGTGCGCGCCGCCGCCGACGATGTGCACGGCGTCCACGTCCCGGCCCGCGAGCCGCTGCGCCTCGGTGATCGCGCGGCGGTGCGCCAGCGCGAGGGAGTCCAGTACGCAGCGGACCGTCTCCGCCTCCGTACGGGGTTCCGGCCGGCCGCGGCGGCGGCAGAACTCGGCGATGCGCCGCGGCATCCCGCCCGGCGGCAGGAACGCGGGGTCCTCCGCGTCCACCACCGAGCGCAGCGGCGGCAGCGCGGCGGCCTCCCGCAGCAGGGCGTCCAGCGTGTGCCGGCCGCCCCATTCGCGCAGGCACTCCTGAAGGAGCCACAGGCCCGTGATGTTGCGCAGGTAGCGGACCGTGCCGTCCACGCCCAGCTCGTTGGTGAAGTTGGCGCGCCTGCTCTCCTCCGTGAGCACCGGTGCGTCGAGTTCGAGGCCCGCGAGTGACCATGTGCCGGTCGCGATGTACGCGAAGCGGGTGCCCTCGGCGGGTACGGCGGCGACGGCGGAGGCCGTGTCGTGCGAGCCCACCGCGGTCACCGGCACCGGACCGCGCATCCCGGTCTCCTCCAGCACCTCGGGCAGCAGGTGCCCGGCTGCCTCGCCGGGCTGCCGCAGGGGAGGGAACAGCGACAGGTCGATGCCCAGGGGTTCCGCTGTGCGCTCCGACCAGCGCCGGGTGCGGGGGTCGACGAGCTGGGTCGTGGAGGCGTTCGTCAGCTCCGTGCCCTGTACGCCGGTGAGCCAGTACGAGATGAGGTCCGGGATCATCAACAGGCGCTGTGCGGCGTCGAGTTGGGGTGTGCCGTGCGCGGCCCTGAGCTGGTACAGGGTGTTGATCGGCATGCGCTGGATGCCGGTCGCGGCGTACAGCTCGCGCGCGCCGAACTCCTCCGCGACCCGGGCGTCCACGCCCTCGGTGCGGGTGTCGCGGTAGTGGACCGGGTTGCCGAGGAGTGCGCCGCGGGCGTCGAGGAGTCCGTAGTCGACGGCCCACGAGTCGATCCCCACGGCGCCGAGTGGTTCGGGGCCCGCCGCGCGAAGCCCGTCGAGCACGCCGGCGTAGAGCGCGAGGATGTCCCAGTGGAGGGTGCCGCCTGCTCTGACCGGGCGGTTGGGGAAGCGGTGCGTTTCTTCCAACTCCAGCGTGTGGGGCGCCACGTGCCCCACCATCACGCGTCCGCTCGACGCCCCGAGGTCCACAGCCGCGAACCGATGAGGGTTCGTACGACGTTCCACGCCGTCTCCACTCCTGACTCGACTTCGTCCGGGTGCGCGTCGCGCGCACCTTCTTTCTGCGGGCGCGCCGCAGCTCGGCCACCGACCGCCGACGGCTGCCGATGCGGTCGCCTCCCGCCGCGGCGGGAGGCGGGTGGGTGGTCGCTTGCCCCTTGTGACGTGCGGGGCTGCCTCCGACGCTCCGCGCCTGCGGCTGCCTGTGGTGGGGCGCGTCCGGTGGGGGCTTTGCGCCGTGACCGCCGACGGCTTACGCCGTGGTCGCCTTCCGCTGCGGCGGAACACGTGTTGCCCTGTCGCAGGGGGACAGGGGCTGCCCGGTCGCTCACCTCAAGAACGCCGCCGCCACCCCCGCGTCCACCGGCACGTGCAAGCCCGTCGTGTGGGACAGGTCGCCGGCGGTGAGGGCGAAGACCGCGTTGGCCACGTGCTCCGGGAGGATCTCGCGCTTCAGCAGGGTGCGTTGCGCGTAGTACGCGCCCAACTCCTCCTCCCGCACCCCGTACACCGCCGCCCGCTGCGCGCCCCAGCCGCCGGCGAAGATCCCGGAACCCCGTACCACGCCGTCGGGGTTGACCCCGTTCACGCGGATGCCGTGCTCGCCCAGCTCCGCCGCGAGCAGCCGCACCTGGTGCGCCTGGTCCGCCTTCGCCGCGCCGTACGCGATGTTGTTCGGGCCCGCGAACACGCCGTTCTTCGACACCACGTACACGATGTCCCCGCCCATGCCCTGCGCCGTCATCACCCGCGCCGCCTCCCGCGACATCAGGAAGGAGCCGCGGGCCATGATCGAGTGCTGCCGGTCCCAGTCCTCGGCGGTGGTCTCCAGCAGGGGGCGGGAGAGGGAGATCCCCGCGTTGTTGACCAGCAGGTCCACCCCGCCGAAGGCCAGCGCGGCCTCACGGAGTGCCGCCGCGACCTGGGATTCGTCGGTCACGTCCGCGGTGACCGCAACTGCCGTGTCCGGCCCGCCCAGTTCCTCGGCCACCGTGCCCGCGCTCTCCGCGTTCACATCCGCGACGACCACGCACGCGCCCTCGGCGGCCAGCCGGTGCGCGACCGCGCGGCCGATCCCGGAGCCCGCGCCGGTCACCAGCGCCACCCGCGCCGCGAGCGGCCGCGGCGCCGGCATACGCCGCAGCTTGGCCTCCTCCAGCTCCCAGTACTCGATGCGGAACTTCTCCGACTCACCGATCGGGGCGTACGAGGAGACCGCCTCCGCGCCGCGCATCACGTTGACCGCGTTCACGTAGAACTCGCCCGCGACCCGAGCCGTCTGCTTGTCCTTCCCGAAGGTGAACATGCCCACCCCGGGAACCAGGACCACCGCCGGGTCGGCGCCCCGCATCGCGGGGGAGTCCGGCGACGCGTGCCTGTCGTAGTAGTCGCGGTACTCCTCCCGGTACGCCGCATGCAGCTCCCGCAGCCGCGCGACCACGTCCTCCAGCGGCGCGTCCGCCGGCAGGTCCACGACCATCGGCCGCACCTTCGTCCGCAGGAAGTGGTCGGGGCACGAGGTCCCCAGCGCCGCCAGCCGCGGATGCTCCGTACGGGAGAGGAAGTCCAGCACGGCATGGGAGTCGGTGAAGTGCCCGACCTGCGCCTTGTCGGTCGAGGCCAACCCCCGCACGACAGGCGCGAGGTGCGCCGCGCGCGCCCGCCGCTCCGCCTCCGGAAGCGGACGCCACTCCTCCCGTACGGGACCGAAGGGCTCCTCCCCGCCGCGCTCGGCGAGGAAGGACTCCGCGGTGCGGATGATGAACAGCGAATTGCGCTCGCACTCCTCGCTGGTGTCGCCCCACGCCGTGATGCCGTGGCCACCGAGAACGCAGCCGATCGCCCGGGGGTTCGCCTCCTTCACCGCCGCGATGTCCAGGCCCAGTTGGAAGCCGGGCCGCCGCCACGGCACCCACACCACCGCGTCCCCGAAGCACTCGGCCGTCAGCTTCTCGCCGTCCGCGGCGCAGGCCAGCGCGATCCCCGAGTCCGGGTGCAGATGGTCCACATGGGCCGCCCCCACCAGACCGTGCATCGCGGTGTCGATGGACGGCGCGGCCCCGCCCTTCCCGTGCAGACAGAAGTCGAAGGCGCCGGCCATCTCGTCCTCGCGCTCCACCCCCGGGTACACCTCGCGCAGCGCCCGCAGCCGGTCCAGCCGCAGCGCCGCGAGCCCGCCCTCGGTGAGCGTTCCCAGGTCACCGCCCGAACCCTTCACCCACAGCAGCTCGCAGTCCCGCCCGGTCACCGGGTCGACGGCGGCGCCCTTCGCCGAGGTGTTGCCGCCCGCGTAATTGGTATTCCGCGGATCGGCACCGAGCCGGTGCGAACGCTCCAACAGGGCCCTGACCTGCGCGTTCAGCGCCTCCTCGCGCGTACCGTCGCCCATCGCGCTCACGCTCCCCATCCGGCCTGCCGCCCGCCCTTGCGCTCCGCGACGATCCGCTCGGCCCAGCCCGAGGCCCGGTACGCCGCCAGCGGGTCGGCGGCGGCGCCCATCTCCTCGCGCACCTCGGCCAACAAGGGCCGCACATCGGTGCCGTACGCGTCCATCAGCACCGCGTTCGCGCCCAGCACATCGCCCTCGCGCTGCGCGGCCGCCAGCTCCTCGCGGTCCACGAGCAGCGCCTTCGCCGTCGCCTCCTGCACGTTCATCACCGAGCGGATCACCGCGGGGATCTTCGGCTCGATGTTGTGGCACTGGTCGAGCATGAACGCGGTGTGCTCCCCGTACCCACCGCCCCGCACCACCTCGTACATCAGCCGGAAGAGCTGGAAGGGATCGGCCGCGCCCGCCATCAGGTCGTCGTCCGCGTAGAAGCGGGAGTTGAAGTCGAAGCCGCCGAGCTTCCCCTCGCGCAGCAGCAGCGCCACGATGAACTCGATGTTGGTGCCCGGCGCGTGGTGCCCGGTGTCCACCACCACCTGCGCCTTCTCGCCCAGCTTGAGGCAGTGCGCGTACGCGGTGCCCCAGTCGGGCACGTCCGTGGAGTAGAAGGCCGGCTCGAAGAACTTGTACTCCAGCAGCATCCGCTGCCCCGCGCCCAGCCGCGCGTACACCTCCGACAGCGCCTCCGCCAGCCGGTCCTGGCGCGCCCTGATGTCGTCCTGGCCCGGGTAGTTGGTGCCGTCCGCGAACCACAGCTTCAGATCGCGCGACCCGGTGGCGTCCATGACGTCCACGCACTCCAGCAGGTGGTCCAGCGCCTTGCGGCGTACGGAGGCGTCGGGGTGGGCGACCGAGCCCAGCTTGTAGTCGTCGTCCTGGAAGACGTTCGCGTTGACGGTGCCGATGTCGAGCCCGCGCTCCTTGGCGTACGCGGCGAGCGCGGCGTAGTCCTCCACCCGGTCCCAGGGGATGTGCAGCGCCACGGCGGGCGCGGCCCCGGTGTGCTCGTGCACCCGCGCAGCATCGTCCAGCTTCTCCTGCGGGGTACGCGGGACACCCGGCTGGGCGAAGACCTTGAAGCGGGTGCCGGAGTTGCCGAAGGCCCACGACGGGGTCTCGATGCGCTGCGTCCTCAGCGCGGCCTTCACCGCTGCGGCCTGCGCCGCCGGGACCTGGGGCGATGGCATGGAAGCCTCCCTGATGAATCGATTCATGCGGGACGCTATGCGGGGCGTGGGGGAGCGTCAACCCTCCGGAGGCTTCGGGCTGTTGGCGGTCTGATGCCGTACGAGAGGGTCGCGTTCAAGTCATTGACACGTTTCAACGGAGCGCTCTAGCGTCTCCGCCCAGCCGGCTCCCGTACCTCCCCCTCCTCCTCCCGGGAGTTCCCGATGAGCGCATCCGTCACCGCGCCGTCCGCCCGCATGCGGCGGCGCACCACGCTGGTCTCCGGGCTCGGCGGCTACATCGACGCGGGGTCGATCGTCGCCGGATCCGCCGGACTGGCTCTGTGGGCCCAGGAGTTCGGCCTCGGCGGCACCGCCGTCGGCCTGCTCGGGGCGATCAGCTCCAACGCGATCTCGGCCGGCATCGGCGCGCTGGTCGGCGGCTACCTGTGCGACAGGTACGGCCGCAAGCGCGTGTTCACCAGCAACCTGCTGGTCTACATGTTCGGCACGCTCTGGCTGATCGGTGCGGTCAGCGGCTGGATGCTCTTCGTCGGGTACGTGATCGTCGGGCTGGCCGTGGGCAGCGACGTCCCGGCGAGCTGGTCGATGATGAGCGAGACCGCCAGGGACGACAAACGCGGCGCGACCGGCGGCGTCATGCAACTGCTGTGGAGCACGGGCCCGATGGTGGTGCTCACCCTCGGCCTGCTGGTGCAGCCGCTGGGGATGCTCGGCGTACGGCTGGTCTTCCTGCACCTGCTGGTGCTCGCGGCGCTGACGTATCTGGGGCGCCGCTCGATCGCGGAGTCGGCGCGGTGGGAGTCGGCGCGGGCGGCGCGGGCGGAGGGGAGCGCAGGGGCAGGGACCGGGTCCGGGGTCGGCGCCGGATCCGGTCCCGCGGCCGGCGGCGAGCCCGGATTCCTCGGGCAGATGCGGGAGTTGCTGCACCGCCGCTCGGTGAAGGCGATCGCGGTGTGCACCGGCGTGTACCTCTTCTGGAACCTCATGGCCGGCACCAACGGCTTCTACCAGCCCTACCTCCTCAAGACCTTCGGCTCGCAGTCGGACGCCATGAGCGTGGGACTGTCGGTACTGGGCTGGGGCGTCCAGGTGCTGGGCACAGGAGCCGTCTTCATGCTCCTCGCCGACCGCGTGAACCGGCGGGCCCTGTTCGGCATCAGCATCCTGGTGCAGCTCGCGGGCTTCGCGGTGATCGCGCTGATGGCTCTAGACACCGGTACGGCGCTCGCGTACATCCTGCTCGTCAACATCGGCATGAGCTTCAGCGCCCAGCACTTCTTCCAGCTCTGGTCCTCCGAGCTGTTCCCCGCGCGGCTGCGCAGCTCGGCGCAGGGCCTGGTGTTCGCGGTCGTCCGCATCGCGCTCGGCTTCTGGAGCTTCTTCGTGCCGGTGATCACCGCGACCGGGTTCCAGAACCTGGCCCTGATCCTCATGGGCTTCCTGCTGGTCAGCGGCGTGATCGGGGTGCTGTGGGGGCCGGACAACCGGGGCCGCACGCTGGAGGAGATCGAGGAGCGGTACGGGTGGCGCCGCGAGGAGGCGGAGGCCCCCGCACCGGCCCCCGAGGCGGCGCGCTGAACCGCGCCCGCACCCGGTGAAGGCGCCGCCCGCGCACGCGTCGTGGCCGGTCGGCCCCCGGTCGCCGTCGTCGCCGCGGTGCGCGGCTGCGTAGCATGTGCCGTCGTGGCAAGCATGGTGGGCATCAAGGACGTCGCACGGGCGGCCGGGGTCTCGGTCGGCACCGTCTCCAACGTCATCAACAGGCCGGAGATGGTGGCCGAGGTGACCCGCGACCGGGTGCAGGCCGTCATCCGGCAGCTCGGCTACGTACGCAGCGAGTCGGCGCGCCAGCTCCGCGCCGGGCGCAGCCGGATCATCGCGCTGCTGGTGCTGGACATGGCCAACCCCTTCTTCGTCGACGTGGCCTCGGGCGCCGAACGGGCCGCCAGGGACGCCGGCCTCGGCGTGATGCTGTGCAACAGCGCGCAGAGTCCGGCGGAGGAGGCCGAGTACCTCTCCCTCTTCGCCGAGCAGCGGGTACGCGGCGTGCTCATCACCCCCACCGACAGCAGCGGCGACAACCTGGCCGACTTCCGCCGGCACGGCATCGCGCACGTCTCGGTCGACCGGGTCGCGCCCAGCGCCGAGGGCTGCTCGGTCTCGGTTGACGACGTGGCCGGCGGCGCCTTCGCCGGTCGCCACCTGGTGGAACAGGGCCACCGCGACATCGTGTACGTCAGCGGCCCCATGCACCTGAACCAGTGCCGCGACCGGCGCACCGGCATCCTGCACGCGCTCCGCGAGGCGGGTCTCGGCGAGGAGGGGCTGCGCCAGGTGGAGGCCGAGCGCACCGACGTGCCGGCGGGGCGCGACGCGGGGGCCAGGCTGCTGGGCATGTCACCCCGCCCGACCGCGGTCTTCTGCGCGAACGACCTGCTCGCGCTGGGCGTGCTCCAGGCGCTGTACGGGGCCGGGGTGCGGGTCCCGGAGGACATGGCGCTGGTCGGCTACGACGACATCCAGTTCGCCGCGGCGGCGGCCGTGCCCCTCACCTCGGTGCGCCAGCCCGCCTACCGCATGGGCCGCGCGGCCGCCGACCTCCTCATCGAGGAGACGGGCGAGGACGCGGACCGCCACCAGCACCAACGCATCGTGCTCCAGCCGGAGTTGGTGGTACGGGATTCGAGCATGGCGCGGAGGGATTGAGGGGCGTTGCATGGAGCGGTGCTCCGGGGGTGGAGCGGTGCTCTGGGTCGCGAGCAGTGCTCTGGTCTGGGAGCGGTGCTCCGCAACGGGAGCGGTGCTCTGCCCTGGGAGCGATGCTCCAAGCGTGGAGCGGTGCTCTGGGTCGTGAGCGGTGCTCCGTAGTTGGAGCAGTGCTCTGCTTCGTGAGCGGTGCTCCGCACAAGGCGACGGCGCCGACCCTCCGTGGGACGGGGAGGGTCGGCGCCGGGGGACATGCGCCCTGGCGTCTTCGCGTGACGCCTCAGTGCCTCAGTGGCTCAATGCCTCAGACGAGCAGGCCCACGAAGTGGACGACGGCTGCCAGGGCGTTGGTGATGAGGTCCATGGTGGTGCGTTCTCCTTGCATGGTCAGTGTGGGACAACACTCCGGCCCTCAAGGGACATGAGGGGGAGGCGCCAACTGCGGTCTGCAGCCCGCCGCTTGCGCCCCGTAAGCATCTGTCAGCACACAGTTACCGCGCAACTTTCTCCGCAACGGCCATACGTTCGGGCGAATTTCCGCTCCCGTGTTCGCCCGTTCCCGGACAACTGCCGTACGGTTCACGGGAGTTGAGGAGCGCGCGGATGTCCCGCACGGCGGCGCGGCCCGCGCGGTTCGCCCCGATCGTGCTGGCCGAGGGGCCGTAGCCGACCAGATGCACGCGCGGGTCCCGTTCCGCGCGCGTGCCCTCCAGCCGGATGCCGCCGCCCGCCTCGCGCAGCCGCAGCGGGGCGAGATGCGCGGTCACCGGCCGGAAGCCGGTCGCCCACAGGACGGTGTCCGCGCGCCAGCGCGTGCCGTCGGCCCAGACCACACCGTCCGGCACCAGGCGCTCGAACATCGGCAGCCGCTCCAGCACCCCGCGCTCCCGCGCCCTGCGCATGGCCTCGGTCATCGGCAGCCCCGTCACGGACACCACGCTGCGCGGCGGCAGCCCCTGCCGCACCCGCTCCTCGGCCATGGCCACGGCGGCCCTGCCCTGTTCCTCGTCGAAGGGGCCCTCGCGGAACACCGGTGGCCTGCGCGTGACCCACGCGGTGTCCGCCGCGACCTCGGCGACCTCCAGCAGATGCTGCACCGCCGAGGTGCCGCCGCCGACGACCACGACCCGCTTGCCCTCGAAGGCGTCCGCGTGCGGGCCCGGGTACTGCGCGGTGTGCAACTGCCGCCCGCCGAACGCCTCCTGGCCCGGTACGCGCGGCCAGAACGGGCGGTCCCAGGTGCCGGTCGCACTGATCACGGCCCGCGTCCGCCACGTACCGGCGTCGCTCTCCACGAGCAGCCGCCCGCCCCCGCTCGCGGGTCCGTCCCCGTACGCGAGCCCGTCGCCGGCCTCCCGTACGCCGCTGACGTGCACGGGACGGCGTACGGGAAGCGCGAAGGCCCGTTCGTAGCGCGCGAAGTAGCCGCCGATCACCTCCGAGGACGGCGCTTCGGGATCGGCGCCGGTCAGCTCCATGCCGGGCAGCGCGTGCATGCCGTGCACCCGGCCGTAGGTGAGCGTCGGCCACCGGTGCTGCCAGGCGCCGCCGGGCTCCGGCGCGTGGTCCAGCACGACGAAGTCGCGCCAGGGCACGAATCCCGTACGCCGCAGGTGGTACGCGGCCGAGAGGCCGGCCTGTCCCGCACCGATGACCACCACCGCAACATCGTTCATGTTTCTACTAACCATCGCGCAGCGCCGTGCCTTCCCGGGCGCGCCCGGACCCGCGCGGCAGAGAGGATGGGGGCATGACCGACGCACTCCAGACCCACGTACTCCGGATCACGACCGGCTCCGGCGAGACCGTCGCCGACCTGACCCGCGAGTGCGAGCAGTTCCTCGGCCGCGCGGCGAACGGCCGCGACGGCCTGCTCAACGTGTTCGTCCCGCACGCCACAGCCGGGATCGCGATCCTCGAGACCGGCGCCGGCAGCGACGACGACCTGCTCGCGGCGCTGCGCGACCTGCTCCCCGCCGACGACCGCTGGCGGCACCGGCACGGCAGCCCGGGCCACGGCCGCGACCACGTACTCCCGGCGATCGTCCCGCCGCACGCGACCCTCCCCGTGATCGGCGGCCGCCTGGAACTGGGCACCTGGCAGTCCGTGTGCCTGGTCGACACCAACGGGGACAACCCGGAGCGGAAGGTGCGGCTCAGCTTCCTGGGGTGAGGGGAGCCGAGCGCCGTCGGCCGGGGTGAGCTGTGTCTCAGCCGGCCGGCTCCGCTTGGCTATGCAACAAGTTGCATAGAGGATGCGGGCATGGCGCTTGACCACGCGATTCTCGTCTCGCTGCTGGAGAAGCCGGGCTCCGGCTACGAGCTGGCCCGGCGTTTCGACCGCTCGATCGGTTACTTCTGGACCGCCACCCATCAACAGATCTACCGCGTGCTCAAGCGCATGGAGAGCGACGGCTGGATCGACGCTCGCGAGGTGACGCAACAGGCCCGGCCCGACAAGAGGGAGTACTCCGTCGCCGCCCCCGGCCGGGCCGCCCTCTCCCAGTGGCTGCACGAGCCGATCGAGCCGGAGAGCGTCCGGCACGAGCTCGCCGTGAAGATCCGCGGCGCGGCCTTCGACGACCCGGCCGCGCTGATCCGCGAGGTGGAGCGGCACCGCCGGGCGCACGAGAGCCGGCTCGCGCACTACCTCGCGGGGGAGCGGCGCGATTTCACCGGCCCCGACGCCCCCGGAACATCCGACGCCGGGCAGCAGCTCCAACACGTCGTGCTGCGCGGCGGCATCGCGTACGAGCGCATGACGCTCGACTGGCTGGACGACGTGCTCGCCACGCTGCACCGGCTCGCCGCCGAGCGCTGAACCGGTCCCGCGTACAGGCGCCCCGGCGGGGGCGCCGCCCCGCGGTCCGCCCGAGCTTTCCCTTTCCCCATGTCAACTCCCGAGCATGTCAATTCCCGAGCCGGAGAGGTGCACACCCATGGCTGACCCGCTGCTGTTCAACCCGCGTACGTACGATCCGACCCACTTCGACCCCGAGACCCGCAGGCTGCTGCGCGCCACCGTCGACTGGTTCGAGAACCGCGGCAAGCGCCGTCTGATCGAGGACTACCGCTCCCGCGCCTGGCTGGCGGATTTCCTCGAATTCGCGGCGAAGGAAGGGCTGTTCGCCACCTTCCTCACTCCTGCCACTGTCGCCTCCGCCGCCGCCGGCGGGCAGGCGGCGGAGCAGGGGGACATGCGGTGGGACACGGCCAGGATCGCCGCCCTCAACGAGATCTTCGGCTTCTACGGGCTCGACTACTGGTACGCGTGGCAGGTCACGATCCTGGGGCTCGGCCCGGTCTGGCAGAGCGACAACGCCGCTGCCCGTACGCGGGCGGCCGAACTCCTCGCCCAGGGTGAGGTGTTCGCGTTCGGCCTGTCCGAAAAGAGCCACGGCGCTGACATCTACTCCACCGACATGCTCCTCGAATCCGACGGCAACGGCGGTTTCCGGGCCAGTGGCTCGAAGTACTACATCGGCAACGGCAACGCCGCCGGCCTTGTCTCCGTCTTCGGCCGCCGCACCGATGTCGAGGGGCCCGAGGGCTATGTCTTCTTCGCCGCCGACAGCCGCCACGAGGCGTACGAGCTGGTGAAGAACGTCGTCGACTCCTCCAAGTACGTCAGCGAGTTCCGGCTCGACAATTACCCCGTCGGTCCCGACGACGTGCTGCACACCGGCCGTGCCGCCTTCGACGCCGCCCTCAACACCGTCAACATCGGCAAGTTCAACCTGTGCACCGCCTCGATCGGCATCTGCGAGCACGCGATGTACGAGGCCGTCACCCACGCGCACAACCGTGTCCTCTACGGCAACCCCGTCACCGCCTTCCCGCATGTGCGCCGGGAGCTGACCGACGCGTACGTCCGCCTCGTCGGGATGAAGCTGTTCAGCGACCGCGCCGTCGACTACTTCCGCTCGGCGGGACCCGACGACCGCCGCTACCTGCTCTTCAACCCGATGACGAAGATGAAGGTGACCACCGAGGGCGAGAAGGTCATCGACCTGATGTGGGACGTCATCGCCGCCAAGGGCTTCGAGAAGGACAACTACTTCGCGCAGGCGGCCGTCGAGATCCGCGGCCTGCCGAAGCTGGAGGGCACGGTCCACGTCAACCTGGCGCTGATCCTCAAGTTCATGGGCAACCACCTCCTCAACACGGCCGAGTACGAGCCCGTACCGACCCGCCTGGACGCGGCCGACGACGACTTCCTCTTCCGGCAGGGCGCGGCTCGTGGCCTGGGCTCCATCCGCTTCCACGACTGGCGCACCGCGTACGACGCGTACGCCGACATGCCCAACGTCGCCCGCTTCCGCGAACAGGCGGACGCCCTGTGCGACTTCGTCACCACCGCCGCGCCTGACCAGGAGCAGAGCCGCGACCTCGACCTTCTGCTCGCCGTCGGCCAGCTGTTCGCCCTGGTCGTGCACGGACAGCTGATCCTGGAGCAGGCCCGTCTGACCGGCCTCGAACACGATGTGCTCGACGAGCTCTTCGGCGTGCTGATCCGCGACTTCTCCGCGCACGCCGTCGAGCTGCACGGCAAGGACTCCGCCACCGCCGAACAGCAGCGCTGGGCCCTGGAGGCGGTCCGGCGCCCCGTCGCCGACGAGGCCCGCTCGGCACGCGTCTGGGCACGCGTCGAGGCGTTGTCCGGAACGTACGAGATGGCGCCGTAGCCGCGAGGAGCGGCGGCCGCGAGGAGGAGAGAGGTCTGCCCACCCCGGCTTCCACGGGAAGCCGGGGTGGGCGCCCCTCGGACGGAGGTCCCGGACACCAACGGCGACACCCACGCGCAAGAACCTCAGCCAGGGCGAGCGGGTCAGCGCAGGCCGGCGAAGAGGTCGTTCTCGGGTACGGGCGCGCCGGTGGCGTCCTTGACCCGTACGAAGGTCTCCATGCCCATCAGCTCGCCGAACCGCTCCTTGCCCATCTTGAGGAAGAAGATGTTCTCGCCCTGACTGGCGTGCGCGGCCAGGGAGTCGAACTTCTGGTCGCTGAACGCGGTGGTGTCCACCCACGTGGTGATCTCGTCGTCGGGGAGGCCGATCTCGGCCATCGCGGCCTCCTCGGCAGGGTCCGGCTCCGGCATGTCCTCGCCGAGCTCGCGCATGATCTCGCCGAACCGCCGCATGCCCGAGCGGGGCATCGTCGTCCAGTACACCTTCGGCGTCAGCCCGGTCATCTCCAGCGCCGTCATGGTGATGCGGTGGGCCTGGATGTGGTCGGGGTGGCCGTAGAAACCGTTCTCGTCATAGGTGACGACCACATCGGGCTGGTAGTGCCGCATGAGATCGGCGAGTCGGGCGGCGCCTTCCTCCACGGGCGTCTGCCAGAAGGATCCGGGGGCCTCGTTGCTCGGCCAGCCGATCATCCCGGAGTCGGCGTAGTCCAGCGTCTCCAGGTCGCTGACCTTCAGAACGTCGCAGCTCTTCTCCAGTTCTTTACGGCGCATCGAGACGACGGACGCCGGGTCGTGCCCGGGATCGCCCGGCTTGACGCCCTCCGGTCCGTCACCGCAACCGCCGTCGGTACACGTCACGAGAACCGTGCGTACGCCTTCCGCCGCGTACCGCGCGAGGACCCCTCCGGTACTGGTGGCCTCGTCGTCGGGGTGGGCGTGCACGGCCATGAGCGTCAAGGGTCGGTCGGTCATGAAGGGTTCCTCCTGCGGAAACATGTCTGGTGCGAGTACGCGGTGGACGTGCCGCGACCCCGGGGCCCGGATCCTGGCGGCACGGACGACCTCATGGCCTCCGTACTCCCCGCCCGCGGCACCGGCCCCTCGGCCGATGCAACCGCGTCGGCCGGGCGAGATGTTCCCGACGCGGCCGTTCACCCTTCCAGGCATCGGCGCGGCAGCGTGCCCCCCGGCCCCTCGGTCCCGCGCGATCGTGGGCGCCGGGCCCGCCGAGCCCGCCGGGAGCGACATCGCACAGTCGCGCAGCGCTGTCGCCCTCGCGCTGTGCACCCTCACCGTCGGCCGAGCCGCACCGATGCCCGCTCGTCGCTCTGGTGCGTCCGCGCAATCACTGTCGCCACGGCGTGAACCTGCGGGCCGTGACCGACCTGGCCGGGCACGTGCTGTGGATCTCGCCGAACGCGGAGGTCAGGCCGAACGCCTCACGCATCCTGGCCCACCGCAGCGGGCCTCCACGGGGCGGTATAGGGCAAATATGGCGCCCGCTCCGAGACTGGGCCAGCCTCCGGTCCGGCGCCTCCGTGCCGGGACCGCGCCGGGGGCTGGCCGGAGCCGGTGTCCGACTCATACGGAGCGTGCGATGCCCCAGAACAGCCGGGTGGCCGAGCCGCTGCGTTTCCGTGGCCCCGTGGTGGTCCCCGCCGGGGAATTCCCCACCGAGCCCGGCGTGACCGGCCTCGGCCGGGTCGGCTCATGCGTCGCCGGGAGGCTCGGCGCCTTCGGTACGGACGTCGTGCCGTGCAGCCCCTGCCGCCGCAATCCCGAACCACCCCCTTCATCACGGCCGTTCGGGTCATGCCTGACCGGCCCTGTCTCTTGGAGTGCACAGTGAGCAGCAGCAACCAAGCCCACCGCCGTACGCGCGCCAGATCCTGGCTGCGTCGGGCGGCCGTAGTGCTCACCGGTACCGGTGTGGCCGTCGGCATCGCCGTGGCGCCCGCCACGGCGGCCGGAGGGTGGCAACCCGTTCCGGACCCGAACAGCAACAACTGGATGGACGCCTTCCTGCCGGCCGCCGACGGCACCGTCTTCGCCCGCGGTGGCTACTTCCCGCAGGGCGACCCGGGGTCCGGCGAGTTCTCCACGTACTGGCAGCGCGAGGGCACCGCCTGGAAGCAGATTCCCCTCCCGCGGAAGACGCAGTCGCTCGACACCTACGGGGACGACCGGTGGACAGCCACCTCTGCCAAGGACCTCTGGGTCATCGGCAGCATGGCGGCCACGCCCACCATCGCCAATCACTGGAACGGCACCGCTTGGGAGGACCGCTCCCCGGCCGACAAGACCGTGGCGTTCAACTCCGTCAAGGCGCTCTCCGCCAAGGAGGTGTGGGCGGCTGGCGAGACCCAGTGGACTACCACCACACCGACCCAGGCGGGCGTCATCGGCCGCTGGGACGGCACTGACTGGAAGATCACCAAGCTGCCTCAGGCGAAGGGCGGCCGCACCCTTCTGGGCAACATCCACGCCGTGTCGAGCACCGACGTCTGGGCGTCCGGCGAGACTTGCGAGGGCCAGGACACCAGCCGCTGCCGCGGCATCGTGATGCGCTGGAACGGCAGCTCCTGGAAGGAGGTGCCGCTCCCCGCAGGCACCGGAGGGGTATCAGAGATCACCGCGAACGCCTCAGGTGAGGTGTGGGCCGCGGCCGGCACGAAGGTGCTGCGCTGGACCGGCAGCTCCTGGGACACCAGCGCCGAGGTGAAGCTCCCCAAGGTGTACGGCGTCACCGAGCTCACCTGGGCGGGCGGCAAGCTGTACGCGGGCCTGAGCCTGGAGCAGCGGAGCGGCCACTCGGGTGTGCTGCGCTGGAACGGCCGCTCTTGGGACACCATCGCGTCACCGTTCGACCCCAAGACCGACTACGAGGACATCAGCAGCGTGTCGTCGCTCAGCGGCGCCCCCGACGGCTCCCTGTGGGCGGCGGGCTCCTACCGGGCCTTCTTCGCCACCCCGACCTTCGCCTCGTACCTGCCCGCGAGCGCGATCGGCTGACGCCGTCCCGCAGTACCGCGTCAACCCTGGAAGGACCCCCGTACATGCAAGCACACGGCGCCTGGACGCCACTTGAGATCAGGCCGTCGGATGCGGGCGCACCCGCGACGCCGGAGGGCCTCGTCGCGTACCTGGAGGAGCTCGGCGACGGCTGCACAACGAGATGTCGTACGCGCCGAGTTGGCCGACCCGGCTGATGTTCTTCTGCGACGTCGCTCCGGAGACCGGCGGCGCCACCCCGGTCCTCGATGCCGAACTGTGGCTGAACTCCCTCGACGACGAGGTGCGCGAGGCCTACCAGGGCGGCGTGCGGTACTCGCAGAACCTGCACGGCGGCAAGGGCCTGGGCAAGAGCTGGCAGGACACCTTCGAGACCGACGACCGCGACGAGGCCGAGGCGTGTCTGAAGGACGCCGGCTCCGAGTGGAGCTGGCGCACGGACGGCACGCTGCGGGTCTCCCACGGCGGCCCCTCGACCCTGCGGCACCCGGAGACCGGCACCGAGGGCTGGTTCAACCAGTCCGACCAGGGGCACCCGGCGGCCCTCGGCGACGAGACCGCGAAGGCACTGGCGCAGATCATGCCGGTCGAAGAGCTGCCGCAGTCCGTCGCCTTCGCCGACGGGCGGCCGATTCCGGACGAGTACGTCATCCAGGTGCGCGACCGCGGTCTGGACAACGCGGTGAACGTCGACTGGCACGCCGGTGACGTGCTCCTGATCGACAACGTCCTGGTCGCCCACGGACGCCGCCCCTTCACCGGGCCGCGGCGGATCCTGGTCGCGATGACCGACTGACACCTGCCATGAGGGGGAGGGCGGGCAGCCTCGGCTGCCCGCCCTCCCCTTTGCCGTTCGCGCCGAGCGGCGGCGCCGGTCCGTTCCCTTCGTACGGAGGGAGGCGCGCGGGCCTGCGGGGCGGCGTATGGGGCTTCGTACAGGTGCGACGGCATGGGGAGAGACGAAATATGGGCCGGGCGCGAAGCCTCCGCGGCGGGTAGTTCCCCACCTTCACGGAGGAAGTCATGCGCTACAAGAGACGCTTCGCCCGAGCGGCCGCCGCCACGCTGGCCACCACCGCACTGGCCGTCACCGGACTCATCGGCCTCGCCCCCTCGGCGGGCGCGGCGACGCAGACCTGCGCCTATCGGCCCAGCCAGATGCCCGTGCCGAGCGGTGCCACCGCCGGTGCCGTCACAGCGACGGCAGGTACGGACCTCTTCGCGGGGGAGATCGAGTATCCGGTCTCCGGCCGTACTACGAAGAAGCACGCGGCCCTCTGGTCGGACGGCAAGGTCACCGACCTCGGGACCGTCCCTGACGCCGACTACATCCTGGGCGTCAACGACATGAACGCCTCCGGCACCGTGGTCGGATACGGCTGGAAGCTCACCGGGTCCAGCGAGGGCTGGCCGATGGGGAACAACTTCCCGTTCCGTTCCAGCAACGGCAAGCTGGAGCGGCTGCCGGTGCCCGAGGGCGCACACGACGTCGTGGCGCGGGCGATCACCGCGAACGGGGACATCTACGGCGACGACCCCAATCACCGCACGGCCTACTTCTGGCCCGCCGACAAGCCGGGGACCGTGACCCAGCCGGCGGGGTTCCCCGTCGGCAGCCGCGTCGAGGGTGTCGACACGGACGGCACGGTCGCGGTGACGGCGGTGTCCGACGTCGAGGGAACCACTCGCGCCTACCTCTGGAAGGGCGGAGTCGCCAAGGCCCTCGCGATGCCGGCCGGGGCGACGAACTCCACCATCTCGTCGATCTCCGGCGGCACGGTGGTGGGTGACGGCCAGACCGCTGACTTCGGCCGTTTCGCCGTCGCATGGGGCAAGGACGGCCGCCCCAGCCGGCTGCCCGACGGCTATGGGACCAGCGACGTCAACAGCACCGGTCTGATTCTCGGCTCCTCGGCCAAGTCCCACTCCGCCAAGCTGTGGCAGGGCGCCTCCACCCTGACGACCGTCAAGGGCGACGGCCAGTTCTACACCCTCGGCGACGACGGGACGCTGGGCGGCGCGAACGCCCCGGTCGGCACCACCTACCCCCGATTCCCCGCCGTCTGGCGCTGCTCCTGAATCCTGCTCCTGATCCCCGCTCCGTCCGGCACTCCCGGGGCCCGGCCGTCGCGGCCGGGCCCCGCGAACACCCATGTCACACGACGGGTCCGCCCTCCTGACCGCCCGTCAACCAGGGCCTTTATGATCTTGGCCGCCGTGCGACCGTACGGCGCGGGCGCGGGAGGCGTCTCCCGGCGGACTGAGTGACCCCTGTTGAGGAGCGGCATGGACATCGGCGTCTTCATCCCCATCGGCAACAACGGCTGGCTCATATCGAAGAGCTCGCCGCAGTACATGCCGACCTTCGAGCTGAACAAGACCGTGGTGCAGAAGGCCGAGGAGCACGGGCTCGACTTCGCGCTGTCGATGATCAAGCTGAAGGGCTTCGGCGGCGAGACGGAGTTCTGGGACCACTGCGCCGAGTCGTTCACGCTGATGGCGGGGCTCGCCGCGGTGACCGAGCGGATCAGGCTGTACGCGTCGACGCCGATCCTCGCGCTGCCGCCGGCGATCGTCGCGCGCATGGCGGCCACGGTCGACTCCATCGCTCCGGGGCGGTTCGGCGTCAACATCGTCACCGGCTGGGCTCCCGGCGAGTACGCGCAGATGGGCCTGTGGCCCGGCGACGAGCACTTCGGCAACCGCTACGACCGGGCCGCCGAGTACGTCACCGTGATGAAGGAGCTGTGGAGCGAGGGCGTCAGCGACTTCAAGGGCGACTTCTACGAGATGGACGACTGCGTGCTCTCGCCGCGGCCGGCCAACGGCCATATAGACATCGTCGCCGCAGGTCAGAGCAGCACCGGCATGGCCTTCGCGGCCGAGCACGCCGACTACAACTTCGTCCTGGGCCGCGGCGTGAACACGCCGCTCGCGCTCACGGACACCACCGAGGCGCTCGCCGGCGCCGCGCGGGAGAGCGGCCGCGACGTCGGCGCCATGACCCTGTTCATGGTCATCGCCGACGAGACCGACGAGGCCGCCCGCGCCAAGTGGCAGGACTACCACGACAACGCCGACCACGCCGCGCTCGCGTACATGGCGGGGGAGACGGACGCGGACGCGACGGACGACGCCTCGGCCACCGCCCGGACCATCGCGGCACCCGAGGGCGCCGTGAACCTCAACATGGGCACGCTCGTCGGCTCGTACGAGACCGTCGCGCGGATGCTGGACGAGGTCGCCGCAGTGCCCGGAACCGACGGCATCATGCTCGTCTTCGACGACTTCGTCGAAGGAATCGAGAACTTCGGCACGCGCATCCAGCCGCTGATGAAGTGCCGTGCGGGGCGCGGCGCATAGGTTCCGGAGGCGCCGGGGCGTCGTAGACGCCGTAGACACGGTGACGGCCGTGATCGGTCTCCGGCCGTTCTCCGGCCCGGCGTTCATCCGCTTCGCCGCCGGAACCCGGAAGCCGCGGATACGAACACCGGCGGAGACGACCGATGAGTAACTCCGAGCGGAAGGCGCGGCTCAGGTTTCCGGGGTGAGTCGCGCCGGGGCGCTCCTTTCCCGGAACGAGCGCCTCGAAGGCGTCCGGAATACGGGCGTCCGGCCTTCCCGCGTCACCTGCGCGAAACACGGTGCGCGGATCCCCATTTTCCTTGTGTTCGAATTAGGAGCGCGGGGGTCGGAAACCCGCGTGGACCCGCCCCAACGTCCGCCTTGACAAGGGGTGTCCGTGGTCTCACAGTGGCTGCTACGCAGACGCAATCACATGCGTTCTCTGCGTATTCCCGTGAATTGCCTCTCGAAGTGACACAGCGAACGCCCCCGGCGGGCGTATTCCGTCCTGCCCGTACTTCGTACCGTCCGTCTCTCCCCGAGAGGCGCCCGGCTTCCCCCTTAATTGGCGGGAATTCGCCGTGCGGTTCTCGAGTGGTGAGTCCGTCGGTGCCTCCAGGTCAGGCCGGTGTGAGTACTGCGCGTATGTGAACGCGCCTATCGGAGACCGGAAAGGGTGAGTGCCAAGTGACGCAAATTGCTGTCCAGACGCCGTTGCAGGTTCTTGAGCATGAACCTTTCCTGCAGGTCACCTGGCGTGACTCCCAGACCTCGGCACGCGGGTACGTCGTGATCGACCAGCTCGTGACCGGCATCGCGACCGGCGGTCTCCGCATGCGCCCCGGCTGCACCCTGGGTGAGGTGAGCGAACTCGCCCGCGAGATGACCCTGAAGATGGGCGCGTTCGGAATTCACGTCGGCGGCGCCAAGGGCGGAATCGACTTCGATTCCGCCGATCCCCGCGCCGACGGGGTGCGCGAGCGTTTCCTGCAGGCGGTCACGCCGATGCTGGAGCGCTTCTGGGTGACCGCGGGCGACCTCGGCACCCAGCAGGAACGCCTCGATCAGTCCTTCGCGCGGGTCGGCCTCGGCGACACCTCCTTCCACGCCGCGGTGGTGCGCTCGCCCGCGGAGGCCGATGTGCGGGCACGCATCCGGCAGGCCTTCGCCACGCGTACGGAGGGGCTGAAACTGTCGGAACTGGTGGGGGGCTTCGGCGTGGCCGAGGCGGCCCTCGCCGCACTGGAGCACCGGGGCATCGGGGCCCCGTCGGCCCGCGCGGTCGTCCAGGGCTTCGGCGCGATGGGCGGCTCCACGGCGCTGTACCTCGCGCGGGCCGGGGTGAAGATCGTCGGCATCACCGACGTGCAGGGCCTCATCCTCAACACCGAGCGCGGCCTCGACGTGGAGGCTCTGCTCGCGGCGCGCACCACGAGCGGGGTCATCGACCGTTCGGCGCTGCGCGAGGACGACGCGGAACTCCCCGGCGACGCCTGGCTGGACCAGGAGGCGGACGTGCTGGTGCCCGCGGCCGTCTCGTACGCGATCACCGAGGAGAACTGCGAGCGCGTCCGCGGCAGTCTCGTGGTGGAGGCGGCGAACGTGCCCACCACCCCGGAGGCCGAGCGGCGGCTGCTGGAGCGCGGGGTCGCGGTCGTCCCCGACTTCATCGCCAACACCGGTGCGGCCGCCGGGGCCTGGTGGGTCATCCTCGGCGAGGTGGTCAGCCCCGCCGGCGCGTGCAGCCGCCTCTCCGCGCAGATCCGCCCGCTGGTCCGGGACCTCATGACCCGGGCCGACGGCGAGGGCACGTCGATGCGGGAGGCCGGTGTGTGCTTCGCGCAGGAGAACTCGCAGCGGCTGGTGGGGGAGTACGGGGAGGCCGTGGCCTTCCGTGACCTGTTCACCGGGGCGCCGATGGAGCGGGTCATGGCGGGCGGTCCCGGGGAAGCGGAGGCCGGCTTCACCGAGCCGGCCCTCGTGGAGGCACCGGTCGCCGAGCCCCGGGTCGTGGAGGCCGCCGGGTCGGAGGACGGGGTCGAGTCCGTGACCCCGCCGCCGAGCGGCGCGTTCGCCGACGCGGCGGGGCTGGTCGGCGCCGGACCGGAGGGCGGAAGGCAGCCCGCCGGCGCCTATCCGGCGTACTGGCCGGGACCGGCCGATCCCGAGGCGGGGCGCTCCTCGACGCCCTGACCCGCACGAGGAGAACGGGCAAGGAGGCCGCGCCGCGCAACACCGTGTGGCGCGGCCTCTCCGCGAGCACCACGTGGCGCGGCCTCTCCGCGAGCCGGACCGGCGCATGCACTGGACCTGCCCCCGCCGCGACGCATGCGCCAAGCCTGCCCCGACGGCGCCCTCACCCCCACTCCAGGCGCCACCCCACCCCAGGCGCCGCCCCACTCACCGCACCCTCGCCCCCGTCCCCGCCAGCTCCGCCCCGAGCGGGTTGGGGAACTGGGGCTGCACCCGCAGCTCTCCGAGCAGTCCGCTCAGCCGGTCCGCCTCCGCCGCCACCGCGGCCTCGGCCTCCGCGCCCCGGTCGGCGAGCAGGCGCCACACGATCTCGCCGTCGGCGCGCTGGGCCCAGCCGCCGATGATCTCGCCGTTCCACCACACGGTGGGCCCCGCGTTCCCGATCGTGTCGAAGAGCTGCGGCACGTGGCCGGGGTCGAGATACCAGTCGCGGTCGCGCCAGCCCATGGTGCTCGGGTCGAGCGCGGGCAGCAGCGCGGCCCAGGGCTCGGGCTCAGCGACGGGCTCGGTGTCGCCGGCCCGCACCCAGCCCGCGGTGCGCCGGCCCGGCGCGGTCTCCAGCTCCACGGTGTCCAGCTCCGTGCCGAGGTCGGCGACGGCGGTGCGCACGTCCCGCACCGGCCAGCCCGTCCACCACTTGAGGTCGGCCTCGGTGCCGGGCCCGAACGCGTCCAGCCAGCGCCGCACCACCTCCGCCTTCGCGGCCCGCGGATCGTCCCGTACCCCCTCGGCCGACGATTCGGCCCTGCCCTCCGGGCCGTCCGGCACGAACCAGCGGAAGGAGCCCGCCGTCCAGCCGCCCACCGGAGTGCCGCGGCGGATGCGGCCCTCCATGGCCAGCAGGCGCACCACCCGGCTGCCGACGCTCACCCGCGAGGCGTACTTCTTCCCCGGGGCGACGACCAGGGTGGCGGACAACTCCGGGACGGCGGCGGTCAGTTCGCGCAGGGGCAGCTCGCCGCGCTCGGCGAGGAGCGCCTCCGCCTTGCGGGCCGCGGCGTCCAAGCGGGCCTCGTCCCAGGCGGGTTCGGCACCGGCGAGCTCCTTGAGCAGGGCGCGCCGCTCCCGCGCGGCGATCTCCCGCGCCGTGGACGCCTCCAGCACCGGCACCAGCTCGCGGGGCACGGCGAAGAGCGTGCGCCGCATGCAGTGCATCCGCACCAGGCCCCGGTCCTCGTACAACGCGCGCTCCACATCGCCCACCGACGGCGATCTCAGCCTGGCCAGGGCGGAGAGCAGCACGCTCGGCGAGTCGGTCGCGTGCAGCCCGAGCAGCGGGGCCGCGGCCTCCTCGGTCCGCGCCGCGCGTGCCGAGGGGGCGAGCCGGTGCCGCAGTCCGAGCCGGGCGCGGCGCTGGGGGATCTCGAGGACGGTCATGGTGCTCACGCTAGGCGGAGCCACTGACAACGGGGGTCGAGGCGGCGGGCGGGGAGCGGGGCCGGGGAGCGGGGCCAGCGCGGCACGGGCCTTCCCGGGAACGCGTTCGCCCTGGTCAGCGCCCGGAAACCGGAAGCCCCGAGCCGCCTGATCGATCAGACATCTCGTGCGGTTAACATGTGAGCACCGCCTAGCTCGAAAGATGTGTCTGCCCTGTGACTGTCAACGACGACTCGTTCACCAACTGGAAGAACCGCGAGGAGATCGCGGAGTCGATGATCCCGCTCATCGGGAAGCTGCACCGCGAGCGGGACGTCACCGTCCTGCTGCACAGCCGCTCCCTGGTGAACAAGTCGGTGGTCAGCATCCTGAAGACCCACCGCTTCGCGCGCCAGATAGCCGGCGAGGAGCTCTCTGTCACCGAGACCCTGCCGTTCCTGAAGGCGCTCACCACCCTGGACATCGGCCCCTCCCAGATCGACATCGGCCTGCTCGCGGAGGCGCACCGAGCCGATGACCGCGGCCTGTCGGCCGAGGAGTTCACCGCCGAGGCCGTGGCCGGCGCCACCGGCGCCAACAAGATCGAGTGCCAGGACGGCCGCGACGTCGTCCTCTACGGCTTCGGCCGCATCGGCCGCCTGGTCGCCCGCCTGCTCATCGAGAAGGCCGGCTCCGGCAACGGCCTGCGACTGCGCGCCATCGTCGTACGGGGCGGTGGCGACCAGGACATCGTCAAGCGCGCCTCGCTGCTGCGCCGGGACTCCATCCACGGCCAGTTCCAGGGCACGATCACCGTTGACGAGGCGAACAGCACGATCAACGCCAACGGCAACGAGATCAAGGTGATCTACGCGAGCGACCCCTCGGAGGTCGACTACACCGCGTACGGCATCAAGGACGCCATCCTCATCGACAACACCGGCAAGTGGCGCGATCGCAAGGGCCTTTCGGAGCACCTGCGCCCCGGTATCGACAAGGTGGTGCTGACCGCACCCGGCAAGGGCGACGTCCCCAACATCGTCCACGGCGTCAACCACGACACCATCAAGCCGGACGAGCAGATCCTCTCCTGCGCCTCCTGCACCACCAACGCGATCGTGCCGCCGCTGAAGGCGATGGCCGACGAGTACGGGGTGCTGCGCGGGCACGTGGAGACTGTCCACTCGTTCACCAACGACCAGAACCTGCTGGACAATTACCACAAGTCCGAGCGCCGCGGCCGTTCCGCGCCGCTCAACATGGTCATCACCGAGACCGGCGCCGCCTCCGCCGTGGCCAAGGCGCTGCCGGACCTCGACGCGAAGATCACCGGCAGCTCGATCCGCGTCCCGGTCCCCGACGTCTCCATCGCGATCCTCAACCTCCAGCTGGAGCGCGAGACCACCCGCGAGGACGTCCTCGACCACCTCCGCGACGTGTCGCTGACCTCGCCGCTCAAGCGGCAGATCGACTTCACCAGCGCGCCGGACGCGGTCTCCAACGACTTCATCGGCTCGCGCCACGCCTCGATCGTCGACGCCGGCGCCACCAAGGTCGACGGCGACAACGCGATCCTCTACCTCTGGTACGACAACGAGTTCGGCTACTCCTGCCAGGTCGTGCGCGTCGTGCAGTACGTGTCCGGGGTGGAGTACCCGACGTACCCGGCGCCCGTGGCCTGAGCCCGCGCCGCCCCGGGCGGCCGTACGCGCCCGCCCCCGCACATCCGCCCCACGGCACCCGCACGGGAGCCGTGGGGCGGTGTCGTGTCGTCCCCCTCCGTGAGCACGGACGCGACGAGGGCAGGGAGGGCGCATGGCACCGCGCGCGAGGGCCGGTCACGAGGGGGCCGGCCAGGGGAGCGGCGATGAGGGGAGCGGACATGAGGGGGCGATCGGCGGGCGGCGGGTGCTCGTCGTGGACGACGACGCCGCGATCCTGCGGTCGCTGCGCAGGGGACTGCGGCTGAACCGGTTCTCCGTGGAGGTCGCCGCATGCGGCATGCGGGCGCTGGAGGAGGTGCGGCGCCGCCGCGTGGACGCGGTCGTGCTCGACGTCTCGCTGCCCGACGTCAGCGGGATCGAGGTGTGCAGGACCCTGCGCGACGAGGCGGACGACGTACCGGTGCTGATGCTCTCCGCGCTCGACGAGACCGCCGACCGGATCGCCGGACTCCAGGCCGGGGGCGACGACTACCTGGTCAAACCGTTCGCGCTCCAGGAACTCGTGCTCCGCCTGAACGCGCTGCTCCGCCGCCGCCCCGCCGAGGCCGGGCAGCAGGACGCGCGCGCCGCCGCGGTGCGCGCCGGTGGGCTGACCCTGCGCCCCGCCGAGCGCCGAGCGCTCCTGGACGGGCGGGAACTCGACCTCACACCCCGCGAGTTCTCGCTGCTGGAGGTGCTCGCGAGGAACGCCGGGATCGTCCTGGGCCGCGACCGGCTGCTGGAGCTGGTGTGGGGGTACGACGCCGAGGTGCGCAGCGACGCGGTGGACACGTTCGTGAGCTATCTGCGGCGCAAGACCGAGACGGGCGGGCGGGCCCGGCTCGTGCACACGGTCCGCGGAGTCGGCTTCGTACTGCGCGATGAGGAGGAACACGCCCGTGGGGGCGGGGCGTCGGACTCCGGCGCCGACGCGGGTGCGAGTGCGGGTGCCGGTGCGGGGGCGTGGTCGTGAAGCTGTCCACCCGCATCGCCCTCGCCGCCGGGCTCGGCGTGCCGCTGCTCGTGCTCGCCTGCGGCTGGCTGATCCAACTGCTCGTGGCCCAGGACCTGCACGACGGGCAGGACGCCCATCTGCGGGAACGGGCCAGGAGCGTGAGCCAGGACGCGCGCAGGCTGCTGCGCGTCACCGCCGACGGCAAGCCCGTGGCGGCGCAGCGGCGCGAGCGCGAGATGTTCGGCGCGGCGCTGGACGTGGGCGTCCGCGTGCAGGGCCCGTACGGGGCCGTGTCCGGCGGCCCGCAGCCGGACGAGCGCGTACGGCTGCCGCGTACGGCGCCGCAGCCGGTCACCGTGCGGGAGAAGGGAACGGACGAGGGGACGCAGGGAAACGGCGGCGGAGAGGAGGGGAAGAGCTGGCGGGTGCTGTCCCGGCCGCTGAACGGGCCGCACCCCGGGGTGCACGGGCGGCTGTGGCTGTTCCTGCCGGACTCGGCCGGCCGGGAGCAGATCGCCTCGGTGCGCGGCCGGGTGCTCGGCGTCGCGCTGGCCGCGGCGCCGGTGTCCGCGCTGCTCGCCTGGGCCGCCGCCTCCCGGGCCGGCCGCCCGCTGCGCAGCCTGCAGCGGCGGGCCGGCGGCCTCGACCCGCACCGGGGCAGCGCGCGGCTCACCCACACCCCGACCGGGATCAGCGAGGTGGACGACCTGGCCGCGACCCTGACCACGGTGCTGGCCCGCTACGACGAGCAGGTGGCCCGTACGGGCGAGGCGCTGGAGACGGCGCGCACCTTCGCCTCGGCCGCCGGGCACGAGCTGCGCACGCCCATGATGAGCATGCGCACCAACCTCGACATCCTCGCCGAGCACCCCGACCTGGACCCCGAGGAGCTGCGCGAGGTCGCGGAGGAGCTGCGCCATGAACACGAGCGGATGCTCGGCCTGTTGGTGATGCTGCGCGAACTGGGCCGGGGCGAACTCGTGGAGGACGGGGCGCTGTCCGACGTGGACCTGGCCGAGGTCGCCGAGGCCGCCGTCGCCGACGCGCGCCGCCGCGCCCCCGGCGCCTCCCTCACGATCGAAGCCGCTCCGGGGCGCGCGGTGGTGCACGGCTGGGAACCGGGCCTCCGCACCCTGCTGGACAACCTCCTCGCCAACTCCCTGGCGCACGGGCGCAGTCCGGGCGGCGGGGGTTCGGACACCGGCAGTCCGGACGGCGGTGCTTCGGGGGGCGGTGAGGCTCGGGTGCGCGTGTCGCTGAGCGCCGGGGAGGACCCGGAGTGCCTGGTGCTCCGGGTCGATGACGAGGGGCCCGGCATCCCTGCCGACCTGCGGCCCCGTGTTCTGGAGCGGTTCCGGCGCGGGCCCGGGAGCAGCGGTTCAGGACTGGGGCTCACCCTCGTCGCGCAGCAGGCCGCGCTGCACGGCGCGGAGTTGCGCATCGGGGACGGGCCGGGTGGCCGGGGTACGCGGGTCGAGCTGCGGTTCGCGGTGCGCGGGGCGGCCCACAAGGAAATCACAAAGACGCTCTCTACCTTCCGGTGAATCGCGCCGCGAAACGGAAGGAAGGAGCGTCATGCGCCATCGCACACTCGTCGCCGCACTCTGCGCGGCTCTGCTCTGTGCGCTGCTGAGTTCGTGTTCGGCATGGCCGGACGACGACGCGTCGGGAGCCACCTCGACGGCCGCGCGCAGCACGGCGGGAGGGCAGCACAAGCCGAACATCGTGTACGTACTGACCGACGACTTGTCGGCCGACCTCGTGAAGTACATGCCGCACGTGCGGCAGATGCAGAAAGAGGGAACGGAACTCCCGAACTTCTTCGCCACGGATTCGCTGTGCTGCCCCTCGCGTTCGTCGATCCTGACGGGCGAATACCCGCACAACACCGGGGTGTTCACCAACGGGGGAGACGACGGCGGCTACAAGGCGTTCCTCAAGAACGGCAACGAGAAGGAGTGCTACGCGCCCGCGCTCCAGAAGGCCGGATACCGCACGGGGTTCATGGGGAAGTACCTCAACGGCTACCAGCCGGAGGCGAAGAAGCGGGGGTCCGTGCCGTCCGGCTGGAACGAGTGGGACGTGGCCGGTGACGCGTACTCGGAATACAACTACGACCTCAACGAGAACGGCCGCGTGAAGCACTACGGGAACGACCCCGAGGACTATCTGACGGACGTCCTCTCCCGTAAGGCGACGTCCTTCGTGGACGATTCGGCCCGCAAGAAGAAGCCGTTCATGCTCCAGATGTCGACCTTCGCCCCGCACGGGCCCGCCACTCCGGCGCCCCGGGACAAGGGCAAGTTCCCCGGGCTCAAGGCGCCGCGCACTCCCGCGTACGACAAGGCCACAGAGAACGCGCCGGAATGGCAGCGGGACCTGACGCCGCTCAACGCGACGGAGAAGAAGCGGATGGACCGCACCCATGCCAAGCGTGTCCGCTCCGTGCAGGCCGTGGACGCGATGATCGGGCGCCTCAGGGACCAGCTGGAGAAGAAGGGGCTGGCGGACGACACGTACGTCATGTTCGGCTCGGACAACGGGTTCCACATGGGCGAACACCGTCTGCGGCAGGGCAAGCAGACCGCGTACGACACCGATATCCGGGTGCCGATGACGGTGACGGGGCCCGGTGTCCCGGCCGGCGGGCGCGTATCGGAATTCGCGGAGAACACCGATCTCGCTCCGACCTTCAAGGACCTCGCGGGCCTGAAGCCGGATACCGAAGCCGACGGGCAGAGCCTCGCCGGACTGCTGCGCGGACAACGGGAGAAGGACTGGAGGGACGCGGTGCTCGTCGAGCACCGGCATTCCTCGGTGAAGAAGGGGGACCCGGATGCGGCGCCCCGCAACACCGGCGACCCGCCGAGCTATGAGGCGCTCAGGACGGCGGACGCGCTGTACGTCGAATACGCCGACGGGGAGAGGGAGTTCTACGCGCTGGACTCCGACCCGTACCAGCTGGAGAACCGCGCCGACTCCCTCACGGAGAAACAGCGCGCGGCCCTCCACGACAGGCTGGCCGCGATGAGGAAATGCAAGGGAGCGGAAAGCTGCCGTGCGGCCTCGCAGGAGCGCGGCCGCACGGAATGAGGAATCGGGCGTCAGGGGCGCGGGCGTGAACCGTCCGCGTCCTCCGCCTCCTGCTCGCGCTGCTTCTCCTTGCGCTTCTCCTTGAGGCGGACCGTCTCCTTGCGGACCTCGGCCTGGGTGGCGCGCTCCTGCCGCAGCCATTCGGGCTGCTCCGCCTTGAGCGCCTCGATCTGCTCGGTGGTGAGCGGCTCGGTGAATCCGTTCCGGGTGAGACCCGAATTGGAGATGCCGAGCTTGTCGGCGGCGACGGGGCGCGGGTGCGGGCCGTTGCGGCGCAGTTCGCGCAGCCACTCGGGCGGATCGGACTGGAGCGCGTTCAGCTCGGCGCGCGAGACGACGCCCTCCTGGAATTCGGCGGGGGTGGCGGGGAGGTACACGCCCAGCTTCTTCGCCGCGGTCGCGGGCTTCATCGTCTGGGTGTTCTGCTGCGACGTCATGACATCCAGGGTATCGACCGTGCGCGGTGCCGCCGACCACGCGCCGGCAGGGCCCCGGCCGGCCCCGACCGGCCTCCGACCAGGGGTGTCGCCGCGGACCGTTAGCCTTGAGGGGTGACTGAACCGGAGGTTTCCCCGTCGTTCCGGCTCGCCTATGTCCCGGGCGTGACGCCCGGCAAGTGGGCGCGGATCTGGAACGAGCGGCTGCCCGGCACCCCGCTGGAGCTGCTCTCCCTGCCGGCGGCCGAGGCGCCGGGCGTGCTGGAGGAGGGCGGCGCCGACGCGGGGCTGGTGCGGCTGCCGGTCGACCGCACGGTGTTCAGCGCGATCCCGCTCTACACCGAGACCACGGTCGTGGTGGTCCCCAAGGACCATCTGGTGACCGCCGCGGACGAGGTGACCTGCGAGGACCTGGACGACGAGGTCGTGCTGCACCCGCTCGACGACACCCTCGGCTGGGAGAGCCCGCCCGGCGAGCCCGCCTTCGAGCGGCCGGCCACGACCGGCGACGCGATCGAGCTGGTGGCCGCGGGGATCGGCCTGCTCGTGGTCCCGCAGTCGCTGGCCCGCCTCCACCACCGCCGCGACCTGACGTACCGCCCCGTCACGGACGCCCCGCAGTCCGGCGTCGCGCTCGCCTGGCGCGAGGACAGGACCACGGACCACGTCGAGGACTTCATCGGCATCGTCCGCGGCCGCACGGTCAACAGCACCCGCGGCCGCGCGGGAGCCGCTGCCGCCCGGCCGAAGGCCGGCCAAGCGAAGACGAACCCCTCCAAGACCAAGGGGAAGCAGCCGGGCAAGCAGGAGCAGGGCGGCGCGCGGAAGTCCACGCAGGGCAAGCCCGCCCAGGGCAAGCCCGCGCGCGGCAAGGGCGCGGGCGGCGGCGCACGCGCCGGCAAGGGCGCCAAGCCCGGCAGGCCCGGCGGCAGGCCGGGAAAGCCCCGCCGCCGCTAGAGCGGGCCCGCGCGCGTACGACTGCTCCCGTACCGCTGCTTCCGTACGCCGCCCCGTACGCCAGCCGAGAAGCGAACCCCCAGCTCAGGCCCCCGAGACCCCCGCGATCCACTCGTACACGCGCCGCGCGTCCACCCCGCTCTGCCCCGCCTCGATGAAGAGCCCGGCCGAGGCGAACGCCGGGTCGCCGACCGTGTCCGGCACGTACGGCACCGCCACGCACCGCATGCCGGCGCGGCGCGCGGCCTCCGCGCCGGGCGGGGAGTCCTCCAGGACCACGCAGCGCCCGGGCTCCACGCCGAGCCGGGCCGCCGCCTCCAGGAACACGTCGGGCTCCGGCTTGCCCGCGCCGACCTCCTCGGCGGAGACCGTCGTGCGCAGCGCGCCGTCGAGCCCGGTGCCCGAGAGCACGGCCTCGATCGCCGCGCGGGAGGACCCCGAGGCCACCGCCATCGGATGCCCGCCCGCGCCCAGCAGCTCCACCAGCGTCCGCATCTGCGGGAAGACCTCGGTGCGGGTGCGGGCCAGCTCCAGGTAGCTGCGGTTCTTCTCGTGCAGCAGCTCCTCCAGCGAGGCCGCGAGGGAGCGCTCCCGCCGCAGCGTCTCCAGCGTCTCGCGGGTGCCGATCCCGATGAACCGCGTGTGGTCCTCCCAGGTGAAGCCGTCGGCGCCGTGCAGCGCGAGCACCCTGCGGGTCGCCTCGTAGTAATTGGGCTCGCTGTCGACCAGGGTGCCGTCGAGGTCGAAGAGGACGGCGGCGGGAGCGGGGGAGTCGTTCATGGTCACCAGGGTGCCAAGACGGCGGACCGGGGCGGCGAAGGAGGTGATCGAATCCGGTTTCCGGGGCGCGATTCCGGATAGCGGTACACTTGCCGGGGTCGATGGCGCTGCGGAGCTTCCGCGGCGCCTTTTTCATGTCGGCCCATGCCGGTCATCAAGGGATTGAGCGGTCATTACGGTCTTGCCGGTCTCGTCATGGTTCGTTCCAGATCGTGCACGTACGTCGGGAGGGGTTGAGCAGTGCTGAAGAAGGTGTTCATCGCGCCGGACCCGGGGCGGCTGCGGCTGCGCGTGGCCACCCGCGCCGTGCTCGGCATCGGCCTCGCGGTCACCGCCGCGGCCCTCGCCGGGATGCCCCTGGACGCGGTGATCACCGCGGGGCTCGTGGCGCTGCTCGCGCTGTTCACCGTCGCCGATCCCACCGTGCGCGGGCAGGCGCTCAGCACCGCGCTGTTCCCCGCGGCCGGTTTTCCCGCGCTGGCGCTGGCGGCAGCGCTGCACGGGTACGCGCCCGCGCGGGACGCCGCGTTCCTGCTGGTCGTCTTCTGCGGCGCGTACGCCAGGCGGTGGGGCCCGCGCGGCAACGCGCTCGGCATCTACGCGTTCATGAACTTCTTCGCCGCCCAGTTCCTGCACTCCACCCCGGCCCAACTGCCGCTCCTGTACGCCGCCTCGGCACTGGCGCTCGCCGCCGCCGCGCTCGTGCGCTTCGCGCTCTGGCCCATCGAGCGCCGCACCCCGCCGCCCGCGCAGCCCGCGCCGCAGGCGGCGAGCGGCCTGCGCAGGCCCAGCACGCGGCTGGCCTGGCAGGTCACGGCGGCCTCCGCGCTCGCGCTCGCCGCGGGCCAGCTGCTCTCGCCCGACCGCTGGTACTGGGCGGTCGGCGCCACCTGGTGGATCTTCGTGAACACCGCGTCCCGCGGCGAGACCCTCGTACGCGGCTTCCGCAGGGTCCTGGGCACCGTCACCGGCATCGCCGCCGGGCTGCTCATCGCGGTGCCGCTGGACGGCGCGACCTGGCCGACGGCCGCGGTCGCCGCGGTCTGCGTCTTCGGGATCTTCTACAGCGCGCCGCTCTCCTACAGCTGGATGATGTTCTTCGTGACCGTCCTGGTCGGCGTGCTGTACGGGCTGCTCGGCGTGCTGCACCCGGGGCTGCTCGCGCTGCGGATCCAGGAGACCGCCGTGGGCGCGCTCGGCGCCGTGCTGGCCGTGGCCGTGGTGCTGCCGGTCACCACGCACCAGGCCACCGACGCGTGGATACGGCGCGCGGTGCACTGCGTGCACGACTGCACCCGCGAGGCCGCCCGGCGCATCGCCGGGGACGAGAGCGCCGATCCCGCGCCGCGCATCGCCGAACTCGAACTGCTCCTCGGCCGCGTGCGCATGTCCCTCGCCCCGCTGGTGCACCCGCTCAGCCCGCTGCGCGCCCGCAAGGCCAGGGCCCGCACGGTGCTCGCGCTGCTCGACGACTGCGCGCGCCAGGTGCGCGGCCTCGCCGGCGTCGCCGCCGACCCGTACGCCTCGCACGACGCGCGGCTCACCGCCGCCTGCGAACGCGTGGAGGCCGCGGTGCACGGCCTCGTCTCCCCGCAGGGCCTGCGCGGCGACGGCGTACGGAGGGAAGCCGCGGCGCGTCTCGCGGAGGCACCGGGCGCCGCCGCCCACCGGTCCGCCGCTCACCGAACCGCCGCCCACCGCGCCGAGGGGCACCCGGCGCACGAGCGCGCGCTGGCCCATCTGCACGGGCTGGAAACGGCGTTGGGCGCGCTCGCCGCGCCCGTGCACAGCGAACCGGGGGCGCCGCTCACCGCCGCGTGACCGCCTCCGCGTGCTCCCGCGCGCGGGAGCACGCGGCCGGGGAACGCGCTGCTAACGTCGCGCGCAGCGGCCCTGCTGTCACGGGCCACGACGGACGAGGACACGTCGGCGAAGGGACGCACTGCGGTGAGCGACGAGAGCGGACAGCACGCGTACGGGGCCTTGACCAACGGGGCCTTCATCGGCTCCTTCACCTCGGCCGGCGGCCGCGGCGTCACGGCGGCGCACGCAGACCCCGCCACGGGCGCGCTCACCCCGCGGCACCATACGGAGACCGCCGTGCCCGACCCCTCCTACCTGGCCATGGGCGACGGCCTCCTGTACGCCGTCAGCGAGACCGAATCGGGCGCCGCCGCGGCATTCTCGCTGAGCGGCACGGGCGAGGAGGGGCGCCCGGAACTGCTGGGCGCGCCGGTGCCCGTGCACGGCGACGCGCCGACCCACCTGGCGCTCGCCGGGGGACGGCTGTTCATCGCCAACTACACCTCGGGGAACGTCACTTCCCTCCCCGTACGCGCCGACGGCAGCCTCGGTACGCAGGCCGCCACCCACCAGCACGAGGGCTCGGGGCCGGACAAGGAGCGGCAGGAGGGCCCGCACGCGCACGCCGTCGTGCCCGACCCCTCGGGCCGCTGGCTGCTCTGCGCCGACCTGGGCACCGACTCGGCGTGGATCTACGAACTGGGCGGTGACCAGCAGGAACTCCGGCTCCACCGCGAGGTCGCGCTGACGCCTGGTTCGGGGCCGCGGCACCTGGTCTTCCACCCGGACGGCACCCGCGCGTACCTGACGAACGAGCTGGACTCCACCATCACGGCGCTGCGTTGGGACGCGGCCGACGGCGTACTGGAGCCGGCCGGCTCGGTCCCGGCACTGCCCGAGGGCGAGCCCGGCGAGGCCAACTTCCCGTCGGGGATCGTGGTGTCCGGCGACGGCCGGTTCCTGTGGGTGGCGAACCGCGGACACGACAGCATCTCCACGTTCGCCCTGCCGGAGAGCGGAAAGGGCGAAGGACTGCCGCGGTTGACGGACAGCGTCCCCTGCGGCGGCCACTGGCCGCGCGCGCTGGCCCTGCACCCCACGGGCCGCTGGCTGTACGCGGCGAACGAGCGCTCCGGCGACGTCACCTGGTTCGCCCTCGACGCGGACACGGGGGCGCCGCGCCGCGCCGGTTCGGTGACCGCTCCCGCCGCGTCCTGCGTGGTGTTCACGGGCTGAGGCGTACGAGCCGAGCGGACTGAGCCGTGCGGGCTGTGTCGTACGGACTGAGGCGTGCGGACTGAGGCGCGCGGAACGGGGCGTACGGGCCGCGTCGTACGAGGTGAGGGTGCGCGGCCGGGCGGCGCCTGTGCGCGGGGACCGCGACAGCGCGCCGCCCGTGCGGCCGGGGTGCGTCAGCGCACCGGCATGCCCTGCTGGGACTGCGACTGCGCGATGCCCAGCTTGGCCGCGTAGGTGGAGGCCACGAGCTTGCCGACCGCCGGGTACGCGCCGAGCGGCTCGGCCGTGGAGCAGCCCGCCTCCTGCGCAGCCGCCTCCAGCAGGCCCTCCGGCACCTCGGGGCCGATCAGGCACGGGGCGACCGCGAGGTGCTGCGAACCCGACTCGCGGAGCTGGTCCGCGGTGCGCGCGATCGCGCCCTCCTCGTCGAGCCCCGCGGCGAGCACCGGCACGGCGAGCCGGGCCGCGAGCAGCATGCCGGTGATCCCGGCGGCCTGCACGGCCTCCTCGCCGCCGACGGCCGCGAGCACGATCCCGTCCGCGGCCGTTGCGACCGTGAACAGGCGGGCGCGGTCCGCGCGGGCGAGCCCGGCCTCGGACAGCTTCACGTGCACGCCCTCGGCGAGCAGCGGGTGCGGGCCCAGGACGTCGGTCAGCTCGGCGCCGGGACCGCTGTTCAGCACGATCTGGCGGATCTGCCGGACGCTCGCGGCGTCGGGCCCGGCCAGCAGCGGCACGACGACGGCCGTCGGACCGTCCTCGGCCTGCGCTTCACCGGTGCCGGCCGCGTCCTGCGAGACGGCGGCGGCACGCTCGGAGGTCGCCCGGCCGAGCACGGCGTCCAGCGCGGGGAACTCCTCGTCCCCGCCCTCGACGAAGCCGATGCGGGCGTCCAGGCCCGGCAGCTCGGAGCGGGCTATGCTCAGCGTCTCCTCGGCGATGCCGCGGGTGGCGGAGGAGGGGGCGCCGGGGACCGCCAGCACCAGCGCCGGTGCGTTCTCAGGGGCGACGACAGGCTCCGGCCGGCGGTGCCGTCCGGGCTGGCGTGGCCGTGGCATTCGTACGGGCAGGCCATTGTCCGGCCCAGTGGGGGAGCTCATGCGCCCGCATGCTAATGCCTTGACGCATTCCATACTTCTCGCGGGGGAGAGCAGTCCGGGAATGTCCGCTTCGCACCGCGCGTCGAACGGGCGCTTCTGTGCGGTCCCGTCAATGGACGCTCAGCAGACCGGAACCGTCCGGCAGCCGCAGCGCCCCCTGCGACAGCCGCGCGGCGACCACCAGGGCGCCGTGCAGCGGATCGCCCTCGGCCGCCACCCTGGGCACCCCGGGGAGCAGCGCAGCCAACTCCCGTTCCAGCGGCGCGCGCAGTGCGTCCCCGAGGCGCAGCAGACCGCCGGTCGCCGCGACCGCGGGCTGAACCCCTCCAACCTCTTCGCGCGGGCAAACCGCCGCCGCGCTCACCGCGATCTCCCTGGCCGCCGTCGCCAGAATGCCGACGGCCACGGGATCGGGCCCCGTACCTGTGTCGGAAGCCCCCGCCTCCCCGCCGCCCTCCGCGCACCGTGCGACCTCCGGCGCGAACGAGGCCAGCACCGCCGCACGGTCGTCCCGCGGATACACCTGCGCGGGCAGCCCGCTCAGCGGCGCCCCGAACACCGCCTCGGCCCGCTCCCGCAGCGCCGCCGAACCGCCCTCGCGCCCGTCGTACGCGCGCAGCGCCGCCTCCAGACCGGCCCGCCCGATCCACGCGCCGCTGCCGCAGTCGCCGAGCAGGTGCCCCCAGCCGTCGGCCCGCCGCCACTCCCGCAGGTCCGTGCCGAGCGCGATCATGCCGGTGCCCAGGGCCAGCACGGCGCCGGGCCGCTCGCCGAGCGCCCCCACGTACGCGGTGACCGCGTCCGCCGCCAGAGCCGTACGCCGCACCCCCAGCTCCCGCGCCAGCGCGCCGGGAAGGGCCGCCCGGAGATCGTCACCGAGTGCCGCCATTCCCGCGGCGCCGACGCACGCGGCGCTCGGCTCTCCGGCCCCCGCAGCCTCCAGCAGCGCGCGGGCGGCGGGCACCACCTGCTCCAGCATGTGCGCGGCCTCGATGCCCGCGGGACCGGTGCGCACCGGCTCGGTCAGCGCGACCGAGCCGCACTCCACGGGCGGCTCCGAGGGCCCGGCCCCCGCGCGTGCCAGCGCCAGCCGCAGGCCCGAGCCGCCGGAGTCGACGCCCAGCACCCAGGCGCCGGGACCGCCGGCGCCGCCGCCGGGGCGGTGCGCGGTCATGGCAGGCGCCAGTCCACCGGCGGCGCGCCCTGCTGCGCCAGCAGCTCGTTGACCTTGCTGAACGGGCGCGAGCCGAAGAACCCGCGGTCCGCCGACATCGGCGAGGGGTGCGAGGACTCCACGGCCGGGTAACTGCTCAGCATGGGGCGCAGGTTGCGCGCGTCCCGCCCCCACAGCACCGAGACCAGCGGCTTGCCGCGGGCGGCCAGCGCCTTGATCGCCTGCTCGGTGACCTCCTCCCAGCCCTTGCCGCGGTGCGCGGCCGGTTTGCGCGGCGCCACCGTCAGCGACCTGTTGAGCAGCAGCACGCCCTGCCGGGTCCACGGCGTCAGGTCGCCGTTGGACGGGCGGGGCAGGCCCAGGTCGTTGTGCATCTCCCGGAAGATGTTCTCCAAGCTGCCGGGAAGCGGGCGCACTTCGGGCGCGACGGAGAACGAGAGGCCCACCGCATGACCCGGTGCCGGGTACGGGTCCTGCCCGACGACGAGGACCCGCACCTCGTCGAAGGGCTGCTGGAAGGCGCGCAGCACGTTCTCCCCGGCGGGCAGGTAGGTTCTGCCCGCCGCGATCTCCGCGCGCAGGAAGTCGCCCATCGAGGCGATGCGTTCGGCAACGGGCTCCAGGGCCTTGGCCCAGCCCGGTTCGACGATTTCGTTCAACGGTCGTGCAGCCACGGCCGGTCACTCTACTGGCTCAGGCGCGGTGCCCACGCGCCGTCCCCGCCCGTCTCCGGCCGCGATCGCCTCGTACCCTCCGCGCCTCCTCTCCTGCCCGTTCTCCTGTCCGTTCCCGCCGCTTTCCTGTGCGCTCCCCGCCGCCCCGGGGCCGCCGTTCCGTGAAGGCGTCCTCAGTCGACCACCGCCGCCCGTACGCAGAGCACGTCCGGCAGGTGTCCGGCGAGCTGCCGCCAGCTCTCGCCCTCGTCGGCGCTGGCGAAGACCTCGCCGTTGCGATTGCCGAAGTAGATGCCCGCGGGGTCGGCGTCGTCCGTCCACAGCGCGTCCCGCAGCACCGGTCCGTAGTGCGCGCTCTCCGGGAGGCCGGTGCCCAGCGGCTCCCACGTGGTGCCCGCGTCCTCGGTGCGGTGCACCCGGCAGCGGTGCCCGGCCGGCACCCGGTCCGAGTCGGCGTTGAGCGGGAAGATGTAGGCGACTCCGCCGCGGCGCGGATGGGCGGCCACGGGGAAGCCGAAGTCGGAGGGCAGGGAGTCGCCGATCGACGTCCAGGAAGTGGCGTTGTCGTCGGAGCGATACACACCCCAGTGGTTCTGGAGATAGAGGCGGTCGGGGTCCTCGGCGTCGCGGGCGACCTTGTGCACGCACTGGCCGTAATCCGGGAAGCGCATGCTCTCCGGGAGGAACGCCGCCTGCACCCCGCGGTTGCACGGCTCCCAGCTCTTGCCGCCGTCGCCGGTGCGGTAGGCCCCGCCGGTGGAGACCGCCACCGTGACCGCCCGCGAGTCGCGCGGGTCGACCAGCACCGTGTGCAGCCCGAGGCCGCCTCCGCCGGGCACCCACTCGGTGCGGGTCGGGTGCTCCCACAGCTCCCGGACCAGCGCAAAGCTCTCCCCGCCGTCCTCGGAGCGGAACAGCGCGCCGGGCTCGGTGCCCGCATACACCACGTCCGGCTCGTCGGCCCCGCTCGGCTGGAGCTGCCATACGCGCTCCAGTGAAGTCCCGGTGTCCTGGGGGAACTTCACCGCGGCGCGGCCCGGCTCGGTCCACGTCGCGCCCAGGTCGTCGGAGTGGAACACCGAGGGACCCCAGTGCGCGCTGTCCCCTCCGGCCAGCAGGCGCGGGGCGCCGGGGCGGCGGGTGTCGATGCCGACCGAATACACGGCCTGCGCGTTGAAGTGGGGGCCTGTGAACTCCCAGCCGTCGCGGGCCCGTTCGCCCACCGGCCTGCGGGCCAGGAACAGGCCCTTCCGCGTGCCCACCGCGAGTAGTACGTCCGACATTTGCGGTCACCGCCTCCGAGACGTCATTGTCCGAGTAAGCGAAAGTCTGCACCCCGCCACTGACAATCGCCCTGGAGACGGCATCGCCGCAGGTCACACGGCATGGAGGCGCCCCCCCGCGTCGGACGCTAGCTGCGCGCTCCGGCCGCCGCCGCGGTGAGCAGCCCCTCCCAGTCCGGGATCTTGACCGTGTTGCGGGAGAGGCCGCGGCCGAGCGCCGCCTCCGCCTCCTCGATGCCGAGCCAGCCGGCCCAGTCCACGGGCGGTCCGCCGCGTGCGCCGTTCAGCGCCTCCAGGGCCGGCAGCGGATCGCGCTCCAGCGGACCCGCCGCGCGCATGAGCTCGGGCGCGTCCGCGAGGAGCGAGCTCACGGTCTCCTTGGAGCACGGGCGGTTGGTGCCGATCACTCCGGTCGGCCCGCGCTTGATCCAGCCCGCCACGTATTCGCCGGGCGAGGGCGCGCCGTCCCGCAGCACCCGCCCCCCGGCGTGCGGCACCGTGCCCGTGCGCGGGTCGAACGGGAGCCCCTGCAACGGCACTCCGCGGTAGCCGACCGAGCGCAGCACGAGCTGTGCGGGCACGTCCTCGTACGTTCCCGTGCCCCGTACGCCGCCCGTACCGCCCGAGCCGGGGCCGTCCGGGCCCTCCTCGGGCAGCGTGCGCTCGAAGCGGACGCCGGCGACGGCGCCGCGGCCGTCGTCGAGGATCTCCACGGGGCGCAGGAAGAACCGCAGCGCGAGGCGACGCGCGGAGCCTCCGTGAGCGCCGCCCCAGCCGCCGCACTCGGCTGAGGCCGCCCACTCGCGCAGCACCCCCACATTCCTGCGCGCGGGCCCCGACAGCCCTGAGGGGTCCACATATCCGGGGTCCAGGGCGAGTTCGTCCTCCCGGACGTCCACCGCCGCCTCCCGGAGCGCGCCCAGTTCGCGCAGCTCCTTGGTGGTGAACTTGGCCTGCGAGGGGCCCCGCCGCCCCACCATCGTGACCTCGGTGACAGTGCTCCGTGCGAGGCTGTCCAGAGCGCGGGCCGGCATGTCGGTCGGGACCATGTCGTCGGCGCCCCTTGCCAGGACGCGGGCGACGTCCACCGCCACGTTGCCGACGCCGATCACCACCGCCTGCCGCGCGTCCAGGCCGAACGAGGTGCGCGCTGCATCGGGGTGCGCGCTGTACCAGGACACGAACTCGGTCGCCGAGTGGCTGCCGCGCAGCTCCTCGCCGGGGATGCCCAGCCGCCGGTCGGTGGCCGCGCCGACGCAGTAGACCACCGCGTGGTAGAGCTCCAGCAGCCGTGCGGGCGGCACCCCGCCCTCGCCGACCTGCACATTGCCGAGGAACCTCACGCCGGGGAGCTCCAGCACCCCGCGCAGGTTCCGCTGCAGGGACTTGATCTTCTCGTGGTCGGGCGCGACGCCGTACCGCACGAGCCCGTACGGGCACGGCAGCCGGTCCAGCACGTCCACCTCGACAGGGACCCCGAGCTCACCCCCGCGCTCCACCAGCCCCTGCGCGGCGTACACACCGCTGGGGCCCGATCCGACGACGGCGACGCGCAGTGGAGGCGTGGGCGCGGATGGCACGGCGTGCTCCTTCCCGCGGAGGGCCGGTGGCCTTCCAGGATGGCACCGCGCGGCACGCCGCGGGAGGATCCGGAGCCGCCGGGCGTGCTGCGGGGGGCGCGGTCTCCGGCGGCCCCGCGCAGGAGCGTGAGGTCAGCGCCCGGGAGCACCCTCGTCCGACCGCGCGCTCCCGGTCACTCCATCCGCCGGACCGTCTGCCACCGCGTCCGCTCCATCCGCCGGACCTTCCGCCGGGCCGCCTGCCGCCGGGCCCTCCGGAGCGCCGCTCTCCGCGTCCTCCAGCCGCTCGCGCTGACCTGGCAGTTCGCGGCTGCGGCCGACCGTTCCGGCGTTCTTGCCAGGGCGTTCCGGCGGGGAGGCCGGAGGCATGCCCAGCTCCCAGCGCAGTCCGTACCGCGCGAACAGCTCGGCCCGCAGCCGCTCCACCGGCATCGGCGCGCCCGGCAGCAGCACCCCGACCACCGCGCCCATCAGCAGCGCGCGCAGCAGCCGGTAGTCGGTCTCCGGGTCGGGGGAGCCGTACCGCGTGACCGTGCTGCTCAGCAGGTGTGCCAGCCGCTGCTGCTCGTCGCACTGCACGAAGCCCTGCTCGGCGTGGAGTATCCCGGCCATGTGCGCCCGCATCAGTACGGGGCGGTCCCGCGCGAGGCCCAGTACCGCGTCGATCGCGCGGGCCAGCGACTCCTGCCCCGCCTCCGGGCCTTCGGGCAGGGGCGCGCGGTGCAGCGCCTCGTCCAGGGTCAGATGCATCAGCCGGTGGACGGCAGACTGGAAGAGCTGCCGCTTGCCCGGGAAGTAGTACGAGATCAGGCCGCGGGCGCTGCCTGCGCGGTCAGCGATGTCCCCGAGCGTGGTCGCCTCGTAACCGCGCTCGCCGACGAGATCGACGGTCGCCTGGAGCAGGCGCTCGCGCGATCGGCGGCGCAACTCTTCATTGACCGAGGCGCTTCGAGGGGACATGCTGTACTCCTGCGTTGACTGGCCCACAGCCAATATACGCAGCTCGGCCCCGGGCAGTCGCACACAGCCCGGCCTCGGGCACTACACACAGTCCGGCTTCGGGCCTACCCGTCGGTACCGGCGAGTGCCCACTGCGACCGCCGGTCTGGGCGACGCGGGGGATCGCCCAGACCGGCTCAGGGCTCTGTTGCGGCCTAGGCTTGTGGCCAGCATTTTAGCTGGTCAGAGTGCGTATCTCGTAATCTTTGCGCGGTGCATGTGTGGTCGGCTGAAACCAGGTCTGGCAGGACTCATGCTGACTCGATGCTGACTTTCCTGACGGGGTATCAGCGGTGGCCGCGCTTCGTACCCCGCGCCCGCGAGGCCGGCATCACCGCGGTGGCCGCGGTGATGCTGCACACCCCGCACCTGCCCCTGGGCGCCGCCAATCTGCTCATGTCCACCCCGCCCTACCTCAGCGCACGGGACCTGCGCCTGGCCCGGGTCCTGGCCAGCACCACCAGCTCCGCCTTCGCCCAGCAGCACGAGCTGCGCTCGCGGGAGAAGGTGGTCAGCCAGCTGCGGACGGCGTTGGAGAGCCGCCTGGTCATCGAGCAGGCCAAAGGAATACTCGCCGAGCGCTTCGACGTCGAGGTGGACCAGGCCTTCACCCGCCTTCGCGGCCACGCACGCTCCCACCAGCAGCACCTGACCGAACTGGCCACCCAAATCGCGCGAGGCAACCCTCCAGCCGCACTCGACAGGTCACCCTGATGCAGCCCCGTGCGGGTCCCGGGCCCCGTACTCCGACGCCCGGGGGGGTGTCCCTCATGCCAACAAACGAGTTGGCCGCCGTCCTCAGCGGCCTGAACGACTCCGCACGCACCGGCCATGACCTGTCCGCCGCCTCGGCGGCCACCATCGCACCGCTTCTGCGCGTGGATGCCGTCACCCTCAGCATGCTCTCCGCGAGCGGCTCCCTGGAACTGCTGTGGGCCGACCCCGCCAACCAACTCGGAGCAGCCGTGGACGACTTGCAGTACACCCTCGGCGAGGGCCCCACCCCGGAAGCCGCGCACACCGGCCACACTGTCAGCGCCTCCGATCTCACCGCCAGCTACGAGCGCTGGCCCGTCCTCGCTCCCGCCGCCCACGACACGGCCGTGCGCGGCATCATCGCTGCCCCGCTGCGTCTGGGGGCGGCCGTCGTCGGCGTGCTCACCGGCTGCCGCAGGGAACCCGGCTCCTTCCCGCCCGAGCAGGTCGGTGACGTCCACGCCTTCGCCCGCGTGGCCCTGGACCTCCTGCTGCAAACCCCCACCGCCACCCTCACCCAGCCCCCGAGCCCCGACCCCGTGCTGGACCTGCACCGGGCCGAGGTCCACCAGGCCGCCGGCATGCTCACCCTCCAACTGGGGGTGACCATCGACCAGGCACTTCTGCACCTGCGCCTGCACGCCTGGACCCACAACCGCCCGCTCCGGGACGTCGCCCGACGACTCCGCCTCGACCGACCCTGACCCGATGAGCTGGCGCATCCGTGCCGAGGTGCCGCCAACGTGGACGACGTCGGTGGTGGCGGCTCCGGACGGATGTACGGCGCCGGTCGGAGGGTGATCTGCGGCAGCGTCTTCCCCTGATACCAGGGGGAGATCACCTCGTCACGGAGATCCTCCATGCCTCGTCGTAGCGGTTGAGGGCTGCGCACAAGCTGCTCGTCTCGGGGGCCCCCTGGCTGTGCCAGTGGTCGACAAGGTCGCGCAAAGTTCGAGCCGACTCGGACCTCTCATGGTCAGTCACCAGGAGGTCTGGCGTCACATACGCCGCCGCAGCGCCTGTTTCGTCCAGGTGTCCCAGGCCGATCCCGGGGCCGTGTCGGGTACTTGCCTCCATCAGCCCGTCTGGCTCTTCGGCGATGAGCCAGTTCTTGAAGTGGAGAAAGGCTTCCTGGCCCCCTACTTGGGACGGCTCCGTGTGAGGCTGATCGGTCAAGGCGTGGGCCAGTGCCCGATGCTCCGCCTCTGACCGGGGTGCCAGGGTGCTCAGGAATGTGCCGTCTTCGAAGTACGAGTCCACGGTGTGCTTCACGTCCGTGGTCATGGGGGTGTAGCCCCCGGAATGCGCCTCGACCTGGTCGGGATTGCTGTGCTCGTCCACCGTGATGCGTGCGATGGCATAGGCGCCGGGCAGCGGGGAGATCCGTACCCCGCACAGGAGCACGCCTCCCGGACGGAGCTGTTCGAGCCAGGCGGCCGGGATGTGCGGCGGTGTGGCGCCGACGAGGATCCGGTCGAACGGCGCTTCCTCCGGGCACCCGAACATGCCGTCTCCGACCCGGACGTCTACATCGAGACCGTTCTCGGTGAACAGCACGCTGGCGCGCTCGGCCAGTTCGGCGTTCATCTCCATCGCGATGACCCGCCCGTTGGGTCCGGTGATGCGTTCGGTCAGCGCCGCGGAGTAGCCAGAGCCCAGCCCGATATCCAGGACGCGCTGCCCAGGCGCGAGGTCGAGCATCCGGAGATGGCGGGTGGTCGTCTCCGGCGGAGTGCAGGGGCGAACCGCGCGGCCGTCCTCTCCGTGAAAGAGAGCGGGGGGCAGTTCGTGGGTGGCCTGGGCGACCAGGTCCTCGGTTGTTGCTGTCACGGGTTGTGGGCCTTCCTCAGACTCGAATGGTTACGTACAGGGGGCGGTCGGGGCTGACGGGTTCGCCGATGGCCTCGCCTTCCGTCTCGATCCAGGCGTGGGCTTCGCAGGGGTCGAAACGGCAGCCCAGGCACCAGTCCACCGCCCGTCCCCTCGCGCGGCAGACCAGGAAAGCGGCAAGGGAACGTTCCATGCAGGCGGCGCGGCCAGGGAAGTACCGCACGGCCCAGTCCCGGGCTGCGACCGCTGTTCGGGCGTCGCTGACGCGGGCTGTCCGGCGCGTGGTTCGCTTGAGGAACCCGACGATCGCGAGCGTCGCACGCAAGGGGGAGACCTTCACCAGCGTCACGGCGACCATGACTGCCAGGAGGGCGGACAACGCGTCCGGAAGGGCAGGCCGGGAGTGCTGGCCCGATGGCGTTGCCATGGGAATGCTCACCGCTGCCGCCCCCTGCGTGTGGGTCGAAGTATCTTGCGGTTACGCAGGTCGTGCGCGAGCTGGTGCATGTCCTTCTGCACTCGTTCCGCGGATACTCCGTACTGTTCGGCTACTCGGGCGGCGGCTTCATCGACGGTGAGACCGGCCTCCAGGTGTCGCCACCACAGTGCTCCGGACGCAGACAGCGCGTACCAGCGACCTCGCCGGCGGATGTCGAGCAGCATCGCCCCTCGCTCGGTCACTGTGGCGTAGACCGTGGGGGACGGTGTCAGGTCACGCATGGGCGCCTCCGGAGTCCGCGTGCTGGCGCAGCCACAGCTCCGTGGTGACGACCGCTTCCAGGGCGGCCCATTTTCCGGCCGCTCCGGCGGTGAGCCGGTCGACCTCGGCGAGTACGGTGTCGGCGTTGATCCAGCCTTCGGCCGCGAGGCGACTGTCGAGCAAGAGCTCCCTCACCGCGTCGGCGTTGCGACGCAGGCCGGTGTACGCGTTTCCGAAGTACGCGCCTTTGGTGGTGCGTTGGAGCAGCCACTCAGGAACGAGTCCGCTCAGGGCCGTGCCCAGCAGAGGCTTCTGCGCCGTGACAGAAGCGTGCTCCGCCACCGGTACGGCGAGGGCTGCTCGGACGACCGTCGTGTCCAGCAGCGGTGCGTGGTGCGGGATGCCCATGCCCTGAGCTTGCGTGCGCAGCTCGGCTTCCCAGGAGCCGAACTCGTGGAGTTCGGCCAGATGTCGATGACGGCTCGTTTCACTCCGGGGCACGGCGCTCTCCCGGGCGGCCTCCTCGAACTTCCGGCTGAGGTGGTGGCGGGCATCAGGAGTCAGCCAGGAACGGGCACCGGACAGCCGCATCCAGCCCAGGCTCTCCTTGGCGGCGCGGTGCGGCGGCGGTACAGGGATGCCGGCCGCGAGGTCTCGGGCCAGTTGGTGAAGGGCTGTCGCGTTGCTCGTGCGGGAGGTGAGCGCGGCGGTGGTCGCCACGGTGTGCACGGGGAAGTGGCGGAGCCGGGCGCGCATCCGGCAGTGCTCCAGGAAATGTCGGAGACCTGCTCCCGTCAGGTCGGCCAGGTAGTACGGGGAGGCGGTCAGCAGCGTGTCTCCACCAGAGCCGGTCAGATGCAGCTCGCTGCCCTCCTCGGCGCAGTGACGCTGGTAGGCGAAGCGCATCCGCCATCGCGCGGCGTCCGGAAAGGGCTGGTCGGTGGAGGGAGCCGAGTCCAGGTCATCGAAGAAGAGCCCCGTGTTGTCGCCAACCGTACGGAGTGTGAGCCCGGGTTGGTCGGCGGCGGCCCGTTGGGCGTACACGAAATCGTCGTTGTCGCTGACGCCCTCGGGGTGGTGGTTCACGGCCACCAGCTTCGAACCGCTTCGCAGAGCGAGCAGGGCGATACTGGTGGAGTCCAGCCCGCCGGAGAAGTCCGCGGTGACATGCGGGGTGGAGTCCGTTCGGCGCCGAACCGCTTCGAGCAGGCTCTCCCGCAGTTCACTGGCGGCCTGGTCGAACGGCAGGGTGCGGCGCCGCTCGTAGGCAACGATGCGCCTGCCACCGTTGCGGCTGATCGTCAGTGCGTGGCCTCCGGGTAGCCGCTGTATGCCGAGGAACGTGGTGCTCTGGCCGCAGATCTCCGGGACTGTGGGGCAGATCAAACGGGCGGCGAGGGAGGAGTAGTCCACTCCTGCATCCAGGCGGTGCGCCAGGGAGCTGGCTGAAGTTGACCAGGCTGTGCGAGAGCCGCTGGCGTAGTACACGGGGCGCGTTGCGGCGAGATCCGTGAGCACGGCAGTGGTTTCGCCGTCGTCCGCGACGACCCAGTAGCTGCCAGGCCAGACCGTCAGGGCCGCCCAGTCGTGGTCACGAACTGCTGTGAGCGCTCGGCGCAGTTCGTGGTCGTGGGCATAGCAGTGCCCGGCGACAACAAGGCGAAGCGGGCCGTCGTTCACCAACCGACAGGTCTCGCCTGTCCCGGTGACGAGCGGGGGTTCGTCAGCAGACCACAGGGGGTGACCAGGTGCGTCTGGTGCATGGCTACTGATGGTGAGCGGCATGTCGTCACCTTCCGGCAGAAGGGCGGGGCGGGGTCCCGGGCACCCCGGGGCCCCGCTTGGCGCGTTACTCGAAGTAGCGGTCCTGGTCCTGGGTGTCCTCGGCGTACTTGCCGAAGGTGATGTTGGGAACCGTGTCCAGCTCCACCAGCACGGGAGCGGCGTAGGTATCGTCCGGCTCGCAAACATCGAGTTCCATGACGTTCCTCCCTTCTCGTTGGCCCTTGCGTGACTTCTCCGCATCCCGTCGCCAGCCCGGTGGTGCACATGCCGCTCTGTGCGTCGGGAAGTGGTGCCCGGGGCCCGGACGGTGCTGTCCTCTTCAACCGGCGGGGCCCCGGGGGTTACGACCTGCGCCCTATCTGGGGCGCAGGAGCGTGGGGGCGCCCCAACCCGTGTGCGTGGAAACAGGCGGTGCGGGTCTGCGGCGGACGTGTCCGTGATCGTGGCGAGGACACAGCGAGTTCTGCTTGGCCGCGCGTGCGGTCTGCTCGTCCGGCACGATCAGGGCCAGGCGTCGCCCCTGGGGCGACGTGCGCAGGCACAAGAGCACGGCGTCGCCCTCGCACTCGAAGACGTCGCCGCTGAGCTGCTCCATGTCGTGCGTACACAGCGGGCAGATCACGCAGACTCCCGCGCCGTGGCCGCGGTGGTGTGCCGCTCGCGTACGTACGGACGCAGCATGTCGAGGGTGTGTCCGTTGATGGGCTGCTGTTGTGCGCGTAGGTGCGGCGGCAGCGGGCGGCGTGCGTAGGTAGGCGGAGGCGGGGCGGGCAGCACCTCGTGGGCGGTGGGTGGTGTGGGCCGGGACAGCAGCGCGTTGAGACGTTGTCCCAGGGCGCGGAGCGCGCGGCGGGAGGGTTCCCCGAGCCACAGCTTTAGGCAGTCGATAAAGTCGCTCATTGCGTCTTCTCAGGTCGATGGGTTTTGGTCTGACGGCGCTCTGCTCCGGCGGCCGTGGCCGCGGTCGCCGGAGCCTCATCGCTTCTTCTTCGCCTTCGCGTTCTTCTCCTTGTTCTCTTTCATGGCTTTCTTGCCCTCGACGTTGGATTTGCGCATTTCGTAGCGTGCGCTGATGCCGCTGTTGCGGTGGTCGTTCCCGCCTTGTTGGGCGTGGTGCTGTGCCCACTGCTGGTGACTTCCGGGCTCAGGGCGCTTCTGTGGCATGGCTGTGGCTCCGGTGAGCGAGGGCCGGTCAGTGGGAGGGGTGTCCGGTGAGGTACTCGACGGCGTCACCGGCGCGGGCGGCGAGCGCGGCTCGGACGCGCCACGCCGTGTAGGGGGCCGCGACAGAATCGAGCTCGGCCTCGGGTACGTAGCGGTATGAGCTGAGTTCTTCGGCGGGCAGCCGTGGGGGAAGGTCGTGGGACAGATCCCCACAGTCGAAGACCACGTTGATGCCCGCTGACGCCGTGCCGGTGGCCGGCATCCAGTGGATGACCAGCAGGGCGTCGGGCTTGACGTCGAAGCTGGTCTCCTCGTGGACCTCACGCCGCACTGCTTCGCGGGGTTCCTCGTTCAGGTGGGCGCAGCCGCCGGGCAGCCCCCATGCCTCGGGCCCCTCCTTGTACCGCTTCTCTACGAGGAGCACCCCCGCCGGAGAAGTGATCAGTGCCAGGCACCCGAGGCGAAGTGCCGGCGGGCTGACGAAATCGGTGTCGTGGTGCACGTTGCTCTCCTTCTGGTCGGGGTCGGGTGGTGCCCGCCCCATGCCGCGGGAGGCCGAGATTCGGGGGAGCCTCGACGTGTCGACCGCGACAAGGGGCGGGGGCTTTGGGGGAGTTAGGGCAGTCCGAGGCGGGCACGTAGAGCGTCGTCGGCCGGGATGGAGTGCACGACACGTGCGTGGCGGCTTCACAGCCAGGCTCCGGGTGCGGCCCGTACGGGCGTGGTGCGCAGCAGCCGGTACGTGAAGTGCTTACGGGTGGTTTCGAGGTGGTCGAGGCCCCAACTCGACCCGTCCTCGGGGTCTTCGCTGAACTCGCTTTGCTCGCGGCACACGCAGCACTGCACCGCGAACATCGTGGGTTCGGCGTCGGGCTCGTCGTCTCGGACGAAGGCGTACTCGCGGAACCGGTACGACTCCCCGAGGCAGCAGCTACCAACGGCGGCGCGTGTGGAGCTGGTTGGGCTTTGCACGGTGCTTCCCTTCATGGTCAGCGCGACCACGGAACCTCGTCGGCGACGAGCGTTGTGGAGATGAGCAGGAGCAGGAGCAGGCCGAAGGCGACGCAGCCCACGGTTGCGCGGTCCGGTGCTCGTGAAGAGCCCCGACCGTTTCGGCGACCTCGGAGGGGCGCGATCGAGCGCGTCATGCGGCGGCATCCCCCATCAGGTCGAGGAGCGCGAGGATGGCCAGGGCGAAACGGACGAGATGCCCGCGGGCCTGGTCTGGTGCCGGCTGCTGAACTGCTCAGGTTGATCACGCGCCGTATTTCGTCGACCGGGTACGGCACAACGAGGTGGGGCACGATCTGCACGAGCGCCGTCGTGGCCGTCCGCAACCGGTCGGCGATGGCCGCGACTTCGTCCGCGGCGGGCCTCGCCCCCTCGCCGAGACCGGCGTCCAGGTCGTCATAAAGCTCGTCGGTTACGGCCTCTCGGGTGAGGGAGCGACGCAGGCCGAAGAGAACCATGCCGGCCGTCATTTCGTCGGCGGAGCATTGCCCGGCCATCACCGCCGCGCTCTCGCGCTTGGTCGCGATCATCACGGCCTACTCGCAGGAGCGCGGAACTCGCACCAGGTGGTCCTGCCGTTGTCGCCGATGCCCCACTTGTGCGCGAGGACGGCGACGAGGAGCAGACCGCGGCCGGAATCGTCGTCGTCGTCGGCGGAACGCAGGTTGGCCGGGGCCGGGCTTCCGTCGGTGACCGTGACGCGCAGCGTTTCGTCGGTGTGCTGCACTCGCAGGGCGACGTCTCCCCAGCCGTGCTCGACGGCGTTGGTCACCAACTCGGAGACGGCGAGCACCACATCCTCGGCTACCGGGCTGGCCACATCCCACAGACCCAGGTACGCCCTGGTGATCCGGCGCATGTGCCCGACCCGGGGCCGGGCCGGGGCGAAGGCCACCTCGAAGGCGCGCGACGTCTGCGGCAGCGGCTGCGCCGCAACTGGTGCGACTGCTGCTGTGGCCGAGGTCATCGGGAGCCTCCCAGGTGGACGGTCCAGGGCAGCGCGCGGTGCACGGCCTTCTCGTGGCGCACGGCACCTGCGGCCCGTCGCCGACGCTGGCTGACGTCGGTCGGGCACACGGCACTGGAGCTGCCAGTGGAGGAGTTCATGTGGGGTACTCCCGCCCGTCGTGGAGTTGGCCTACCTACAAGAGCGAACCGCTTAGCCGGTGCAATCGGCATGGGGACAAGGGCTTGGAGGTGGTCAAGGTGGTCAAAGATCGTTTGTGGTTCGTCGTCGGCTCGCTCTCGTGCGCACCGTCACGACGGTCTGCGAGGGGTGCGCGAGCAGCCCGGCGTCTCGTGGAACAGATAACTCCGCCCCAACAGCGGCTGGTTAGGGGGCCAAGCAGAGAACCGCGATGTGCGACCTAGGGGGTTTTGGTAACTCCTTTACCTTGCTGTGCGTGCGCGACGGTCTACGGTGCGGTCATGGGCACCACGCGCAACGAGGCTCTTGAAGCGTGGATGGAAAACCATCAGCACAGCGCCAACAGCCTGGCCAGGGCCGTTAATTCAGCCCTTGAGGACCTCACCGGCAGACCCGGGACGTACGACGGCCGTCACGTCCGGGAGTGGCGATCCGGGCGGGTCCGATGGCCCAACACGGCGACGCGAAGGGTCCTGGAGGACATCTCGGGGTTGTCCGCCGTCGACTTAGGGTTCGTGCCACGGGGCCGCTCCTCACCCACGGCAGCCCCACCGCAGGAGGACCCCATGTACCGCCGCACCCTCGTCGCCGGAACTGTCTCGGCGGCCGTGGCTGCCGCCGCACCGGCAGGCGCCTCGACGCGCAGGATCGGCATGAGCGATGTCGGACGTCTGCAAGAGAAGTTCGCCGCTGTGGTCGCCAGCGATCACCAGCGCGGCGGACAGCTGGACATCGAGAAGCGGGCCGTAGACCTGGCCGACTCTGCTCTGAACCTCCAGAACTCCGGAAGCGCCACCCAGCGAGTTCGGAGCCATCTGTACGCCACCGCGGCCTCGTTCCGCTCGTCGGCGATGTGGGCTGCCATCGACGGCCGCCGCTTCCAAGACGCCATCGCCCACATGCGGGAAGCCCAGGCCCTGGCCGAGCTCTCCGGCGACCAGACCATCAAGTTCCGCATCTGGTCGCACGCCGGCAGCCTCTACCGGCACATGGGGCGCCCGGCCGATGCGCGAGCTGCCAACGACGTCGCGCGGAACCTGCACATCACCCGACGCGACCCGATGTTCGCCTCGCTCGGCATGGCCCGTCAGATGGCCATCCAAGGCGTCGCCCACGAGCGGCGAAGCTTGCCCCGCACCTTCGATCAAGCGCATGAAGCCATGAGCCGAGCGGCTCGAGACGAGTCCCGGCCGGTATGGCTCACCGCCTTCTACGACGAGGCAGAGCTCCACTCGCTCGCCCTGACCGCCCACCTCGCCGCAGGCGACTGGTCCACCGCCGAGTACCACGCGCACCGATGCCTGGCCGTACTCCGGCGACATATGCAGCGCTCACGCGCCATCGCCACGAGCCGCCTTGCACAGGCGCAGCTCGCCCAGGGCGACGTCGAAACCGCCACCGCCACCGCCATGAACGTGACGAAGGAGGCGGCTACCCATCACGCCCGTGTATCGCGCATGCTTCAGGAGTTCGGTGCTGCCCTGCGAGCCACCGCCCCGGGCAGCACCAGCGCGAGTACCTGGACCGAGCACACCGCCGCCTGGAGGCCCCACGCATGACCTCGGCACCCGCCATCGACCTCCGCTCCTTCACCGAACTGGACGCCGTCCGCGCCGACCTGCTCAATGTGTATGCCGAAGTACGGGCACCGCTGTTGCACTTGGCCAACTACGCGGTTTCCTCCTTCGGCGAGCGGCTGGACCGGCACGGCGCCGAACCCGGCTTCCAGGCAGTGCTCGCCTACGACGGCGAGCAACCGGTGGGCTACGCCTACGGCAACACCATCAAGGAAGGCGACCGGTACTGGCAGCGCACCAGCCCGCCGCCGGAGGAGAAGTACACGGCGCGTGCAGCCCTGGCGCTGAAGGAGATCGGCGTTTCCCCCGCGTGGCGCGGCACCGGAGTAGCGCGGAACATCCACGACGCGCTCCTCGCAGGCCGTGACGAGCCGCACGTGACGCTCATGGTCAACGAAGCAGCCGGGGACGGGAAGGTCCACGACCTGTATCGGTCGTGGGGGTACGCGGACATCGGTCACAGCCAGCCGTCTCCGGCCTCACCCCGCCTCACCGTGATGATCCGTCCGACCGCCTGACCGCTCGCAGGGGCGATGCTCAGTCATCTCCGCTGCGTCCGCGAGCAGTTCAGCTCTACGTTGGAGCGGTACTCGCCGGCCGCGACGATCCGGGACGGGTCGGTCAACGTGGTCAAAGATCAGTTCGCTGGCAGGGAAGCAAGATGGCGCGACAGAGGAACGAGCGGCTGGCCCAGCTCTTCCTGGAAGCTGACTGGTCACGGGCACAGGCGGCTGCCGCGTACAACCGGGTCGCCGCTGAGACGCTGAACGGCAAGGTGCTGGAGAACTCCACGGTCGGCCGCTCTCACATGAGCATGTGGGTGGCGGGCGTCCGGCCGACAGGAGTCGCGCCAGCTATCTTGTGCCAGGCGCTGTCCCGCCGGCTGAAGCGTGAGATCACGCCGGAAGAGGCCGGGTTCGCAGCTTCCACCTCACCAGCGCAGGGGGCGCTGGACTGGCGCGTCGATCCCTTGATCGCGCTGACTGACTTGGAGAGCGGAGTGGACACGGACCGGCGTGGCCTGCTGGCGAGTGGCGTCTACTCCGCGGCGGCTTTGCTCCTGCCGGACGAAACCTGGTGGGAAGAGATGTCCAGGCCGCCGACGGAGGAGCCGTCCACGGGCAAGCGTGTCGGACACGGAGACGTCGAGACGGTACGAGAGCTGACCCTGGCCTTCTCGCGCATGGACCAGCGGCGCGGCGGCGGCCACGGCCGGCGGGCGGTGGACGAGTACCTCAAGCACGATGCCCACGACTTCCTTAGGGGCGGCTTCGCCGACGACGCGACCCGGCGCGCGATGTTCTCCGCCTCGGCCGAACTCGCCTACGTGTCCGGCTGGATGGCCTTCGACAACAGCGAGCACGCCGTCGCGCTCCGCCGCTTCAACACCGCGGTGAAGCTCGCGGCCCGCTCCGGCGACGCGCCCCTGAGCGGGCACATCCTGCGCGCTATGGCGCACCAGGCGCTCGACTTGGGCTTCCGCCGTGACGCCCTCCAGATCGCGCAGGCTTCGGTGCACGGCGAGCGGTACGCGGCGGCCACACCCCGCGAGAGGGCACTCCTCGGCGTGGTGTACGCCCGCACTCTCGCGGCGAACGGCCACAAGCAGCAGGCGGCGAAGGCGCTGCTTCGCGCCGAGGACGACCTGTCGAACGCCCACGACGGGATCAGGGAGCCGGACCGGACCTTCTTCTTCGGCGAGGCGTCGCTCGCGCACGAGACCGCGTGCACCGTCCGGGACCTCGGGGACCACCAGCGCGCAATCAAGGAGTTCCGCCGCTCCGTACGGACCCGCGGAGCTGCCTTCCGGCGCACGCACGCGGTCACGCTCGGATACATGGGCGCCGCGCAGATCGCACAGGGCAGCGTCGAAGAAGCCTGTGCCACGTGGACGACCGTCCTGGACGCGATGGAGGACGGGATCTACTCGGGACGCGCCCGTCAGACGGTCGTGGACATGCGGCAGCTTCTGTCGCCCTACCGCAAGCGCGGCATCCCCGCACTGGGCGTGCTCGACGCCCGTGCAGCCGCGTACCTGGCCCAAGTAGATTGATCATCCGCGTCATCGAGACTCAACCGAAGGGCCGGGCCATGGTTATGGAGATCAAGCCGATCGGGGAAGTTGTCGCAGGCCGTACCGAGGTCGCTGACGACTACTGGGGAGGCGTCGAGTCGGTCATCCAGCTCGACGAGCAGTTCCCCCTCGACTCCGTGCAGGGCCTGGAGGAGTTCTCCCACCTGGTCGTCGTATGGCACTTCGACCAGGCATCACCCGACGACGTCGAGTACCACGCCCGCAGCCCGCGCGGGAACCCGCAGTGGCCGGCGACCGGAACCTTCGCACACCGCAACCACCGTCGGCCCAACCAACTGGCCCAGAGCTTCCCGCGGCTGCTGAAGGCCGACGGGCTCAGGCTGCACGTGACCGACCTGGACGCCGTGGTCGGAACGAAGATCTACGACCTGTCGCCCTGGTTCGCGGAGATGGGGCCGCGCGGGGAGGTCCACGAGCCCGCATGGCCGGGCGAGATGCTGACGGATTACTGGGCCAGGAAGGCGTGATGGGACTGGCACGGTAGAGGCTCGTCGTACGGCACGTTGCCCGTCGTCCCCCGTGTCGCTTCCCCAACGTCCCAGCCAAGCACGCCCCGTTATGTTTTCCGCGGTCCTGCAACGGGACCGCTGGCCTCCGTGCCCGGCATGACTGTTGCTCCCTGTCGAAGGCATGGCCTGGGGGGTGTCACCGGGCCCGGGAGGTGCCGTCGGAGACGCTGATCAGAGGTCCGGCCGCCACCCGGTCCGGCGCAATGCCGGACAGCTCTCGGATGGCAGGTCTGCATAACGTGGATGCGCGGGTACGACACCACTGCCGAGGCCGGCACCGTCAACACCCCTGGGAAGGACGCGATGTTCGAGATCGAAGACGTGGGCGTGTTCCTCGGCCTGGACGTCGGCAAGAGTGCTCACCACGGGCACGGGCTGACCCCGGCCGGCAAAAGGGTCTTCGACAAGCAGCTGCCCAACAGCGAGCCGAAGCTGCGGGCCGTCTTCGACAAGCTGACCGCGAAGTTCGGCACCCTCCTGGTGATCGTGGACCAGCCCGCCTCGGTCGGAGCCCTCCCGCTGACCGTCGCCCGCGACGCGGACTGCAAGGTCGCCTACCTCCCCGGACTCGCCATGCGCCGGATCGCCGACCTCTACCCGGGCGAGGCCAAGACCGACGCGAAGGACGCCGCGGTGATCGCGGACGCGGCCCGCACGATGCCGCACGCCCTGCGCTCGCTGGAACTGACCGACAAGATCATCGCCCACCTCACCGTCCTCGTCGGCTTCGACCAGGACCTCGCCGCCGAGGCCACCCGCACCAGCAACCGGATACGCGGCCTGCTCACCCAGTTCCATCCCTCGCTGGAGCGTGTCCTGGGCCCTCGCCTCGACCACCAGGCCGTCACCTGGCTGCTGGAGCGTTACGGCTCCCCGTCCGCCCTGCGCAAAGCCGGCCGCCGCAGACTCGTGGAGCTGATCCGCCCGAAGCCCCGCGCATGGCCCAGCGGCTGATCGACGATGTCTTCGACGCACTGGACGAGCAGACCGTCGTGGTCCCGGGGACCGGCACCCTCGACATCTTCGTGCCCTCGCTGGCCGCCTCGCTCGCCGCCGTCCACACCCAGCGCCGGGCGATGGAAGCCCAGATCAACGCCCTGCTGGAGGCTCACCCTCTTCCCCGGTCCTGACGTCGATGCCCGGCGTCGGCGTCAGGACCGCCGCTGTCTGGCTGGTCTCCGTCGGCGACGGCACCAGCTTCCCCACCGCCGCCCGCCTCGCCTCCTACGCCGGACTGGCCCCGACCACCAAGTCGTCGGGCACCTCCATCCACGGCGAACACGCACCCCGAGGCGGAAACCGGCAGCTCAAACGGGCGATGTTCCTCTCCGCCTTCGCCTGCATGAACGCCGACCCGGCCTCCCGCGCCTACTACGACCGCCAGCGAGCCCGCGGCAAGACCCACGCCCAAGCCCTCCTCCGCCTCGCCCGCCAACGCATCAGCGTCCTGTTCGCCATGCTCCGCGACGGCACCTTCTACGAACCCCGCGTCCCCAAGGACGTCGAACTCGCCGCATGACCCCAGCAAGTCAAACCATCCCAAACCGAACCCGGGCGCCTTGACGAAAGACATAGAGGCACCCCCGAGCCTGGAAGAGGAATCACCCGAACGTGCGGTTTCTCCCGAAGAATTGAGGAGGCTCCCGGCTGGGCGGGCAACCCCTCCGGCGAGACGGCACACCCGGTGCCGCTCCAGTGGGAAGGAGATCACCCAAGGAACAGGAACAAGCTCCCCAAATCCGGGCCTCCACTCCTGGGGGAGTCCGCGACGTCACTGAACTTCCCCTGGCCCCGGGTGAATCCCGGACTCGATGCCGGCCAGCAGCTCGCCGCATCACGTCAACAGGGTGTCGACGCCACACGCGCTGGACTCGCTGCCCTGCGACCAGCCAATGCGAAAAGGAACCCCGTGAACATCAAGCGCACTGCCACCATCACAGCCACCCTCGCTCTCGCCGCCAGCGGCATCGCCCTCACCACCACCCCCGCCGCTGCCGCAGAACGCACAGTGAACTGCAAAACGGTCATCGTGAACCAAAAGGGCTTGATGAACGGTCTGCATTGCAGCGGCGGTCCCGCGTGGCCGGAATCAAGCGAATACGCCCCGACCACGTTCAACGCTCATGAGGCGATGCAGGAAACGAGCTCCGGCGGCAACGATTCTTACCCGAACGCTACCGTCAAGTGCGGCAAGGCTAGCGACTTCTCGCAGGGCTCGGGGGACTTCTGGGGAGGCAGGCAGTGCAGGGTGGTCAGCTACCGCCCGGCGGCGTAGCCGCTCCGCTCACCCAGCCGGCCAGGGGCAACTGCTGTCCCGGTCGCCGTAGGACAGGTTCCGCAGCCCCGACTCCTGCAGGGCCGTGGCCAGCGCGACCACCTGCCCCCGGGCCGGAACCTTCAGCGCGACACCAGTGGCCTGGATCTTCTTCGCATTTGGAACCTGCTCCTTCGGGGCATCGAGACCGGAGACGCGAACCGAACCGGCCTTGCCGCCGTCGAGGATCGAGCGCACCTGCTTGCCGACCGCCGCAGCGTCAACGCCGCCGCCCGCATCGTCTTTTACAGGCCGACTCGGCGCTGTGCGCACCAGCAATTGCCATCGTCAGGGGCGCGATCAGCAGCATCGGCGCGCACACCACTGCGCCGACGAGCAGCACGGTCTTGTTCACGAGCCCGGCACGGACGCGGGACGAGGGGCGTATCGCGGGCCCGGCCATGGCGCCGGGCGTGCCAGGGGATGCCGCATCGGCAACTCCTTGTGCGTAGGCGGCGCGCTGCGGGCGCTCTCGTCGAAAAGGCCACCGGCACCGCGCCGGTCAAGAATCCGAAATCCCCGTGGGGCGGCGGTCAGGTGGCCGGGACCTGCTCATCCCGGCCACCGTTCCGCTTCAGTAAAGAGCGGCAGCAAGCCGCGCTGGTAATCTCACGCGCCACATTCCACAGACGCCTTTCCCCAGTCAGGAGACGGTAGGCAAAACGCTGACACACCCCGCCCGTTGGACGGGAAAACACACATCAGCACAGCTCAACCGGGACGGAGGGGGCTCCTTCCCGATGAGCGTGGCCGAGACTGTAGAGACGAATTCCGGCCGCACCAAACGAGCCGACCTAGGCGCCGCACGAAGGGCCGCTGCTGGCTTGGTGCGGCCGGAACCCCGCACTACCCTTCAGCGCGCATCGACCCCAAAGTCCCCGAACACCGAGGGCAATTCGGCGAGCAATTCCCTGACACGCCCCTGCCCGGTTGGGCCGTCCGGGCGTGCACCGCTTCCTGAGAGAGAACCCCCGTTATGCCCTACACCCTGTACCGAGGCGATGCGCTGAGCGTCCTGTCCCGCCTTCCGGACGACAGCGTCGACGCCCTCATCACCGACCCGCCCTACAATTCCGGCGGACGTACCAGCGCCGAGCGCACCGGCCGCACCGCGCGGGCGAAGTACACCGCCGCGGACGCCGAGCACAACCTCGCCAACTTCCCCGGCGAGAACCGCGACCAGCGCTCCTACGGGTACTGGCTGACGCTGCTGCTGACCGAGTCCTACCGGGCCACCGTCGAGTCCGGCACCGCGCTGGTCTTCTCCGACTGGCGCCAGCTCTCGACCACTAGCGATGCGCTGCAGGCGGCCGGCTGGACCTTCCGGGGCATCGCCTCCTGGCACAAGCCGGTTTCCCGCCCGCAGAAGGGCCGCCTCAAGCAGTCCTGTGAGTACATCGTCTGGGGCACTAAGGGAGCGGTCGACGCCGAGCGCAACCCCGTCTACCTCCCCGGCCTCTACGCCGCCAGCCAGCCGCGCAAGGACCGGGTGCACATCACACAGAAGCCCGTCGAGGTCATGCAGGAACTGGTGAAGATCTGCCCGCCCGCCGGCACCGTCCTCGACCCCTTCACCGGCTCCGGCTCCACCGGAGTCGCCGCGCTGCGCGAGGGGCGGCAGTTCGTCGGCATCGAACTGTCCGACCACTACGCGCAGATCGCCGAACAGCGTATGGCCGACGAGCTGACCCAGGACGACTTCGACCTCGCCGGACCCGAGGAGTGACCCCCGTGGCGAGAGGCAGTAGAAGAGGACAGAACGCACGAAGGGGCGGTCGCCCACCCCGATACGGGGATGCGACCGCCCCTTCGCGTGCGGTGGTCAGGAAGCGGCGATGCTCCGCCGGATCAGCTCCTCGGCGCGCTCCAGGTCGGCGTGCGAGCGCAGGCTCACCTCGACCCCCGGGATCCCGAGACGGCCGATCCCGGTCACGTCCCGGGTGAACCCCTTCTCCAACTGGACTTTTTTCGGGTTCAGCTTCAGATTCACCGCCACGACCTCCTTGCGCGGCAGCACCCGCACCGAGGCGAACTTCTGCAACCGCCGGTAGTTCAGGTAATGCTGCTGCGGCTCCATCCACGCCCCCTCCGGCAGCAACAGCCGCTCATCGACCGCGGCGAACAGCTCCTGCACCTTCGCCGGAGCCCCCTCCAGCCGCTGCTGCACGCCCACCGCCGGCACCGGGTCCGCCTTCTGTGACGCCGCCGCAGCCTTCGGCCGCGAGGAAGCCCCTCCGGCCCCGGCGACGGAGGCGACTACCTGCAGCGTGAGGACGTCATCGAAGACCCGGTAGGAGACCAAATCGATCCGGCGACCGATCTCCTCCACCGCCACCGTGTCGTGATAGGTGAACTCCCCCGCCACGCACACCAACCGCGGGTTGCTCCAGTCCACCGTCCTGGCCGCCTCCGGCCCGAGCCGGTCGGCCACCAGCCGCTCGAACTCGTGGTGGTGATCCCGCAGCCACACCAGGTACGACAGCGCCTGGCTGATGACGTTCTGATCCCGCGAGCGCTTGTACTCCACGATCACCGGAGTGCCGCTCTCATCCAGCCCGAGCGAATCCACCCGCCCCCGGTGCCGACCGGTCCGGTACTCCGTGGCCAGGAACCGGATCCCGAGCATCGCCTCCATGTTGGCCTCGATCAGCGACTGCAGCTCCCGCTCCACCGCCACCGAAGCCCCCGGAATCTCCGTCGCCCGGCCCTCTCTGACCCGGAAGACCTTCAGGTCGCTCATGCCTCTCCCCGCTCGTGCGCTGTTCCTGCCCCAGCACAATCGGAATCTCTGGGAACGTATTCCGGCCAGAGGGAGGAGCGGCCAGCTTCCCTTCCCCGGGTGCGTGACGGGTGGGTCGGTACACGGGTAACGGTGGTGTGCAAGTGGTACGCGTCTCTGGGTGCTCGGGCGTTGTTCACCAAACTCGGTTACGACTGCCAGCACCATGGTCCATGGATTGGAGTCCTCCAGGGCCGATAAGGGCCCCGACGCTGGCATGACCGGCGATATGAGTCCCGCGTGTTGCGGAGCCACCAGGACTGGTGATGACCCCATCTGAGCGGAGAGCACCCGGAGTATCAGCGCCACGACCTGTTCCTCCACGGATCACCTCCGCCTGCGCGGAGAGCACCGAATGGGACCAGCACGTCGTCGAACGAGCCGTTGGAACACCTCTGCCTGCGCGGAGAGCACGGATCGGGCTTCGCGGGCCCTGTGTCCGGGGTCGGAACACCTCCGCCTGCGCGGAGAGCACGGCCTTCACAGTCACCGTGGCGTCCGGCATCGCGGATCACCTCCGCCTGCGCGGAGCGCACATGAGGAGAGGGATGATGTTGTGAATGGACCGCGGAACACCTCCGCCTGCGCGGAGAGCACGCCGCCAAAGAGGCCGGGTGGTTCAAGCCGAGCGGAACACCTCCGCCTGCGCGGAGAGCACAAGAAGCGGACGGTGGCCGCGGTGTCGAGCAGCGGAACACCTCCGCCTGCGCGGAGAGCACATCCACATCGAAGACGACGGGCTCACCCTCGGCGGAACACCTCCGCCTGCGCGGAGAGCACCGCCGGAAAAGATCGGTAATTGGATTCCACCACGGGAACACCTCCGCCTACGCGGAGAGCACTCCCCGGTTCCGAACTCGGGGCAGCGGTTGAGCGGAACACCTCCGCCTGTGCGGAGAGCACGAGGCCGGGGGCGCGCTGTACCGCAACCGGACCGGAACACCTCCGCCTGCGCGGAGAGCACGACCATCGGCCGCACGTCGTTCTGGTAGTCCAGGGAACACCTCCGCCTGCGCGGAGAGCACGAGGCCGGGGGCGCGCTGTACCGCAACCGGACCGGAACACCTCCGCCTGCGCGGAGAGCACGAGATGCCGGGGGCGGTGATGCGCCCGGTGTCCGGAACACCTCCGCCTGCGCGGAGAGCACCTCGGCGTCACCGAAAAAATGGCCCCGGCCGCCGGAACACCTCCGCCTGCGCGGAGAGCACTAGATGCTCGATACGGAGTCGAAGATGAGCGTCGGAACACCTCCGCCTGCGCGGAGAGCACTAGAGCCCTTACAGCTCCCGCCCGGGAGCGCACGGAACACCTCCGCCTGCGCGGAGAGCACACGGAGTTCCTGCACGTGTCGGTGACCGTCACCGGAACACCTCCGCCTGCGCGGAGAGCACGCCTCGATCTTGTCCTGCTGCGCCTGGAGTCCCGGAACACCTCCGCCTGCGCGGAGAGCACAGCCGACAAATCGAGCCGTCAGTCCGGATCAACGGAACACCTCCGCCTGCGCGGAGAGCACGGCGTGGTACGTGCCGTGGGCTCGGCTGGCGACGGAACACCTCCGCCTGCGCGGAGAGCACGCAGCCGCCCAAGGTTGAGCCGAACAAGGTCACGGAACACCTCCGCCTGCGCGGAGAGCGCTAGAAGACGGCACCGACCAGCGTGAAATACAGCGGAACACCTCCGCCTGCGCGGAGAGCACCGGCACATCGATGGAACCGCGCACATCCCAGACGGAACACCTCCGCCTGCGCGGAGAGCACGAAAAACGCAGGCTGGGGCGGGGGAGGGTCTGCGGAACACCTCCGCCTGCGCGGAGAGCACCGCAGGCTGGTCCTCCACCACGTCCAGCATGGCGGAACACCTCCGCCTGCGCGGAGAGCACTGCCCACGGTCCGCTGGCCGCAGCCGCGATTGCGGAACACCTCCGCCTGCGCGGAGAGCACCTGGACGAGAAGGCGCTACGTAGGATCGCCACCGGAACACCTCCGCCTGCGCGGAGAGCACATCTCCCGCAGCCAGCGCGGCCACTCGTCCCACGGAACACCTCCGCCTGCGCGGAGAGCACACATTCAACCCCTGGCAACACGCCCCCCGGTGCGGAACACCTCCGCCTGCGCGGAGAGCACCGGTGGCCCTTCGGCGTCGCCTTCGTGCCCGGCGGAACACCTCCGCCTGCGCGGAGAGCACCAGGGCCTCGTCGACACCGCGCGCGAGGTCGCCGGAACACCTCCGCCTGCGCGGAGAGCACCCCATGCCCGCGGCCGCGAGAGCCTGCTCCGCCGGAACACCTCCGCCTGCGCGGAGAGCACCTTCCTCGGCTACTCGCCCGCAGGCGGCCCGACGGAACACCTCCGCCTGCGCGGAGAGCACAATCCATACAAGAACTTGACCTATGGACGCATCGGAACACCTCCGCCTGCGCGGAGAGCACATCGTAAGACGCATCGAAAGGACGATGGAGGACGGAACACCTCCGCCTGCGCGGAGAGCACCTGCCCGTCCGGCCCGCACGGGGCGAACTCGGCGGAACACCTCCGCCTGCGCGGAGAGCACCACACCCGGTGCTGCTCGGCGACGATCGCGGCCGGAACACCTCCGCCTGCGCGGAGAGCACTCGGTGAGTGCCTGGCGGGCCATGGTGTGCTCCGGAACACCTCCGCCTGCGCGGAGAGCACGTGGGCCCGCTCCAGGACCACCACAGCGTGACCGGAACACCTCCGCCTGCGCGGAGAGCACTCGCCTGCGGCGGCGGCCAGGGCCACGCCGGGCGGAACACCTCCGCCTGCGCGGAGAGCACTCGCCTGCGGCGGCGGCCAGGGCCACGCCGGGCGGAACACCTCCGCCTGCGCGGAGAGCACCAGCCCTCCAGCACCGACTCCTGCTCCGCGGACGGAACACCTCCGCCTGCGCGGAGAGCACCTGATCGAGTCCGACGCGCTCACCGAACGCACCGGAACACCTCCGCCTGCGCGGAGAGCACGCTGCCCTCCGGGGCTCGTTGGATCACGGATTCGGAACACCTCCGCCTGCGCGGAGAGCACGGCGCCGGTCGCTGACGCTTGCGGAGGTTGACCGGAACACCTCCGCCTGCGCGGAGAGCACACGCCGAGGGCCTGCGCCTGGTCCTCGGTCGCCGGAACACCTCCGCCTGCGCGGAGAGCACCGGCCAACCCCCCGAAAAACCTCCGGCGGCACCGGAACACCTCCGCCTGCGCGGAGAGCACTGAGTTGGTCTCTACGTCTTCAGTGCGGGACTCGGAACACCTCCGCCTGCGCGGAGAGCACACGGCGGATGTGCGCGCGTTCACCGAGGGGAACGGAACACCTCCGCCTGCGCGGAGAGCACCCACCGGATCAGAACCGGAACACGCTCGGACCCGGAACACCTCCGCCTGCGCGGAGAGCACCCTTCCCGACCTGCGCTCCTACACCCCCTTTGCCGTTTCGTTATCGACCTCCATGGGATTCATGGCGACCAGGACCAAACCGTCCAAGTCAATGGGGCGGCGCCTGCGTTCGCCCGCGGTCCGGATCTCATAGCCCTGCTCGTTCGCCTGGGGGTGGAGAAGTACCGCGGCGCCGGAGCCCACCGTTGCGGATACCGCTTCCCAGAGTTCGTGGCGGACGCGGCCCGAGAGGGTGCCGACGTAGAGGCCGGGCATGGTCTCGGTCATCCAGCGGCTGAGGGCGCCTCGTACGTGGTCTGGGACGGCGGTGGTGCCGATGACGGTCATGGTCGCCATCGCTCAGTCCTCCTCGCGGCCGTAGTTGACGCCTCCGCCGAGGAGGCCGGCGCTGGGGTCCCAGAGGTGGACCAGTTCTTCGGTGGCTTCTTCGACATCGTCCGGGGTCGCGCCCGCGCCGGGTTCCAGAAGGTTCTGGATGTCGGCGACGATGCGCGGGAGGAGTTTGAAGAGCCGCAGGTTGTCGCGGAACGAGCGGCGTGCGTCGCCTTCGGGGTCGGTGGAGCGGTGGAGTGAGAAGGCGAGTGGGAGTGTCAGTTCGCTCTTGTAGAGGTCGGCGATGTCGTAGACGAAGGCGTGGGATGTACCGCTGTGGACGAAGCCCAGCCCTGGGGAGCAGCCGATGGCGGCGAGCGCGGCGTGGGTGATGCCGTACAGGCAGGTGTTGGCCGCTGAGAGGGCCTGGTTGACGGGGTCTTGGCTGTCCCAGTCGGCGGGGTCGTAGGAGCGTTTGAAGGGGCGTAGGCCGTTCTGGGCGGCGAGCGTGCGGTAGAAGCCCTTCATCCGCTGGCCTTCGAGACCGCGGAGCTGGGCGATGGTGGAGTCGGCCGGTGCGGTGTCTCCGAAGCGCATCCGGTACATGCGATGGGCGACTTGGGCGCGGCTCTCGGGCGATGCCCATGCGGCGGCTTGGGTCTCAAGCCAGGTGCTGGGCTGTGCGTCGGGGGTGGTGCTGCTGTAGCAGCGCACTCCGGCGCTTCCTGTGCAGATGACGGTCGTGCGGTGACGGGCGAGTGTGGTCAGGGCGCGGGTGGTGATGGAGACGCCGGGGCCGAGGAGCAGGCAGCTGAGGGCGGCGGTGGGCAGGGGGATGCGCTGTTCTCCGTCGGGGGTCTCCACGACGGCGTCGACTCCTGTGTCGTCCTGCACGACGCGGGCGATGTCCAGGTAGAGGAACGAGAGGCTGTCGCCGACCCGCGGCAGCATGGCGGCGGTGGGTACGGCCAGGCGGCGACGCGCCTGGCCGTACGCGCGGTGGTTCACCGGGCGGGTGCGACGCTGAGGAGGCCGCACCCGTAGGACTTGCCGCGGCCGATGCCGGTGGCGATCTGCTCGGTCAGCGCTTCGACGTCGTGGACTTCGGCCAGGCCGTCGAAGCGGGTCCGGGCGTGGGTGATGCGGTGCTGGCCCTGGCGGCGGCCGGTGGCGTCGCTCAGCGCGGTGTTCTGGACGGTGCGCGGTTGCAGCCCGGCGCGTTCGGCCTGGCGGAGCCACCACTCCTCGGCTTCCTGCCCGTGCAGCGGGACGAGCTGTTTGGGGCGGCCGGCGGTGGTGTTCTTGCCGAGCTTCCGGGTGGCGTTGGCCGTGATCCGGTAGTGGACGAGCGCTCCGGGCCGCAATGCGGCCAGCAGCGGGGTGAGTTCCTTCGTACGCGCCTTCCCGTAGCCGGGAGACAGGCGGGTGAGGTCGGGTTCGACGGCGCTCTGGATGAGGATCTGGTGTCCTGCGGGGCCTTCGTCCAGGCGGAAGAGGACGCTGGCGGTCTGGCGGGCGGTGTCGCCGAGGCCGTCGGGAAAGAGGCGCATCACGCTGCGGTGCAGGTCGACGGCGTTCTCGACGTCGCGTTGCGCGTCGTTGCTGGCCCGGGTGTCCGGGAGGATCTGTGTGACCCACAGGGCGGGGCTCATGAAGAGGACACCCCCAGTTCGTTGTCGGTGAGGTAGGTACTGAGGCGGTTGAGGTAGTCGGTGCCGAGGCCGCCGCACTGGCCGGCGGGGCGGTGGAGAGTGCTGCGGTGCACCGGACGCGTGCGGTAGCGGCGATCCAGCGGCAAGTAGGAGATCGGGTCGTCCTGGGCCTCTCCGGCAACCGTCTCCCCCTGGCCGCAGGACTCGAGCAGCAGGCTGCTGAGCGGGGCGTCAGTGGTGAACTCGACGGAGACCGTGGAGTCCTGCTGTCTCGAGCCCGGCCGCGGCGCCGTACGGGCGAGGGGGAGGTGGAGCAGGTGGGTGGCGGCGTCCGCGGTGACCTTCGTGAGCACCAGCGGGCCACTGGGCGGACAGGACCGTCGTCCGAGGTAGGGCGCCCACCGCGGCCTGCGCAGCCGGGCCGCGCACCGCTCCAGGAGGGCGGTGTCGTCGCTGGTGACGGCGACGGTGAAGACCGCGTCCTGGAGGTAGAAGCGGTGGGAGAGCAGGGTCGCCTTGTCACCGCTGCGGCGCTTGTCCTCGGCGGTGGCCACGGTGAGGTGACGGGGCATGCCGCCGCCGACGGTGTGCAGGTCCCGCAGGTGGGTGCCGCGGCGGTCGAGGCGCACGGTGAAACGTAAGGGAGCCAAGTCCTCGCACGGTTCCTCGCGTTGGCGGCCGTGTGCGGCGGCCAGCATGCCGATCAGGCCGGAGCGGGTGGGTGCTGCGGCGGTGTCCCGCTGGTGGACGAAGCGGGAGCGTTCGCCCCAGGACTGGAGCGGGGCGGCGAGCTGTATCAGGAAGCCGCGCTGTTGCGGGGAGGAGTTGTCGTTCATGCTGGCTGCTCCGCGGGCGCGGGGGTGAGGGCCGCGTCGACGGCGCCGCAGGTGAGGTCCTCGAAGGAGTCGATGTGGTCGCCGAGGCCGGTGATGTCCTTGGTGACGAGGGAGGTGTGGGCGCTGTAGAGGGCGTGGTCGCCGCCCAGCACGCGCTGTACGGCGTCGGCGTATTCGGCGAGCGCCTTGATGGAGGGGGCGGTGTGGCCGCCATCCCGTCCGTGCCGGACGGGCTGTTCGAAGGCGGAGGCGTAGGAGACGGGGCGGTCGCTGCGAACGGCCACGTGCACCAGCTCGGGGATGGTGTGGGCGGCGGTGTTGTTCTTCTTGGCCTGCGGCAGGGACAGCAGGGCGGCTTCGAGGAAGCCGGTGGCGAGGCGGCGTGCGGCGTCCATGTCACCCCCGAGGTTGTGCAGCAGGTCGTCGAGGTCGAGGACGACGTAGCGGTAGAAGACGCCGGCGCTGTGTTCGGCGTGGCCCATGTGGGCGCTGCCGGTGGTGTCCGCCCAGTCGGCGGTGACGTCGTCGACGGCGCTGAAGTAGTCGATCTCAGTGTCGGTGCTGTGCGTGGTGAAGGCGTGCGCGACCTGAACGGCGCCGTCGACCTTGGCCTCGCCGACCTGGGCGAGCATCCTGCCGAAGAGGTTGATCACGCCGTTCCGCGAGCGCAGGACGTTATCGACCTTGTCGGTGGGGACGAGCGCGTCCTTCTGCTTGAGGGTCTTGCTGCCCTTGGCGTTTTCCAGGGCCTCGCGGTGCTCCTCGGCGAGGTCGGCGAGCTCGGCTACCGCGGTGTCGGGGACGTAGACCATGGCGGTGGTCGTCCAGGCGGTGTCGCCCTCCTCCCTCCTGGGCGGCTCGGCGTCGATGCTGCTGGCGACCACGATGTGCTGGCCCGCGCGGGAGGCCAACTCCTGCGGCCAGCCGCGGTCGTCGACCAGGTGGCGCTCTATGCGGCTGGCGAGGCGGCGGGTGCGCATGGCCTCCTCGCCCAGGTGCCGTTGCAGGCGTACGCGCATGGCGCGCTTCCACGACTGGCTGCTGACCCGGGTGCGGTTGGCGGCGCCGAACTCGACGGTCTTGACGGAGTTGGTGTCGTCGCGGTTGAGGTTGGCGTACGGCACGGCCTGGATGATGTGCGCTTCGATGAAGCGGCCGGCGATGGCGGTCATGGCGGTGGTGCTCCTTTGGCTGAGGGAAGTGCTCCGAGAATCGGCTGTCGGTGGTCAGTTGGCGGGTTCGGCGGTGCCGCTGTCCGCGTCGTGGGCGGGAGCGGACGGTGCCTCGCCCTCGTCGGCTTCCTGTGCGGCCTTGCGCTCCGCCTCGAAGGCCGCGCGGTAGTACGTCTGAAGCCAGGAACGAGCAACCTGGTCCCGGCGCTTGTCCCAGCGGATGAGGTCCAACAGCAGCTGGGCGAAGTCGACGGCCCCGGGGCGGTCGGCCAACATCCGTACGGTGGGCGGCAGGTGGCGGTGAAGACCGGCCAGGCTCTGCCGGGACAGCAGACTCAGGCGCGCTTCCGCCGTGGTCTGCCGCACCTGACTGTCGGCGAGACAGCGGCCGAGGTTCCGGGCGGTGTCAGCCTGTGCCGGCTTTCCGGCTGCCGTACTTCGGCGTGCGGCGGGCGGGAGCGAGGCGACCATGGCGGCGATCGCGTAGTAGGCGCGCTCGGTGGGCTCGCCGTACTGCCGGGGGACGCGGTGGGCGATGACCGCGTGCATGCGCCGGCACTTGTCCAGCGGATGACCGAGGCCACTTCGCAGGGCTGCCCGGCGTCCCGGGTCCTCGCACTGGTCGTACACCCAGTTCACGAACTTCTCGGCGTGCCGGTAGGCGTCGGAGGGAGCCCGGGCAGCGGAGGCGGGCGCGGTGGGTGTGGCGGGGTCAGGCATGGGAGTCCATCCCTTCGAGATGGGGGTGAGTGAGGGAGACCGCGGTCGGCGTCAGCGCGCCGTGGCGGCGGGCTTCCGCTTGGCGCGACCGCCGTACAGCTCCAGACGGGCGCTCTCCACGGCCTTCGCGGCGCGAGGGGTCAGCGGGGCGTCGCGGGTGACGGCGTCGAAGTGGACCTCGGCCAGGCGGCGGAAGTCGCGCCAGGCCCCCTCGAAGTTCCGGTCGCGTACGCGGGCCCAGAACTGCTCTTCTGCGTCCGGCCAGTACAGCGCCTTGGCCTGCTCGGACCATGCGCAGTCGGCCGTCGAGGTGTCGGTGAGGGCAGCCCAGGCACGCTTCACGGCCCACACCAGGCGGTTTCCGTAGAGCTCGCCGGTCTTGCGGAGGTCGCCGATGCTGCGGGCGGTGGCGGGCTCACGTTCCTCGATGGCTCCCAGGACGGCGGGCGTGACCGCCGAGACGAACTGGACGTCCTTGGTCTTCCCGTCCTGCTCGAAACCCAGGGCGCGCAGGGCCAACCGGTCGAGGATCTCCTCCAGTTCGGCGGTGCTGGCGAGTACGGCGGGGCGCTGTGGCTTGCTGGAGCCGCTGGTCTCGGTGAGCAGGAGTGCGTCGAGGTCTCGCCACAGGGCGCGGCCCGAGTCGGCGGGGCGCGGGTAGTTGTTGTTCTGCTGGCTCGTCTGCCAGATCAGGTAGGTGTCGTCGGTCCTCGGAGCCTTCGTGCGGCGGGCCCAGGTGATGTAGGCGTCCTGGACCTTCTGACCGTCGCTGTCGGGGACCAGGAGTAGCGCGTGCTGCCAGCCTCCGGTCAGGCGCCCGCAGATGCCGGTGGCCTCGGACCGCGGCTTGAGCGGGTTCGGCAGGTCTTCGAGCTCCCACGGGCACAGGTCGTCATCGCGCCGCACGGTGCTCTCCGGTGGCGTCAGACCGGCGAGCAGAGTTTCGAGGAGGCTGGTGCCTTCGGGGTGGTAGGAGAGGCTGGTGCGCAGCGGTCCGGCGGAGACGTCGGCTGCGCTGGTGGCGCTGACCGTGCGGGTGGCGCAGCGGCCGGAGGGCCCGTAGTAGAGCCAGATCAGCAAGTTCAGCGCGGCTTCGGGGGAGGAGGGCCGGTGCGGGCTGGCGTCCCGGTGGTGCCCGAACCAGACCTGGTTGTTGCCCGCCGCGCGGCCGTAGATCAGCTTGTTCACGCCAGCAGTCTTCGAGCACTCCTCCGCCAGCCGCGGGTCCTGGAGGAACGGGCGCGGGCCGAAGAGGTCGAAGCGTTCCGCGCGCGGTGCGAAGTAGTCGTCCACCCGCTGTGGGTCGATGCCGTTCTCCAGCACGTCCTCGCGCCGGTTCAGCCAGTCGTCCCGGCCGTCCCAGGCCTCATCGAGGCCGGCGACGCGTGCGGTGACGGCGTAGAGGATCCGATACAGCGCTGCCAGGGCGGGCGGCGGAGCCACGGTGAGGGCGGCGATCTCATGGGAGCGGGCCAGGACGTCGCGTAAGCCGAGCGCCGGAGGCCCGGAGGCCGCGGATATCCAGCGGACGCCGATCCACGGCTCGGTGGTCAGGAGATATCGGGGGTTCGCAGGCATGTACGTGTGCCTTCCGTACGGTGAGAAGCACGGTGGGACGGGTACGCTCACGCTGTCCTCGCAGATGCGGGGGTGAGCCGCGGACGTCGGTCAGCGCGACGCCTTGAGATCCTCGCGAGAGCGAGGGTGACGGCTTGCGAGACGGACGACGCTAGCCTTCCGCGGAATCGGACATCGGTAAGAGACCCGAATGGCCGTACCCGACCAGTCCTGGCCGCAGCCGACCGCGCCAACGACCCTCGCTGTCCCGCTTCATGGGCAGAAGCGACCAGCCGCGCAGTGTGGAATTCGCGCGCCAGGCGTCGGGGAGATCCATCAGCTCGGCGCCCTCGCCGACCCAGCTTCCCGGCACTGGGATCACGGATGCGGCGATGGTCCGGGCGGCGGCAGCGGTCACAACGGCTCGGTCGTCCAAGCCCGGCACCGGTACGGAGCCCGCCTCATCCAGCGTCCATCGGCTTCCCGGCTGCTCGTACACGCACACCAGCCGCGCCGAGTCGGCGCCCAGCCGCGTCGCGATCAGCGACTCGTCAACCGGGACCGAGGTCACGCTCAGTCGGTGAAGATCGTTGCCCAGGTCCGCAGGAGCAGGAATGCGCACCATGGCGGCCAACTGCGCCTCCGTGGCCTCGTCCGCCAGCCGCTCCGCGTCCACCGTCACCAGCGCCCGTTCCTCCGCCTCGGACATGCCTGTCAGGCGCGCGAAGTCCTCGGCGTACACCGCTTCGACGAGGCCCTGCACATCCTCGGGGACGCGAACGGTCCCGCCGGCCTGCCCGGCGAGCAGCGCGCTGGTGCGCCGCAGGAGACCCTCGTCGTACACCGCGCCCCAGCATGCAGGCCGCTCGAAAGTGCCGTCCTCACCGACCGGGTCCAGGACGACCATGTCGACCACGTGCTCTCCGCCCGGCGAGTCCGCGGCGATCCAGGCCGGTCGCAAGGAGGCATGCGGGTCCGGTACCTCCTCGTGCAGGCGGTGGCGCTGGCAGCGGCCGGCGCGTTGGAGGAGCTGCGCCATCGGGGCGAGGTCGCTGACCACCAGGTCGAAGTCGAGGTCCAAGGACTGCTCGACGACCTGGGTGGCCACCAGCACGGCGCCCTCAGGCGGCCGTGGCCCTTCCTTGCGGAAGGCCGACTCACAGCTCTTCGTGAGCCTTGCGCGGTCTGCGGCCCGGTAGCGCGAGTGCAGCAGGTGGAGCTGCGGTACGCGCTCCCCTTCCGCTTCCCGTGCCTGGAACCACTCCCTCAACTCCCGCCAGGTCTCCTGCGCTTCCGCGACCGTCGTGCAGCACACCAGCACGCATCCGCCGCCGGAGACGGCCGGCTCCAGCAGCCGCTTGATCACGGCCGAACGGTGCTCAGGTTCCGACACCGCAACACCCCGGCGCACCGGCTCGCTTCGGATACGCAGCCGGTGTTGACGCTGGCTGCGCACCGAGCGCGGCCGACTGACCGTGCCGTCCGCGCCGGCCCACAGCCATCTGGGATAGCTGATCTCATGTGCGTCCGCCGCGGGGAGCGCCTCCGCGTGGGGCTGACACCCGCGCAGGTACGCGGCGACCAGGGACCGGGACACCTTGCCCGTGAGCGTCGCCGACAGCACCACCACCGGCGCCCCGAGAGCTCCGAGCCACTCCAGCAACCGGATCAGCAGGGCATGCATCCACGGCCCATAAGCGTGTGCTTCATCGACGACCAGGACCTTGCGCGAGAGCGCCAGCAACCGCAGCGCGTTGTGCCGCACCGGCAGAACGGCGGTCAGCCCCTGGTCGATGGTGAAGACGCTGAGGGGAGCCAGCAGGCCACGACGGGTTCCGTGCAGCCAGGTCGAGGCTTCCACCGAGGAGTCCTCATCGGACACCGTCCGCCCAGCACCTGCGACCTTCGCGGCAGCCTCCCCATCGGACTCCTCCGCCAACCAGGCCATGCTGTGTACGCGGGTCAGCGAGGCATCCTCTTCCAAGGCACGGTGCGCGTACGTCTTTACGCGCTCATACATCGCATCCGCCGTCGCCATGGTCGGCAGCGAGAACCCCATACCGGCCGCTCTCGACGCTTTCGCCATCAGGTTGGCCGCTTCCAGCGCGGCCTCGGTCTTGCCGTCGCCCGCCGGCGCGGTCACCAACAGCAGCCCCGGCCCCTTCACCAAGGACGGCAACTCGGCTGCCAGCGACGCCTGCAGAGGATTCGGCTCGAACCCGAACCGCTTGCCGAACGACACACCTTCAACCCACCGGGCCTGCCCTAACCCGGCATCCCGCACCAACTTGGGCGCGTCCGCCGCCGCGCGCTCCCAGTGCGCCTCCAGCTCCGCGAACGTGGGGTCCCAATGATCTGGTGGCTGACGTGCACTGATGAACGGCTCCTGGCTCGCCAGCCAGTCGGCCACCACGATCAGCCCCGAGATCTGCACGGACACCGTGGTCGGCAACATCCGGGTGAGCGGATTGGCGCCCGTCAGCCGGTGCAGAACGGATACATGCCGATGGCACTGCTCCTCCCACACGCCCGTGCCGAGCCGAGGCCGAACACGCCGCGGTTGTGCCAGCTCACCTCTCCCCATCGCGGGCCAGAAGTGCCCGTGATGCCCACCCAGCATCTGCGCCACCTGATGCGCCGCGTGGCGCCGGGCCGACTTCCCCGTGGCGTATCCGAGTTCCACCAGCAGAGGCGTGAGCGCCCACTGGGACGCTTCGCTGTGATGGATCTCGGGGCGCTCATACGCCATCGTGCTGTAGGAGGGATCTGCCTGGCTCAACTGCTGGTAGAGGCGCGGAACTTTCTGCTGAAAGTCAGGGCTGATCTTCCCTACGTCGTGTAAGCCGCCCCAGAAGCACACGGACTCCCGCAGATCGTCCGGCCCTAACCCAGCCTGCTCCGCCAGGCTGTCGGCTCCCCCCTGCCGCAGCAGCGCGTCCCACACCGCGCCGGCCACCGCAGCGGTATCCACCAGATGGCACACCACGGGGTACTGCCGAACCAGCCCCGATTCCTTGCCCCAGAGCCGACAATCAACCTCAACACCTGCAACCCCACGCACTGATCCCCCACTAGCGCTCTCGGTAACGCGCCCATCAGAGCATCCAGCACTGACAACGAACAGACCAGGATCTTGCAGAAGTTACTGGAGGAAATGTGATAACTGGTAGCACGCGGCACGTTGAGGCGGCTGGACTGCTGGCTGCCCGGGAGGTTGATAACAACATGGCAAAGGGCTTGTAGAAGTGCAGGTCGGGAAGTGTGCTCTCCGCGCAGGCGGAGGTGATCCGTGCCAAAGGTGTGCTGTGCCACCGCCACGAATGTGCTCTCCGCGCAGGCGGAGGTGATCCGGTCACCGAGGACGTGAGCGCGGAAGAGCGGCAGTGCTCTCCGCGCAGGCGGAGGTGATCCGTGCGCGGGGTAGCGGATGCGGACCCGGGCCGGGTGCTCTCCGCGCAGGCGGAGGTGATCCGGTCACCTTGCCCACTAACTTGCTCCGACCCCCGTGCTCTCCGCGCAGGCGGAGGTGATCCGGACGGGTCAGCCTTGCGCAGGGAGCGGGCCCAGTGCTCTCCGCGCAGGCGGAGGTGATCCGATCTCGCCGAGATCCTGGCCCTGCTTCGGGTCGTGCTCTCCGCGCAGGCGGAGGTGATCCAGCGCAGCGACCACTCACCCGCGCGGATGTGCCGTGCTCTCCGCGCAGGCGGAGGTGATCCGATGCCTGCTCAGTCCGGCGACGGCGGCGAGGTGTGCTCTCCGCGCAGGCGGAGGTGATCCGTCGTCGGCGGTCAGCTCGATTCCGGCGGCGGCGTGCTCTCCGCGCAGGCGGAGGTGATCCGAACAACCAGGGCGCTGACGCGCTCTCGGCGATGTGCTCTCCGCGCAGGCGGAGGTGATCCGGAGCTGCTGGAGGCGGCGCTGAGCGAGGAGGGGTGCTCTCCGCGCAGGCGGAGGTGATCCGTTTGCCAACGGTGGCATTGTTCCGGGTTACAGGTGCTCTCCGCGCAGGCGGAGGTGATCCGACAGCGCCCGCGCGCACCGGGCCACCCTGGAGGTGCTCTCCGCGCAGGCGGAGGTGATCCGAACTCCTCATACGTGGTCTGCCTGAACGTTCCGTGCTCTCCGCGCAGGCGGAGGTGATCCGCAGGCTGACGCGCTGGCGGGTCGGCACGGCTGGTGCTCTCCGCGCAGGCGGAGGTGATCCGTCCTTTGCGTCGATCTGTCGTCGCAGGTCGGCGTGCTCTCCGCGCAGGCGGAGGTGATCCGCCGGTCCGTTCGGTCCGCGGTCCCGTTCATGCGTGCTCTCCGCGCAGGCGGAGGTGATCCGTAGAAGGCCTCACCGAGGTCGTGATTCAGTTGGTGCTCTCCGCGCAGGCGGAGGTGATCCGGTGGTGCGCCAGGCTCCAGCAGACCGGTGTTCGTGCTCTCCGCGCAGGCGGAGGTGATCCGATCCTGCGAGCTGTTGCTTACTTGCGGGTGAGGTGCTCTCCGCGCAGGCGGAGGTGATCCGGATTTTCGCGCCTTCCGGGAAATGATGCTGCGGTGCTCTCCGCGCAGGCGGAGGTGATCCGGCGCCGACGAACAGGCAGAGGGCGGCTTCTACGTGCTCTCCGCGCAGGCGGAGGTGATCCGGCGTTCGGCGCGATCGGCGGGTGACGGCGGCGTGCTCTCCGCGCAGGCGGAGGTGATCCGCCGCCTCAGCGGCAGCCCGGCAAGGGCCCGGTGTGCTCTCCGCGCAGGCGGAGGTGATCCGTTGTTCGGGGCGACCCGGACGGCGCCGATGTAGTGCTCTCCGCGCAGGCGGAGGTGATCCGCTGCGGTCACGCACGGACTCCTGGAGGGCGGGGTGCTCTCCGCGCAGGCGGAGGTGATCCAGAAGGGGGAGCGCCACAGGCTCAAGCCACCCCCGTGCTCTCCGCGCAGGCGGAGGTGATCCGGCCCTCAGCGACAAGCGCCTTCTCCACCACCTGTGCTCTCCGCGCAGGCGGAGGTGATCCGTGGGCCAGGGAAGAAAGCCGGTGGCCTGCGATGTGCTCTCCGCGCAGGCGGAGGTGATCCGGCCACGGCGTGGGCTGAGCAGCATGCGCCTGCGTGCTCTCCGCGCAGGCGGAGGTGATCCGCTTCTCGCGCAGCGCCTCACCCTCACCTGCACGTGCTCTCCGCGCAGGCGGAGGTGATCCGACCTCTTCCTGCGCCTGGAGCGGGGAGAGGACGTGCTCTCCGCGCAGGCGGAGGTGATCCGAGCGAGGGCCCGCCGTCGATCTGCTACGTGGAGTGCTCTCCGCGCAGGCGGAGATGATCCGCACAGCGAACTCGGCAGGCTGCTGCGGGTGTCGTGCTCTCCGCGCAGGCGGAGGTGATCCGTTCTTCGAGCGCTCGACCCGGCTGTGATAGGCGTGCTCTCCGCGCAGGCGGAGGTGATCCGCCGCGATCCACGCCGCGCACCGCGACGCCCGCGTGCTCTTCGCGCAGGCGGAGGTGATCCGGGCTGGCGGTGGACGTGGACGCGTTGGTCGCGGTGCTCTCCGCGCAGGCGGAGGTGATCCGATCACCGGCACGAAGTGGGGCAAGGCGATTGCGTGCTCTCCGCGCAGGCGGAGGTGATCCGTTCTTCACCGACCTCGTAGTGCAGTGAGCCGCGCGCTCTCTGCGCAGGCGGAGGTGTTCCGCTGCTGTTCGTGCCCGCAAAGCAGATCGCCGGGCGCTCTCCGCGCAGGTGGAGGTAAACCGGCGGCCACAAACTCGGTGGGGACGCGGTCGTTGTGTTCTCTGCGCAGGCGGAGGTGATCCGACGACTGCTGGGTCGGCAGATGCCTTGCTGTCGTGCTTCAGGTTGGTTTTGGCCAAGAAGCTACTTTGCTACGGGCGGATAGGTTCAGTGGGCCGCACACCGCCCAGCCGTGCCTGTGGGCACCTCAAGATCATTTAGGAGGTCGTGCTGGGGTGGGGTGATCTTTCCGCACGCGTCGAGCGCTGGCTCGTGACGGCACTGCTTAATAGTTGGCGCATCGAAATTGGAAGGCGGGACTTGCGCTTACTCCACTGTAAGAGCTTGAAGCGGCGACCCTGACAGTACGGACGGCGTGCCCTGCCCAGCCGAGCAGCCGGGCAGGGCACGCTGTCCGTTTGTCCTCGCTGCGCTCCACTTGCCGGCTGCTGCCTGAGACGGCAAACGTCGCCCCGGGCCTGCTTGGTGGCTGAAGTAGCTCTTTGTCAGGTGAGCTTCTGTTGCCGCGCCCACATCTGCACATCGGCAATCCTGAACTGCAGTTTGGCGTTGCGTCCTTGGCCGAACTTGTAGGGCACAAGCCCCGCGGTTGGTGCGTCTCGATACACCCAGGTGATCGACATGTTCAGGTACTCGGCGGTCTGCTTGGCGTTCATGAACTGTGCTGTCACGGGCGATCCTCGGGTCGAGCAGGTGGACGAGGGAGAGTGTCCACGCGGCTGACGGTTTGGCTTGGCCGGGATTCGCTGATAATGCCGCGGGTCGGTACCGGAACCGTTGGCCGGTTGCACGCGGCAGGGTGCAGCACAGTTGACGTTGCGGTGCGAGTCACAGACCTTCGTTCAACACCAGGGCGGCCCTCGTGATGGAACCCGGCATGAGGTGTCGGTAGAGCTTGAATGTGACCTCGATGGACTTGTGGCCCATCCACTCGGCGACGTCGGTGATCGGGATCCCCCGTGACAGGCAGTTGGAGGCGAAGTAGTGGCGCATCGCGTACAGCCGCATGTCGGCTGAGACGCCAGATGCCTTGCGGGCCTTGAGCCACCTGTACCGGGTGATGTCGTGGCTCCAGTAGTTCCCGTGGAGAGTCCGCAGCAGGAAGCCGTCCTCGTCTGCCCCGTTCCTCTCGTAGTAGGCGAGGATCGAGTTCCGGGTCTGGGCCGGCAGCGGAGTCTCGCGGAAGTCTCCCGCTTTCCGGTGCTTGAGCGGTGCTCGCTCCACCCGCTTGTTGTGTATCTGTTCCGTCACTCGGTAGACGTCGTCGGCCACGATGTTGTGGATGTTGACGGCGCAGGCTTCGGCCGTGCGTGCCCCGCATCCCGACATCACGTCCATGACGAGTCGTATGTCTTCATCGCCGTTGTCGCGGAGGTGCTGCTTCTCCTCGTATGTCGGGATGATCGGGCGTTCGGGGTCGTATTGCGGCTCAACGACCCCGCGCATCGGATCCCCGTGTGTCGCGCCCTGCTCGTATGCGGAGATGAGCACGCGCTTGAGGACCTTGAAGGAACGATTCTGCGTAGCTTCGCTGGCGCCTTCCCGCTCCAGGTCGAGGAGGAACTCGTCGACCACGCGCGGCGTGAAGGTGTTGACCCGCCGGCTTCCCAGACGCGGGTGGATCCAGCCCTCCAGGGCCGGGAGGATGACGCGCAGCGACCCGTCGGCGAGGTGGCGCTGCTTGCCCAGCCAGGACTCGGCGAACTTGTCGAAGCGCATGCCACCGAGTTCCTGACGTTGCTCCGCAACGTCAGCCGGAGTGTTCTTGCGCTCGTCGTGAAGTTCTATGAGGCGGTCCTTCGAGGCGTCCTGATTCCTGTATCCGCCTTCTTCGCGCTGTTTGCCGGTAGCGTCCCGGTACCGGATGGTGTAGGGGTGCGGGCACTTGGTGGGCTTCGTGCAGTCGCACTTCTTGAAGAAGGTTCCCATGCCGCGGGCGAGAGTGGTGGCCAAGGTGCTGACTCCGTGCTGATGCTGGCATTTTGCTGACCCCCCGCGCCTTGCATAGCACGTGACCTGCGGCGACATGTTTTTGCTGGGCGATGCGGGGGATCGCCCAGACCGGCCTGCCGGGACCGGCTGCCGAGCGGCCGGGCGGCCGGGCGGCGGCTCAGGGCACCAGTGAGAGCACCGGGCGCAGTGCCGAAGGGCGCTCCTGCGGCCGCAGCGGCGGCACCTCGTGGAAGGCGCAGCCCAGCGCGGTGGCGCCGCCGTCGGCGCGGGCGTTGTCGCCGACCATCAGGACCTGCTCGGGCCCGAGGCCGAGCGCCGCGCACCCGGCGCGGAAGATCTCCGGCTCGGGTTTCTGCACGTGGAGCTCGTAGGAGAGCACGTAGTCCCGTACGTACGGAGCGAGACCGTGCGCGCGGAAGACGGGGCGCAGGTCCCAGCCGATGTTGCTGACCACGGCCGCGGGAACGCCGCGCAGGTGCAGCTCCTCCAGCACGGCGCGCGCGTCCGGGTAGGGCTCCCAGGCGTCCGGCAGCTTGTGGCGGTCGTAGAGCGCGTCGTACAGCGCGGGGTCGGGGAGCGCGACCCGGCGGGCGAGCCCGGTGTACAGCTCGCGGTGGCGGCGCGCGTCGCGGTCCCGCACCTCCCACAACTCGCGCAGGTCCGGCGGCAGATGGGCCGGGGTGGAGCCGCCGGGGAGCGCGCCCGCCTCCTCCAGCTCCTGCGCGTACCGGGCCAATTCGCCCTCGGGCAGGGTGAGTCCGGTGCGCTCCAGCGCGGCGCGCAGCCAGTGTTCGGCCGGTTCGATGTGCATCAGCGTTCCGGAGAAGTCGAAGAGCACGCCCTTGATCGTCATGCCCGGATACTGCCGGGATCGCTGTGCGCCTGCCAATGCCGACGCGCGGCAAGGGCGTTGCCCCCGGCGGCCGCCGCGAGCGCCAGCGCGGTGCCGAGCAGGGCGCCGGCCACCGTGTCGCTCACCCAGTGCACGCCGAGCCATACGCGGGTGAGGCTGACCCCCGCGACCGAGACGCAGGCGGCGGCCAGCGCGAGCCGTCGCACGCGGGCGGAGAGCCCGGCGCGGTGCGCCAGCCACAGCAGGAGTACGCAGCCGAAGGCGGCGGTCATGGCGTGCCCCGAGGGCAGCGCCGCATAGTGCGCGGAGTCGACGGGCTGGCTCCAGCGCGGGCGGTCGCGCCCGAGCGCGGCCTTGAGCCCCTGCTGAACTCCCGCCGCCACCAGGGCCGTTGCGGCGATCCACAGCACGAGGGGCCATTCGCCGCGCGTGAGCAGCCAGAGCGCGGCGGCCGCGAGCAGCAGCCGCACGGTCAGCGGGTCCCACACCCAGTCGGTGAGCACCCGGTGGGTACGGGTCCACCCCGGGTGCGCGAGGGCCTCTTCGTGCAGGCGCACGGCGACGGTGCGGTCCAGCTCCATGAGCGGCTGCCATCCGGCGGCGGCGCAGAGGAGCACGAACGCGGACAGTGCTGCGAGGGGGAGCGCGGCGAGAAGGAGGGGCGCGGCACGTGGGGGAGTTGGGCCGGGCATGCGGTGATCCTAGTGTGCGGCCCGCGGGTGTGGCTGCCTTCCGGGAGTGGGCAGCGCAGCGCTCTCGGCTCAGAGCAGCGCTCTCAGCACGGAGCAATGCTCTCGGCGGAGTGCAGTGTTCTCTGTGCGGAGCAGTGCTCTCATTGCGGAGGAGTGCTCTCGGCTCAGAGCAGCGCTCTCAGTGCGGAGCAACGCTCTCGGCGAAGTGCGGCGTTCTCAGCCCAGTGCACTGCTCTCAGCGGGGAGCAGCGCTCCCAATGGAGTGCGCTGCTCTCAGCGCGGAGCGGCGCTCTCAACGGAGTGCAGCGCTCCCAACGGAGTGCACTGCTCTCAGTGCAGCGCCGAGAGCCCCGGGATGAAGGTGACCAGCAGCGGGACCACCGGGACCAGCGCGGCGCACGCCGTCATCCGCAGCCGCCGTCCCACGGGGAGCCGCGGCGCGGGCGCGAGCAGCCGGTGCACGCGCTGCGGCACCTGGGCCAGGGGTGAGGGGCAGGGGCCGAACACGCCGCGGTCCTCGTTCAGTTCGACCAGCGCGAGGGCGAACGTCAGACGCCCGTACCGCCGCGAGGCCACGTCGTCGGCCGCCAGCTCCACCAGCCGGTGCACCTGGTCGCGGAACGCGGCGAACACCGGCACCCGGGGAAACCCGGCCGCCAGCGCCGAGGAGCAGTGCAGCAGCCAGTCGTGGCGGGCACGCGCGTGGCCCTGTTCGTGCTCGACCAGGGCGTCGAGCTGCCGCCCCTTGAGCCGCCGCAGCGCGGCCGTCGTGATCACGAGCTGGGGCGCGCCGCCCGGCAGCCACCAGGCGTCGGGGCGCGCGCCCTCCAGGACCACCAGACGCTCCTCCGAGGCGGGCTCCTCGCCGGGCAGGCGGGGCGAGCGTGCGCGGAGTTCGGCGCGGCGCATCCGCCGCCGCGTGCGCGCGTCCCGCACCTCGCGCAGCAGCATCGCGCCGGTCCACGCGCCGCCGCAGGCCAGCAGCACCGCGAGGGCGCCGGCCCAGCGACCGTGCGTCCCGGGCGCGTACGCCTCCATCACGCCGCGGGGCGCGGGCGCGAAGACGTGTTCCCCCACGGCCTGCCAGGCGACGGCGGCAGACAGGGCCATGGCCAGTACGCAGCACAGCAGCACGCCCGCGACGACGCACTGCCACACCCAGAGGCCGAGCACGGGCTCGCGGTCGGGCCAGGAGGAGCGGGTGAGCACCCGGGGTGCGACGGCGGCGGCCAGCCCGGCCAGAAGCATCAGTGCCAGGGGGACCATCATGGGCGCCACACTATGAGGCCCGCGCTGCCGGGCGGTACGCCTCTTCGCGCAGAAGTGACGTAAGCCACCCTGGTGTTGCCCCAACCGGTACCAGGCCTGCCCCCCCCCGGCCCCCCCGAGTCGGTCTTCGTGTGCCCTTGCCGGGCTCGTTCCGCTGGTGCTGTTCCGCCGGTTCCGCTCAGCCGGCCCCGTTCGCCGGCCCCGTTGCGCCGGTTCCGCTCTCACCTCCGCACAGGAGCGGGAGCCTGTCGCTCCTGTGCGGGGGTCAGAGCGTCACCAGCATCGCGAACATGCCGGTCCCCATGGCCAGTCGGCAGGCCAGCGCGAACGCCGGTTCGTCCCGTACGCGGCCGGTGCCGGGGCGGGTGTCCGGGGCCGACGCTGTGCCGCCCGCTCCCGGCACGGCCCCGCCAGGGGTCATCAGCCTCGCCCCCGTACCCAGGACGTACGCCGCGAAGTACGCCAGCAGCGCGCCCGTGAGCAGGGGAACTCCCGCCGTTTCCATGGTCGTTGCGTGGTGGTGCCCTGCGCCTGCGCCGGGCATCGCCAGCGCCATGTAGACCATGGCCAGCGCGCCGAGCGCGTGGTGCAGGTGGTGCATGTGGTGCCCGGATCCCCGCCGCGTGGAGAAGTGCTCGCGGGCGAGCACCAGCTCCCATGCGGCAGCGGCGGCGAACAGTGCGGCGAACACGGCCGGGGGCGCGGTCCGTACCGGTGTGGCGGGCACTGCCATCACCGCCATACCGAAACCCATGAGGGCCTCGCTCCCGGCCGCCCTCCGCTGCGGGGCCACCGCCCCCCTCGCCCGCAGCAGACAGGAGACGCCGGTCAGCGCACAGAGCGCCACCAGGAGCCAGCCGACCGTCGCCGGGCCGTGCATCGCCAACCTCCCCGCGTTCGTCTCCGAGGGGAGAATGCCCGCCTCCGCTCCGCACACGGGAGCGCACGGGCGCAACGGGGGAGCACCGGTCGCGTGGCGGCGGGGCGCGCGCCCGCGCAACGGCGGCACGGCGAGGGCGCACCGCTGGTCACGGCGGCGGCGTACGGCCGGCCACGGGACCGGTGCGGGGGCTTTCCGAGGGTGCGGCTCAGACGGTGGGGCGGTAGCGCATCGGGTGGTCGCCCGGCACCTCCACCACGCAGATCCGCACCCCGTCGGGGTCCGCGATCCACATCTCGATCAGGCCCCAGGGCTCCTTCTTCGGCGGCCGCAGGACGTCCACACCGGCGCCCGCGAGCTCCCCGTGCGCCTGCTGTGCGTCGGGGACCTGGATCCACAGCCGCATGCCCGGCGCGGGCGGCTCCTCCGCGCGGCCCGAGACCTCCAGCAGCCCGCCGCCGAGGAAGTAGACGGTGCCGCGCTCGGGGCCCTCGCCGAACTCCCGGTACACCGAGAGGCCCAGCTTCTCTCCGTAGAACGCCCTGGACCGCTCGGGGTCGGTGGGCGTCAGCAGAACCCTGCTGCTCAGTACGTTCACCATGCTCCGGACCCTAGTCGCAGGCGCGGTACGAGAGCCGCAGGCGTGGTACGAGAGCCGCAGGCGGGGAACGAGGCCCGGGACCGGCGTCACAGGAAGCCGGGTTACCCTCGCTCACCATGGACAACGCGCAGCTCCCGACCCCCTCCGCCACCGCGGTCCCCGCCTTTCGCGCGGCGGACGAGGAGGACATCCCCGCACTCGTCGCGCTCGTCGAATCGGCGTACCGTGGCGACGCTAGCCGGGCCGGCTGGACCACCGAGGCGGACCTGCTGGAGGGGCAGCGCACCGATCCCGAGGGGATCGCCGCCGTGGTGAGCGCGCCGCACGGGCGCCTGCTGGTGGCCGAGCTGGACGGCGAGACGGTCGCCTGCTGCCAGATCGAACACCGCGGGGAACACGCCTACTTCGGCACGTTCGCGGTGCGCCCCACCGCGCAGGGCGGCGGCCTCGGCAAGCGGGTGCTGGCCGAGGCGGAGCGCGTCGCGCGCGAGGAGTGGGGCCTGCCCGAGATGCACATGACGGTGATCCGGCAGCGCGATGACCTGATCGCCTGGTACGAGCGCCGCGGCTACGTACGCACGGGGGAGCTGATCCCGTTCCCGTACGGCGACGAGCGCTTCGGCATCCCGCAGCGCGACGATCTGGCCTTCGAGCTGCTGGTCAAGCGGCTGGGCTGACGGGACTGAACCGCCGGGGCGGCCGGGCCGTGCCGCTCAGGCGGTCGCCGACGCGGCGCGGTGGATCTCCGGCATGTCCGTGACCACGCCGTCCAGGCCCAGCTCGCGGGCGCGGGCCAGCTCGTCCTCGGTGTTGACTGTCCAGCTGATGACCTTGATCCCGGCCTCGTGGCAGCGGCCGACGATCTCCTCGGTGAGGTGCTTGAGCTCGCAGGAGACCATCCCCGCGCCCACCTCCTGAGCGCGGTCGGGCACGCTCGGCGAGGACTTGCCCGCGACGAGTACGAGGGGGATGTCGGGCAGCAGCGAACGGGTCTCGCGCAGGGCCTCGTCGTGGAACGAGATGACGGTGATCCGCTCGTGCAGCCCGCGCTCCTCGATCACGCCGGCCAGCACGCGCGCCGCCGCGCGGTCCTTGATCTCCGCCTGGAGCGGGGCCGAGACGGCGTCCAGCACCTCCTCGAAGACGGGGATGCGCTCGCCCTCGCCCGCGTCGAGTTCGCGCAGCTCGGCGAGGGTGAAGTCGCCGATCGGGCCCTTGCCGTCGGTGGTGCGGTCCACGTCGGCGTCGTGCATGACGACCAGCGCGCCGTCCTTGCTCAGGTGCAGGTCCAGCTCGATGAAGGGGAGTCCTTCGCGTTCGGCGCGTACGAAGGAGCGCAGGGTGTTCTCGGGCTCGACCCCCATGACGCCGCGGTGGCCGACGGTGAGGAGTGACAAGGGTGGCTCGCTTTCGTGCGGGTCTTGTTGTGGGCGCGTGGGGAGACACTATCCGGCGTGTTGCGGGGGCTGGTGAACGGCGGGTGGATGTGCGGTGGCCTGCGGCCGTGTCTGCCCCGCGGGCGCGTGGGGGCGTGGGTGCCCGGGGCTGCGGTCCGCTGTGCCCGCCCGTTCCGCCCCTGCGGAACGACTGCCCACAGCTTGGGCGGGGGAGGCGCCCACGGCGTGGGCGCGGGTGTCGGCGGCGCGGGACGTGTTGGCCACGCCCAGGACGAAGCCTGTGATCAAGGCTGCGATGACAACTCCCTTGAAACTCATGGGCGTTGTCATAGCGCCGGTGTGACGCGCCGACGCGTTCCCTCACCCTTCGGTGGGTGTGCCGTCCCGCAGGGCTGACGGCGGCTCGCCCTCCAACGCGTCCAGGTCCTCCAGCATCGCCTCGGCCAGCTCCAGCTCGGCCGCGTGCTGGCGCTCGCTCCAGCGCAGCGCGACGCGCGGGTGCGCCCACGCCTCGCCCTCCGCCGCACGGTCCAACGCCTCGCGCACCTCGCGGAGTTCCCCGCGGGTGCGGTCGATGTGCGCGCGTATCCGCGTACGCAGCAGCTCGGGGTCCGAGAGGTGGCCGAGCCAGATCCGCAGCACCAGCGGGTGCTTGAGCACCGGAGGGCCGGGGTCGTCCTCCTCCGCCCAGCGCGCCAGCGCCGCGCGGCCCTCCGCGGTGATCGCGTACCGGCGCTTGGCGCGCGGCTCCTCGGGGTCGGCGCGGCGCGACGCGGCGTACCCCAGGCCCTCCAGCCTGCGCAGTTCGGCGTAGATCTGGCTGATCGCGGGCGACCAGTAGAAGAACCGCAGCGAGGAGTCGGCCCACTTCTTCAGCTCGTACCCGGTGCGCTCGCCGGGAAAGGAGAGCAGTCCGAGCACGGCCCAGGCGGTCGGCGGGAGCCGCTCGGCCGGCGGGCGCGGTTCCTCGGTGCGCTCGGAGCGCTGGCGTCGCATGTCTTGCCTTCTCTCGACCTGACTACTAGTCATATTTCAAATAGGAACACCGAGTTGGGACATCGCCAGGAGGTGTTGTCAGGCGTGAAGTTCTCCATGATCTTCGAGGCGCAGCTCGCCGACCCGACGGTCGAGCGCGAGCACCGGCTCTTCCGCGACAGCGTCGAACAGGCCGTGTACGCCGAGCGGATGGGGTTCGACCGGATCTGGGCCGTCGAGCATCACTCCCTCAAGTGGTACGCGCACATGAGCGCCCCGGAAATCTTCCTGACCTGGGTCGCCGCGCGGACCAGCACCATACGCATCGGGCACGGCGTCGTCTGCATGCCGTTCCACTTCAACCACCCGGCGCGGGTCGCCGAGCGCGCCGCCACCCTCGACCTGCTCTCCGGCGGGCGGCTCGACCTGGGCGCGGGGCGCGGCGGCACGCTGCAGGAGACCTCGCTGTGCGGGGTGGACAGGGAGCGCACCGCTCAGGAGGTCGAGGAGGCGCTGCGGATCATCGGCGCCGCCTGGCAGAAGGACGAGCTCGAACACCACGGGGACCTCCTCGACATCGACCCGCACCCGGTCCTGCCGCGCCCCGCGCAGGCGCCGCACCCGCCGCTGTATCTGGCGTGCAGCCGCGCCGAGACGCTGCGGCAGGCGGCCGAGCTGGGGGTGGGTGCGCTGGTGATGGGATTCGCAGGACCGGACTCGGTGGCCGAGATGCGGACCGCGTACGACGCCGCGCGGGACGGGCGCGGGGCCGACCGTTTCGTGTCCACCGAGGTCAACGACCACTTCTCGGTGCTGTGCCCGACGATCGTGCTGGACGACGCGGAGCGCGCGCGGCAGGTGGGCGTGCGCGGTCAGCGGTTCTTCGCGCAGGCGATCAGCCACTGGTACGGGGGCGGCGGCGTCCCCGACGAGGCCGTGGTCGAGGGCGCCGACGAGGCGGAGGAGATGCGCAAGGCCGCCGAGCAGGTGACTGCGCGGCTGCACGAGCAGAACATCCCGGTCAGCGCCAACTCCACCGCCACGTTCCGCGCCGAGCACGCGTACGGCGGCGCGGAGGACGCCATCGCGTACGTCGAGCGGCTGCGGGAGGCGGGCGCCGACGAGGTCATGTGCCTGATCCAGATGGGCACCGTGCCGCAGGAGGCGTGCATGGAGACGATCAGGCAGTGGGGGGAGAAGGTCATCCCGCACTTCCGCGACGAGGATCCGGGCAGGCCGCAAGGGGTGCGGTCCGCTGCCGAAGGAGCACTTCCCGCCCGGGGAGGGGGCCGTCCGTGACCGCCGTCGACGAGCCCCGGCAACGGATGTCCCCGGCCGCGTACGCCGTCATGGCCGCGCTCACCGACGCGTTCCCCGACGTGGGCGGCGAGGTCACGGACGCGGCCGAGGCCCGCCGCATCCTGGCGTCCGCGCCGGAGCGGCCCGCCGACCCGCCGCCGGTCGGCGAGGTCGCCGACACCGCGATACCCGGGCCCGAGGGCGCCCCCGACCTGCCCGTACGCATCTACCGGCCGGAGCGCGCGCGAGCGGAGGCCCGGCTCCCGCGCCCCACCGTCGTGTTCTTCCACGGCGGCGGCTTCGTGCTGTGCGGCCTGGACACCCACGACCGCGCGGCCCGCGCGCTGTGCCGGGAGTCCGGCGCCGTGGTGGTCTCCGTCGCGTACCGGCTCGCGCCCGAGGCCCGCTTCCCGGCGCCGGCCGAGGACGCGTACGCCGCGCTGTGCTGGGCCGCCGGCCAGGTGGGAGCGCTCGGCGGCGACCCGCGCGCCCTGGTCGTCGCGGGGGACAGCGCGGGCGGCAACCTCGCGGCCGTCGCGGCGCTGATGGCCCGCGACCGCGGCGGTCCCGCACCGGCGCTCCAGGTGCTGATCTACCCCGTGACCGACACCCGCGAGGACACCGCGTCGCGCCGGGCCAACGGGGAGGGGTACTACCTCACGCGGCGCGCCCTGCGCTGGTTCCAGGAGCAGTACCTCGGCCCGGACGGCGACCCGGCGCACCCGTACGCCGCCCCGCTCAGGGCCGATCTGCGCGGGCTGCCTCCGGCGCACGTCGTGACCGCCGGCTGCGATCCGCTGTGCGACGAGGGGCGGGCGTACGCGGACCGGCTCAGGGAGGCGGGGGTGCCGGTCGAAGAGAGCCGTTTCCCCGGGATGTTCCACGGCTTCTTCGGGTTCCCCGAGCTGCTGGAGGAGTCCGCCGAGGCCCAGAGGTACGTCGGACAGACGATCGCCGCGACCGTAAAGGACAGGAAGATTGCCGGTGATGACCGGGAAACCGACGGATAATTTCCCGTGATCTCCCCTTGAGCGGGGGAACCTCGTATGGCTACGGTTCTGGCACGCGAGGTTCTCCTGTGGAGGGGTAGTGATGACGGAAAATCTTCCGCCGGTAGGCGTTATCGAGCCGAGTTCGTCCCGTGTCATCGGCAAGCGTGTCGTCGAGCACCCCGCCTGGCGCACGCTCAAGGAGGCCGTCGAGGCCATCCGCCCCGCGCAGTCCAAGGACGGCTCCGTGGACTTCGAGGCGGAGGGCGCGCCCACCCGCCAGGCGCTCCGCGCCGAGCTGGACCGGGTGTGCGAGGCCGTCGCCGAGCTCGCCCCGCTGCTGCCGCACGACGCCGCGTACCACGAGGCGCTCCAGCAGGACCTGCGCCGCTGGGCCGAGAGCGGCTTCGGCGTGCCCGACTTCCTCGACTCGCTGCTCGCCTTCCAGCCCGCGCAGCGGCGCGAGGACGGGCTCCAGCACCTGGTCGTCTTCCCCATGTACACGCAGAACGGCAACCCGGACCGCAATCTGGAGGCGGTCGTGCTGCGCATGGTGTGGCCGGAGTGGCTGGCCGAGCTGGAGCGCACGCGCTTCGACAACCCGCTGTTCTGCGGCATCGCCTTCGAGGACTTCACCTCCGGCTACGACACCAACTCGGCCGTGCTCTTCCCGGAGACCATCGCGGTGCGCGAGGCGCCGGCCCGCTTCTCCTGGGGCGGCATCTTCTGCGACCGGGAGGCCGCGCGCTTCCGCCGGGTGGTCAACGCGGCGGCCGACATCATGGGACTCGAACTCCCCGCCTCGGCGCGCGAGATGCTGGAGGACCAGCAGCGCGTACAGGAGACCTTCGTGCTCTGGGACATGGTCCACGACCGCACCCACAGCCACGGCGACCTGCCCTTCGACCCGTTCATGATCAAGCAGCGCCAGCCGTTCTGGATGTACGGCCTGGAGGAGCTGCGCTGCGACCTGACCGCCTTCCACGAGGCGGTGAGGCTGGAGGCCGACGGCTACCCGCAGGGCCGCGACGTGCAGTACGCGGTGCTGCTGGAGCGGATGTTCCGCTTCCCCGTCACCGGCGAGCGCAACCGCAACTACGACGGCCTGGGCGGCCAGCTCCTCTTCGCGTACCTGCACCAGCACGACGCGCTGCGCTGGACCGACAACACCCTCAGCATCGACTGGGAGCGGGCCCGCGAGATGACCGTCGCGCTCCGCGAGGAGATCGAGACGCTGTACCGCGCCGGGATCGACCGCCCCAAGCTGGTGCACTGGTTCAAGGCGTACGAACTGGTCTCCTCCTACATCGCCCCGCACCCCGGATCGGTCTGGGCGAAGGGCCCCGACGCCCTGGACACCTCGCTGCCGCCGCGGAAACTGGTGGATGAGGTGCTGCCCGACGAATTTCCGCTGAGCATGTTCTACGAGGCACTCGCGAAGAAGCTCCGCACGGTGATCGCCTCCACCCGGGGCATCACGGCCGACAGCCCGGTGACGGCCGCGGCCTGAGACCGCGGGGCAGGGCTGCGGCCCGGGCCCGCCGGGTAGGGAAGCGCGTACGGAGCACGAGGAGATGACCGACATGACCAGCACGACAGCAAAGGGCTACCAGGGCAACGGCAAGGGCCGCCTGGAGGGCGCCGTGATCGCCGTCGCCGGGGCCGGGGGCCCCGCGGGCCAGGCGGCCTTGATGAAGCTCGCCGAGGAGGGCGCCACCGTCATCGCCTCGGACGCGGACCCCGCGCGCCTGGCGGAGTCCGTGGACGCGGCGCGCTTCGCACACGGCGGCGCCACCGTCGTCGGGGACACCGTCGACCTGCTCGACGTGGCGGCGACGCGGGCCTGGGCCGAGCGTACGGAGAAGGAGTTCGGGCGCGTCGACGGGCTTGTGCACCTGGTGGGCGGCTGGCGCGGCTCGGCGAAGTTCGCCGAGACCGACCTGGCCGACTGGGACACCCTGCACAAGCTCCTGATCCGCACCGCGCAGCACACCTCGCTCGCCTTCCAGGGCCCGCTGGAGCGCAGCGGAAACGGCCGCTACCTGCTCATCTCCGCGGCGGGCGCCTCCAAGCCCACCGCGGGGAACGCCGCGTACGCCGCCTCCAAGGCCGCGGCCGAGGCGTGGACGCTGGCCCTCGGCGACGCCTTCCGCAAGGCCGGGGGCGAGGGCCGCCCGCCCGCAGCCGCTGCGATCCTGGTGGTGAAGGCGCTGGTGAACGACCAGATGCGCGCGGACAGGCCGAACGCCAAGTTCGCCGGATTCACCGATGTGAAGGATCTGGCCGAGGCCATCGCCGGCACGTGGAGCAAGCCCACCGAGGAAGTGAACGGAAACCGCCTGTGGCTGACGCCCAAGCCCGAGACGCACAACACCGAAATGGCCAAGCCCTGAAGGCCGGGGGACCCGCCGCCACCGACGCCAGGCGCCGGCACGACCCCGGGGTGCGGGGCTTCGCCAGCGACAACTACGCGGGCACGCACCCGGAGATCCTGGAGGCCCTGGCCCTCGCCAACGGCGGCCACCAGACCGCGTACGGCGGCGACGCCTACACCGAGCACCTGCGGGACCTGATACGCAGCCACTTCGGCCCCTACGCCGAGGTGTATCCGGTCTTCAACGGCACCGGCGCCAACGTCGTCTCGCTCCAGGCGCTCACCGACCGCCGCGGCGCGGTGATCTGCGCGGACACCGCGCACATCCACGTCGACGAGTGCGGGGCCCCGGAGCGGGTCGGCGGGCTCAAGCTGCTGACCGTGCCCACACCGGACGGCAAGCTCACCCCCGAGCTCATCGACCGGGAGGCCTTCGGCTGGGACGACGAGCACCGCGCGATGCCGCAGGTCGTCTCGCTCGCCCAGAACACCGAGCTCGGCACCCTCTACACCGTCGAGGAGATCCGGGCGATCTGCGAGCACGCCCACGCGCACGGCATGAAGGTGCACATGGACGGCGCCCGCATCGCCAACGCGGCCGCCGCGCTGGACGTGCCGCTGCGCGCCTTCACCTACGCGGCCGGGGTGGACATCCTCTCCTTCGGCGGCACCAAGAACGGCATGCTCTTCGGCGAGGCCGTCGTCGTCCTCGACCCCGACCTCACCCCCGCGATGAAGCACCTGCGCAAGCTGTCCATGCAGCTCGCCTCCAAGATGCGCTTCATCTCGGTGCAGTTGGAGGCCCTGCTCGCCGGGGACCTGTGGCTGCGCAGCGCGCGGCACGCCAACTCCATGGCGCAGCGCCTGGCCGAGGGCGTGAAGACGGTCGACGGCGTGGAGATCCTGCACCCCGTCGAGGCCAACGCGGTCTTCGCCCGCCTCCCCAACGAGGTCAGCGAGCGCCTGATGAAGCGCTACCGCTTCTACTTCTGGGACGAGGCGGCAGGGGACGTGCGCTGGATGTGCTCCTTCGACACCACGGAGGAGGACGTCGACGGCTTCGTCTCCGCCCTCCGCGAGGAGATGGGCGCTGGCTGAGGCCGTTCAACAGCCCGCCTTCTCGCAGACCTCTCGCAGAGCCGGGCTCCGCCCCGACTACCGCCCCGCGTCCAGCAGTTGGGCCTGGTGCGGGGTCGGGGCGCTGCCGCCCAGGTGCGCGGGCAGCCACCAGGGGCGCTCGCCCTCGGACTTCGTGCACACCGGATACGCGCGCTGCGCCGACTCCAGCAGCTCCTGCACCCGCTCGCGCAGCCGCTCGGTGACGGCGGGCGCCGGCTCGTCGCGCGCGGGCCGCAGGGCCTCGCCGACGCGGATGCCGATCGGTATGTGGTGCCGGCCGAAGTCCCGCTTGTGGCCCTTGGTCCACAGCCGCTGGGTGCCCCACAGGGCCATGGGCACCAGCGGCACCCCGGCCTCCTGCGCGAGTCTGGCCGCGCCGGTCTTGAACTCCTTGAGCGCGAACGACCGGGAGATGGTCGCCTCGGGGAACACCCCGATGATCTCCCCGGAACGGAGCGCCTTCAGCGCGTGCTTGTAGGCGTTCTCCCCCTGCGAGCGGTCCACCGGGATGTGCTTCATGGCGCGCATCAGCGGGCCCGACACCTTGTGCCGGAACACCGAGTCCTTGGCCATGAAGCGCACCAGGCGCTTGGCGGGGCGGGCGGCGAGGCCGGTGAAGATGAAGTCCAGATAACTGATGTGGTTGCTCACCAGGACCGCGCCGCCCTTGTGCGGCACATGCTCCGTGCCGTGCATGTCGAAGCGCAGGTCCAGCGCCTTGAACCAGGTGCGGGCCAGCCCGATCACCGGTGGATACACGAGCTCAGCCATCTCGGAGTCCCTTCCTCTCGTCGCCCGGAGGGTCCTCCCGCCGGTTGCCCGTTCGCGCGCCGCGGCCGTGCCAGGCGCACAGGACTTACGCATCCGTAACTTCGGGCTTCCGCAGATGGTTCCCGACCCGCCCGCCGGAGCGCTACCTCCCGGCGTCCCCGATGGGGAGATCCTCATCACGTGACCTTGGGCTCCGTGCGCACGCCGCCGGGAATCACGGCGCGCACGCGAACGCTGCACAGGAGCGGGCACGGGCGCCCGCGCGCGGAGGCCGACTCGTACGCCGTCCCGTACGGCATGAACCGCGAAGGCACGGCCTGAGCTGCCAAGAGCACGGCATGAACGGCGAAGAGCACGACGGAGGTTGAGGGTGCACACGCACAGCGACGGCGGGGAGCGGATCGCCGCCGGGGACATCGGCGCCGACCGGCTGGGGGAGCGGGCGACGCTGGTGCAGTTCTCCAGCGCCTTCTGCCAGCCCTGCCGCGCGACCCGCCGCACCCTCGCCGAGGTGAGCGCCATGGTCGAGGGCGTACGGCACGTGGAGGTGGACGCCGAGGAGCACCTCGCCCTGGTGCGCGCGCTGCGCATCGAGAGCACCCCCACCGTGTTCGTCCTCGACGCCGGGGGCCGGGTCGTGCGCCGCGCGACGGGCCAGCCCCGCAAGGCGGATGTGATCGCCGCGCTGGGCGAGGCGGTCGCGTGAGCCCCGTACGGGATGTGCCCGTACGGGATGCGGGGGCGGCGGACCCCGTACGCGGCTCGGCCGAGGCGTGCCCCGTACACGCATCGCCCCTGCGCATATCGGCGCGGGCCGCCCACATGCCGCACGGCGTGAGCCCCCTCGCATCCTGCGCAGCGGGCTTGACGCAGAGTGATCCGTATCGTCAGGGTGACGCTATGTGGCCAGGGAGCAGCCGGTGAGCACAGCAGAGAGCCCCGTGAAGACCGAGGCGGACCCGCGCGGCGGCCTGCTGCGCGCGGTGTTCCGCCAGCACGCCGCGGGCGTCGCGGTGATCACCGCGGCGGGCGGCGTACGGACCGGCGCGCAGCCGGGGTCGCAGGCCGCCGCGCCGGCCGGGAAACCCGTGGGCTTCACCGCCACCTCGCTCTCCTCCGTCGCCGCCGAGCCGCCGCTGCTGTCCTTCGGGATCGGCACCGGTTCCTCGAGCTGGCCCACGCTGGCCGAGGCCGAGTACGTGGGCGTCCACCTGCTCGGCGAGGAGCAGCGCGAGCTGGCCGCCACCTTCGCGCGCAGCGGCGCCGACCGCTTCGCCCCGCCCACGCGCTGGCGCACCGGACCGCACGGCGTGCCCGTACTGGAGGACACCGTCGCGTGGCTGGTGTGCAAGGTCGTGGCGCGGGTGCCGGCGGGGGACCACCGCGTCGTGCTGGCCGAGGTCAGCGAGGGCGAATCGACCGACGGCGCACGGCCGTTGCTGTATCACCGTGGGCGCTTCAACGCGCTGCGTGATTGAGTGGCCGCAGGGTCGGCGGCACACGGGCGGCCCGGGCACTCAGCAGGTTTTCCGCGCGTTGGCAAGGTCACAGTTCACCGGCCTTGAAACCGGGGAACGAGCCGAGTGTACTGACGAGTAATATTGTGGACGGCAAAGCAGCGGTCCCCCGGGGACCGGAGCCGTAGGACGATGCGTAGGAGAGCCGGCGTGACCTTGAGGATCGTTGTCCCTGTGAAGTACGTGCCCGACGCCACCGGCGACCGGCACTTCGCCGATGACCTGACCACGGACCGCGAGTCGGTCGACGGCCTGCTCTCGGAGCTCGACGAGTACGCGGTGGAGCAGGCGCTGCAGATTTCCGACGAGGCCGACGACGCGGAGATCACCGTGCTCACCGTCGGCCCCGACGACGCCAAGGACGCGCTGCGCAAGGCGCTGTCGATGGGCGCGGACAAGGCGGTGCACGTCGAGGACGACGACCTGCACGGCACCGACGCCATGGGCACCTCGCTGGTGCTCGCCAAGGCCATCGAGAAGACCGGTTACGACCTGGTCGTCTGCGGCATGGCCTCCACCGACGGCACCATGGGCGTGCTCCCGGCGATCCTCGCCGAGCGCCTGGGCGTGCCGCAGGTGACCCTGCTCTCCGAGGTGTCCGTCACCGACGGCAAGGTCAACGGCCGCCGCGACGGCGACACCGCGACCGAGCACCTGGAGGCCGCGCTGCCGGCCGTCGTCTCGGTCACCGACCAGTCCGGCGAGGCCCGTTACCCCTCCTTCAAGGGGATCATGGCCGCCAAGAAGAAGCCGGTGGAGTCCCTGGACCTGGACGACCTGGACCTGGACGGCGACGACTTCGGCCTCGAGGGCGCCTGGACCAGGGTCGACGAGGCGAACGAGCGCCCGGCGCGCACCGCCGGCACGGTCGTCAAGGACGAGGGCGAGGGCGGCAAGCAGCTCGCCGAGTACCTCGCGGGCCAGAAGTTCATCTGATCCCGCAGGTAGTCACGCCCGCGCAACCGCTCCCATTTTCCCGGCAGGAGAAGAACCATGGCTGAAGTCCTTGTCTACGTCGACCACGTGGACGGAGCAGTCCGCAAGCCCACCCTCGAGCTGCTGACCCTCGCCCGCCGCGTGGGCGAGCCGGTCGCCGTGCACCTGGGCCCGGGCGCCGACGAGGCCGCCAAGACCCTCGGCGAGTACGGCGCCACGAAGGTGCTGGCCGCCGACGCGCCCGAGTTCGCCGACTACCTCGTCGTGCCGAAGGTGGACGCCCTGCAGGCCGCCTACGACCAGGTGTCCCCGGCCGCCGTGCTGGTCCCCTCCTCTTCCGAGGGCAAGGAGATCGCCGCCCGCCTCGCGGTGCGCATCGGCTCCGGCATCATCACCGACGCGGTGGACCTGGAGCCCGGCGACGAGGGCCCGGTCGCCTCGCAGTCGGTGTTCGCCGCCGCGTACACCACCAAGTCCCGCGTCACCAACGGCACCCCGGTGATCACCGTCAAGCCCAACTCGGCAGCTCCGGAGGCCGCCCAGGCCGCCGGTACGGTCGAGCAGCTCTCCGTCTCCTTCGGCGAGCTGGCCCAGGGCACCAAGGTGGTCTCCCGCGCGGCCCGCGAGTCGACCGGCCGTCCCGAGCTGACCGAGGCCGCGATCGTGGTCTCCGGAGGTCGCGGCGTGAACGGCGCGGAGAACTTCCACGTCATCGAGTCCCTCGCCGACTCGCTCGGCGCGGCCGTCGGCGCCTCCCGCGCCGCCGTCGACGCCGGCTGGTACCCGCACTCCAACCAGGTCGGCCAGACCGGCAAGTCGGTCTCCCCGCAGCTCTACGTCGCCGCCGGCATCTCCGGCGCGATCCAGCACCGGGCCGGCATGCAGACCTCCAAGACCATCGTCGCGGTCAACAAGGACGCCGAGGCGCCGATCTTCGACCTCGTCGACTACGGCATCGTCGGCGACCTCTTCGAGGTCCTGCCCGCCCTGACCGAAGAGGTCAAGACCCGCAAGGGCTGACCCGCACGCCGTCCTCGGCCCTCCGGTCCACCGCCCCGCCCCCGCGCACCTGCTGGTGTGCGGGGGCGGTGTGCGTACGGGGGCCTCGCCGGCGCTCGTACGGAAGCTTCGCGGCCCTGCGTACGAGGGGTTCGCGGGCCTGCGGGCGTATGTCACGGCCTCCGGCGGAAAAGGGGTGTTGACCGGGGAAAGCGGCACGGATAACTTCGCTATGCGAATGATGGATTCCGGGGAACGGAAAACCGGGATGTTCCGCGAATCCGTCGCAGGGCGGCCGGACCGGCCGCCGAACGGCCGGCGCAACGGCCCCCACGAGCAAGGAGAGTGCAGCGTGAACGAGCAGCAGACGGTGACGACGTCCCTCGCGCACCACGTCCGCGAGGACATCGGGGCGAGCCTGGCCCCCGTCGACGCCGAGCTCGCCAGGAGGTACCCGGGAGACCCCGGCACCCGGCAGCCGGTGCACACCGTCTACGTCCCCGGCGACGTGGTCACCGAGGACACCGTCCGCGAGTGGGGCGACCAGGCGCTCGCGCTGCTCGGCGAGCACGCCCCCGACGCCGCCTCGCTGGCCGCCGCCACCGGCATGGACGGCGAGCTCGCCGGCGCCGTCTACGACCGCGTACGCGACAAGCTGCGCAGCGAGCCCGTCGAGGACCTGCGCATCGACTTCGAGGACGGCTACGGCGCCCGCCCCGACGCCGAGGAGGACGCGGCGGCCGCGAAGGCCGCGCGCCTGGTCGCCGCCGCCTGCGGACAGCCCGGCTCGCCCGCGTACATGGGCATCCGCATGAAGTGCATGGAGGCCGCCGTCCGCGACCGCGGCATCCGCACCCTCGACATCTTCCTCACCGGGCTGATGGAGGCCGGCGGCCTCCCGGACGGGCTGACCCTCACCCTGCCCAAGGTCACCTACCCCGAGCAGGTCCTCGCGATGGTGCGGCTGTGCGAGGAGTTCGAGAAGGCCCGCGGCCTGGAGAACGGCCGCATCGGCTTCGAGATCCAGGTCGAGACCACCCAGTCCATCCTCGGCGCCGACGGCCGCGCCACCGTCGCGCCCATGATCGAGGCCGCCCAGGGCCGCGCCACCTCGCTGCACTACGGCACCTTCGACTACAGCGCCTCCTGCGGCGTCAGCGCCGCCTACCAGGCCATGGACCACCCCGCGGCCGACTACGCGAAGGCCGTCATGCAGGTCGCGGCCGCCGGTACGGGGGTCCGGCTGTCCGACGGCTCCACCAACGTCCTCCCCGTCGGCTCCCGCGAGAACGTGCACCGCGCCTGGAAGCTCCACCACGACCTGGTGCGCCGCTCCCTGCGCCGCGCCTACTACCAGGGCTGGGACATGCACCCGGGCCACCTGCCCACCCGCTACGCCGCCGTGTACGCCTTCTACCGCGAGGGCTTCGAGCAGGCCGCCGCCCGCCTCGCCGCCTACGTGGGCGCGGCCGGCGGCGACGTCATGGACGAGCCCGCCACCGCCAAGGCGCTCAGCAACTACCTGCTGCGCGGCATCGACTGCGGCGCCCTCGCCGTCGGCGAGGTCGCCAAGCTCTCCGGCATGACCCGCGCCGACCTGGACAATCTCGCGGGCCGCCCCACGGCCTGACCTCCCGGGGCTCCGCCGGCCCCTCTTTCCCGCTTTTCCCGTGTGACGCCCGGGCCCCGCGCAGGGGCCCGGGCGTCGCCGTTCGCGTGCGCCGCCCGCCCCCGGCGTACGCCCGTGAAGATGCCGCGCAGAACCCCACGACCCGGTCCCGCGGTGGTCACGCGCGCCTCCGCACCCCCGTAGGCTGTGCCCGGTCACAGGCGACGAACGGCCGTACACAGCCGACGAGCCGACGAGGGGAACGCAGTGCACACACCGGGGGAGCACACGGGGGAGCCGGGAGCGCAGGGGCCGGCGGGCGACGGCACGGGCAGGCTCCTCGCGGGCCGCTACCGGGTGACCGCGCGGCTCGGCCGCGGCGGCATGGGCGTGGTCTGGCGCGCACGCGACGAACGCCTCGGCCGCGACGTCGCCGTCAAGGAACTGCGCACCTTCACCGACGCGGGCGGCCCCGAACTCGCCGACCTGCGCACCAGGATGCAGCGCGAGGCCCGCGCCGCAGCCCGCGTACGGCACTCCGGCGTGATCGCCGTGCACGACATCGACCAGCACGAGGGCCGCCCCGTCATCGTCATGGAACTGATCGAGGGCCCCTCGCTCGACGACCTCCTCCGCGACCGCGGCCCCCTCGGGCACGCCGAGGCGGCCGCCGTCGGCGCCCGCGTGCTGGACGCGCTCGCCGCCGCGCACCGCGCCGGCGTCCTGCACCGCGACGTCAAGCCGGGCAACATCCTCCTCGCCGGACCCGACCGCGTCGTCCTCACCGACTTCGGCATCGCCGCCGTCGACGACCCCGACGACGGCGCCGCCACCCGGCTCACCGCGAGCGGCGAACTCGTCGGATCCCTCGACTACCTGGCCCCCGAGCAGGCACGCGGCGAACCCCCCGGCCCCGGCACCGACGTCTGGGCGCTCGGCGCGACCCTTTACGCAACGGTCGAGGGCGTCTCCCCGTTCCGCCGCACCTCCACCTGGTCCACCCTCACCGCGATCGTCTCCGACCCGCTGCCCGCACCGCGCCGCGCCGGGCCCCTCGGCCACGCCCTCGCCGAGCTCCTGCACAAGGACCCCGCGCACCGCCCCGGGGCCGAGCGCGCGGCGGCCCTCCTCTCCGCCGTCGCCGCCGGTACGCCGCTGCCGCACTCGCCCGACACGGTCCGGCTGGGGCGCGGGGCGGGCTTCGTTCCTGGTGAGGGGGTGGGGCCGGGCCGGGGGCCGGCTTCGGCTTCGTCCCCAGGTGCGGATTCGGCCTCGGGGCAGGCCGGGGTCTTCGGGCCGCCGCCCGTTCCGCAGCAAGCCCCGCACCCGGCAACGGAGTTGCCCGAGACCGGCCCGCGCGCCGGGGCCGGGGCTCGGGCCGACGCTTCGACCGTCGGCGGTCCGGTCGCCGGTGATCCGCTTGCCGGCGGTCCGGTCACCGGTGATCCGGGTACCGGCGGTCCCCTTGGCGGCTCCGTCGGCGGGCCGTCCGGCCGGCCCGCGTCCGGGGCCATCCCCGGGGCCGCCCCGGGGGAGGGGCGCCGCGGGAAGCGCCGGATGCTGCTGGCCGCGGCCGTCGCCGTCGCGGCCCTGGCGGGTGCCGGTACGGCGTACGCGGTCCTCGCCCCCGACAGCGGCGAACACACCTCCACTCCCTCCGGCGCCCCCAGCGGTGCACCGCGGCCCGGCGGCAGTCCCCCGGACACCGGCCACCGGGCCGGTCCGGCCGCAGGGGGATGCCGCCCGGCCGGCGGCGGGAAGCACAACTGCGAGGTGTGGCAGTCCGTGACCTCGTACGACGCCGCCCACAAACCCGTCGGCACCCTCAAGAAGGGCACCAACTACTTCTACTGCCAGGCCAAGTTGCCGCAGCGCGAGACCAGCGACCGCTGGACCAACGTGTGGTGGGCGAAGACCGACGACGACAACGGCAACACCGGCGTCTTCATCAGCGACGTCTACCTCAAGGGCGGCGAGAACGACCAGCCGGTCCCGGGCCTCCCGGTCTGCTGACCGCCTCCGCCGTACGGGGCCCGCGCCCAACCCTCATCCGGCGGGCGGCACTTCGCCCGAGCCGCGCGGGATGAGACGGGTCGGCAGCGCCATCCTGCGGGGCGCGTCCGCGGCGCCGTCCAGCCGGCGGAAGAGCAGGTCGGCGGCCGTACGCCCCAGCCCCGCCGGATCCTGCGCCACGACGGTCACCGGAGGCGACAGCAGATCGGCCAGCTCGAAGTCGTCGAACCCGACCAGCGCCACGGGCGCCCGCCGCTCCGCGCTCTCCGCGAGCACCCGCACCAGGGTCACCGTCACCCGGTTGTTGCCCGCGAACAGCGCCGTCACCGGCTCGTCCCCCGACAACAGCCGCCCGGCGTCGGCCCGCACCCGCTCCGGATCGGTCGGACCCGTCGCCACCCACGACGCGTGGACCGGCAGCCCCGCGTCCTCCATGGCGGCCCGGTAACCGCGCAGCCGCTCCGCCGCCGTGTGGATCCCGGCGCGGTCACCGATGAACCCGATCCGCCTGTGCCCCTGCGCGATCAGATGCGCCACGCCCTCGCGGGCCCCGGCGAAGCTGTCGGAGAGCACCAGGTCCGCGTCGATCCGCCCCGGCGGCCTGTCCACGAACACCGTGGCCACGCCCGCCGCGATCTCCGGCTCCAGATAGCGGTGGTCCTCGCTGGCCGGCACCACGATCAGCCCGTCGACCCGCCGCGCGCACAGCGCGAGCACCAACTCCCGCTCCCGCTCCGGGTCCTCGGTGCTCGACCCGTTGATCAACAGCGCGCCGTGCGCCCGCGCGACCTCCTCGACGGCGCGGCTGAGCGGCGCGTAGAAGGGGTCGGCCAGGTCCTCCAGCACCAGCCCGATGCTGGCGGTACGGCCCTTGCGCAGCACCCGCGCGCTGTCGTTCCGCCGGAAGCCGAGCGCCGTGATCGCCTCCTGCACCCGCCGCTCGGTGTCCGGCGACACCCCGGCCTCCCCGTTCACCACGCGGGAGACGGTCTTGAGCCCGACGCCGGCCCGTGCGGCGACGTCCTTCATCGTGGGCCGGTTGCCGTACCGGTGCTCGGGAGTGCGGCGCGTGACGGGGCGGGCGGTATCGGCCACGAAGACCAGTCCTTGTCGTACGAACGAGCGGCGGGCAGGCGCGGACGGAACGCTACGGGATCGGAAAGCTACGGGCGGAACGGCGGCAGCCCCTGCCGGACGGCTGCGGGACACCGGGCCGGGCGCGGGGCGCACGCAGCAGCATAGCCCGGAGGGCACGCGGCTGGACAACGTTGTCAGGGAGGGGCATGCTGGGGCCTTGCCGCACGGAGGAGATCCCCTGGGTGGGTACCCGTGCGTGAGCGCCCGGTGTTCCGCTCCCACCGGGGGAGCGGACGGCCCGTCCTCAGGAGACCCTACGACCATGCGTACCGACCTCGTCGCCGCCCTGGACATCGGCGGAACCAAGATCGCTGGTGCCCTGGTCGACGGCACGGGCGAACTCCTCGTCCGCTCCCGCCGCCCCACCCCGCGGGAAGCCCCGGGCGACCAGGTCATGGGCGCCGTCGGCGAGGTGCTCGACGAGCTCACCGCCGCCCCCGAGTGGCCCCGCGTACGGGCCGTCGGCATCGGCAGCGCGGGCCCCGTCGACGCGAAGGCCGGCACCGTCAACCCGGTCAACATCCCCGGCTGGCGCGACTACCCCCTGGTCGCCGGGGTGCGCGACCACACCGGCGCGCTCCCCGTCACCCTCGTCGGCGACGGCGTCGCCATGACCGCGGCCGAGCACTGGCACGGCGCGGCACGGGGCCGCAACGGCGCCCTGTGCATGGTCGTCTCCACCGGCGTCGGCGGCGGGCTCGTCCTGGGCGGCAAGCCCTTCACCGGCCCCACCGGCAACGCCGGACACATCGGCCACATCAGCGTCGAGATGGACGGCGACCTCTGCCCCTGCGGCGGCCGCGGCTGCGTGGAACGCATCGCGAGCGGCCCCAACATCGCGCGCCGCGCCCTGGACCACGGCTGGCGGCCGGGCCCGGACGGGGACACCAGCGCCGCGGCCGTCGCCGCCGCGGCCCGGAACGGCGACTCCGCTGCGGCGGCGTCCTTCGAGCGCGCGGCCCGCGCCCTGGCCGCCGGCATCGCCGCGACGGCCACGCTGGTCGAGATCGAGATCGCCGTGATCGGAGGCGGGGTCGGCAACGCGGGCGAGGTGCTGTTCGCTCCGCTGCGGGCCGCGCTCGACGAGTACGCGACGCTCTCCTTCGTGCGGGGGCTGGAACTCGCCCCGGCCCAGACCGGTACCGATGCGGGGCTCGTGGGGGCGGCGGCGATCTGCCTCGACGCGGTGGATTCCTGAAGCTGGGCTGTTGAGTCGTTCGGTTGAGTGCTCCGTTCTGGTCTTGGTTGCGTTCTGGTCCTGAGGCCTGAGGCCTGAGGCCTGGGCCTTGAGCTCTGAGACCTGGCCCTGAGTCCTGAGAACTGAGCCCCGAGATCTGTGTCCTGCGTCTTGCTTCGGGCTTCCGGGCCGGGGCGGGTCTGCCCGGGCTCAGGAAGCGGTTGCGGTTGCGCTGGCGGCTGCGGTCCCGGGTGTGGTGCCCGGTGTCGCGGTCCGCGTGAGCCCCGGTGTCGCGTTCCGTGTGACGTGCGGTGCGGGGCCCGCGCAGGCGGCGTAGTCGGAGGGAGCTGTGCCGACCGTGCTGGTGAAGTCCCGTATCAGGTGGGACTGGTCGCTGTAGCCCAGGTCGGCCGCCAGTCGCGCCCAGTCCACCTTGTGTCCGGGCGCGGCCCGTTCGAGAGCCTCCTGGAGCCGGTAGCGGAGGATCACCCACTTCGGCCCCACTCCCACGTACTCCGCGAACAGCCGTTGCAGCCCCCGCACCGACAGCCCCTCCCTGCGGGCGAGGTCCGCGACACGGCACACCGACCTGTCGTGTCGTATGCGGTCCAACAGCCCGATCACATACGGCACTCGGCGGTCGGGCCCGGCCCCGGCGGCCAGCAGCTCACGCAGCACTCCGTCCAGCGCCGCGATGCGTGCCCCCTCGTCGCCGGGGGCGAGCACCCTGGCCGGGGTGTCGGGCGCCGTGCCGGTGAAGATCTCGCCGAACGGCACATGGCGGTCGGTCAGTCCGGACACCGGACTCGGCGGCCTGAGGAACGGGTGGAAGCCACCGGGGCGGAACTGCACCCCCGACACCCGCCCCCGCCCCGCCAGCCGTATCGAGAACAGTCCGCGCCCGACGCCGGCGACCTCGCCCACCGGGCCCGCGCCGTCCAGGTCGGAGAAGACGGCATTCACCGAAGGGTGCGGCAGCACCCTGGTGACGTAGGGCTCCTCCAACTCCCAGTCGATCAGCCAGTAGTGCTCCACATAGGGGCGCAGTGCCGCGCTCTCCGGCAGCCTCCGCCGGAAGCGCACCCGCGCCAGCAGCCCTGCCGCATCCACGATGCCCCGCGTATCGCGCCGCGGCCCCCGCATCGGCCCGCTCATGGGGCCCCGCTTTGCCCGTTCCATGCGAAGGACACTACGGGCGGCCACTGACAATGGGGGTTGACCTGCGGGGATGCGGCTTCGGCCGATTTTCCGCGCCTGCGCCGGGGTTGCCTCCGGGCGGGTGTGGTTCGCGTCGCGTGGCTGTGGGATCCGCGATTGCGGGGTCTGTGATTGCGAGGCCTGATTGCGGGGTCCGTGATCGCCGGGCCCGCGGCTTCGAGGTCTGTCGCGTTTCTTCAATCGCCGTGCCGCTGCCGCTCCGTAGCGTTCCGGGCATGGTGAACGAGGACTCCCGAATCCCGGGGCTGCTGACCGCCGCGGCCCGCGCCGCGGACCCGGTCGTACGGGGCGTGCGCGACGCCCAGTTGGTGTCGGCGACACCGTGCGGTGCGTACGACGTGCGCGCCCTGCTCAACCACCTCTTCCACGTGGTGGTCGGCTTCCAGTCGCTCGCGGCGAAGGAGGCAGTGGACTTCTCCGTGACCCCTGACTACCTGGAAGGGGACTGGCGCGGGCGCTTCGGCGCCGAGACGGAGATGCTGGCCCGCGCATGGTCGGCTCCGGACGCGCTGGAGGGCATATCGGGCGGCATGGGTCTGCCGCAGCGCACCGTGGCCCACATGGTGCTGGGAGATCTGACAGTGCACGCCTGGGATCTGGCGCGCGCCACCGGACAGCCCTTCACCCCCGACGAGGACGCTGTCGCCGAGGTGACACCCACCTTCGCCGAACTCGCTCCCACCGGGCGGAAGATGGGGGTGTTCGGAGAGGAGCTGCCGATACCCGCTGACGCCCCGACCTTCGACCGGCTGCTCGGCGTGACGGGCAGGGACCCGGCCTGGCACCCGGACCACGCCGCGACAGGCTGACCCGCTCGGGCCGGGAAGGGCGACGGCTCCGCCCCGGCTCCACGCCGGATCCCGCCGCGTTGCCCGTCGGGCCGCCACCGTGCACCGCGAGGCGCTGCAATCGGACAGCCCCGCGCCCGGCTCCTCCAGCCGAATCCGGGCCGGTCGGGGCGTACGCCGGGCGCATACGCCCCGCCTCTCGGTTCCCTCTCCTGCCGCCGTCTGCCGCCCGTCACAGCAGTTCGCGGCGCTGCCCGTCCGATTGCGACGGAGGCTACCCGGCGCGTTTCCGTGGCAGGGTTGAGCGGGCACGTGAACGGGGGCGACGGCGGAAGAGGGGGAACTGACCGTGATCGTGTGGCTGAACGGAGCGTTCGGAGCGGGCAAGACCACGGCGGCGGAGGAACTGCTGGAACTCCTGCCGGGCAGCACGCTCTTCGACCCCGAACTGATCGGCGCGGGCCTGAGAGCGATGCTCCCCAAGGAACGCCTCAGCCAGGTCGACGACTTCCAGGACCTGCCCGCCTGGCGGCGTCTCGTGGCCGACACCGCGGCGGCCCTGCTCACCGAGGTGCCGGGGCCGCTCGTCGTACCGATGACGCTGCTGCGGCAGGAATACCGCGACGAGATCTTCGGCGCCCTCGCGGCCCGCAGGATCGAGGTACGGCATCTCCTGCTGCACGCCGATGAAACGATCCTGCACGAGCGGATAGAGCAACGGGCCGCCGCCGAGGGGGAGTCGGTACGCACCTGGTGCCTGGGACACATCCCGCCGTACCGCGCGGCCCTGGACTGGATCACCGCCGAGGCGCACACCGTGGACGCTTCCGGGGCCACCCCGCGGCAGACCGCCGAGCGGCTGGCCGAGGCGATACGCGAGGGCGCCGGGACGGTGGACATCGTGCAGACCCCCGAGCCGACCGCGGAGACGGTGGCCGCGGGCGTGCTGCTCTTCGACGAGCGGGACAGGGTGCTGCTGGTCGATCCCACGTACAAGCCCGGCTGGGAGTTCCCGGGCGGCGTCGTGGAGCCGGGCGAGGCGCCGGCCCGCGCCGGGGTGCGCGAGGTCGCCGAGGAACTCGGCCTGCGGCTGGAGCGGGAACCCCGCCTGCTGGTCGCCGACTGGGAGCCCCCGCACCCGCCCGGCTACGGCGGCCTGCGGCTGCTGTTCGACGGCGGTCACCTCGGCTCGGCCGAGGCCGGCGAACTGCTGCTCCCCGGAGCCGAGTTGCGCGACTGGCGCTTCGTCACCGAGAACGAGGCCGCCGGGCTGCTGCCCCCCGTACGGCTGGAGCGGCTGCGCTGCGCACTGCGCGCCCGCGGGGCGGGACGCCCGCTGTACCTGGAGGCGGGCGTCCCGGTGGGCTGACCTCCTGCGGCGCGGAAGCGGCGTGCTCCCTGCCGGAATCGGCGTGTTCCCCGGGCTCGGTGCGGCCGGATCGCGAGGCCGCGGCGCCCTCCCTACGGTGGAGGGAGGGCAGGGGCACAAGGAGGTGCACACCAGTGGACTCCGAGAAGACCGGCGACGCCGCCACCGGCGGGCGGCGGCGCATCCTGGACCACGTGACGGAGCTGGTCGACGAGGAACGCAGGCTGCGCGAGCAGCTCGCCGAGGACGACCTCGACGCCTCGTCCACCGACCGGCTCAGGCTCGACGCGCTGGAACGCGAACTCGACCAGTGCTGGGACCTGTTGCGGCAGCGCAACGCCAAGATCGAATACGGCGAGGATCCGGAAGAGGCCGCCGTACGGCCCGCATCCGAGGTGGAGGGGTACCTCTCCTGACCCGTGCGCGCGCGACGAAGAGGCGAAGGGGCGCCCTCGCATGGCGGGGCGCGCGGCGGGCGGCGGCGTGCGCCGTGCCGCCGCCCGGTTCAGTACGCGCTCAGTCCATGCGGGCGTAGGCGCGCAGGAACAGTGCTTCCGCAACGGACATGCGCTCCAACTCCTGCGGCGACACACTCTCGTTGACCGCGTGGATCTGCGCCTCCGGCTCGCTCAGACCCGTCAGCAGGATCTCGGCGTGCGGGTACAGCGACGCGAGCGTGTTGCAGAGCGGAATGGACCCGCCCTGCCCCGCGACCTGCATCTCCTCGCCGTCGTACGCCTCCCGCATGGCCTCCGCCATCGCCGCGTACGCCGGGCTTCCGGTGTCCGCGCGGAACGGCTGGCCCTGGCCCACCTTCTCCACCTCGATCCGCGCACCCCACGGAACGTGCGCCTCCAGGTGCGAGGTCAGCAGCTCGGCGGCCTTCGCCGCGTCGGCGCCCGGCGGAACCCGCAGGCTCACCAGCGCCCGCGCCCCCGCCTGCACCGACGGCGTAGCGCCGACCACCGGCGGGCAGTCGATGCCCAGAACCGTCACTGCGGGCCGCGCCCAGATGCGGTCGGCGACCGACCCGGAACCGGTCAGCTCCACCCCGTCCAGCACCTTCGCGTCCCGGCGGAAGTCGCCCTCCGCGTACTGCAGACCGTCCCAGTGAGCACTGCTCTCGAGACCGTCGATCACGGTGCCGCCGTCGGGACCGCGGAGCGAGTCGAGAGTACGGATCAGCGCCGCCAGCGCGTCCGGGGCAGCGCCGCCGAACTGGCCGGAGTGCAGATTCCCTTCGAGGGTCCGCACGTTCACCCGGAGCATCGCCATGCCGCGCAGCGTCGCGGTCACCGTCGGCAGGCCCACACGGAAGTTGCCCGCGTCGCCGATCACGATGGTGTCGGCGGTGAGCAGCTCGGGGTGCTCCTCCGCATACTGCTCGAGACCGCTGGTGCCCTGCTCCTCCGAGCCCTCCGCGATCACCTTCACGGTCACCGGGATCCCGCCGGTCTCCTTCAGCGCACGGAGCGCCAGCAGGTGCATGACCAGACCGCCCTTGCAGTCCGCCGCCCCGCGCCCGTACCAGCGCCCGTCCTCGCGCTCGGTGAGCGTGAACGGCGGAGTGACCCACGCACTCTCGTCCAGCGGCGGCTGTACGTCGTAGTGCGCGTACAGCAGCACGGTCGGCGCACCCTCAGGACCAGGCAGCACGCCGTACACGGACTGCGTGCCGTCGGGGGTGTCCAGCAGCGCGACGTCCTCGAAACCCTCGGCGCGCAGCGCGTCGGCGACCCATTGGGCCGCACCCTCGCACTCGCTGCGCGGGAACTGCTCCGCGTCAGCGACCGAGCGGTAACCGACCAGTTCGGCCAGCTCCTCCCGGGCGCGGGGCATGAGGGCGGCGACGGCCTCGGCGACGGTCGGCATGGGAACGCTCCTGTAAGACACGACGTTGGACGGACGTACGCGGCTGAACCCGACACCCGGCACTCCACGGGCGACGCGGAGCAGTGCGCCCATTGCGGAGCACTGCTCCGGTCGTGGAGCGCTGCTCTGGTCGCAGAGCGGTGCTCCACTCACTGGGCGGTGCTCCTGTCGCGGAGCGAGGCTCCGGCCACGGAGCGCTGCTCTGCTCACGGAGCACTGCTCCACGGAGAGAGCGATGCTCCACTCATGGAGCGGTGCTCTGCTCGCGGTGCAGTGCTCTGTTCGCAGAGCGGTGCTCCGCTCCGGGGCGGTCACCACTGCGGCGAGCGGACGGTGCACACCCGCGATGTGTGCCGCCGTGCGTCGCCGTCGTGTGTGCCGTGTGCGGGACAGATGCGTACGAAGGACGCCGACGATCCTCCCACAGCGGTTCGCGCAACGGGCGAGCCGTAGGATTCGGACGGCCAAGCCAAGCGAGCGGGAGAGCGGGAGCGGAAGCACATCGTGAGCAGCGAATACGCAGCCGGGGGCGATGACCGGGGTGCGGAGCGGAACGCGGCGGACGCCGGGGACGCGGAGGAGCGCACCGAGACCGGCGGGGCCGGAGACGGCGGCGCCGAGCCGGAGGTCTGGGACGTCGTCGTCGTGGGCGCGGGCCCTGCCGGCGCCTCTGCCGCCCAGGCCGCGGCGTCCGCCGGGCGGAGCGTGCTGCTCCTGGAGAAGGCGGAGCTGCCGAGGTACAAGACCTGCGGCGGCGGGATCATAGGTCCCTCGCGGGACGCGCTGCCGCCTGGTTTCGAACTCCCGCTGCGGGACCGGGTGCACGCCGTGACCTTCTCGCTGAACGGGCGCTTCGCCCGCACCCGGCGTTCGCGCCGGATGCTGTTCGGGCTGATCAACAGGCCGGAATTCGACCAGCAGCTGGTCGAGCACGCGGAGAAGGCGGGCGCGCAGGTGCGTACCGGCGTCACCGTCTCCCGCGTCGAGCAGCACGGCAGCTCCGTACCCGACCGGCGCACCGCGGCCGTGGTGCTGAACAGCGGCGAGACCGTACTCGCGCACGCCGTGGTCGGCGCCGACGGCAGCGCGAGCCGCATCGGCGCGCACGTCGGGGTCAAGCTGGACCAGGTCGACCTGGGGCTGGAGGCCGAGATCCCGGTACCGCGCAGCGTCGCCGACGACTGGGCGGGCCGCGTGCTCATCGACTGGGGCCCGCTGCCCGGCAGTTACGGCTGGGTCTTCCCCAAGGGCGACACCCTCACCGTCGGCGTGATCTCCGAGCGGGGCGAAGGAGCGGCGACGAAGCGTTACCTGGAGGACTTCATCGCCCGGCTCGGCCTCTCCGGCTTCGAACCGAGCATCTCCTCCGGCCACTTGACCCGCTGCCGCACCGAGGACTCGCCGCTGTCGCGCGGACGCGTGCTGGTCTGCGGAGACGCCGCCGGAATGCTGGAGCCGTGGACCCGGGAGGGCATCTCCTTCGCGCTGCGGTCGGGCAGGCTGGCGGGGGAGTGGGCGGTACGCGTCGCTGAGGCGAACGACGCGGTGGACGCACGGCGCCAGGCCCTCAACTACGCCTTCGCCATCAAGGCGGGACTGGGCGTCGAGATGGGCGTCGGACGCCGCATGATGGGGGTCTTCACCCGCCGCCCCGGCCTGCTGCACGCGGCGATAAGCGGCTTCCGGCCGGCCTGGAACGTCTTCGCCGACTTCACCCGCGGCGTCTCCTCGCTCGCGGACATCGTCCGCACCAGCCCGATGGCCCGCCGGGCCCTGAACACGCTGGACCGCAGCGGTACGTAGCGACAGGCAGCGGTACGCGGGGCGGTGGGCCCATCGCCCCGTACGGGGACCACGGGTGCGGGCGCGGGGCGGTCAGGGTATGTCCCAGTCCAGCTCCCCGTCTGCGGTGACGAACGGTTCGTACGAGCCCACGGCCTCACCGGTCTCCAGGGCGGTGGCGGTAGCGGCGAAGAGTGCGGGCAGCGACTCCCACATGGGATGCGGCAGGAAGCGGCAGCCCTGCTCGTGATCGGCTCTGCCGATGCGGCCGGGGAGCGGGGCGGTGGGGCGCTGGTCCAGGACCAGTTCGTCCCCGCCGCCGTCCTCCGCGAACGGTATCCACTGTCTGTGCCACCACGGCCCCAGAGCGGCCTCGGATTCGGCCTCTTCCTCGGCCCGTTCATGCTCCGGCGTGGACTCCTCGTAGATCCTGGTGCGCATCCGCCAGGTCTCGGCCATCTCCTCGGTACCGAGCAGCGACCAGAACGGCGGCAGCAGACCGGGAAGGCTCCCGCGATCCGTACCGTTGTGCCGCTGCAGCGACTCCACCAGCGGCTCCGGGAACGCCATGCCTATCGCCCGTTCCGCCGCGACGACCTCATCGGGCGTCGCGGGCGGCAGCAGGGCGGAGTGGGTGGCGGGCGCGTGCGCGGCGAGCCATCGCTCGACGCGCTCCCAACTCTCCGGGATCGGTGGCGTCATGACCGGAATGCTGCCACCCGCCACTGACAACGGCGCCGTGCAGGGCTGTGACCTGGGGTGTTCAACTGCGACGGTGCACGCGGGAGTTGCTCGCGTACGTCAGCAGGGCGCCTTCGTCAGCTGGACGCCTTCGTCGGCGTGATCCGGAAGACGGGGTGACGCGGCGCGGCGGCCGCCAGCTCCTCGCGCGACGCCTTCGCGTCGACGCCCTCGAAGAACGCCCCCGCCTCCCAGCCCCACTTGGCGAGGTAGGCGCGCAGGATGTCGGGCTTCTCGGCGTCCGGTACCTCCACGGCGGTGAAGGGTTCCGTCCGCTTGCCGAGCCGGAGTTCACCGCCGCCGGCCGCGCGCATGTTGTGGGTCCACTGCACATTGCCGCGAGCCGCGACGAGGTACTGGGCGCCCTCGTGGAGCAGCGGATTCACGGGAGTACGCCGCCACTCGCCGCTCTTGCGGCCGCGCACCCACAACTCCCGCGCTCCCGCGAGGGACACCCCGCGCCGGGAGAGCCAGCCGACGGCGCGGTTGAGGACGTTGCGAGTGAGCCAGCCGGGACGGAGAACGTGCTGTTGCTGCGGTGCGCCGTGTTCGGTGGACATCGGTGGCGGTCCTTCGGGTCGGTGGAAGCAGGGTGACGGTTGGTGCGGCGCGGCTGGGGCGCTATGTCGCTGTAGCCATATGACGCTTTGCCGTCCGGGGAGCCCGGCGCGGCGCCCGCGCCGTGGAGCGTTCGCTTCGTGCTGAGTGGTGCCGCTGTCGGTACTCGTGATCACTGATCTACATCGTGATCGGTGATCTCAAACGAGAGCACTGCTCTCGCGTACGTCCACCATTGCACTCCGCGCGGCCCGAGGCAAGAGCAGTGCTCCAAAACGAGAGCAGTGCTCTCGCTCCGGATCACTGCACCTCAATCGGGCCGTCGCTCCACTTCGAGAGCAGTGCTCACAAACGAGATCCCCGCTCTCACTCTTGGTCGCTGCTCGCGCGGCCTGCCAGACTGCTGCGCATGAGCAAGCTCCAGGGGGCCAGGGCACGGGCCCACGGTGAAGTCGCCGTCGCGATCAAGAACGAGGCCCGGCATCAGCTTGCCGAGGAGGGGGCGGCGAAGCTGTCGCTGCGTGCCGTCGCGCGGAAGCTCGGCATGGTGTCCTCGGCGTTGTACCGGTACTTCCCCAACCGGGATTCACTCCTCACCGCGTTGATCATCGACGCCTACGACGCCGTCGGGGCCGAGGCCGAGCGGGCCTTGAAGCGGTCCGAGTCGCAAGGAGACTCGCATGTGGCGCGGTGGCAGGAGATCTGCCGGGCGGTGCGGAAGTGGGCGTTGGGGAATCCGCATGAGTATGCGCTGATCTACGGTTCGCCCGTGCCCGGGTACACGGCGCCCGAGTCGACGACCGGGCCCGCCGCACGCGTGGGGCTGGCGATGCTGGCGGTGCTCAAGGACGCGCAGGCCGAGGGCGTGCTCCTGGAGACCGCGGCGGGGGAGGCCACGGCCGGGGAGTTGCAGGGGGACGCGGCGCGGCTGCTGGAGGGGCTCGGGGTGGAGTTGCCGGCCACTTCGGGGGTCGAAATGGTGGCTGCGTGGGCGCAGTTGTTCGGGCTGGTGAGTTTTGAGCTCTTCGGGCAGTTCGAGAACGTGATCGGCTCGCGCGACGCGTTCTTCGAGCACGCCGTGGTCGGGCTCGCGCGGAGCGTGGGGCTGGTGGAGCGCTCGGCCGAGTGAGGCCCGCCGTGATGAGGGGGCGGGGTCGGCGCGTACTCCTCGGGGAGTATGTGTGAGCACTGCTCTCGGGTGACTCGTACGGCTTGGTACGGGGCTAGCGTGACGGTATGTCTCCCGGCTCCTGGTTCCGCTTGCACGGTGGGTTGCCGCGGTGGAGGGGCGGTTCTCCGTGCCGGCCGGGTGCTGTGGCCTCCTCCGGGTTCTCTTCGCCGAGCGCGTCTTCCGGTACGAGATCGTCGGCGCATCGGGGCCAGGGGTCGCCGCCCTGGGGCCAGTTGGGGCGGGGCGGTGCCGGGCGGCGGTGGCCGGTGGTGTCGTCGGTACTGGTGTTGGCGTTGCAGCTCGGCGGTACGCACATGGCCGCGGTGCGGCAGGCCGGCGTGCGGCAGCCGTTGGACGCGTTCGCGCTGGCGTTGGTGGTGGCGGGGCCGTTGCTGTTGGTGCTGCGGCACCGTTACCCGCGCACGGTGGTCCTGGGTACCGCGGCGGTCGTGCTGGTGTATCTCGCCGCCGGTTACCCGTACGGGCCGGTCTTCCTGAGCGTGGCCGTCGCCTGCGTCGCCGCTCTGGCCGCCGGTTGCCGGGTCGCGGCGTGGGCCGCGGCGGGGCTGTTGTGGGCAGGGCAGATGGCGGTGCGGCATTGGCTGTATCCGTGGCTGCCGCCGGCGGGTGACGGGCCGGAGGGGTGGGGCTCCGAAATCGCCGTCGCCGCATGGGTGCTGGTCATCGTGGCCGTGGGGGAACTGGTCAGATCCCGCAGGGAGATGAGGTTCAGGCGCCGCGCCGAGTGGGAGGCGGTGGAGCGCCGCAGGGCGGACGAGGAGCGGCTGCGCATCGCGCGCGAGCTGCACGATGTGCTGGCGCACAGCATTTCGGTGATCAACGTTCAGGCGGGGGTGGGGCTCGCGCTGCTGGACACCGATCCGGCGCAGGCCCGTACGGCGTTGACCACGATCAAGGCGGCGAGCAAGGAAGTACTCGGAGAGGTGCGGCACGTGCTCGACTCGTTGCGGGCGCCCGGTGAGGCGCCCCGCGCGCCCGCCCCGGGGCTGGACAGCCTGCCCGAGCTCGCCGCGCAGGCGGCGGACGCCGGGCTCAGGGTGCGGACCTCGGTGGACGGCGACCGCGTGCCGCTGCCGCCGGGCGCGGATCTCGCGGCGTTCCGCATCGTGCAGGAGGCGCTGACGAATGTGGTGCGGCACTCGGCGGCGCGTACCGCGGAGGTTCAACTGCGGTACGCAGGATCGGAGTTGGTGCTCGTCGTCGAGGACGACGGGCCCGCGCACGGTGAGGGGCCAACGGGTGGCGGGAACGGGCTGGTCGGCATGCGTGAGCGGGCCTCCGCGCTGGGCGGCGGCGTGGAGGCGGGGCCACGTGGCGACGGCGGGTACCGGATCATGGCGCGCTTGCCGCTGACGTCGCCGGGCACGGAACCGGTTGGGGAAACGGGTATGAGTCCGGGCTCGGGCGCGCAAGCGGAGCCGTGCCCTGGCCGGGACGCGCGCCGGAACGGGAGCGGTTCCGGCGCTGAAGCCGCAGGTGAGGCGGGGGAGGCGTCGTGATCCGGGTGGTGCTGGCCGATGATCAGGGATTGGTGCGGGCCGGGTTCCGGGCGTTGCTCGACGCACAGGACGGCATCGCGGTCGTGGGCGAGGCGGCGGACGGGGAAGAGGCGCTGGAACTGGTGCGCCGGCTCGTTCCCGACCTCGTGCTGATGGACATCCGCATGCCGCTGGTCGACGGCCTCGCCGCCACCCGCAGCATCACGGAGGACCCGGCGCTCCCGGAGGTCAGGGTGGTCATGCTGACCACTTTCGAGTGGGACGAGTACGTCTTCGAGGCGCTGCGTTCCGGGGCGTCCGGGTTCCTGGTCAAGGACACCGAACCGGAGGAGCTGGTGCGCGCCGTGCGGACGGTGGTCGGCGGCGACGCGCTGCTGTCCCCGGGGGTGACGCGGCGGCTGATCGCCGAGTTCGCCGCGCGCTCCAAGGAGCCGGCCGCCGCGGCGGGCCTGGCCGAACTGACCGAGCGCGAACGGGAAGTGATGGCCCTCGTCGGCCTGGGCCTCTCCAACGAGGAGATCGCCCGGCGGCTGGTGGTCTCGCCGCTCACCGCGAAGACGCACGTCAGCCGCACGATGGTGAAGCTGGGGGCGCGCGACCGCGCTCAACTGGTGGTGTTGGCGTACGAGTCGGGGCTCGTGCGCCCCGGTTGGCTCGGCTGACCGGAACCCGTCACCCACGTCCCGCTGGCCACTCGCGTCCCGCCACTCACGCCCCGCCGGTCACTCCGTACGCCTGACGACTCACGTTCCGTCGCCTACTCCGTACGCCTCACGACTCATCGTCCCAGGGCCCGTGTTCTCGCCGTACGCGATGCCAGCGGCGGAGTACGTGGACGACGCGGGCGGTGAAGATCAGCGCGGCCGTCCACAGTGCCGCCTTCGGCCAGAGGGGGCCCGGCGGGAGGCCGGTCAGGCGGGGGAACAGGAGGATCGCGAGAAAGGCGGGTCCCGCCAGGGCCAGGCCGGTGACCAGGGCGTAGACCATCTCGACGGTGGTGGCGTCGCGTTCGGCCTGAGTGCTCGGGCCGGTTCGGTGCTGGGGCATGTTCCCTCCCGTGGGCACGCCTGCTGCGGGTTTCCCCGCCGCGGCGCGGACGTACACCGCCGACGCAGGGACGGTTCGGGGGCGAGGGCGGCCGTCTGGTTCAGGACATGAAGGCGCGTTGCCGCGCCAAAGTCCGTACATCTACCGCGTGTTCACCTCTTGACCGCACTCTGCACACGGGGATTGACTGCGCTCACTCAAGACGCCTCAGGCACCTGTCAAAGGAGACTCACGTGGCCGGGAACGTCAGCCGTCGCAGTGTGTTCAAGGCATCGGCGGGGGCCGCGGTCCTCGCCTCGTCCGGCGCCGTTCTGCCGGGGGCCGCGGCCGGCACCGCGTACGCGGCGGAAGCGGGGCAAACCGCCGCCTCCGCGGCGCGCACGGCCGAACGGACCCCGCGTACCCCGAAGAAGCGGGACCCGAAGACCGAGCGCAAGGTACGCGGGCTGCTGGGCCGGATGACGGTGGAGGAGAAGTTCGGGCAGCTCCAGCAGATGACCTGGAACCCGGCGACGGGTCCCGGTGACGGGCAGAACAAGAAGGCGCGCGAGGCCGCGGCGCGGGGCCGCCTCGGATCGGTGCTCAACATCGCGGGTGCGAAGGAGTGCAACGACCTCCAGCGGATAGCCGTTGAGGAGTCGCGGCTCGGGATACCGCTCATCTTCGGGCTGGACGTGATCCACGGGTTCCTCACCAACTTCCCCGTACCGCTGGCCCAGGGCGCGAGCTTCGATCCCGGCGTGGTGACGGCCGACGCCGAGGTGAGCGCGAAGGAGGGGCGCTCGTGGGGAGTGCACTGGACGTTCGCGCCGATGGCCGACGTCAGCCACGAACCGCGCTGGGGCCGGGTGGCCGAGGGCAACGGCGAAGACCCGTACCTGACCGCGGAGTTGGCATCCGCGAAGGTGCGCGGCTACCAGGGTGCCGACTACGCGGCGAAGGACCGGCTGGCCGCCTGCGCCAAGCACTTCGTCGGCTACGGCTTCCCCGAGGGCGGCCGGGACTACAACACCGTGGACCTCTCCGAGAGACGGCTGCGCGATGTCGCGCTGCCGCCGTTCCGGGCGGCCGTGGAGGCGGGGGTGGCCACGGTGATGGCCTCGTTCAACACGGTCAACGGCGTTCCCGCGCACGCCAACCGGCACACCCTCACCGAGATCCTGCACGAGGAGCTGGGCTTCGACGGCTTCGTGGTCGGCGACTACAACGGCGTACAGGAGTTGATTCCACACGGGGTCGCCGCCGGGGGCGCGGACGCGGCGCGGCTGGCGCTCGGCGCGGGCGTCGACATGGAGATGGTCAGCACCACCTACGCCGAGCACGGCAAGAAGCTGCTGGAACAGGGCAAGATCGACCGGAAGCGGCTGGACGACGCGGTCACCCGCATCCTTCGGGTGAAGGTGCGGCTGGGGCTCTTCGAGAACCCGTACGCGGACGAGAAGGCGCAGATCGGCGAGCCCACCGAGGGGGCGCGCAAGCGGGCGCGCGAGGCGGCGGCGCGCTGCGCGGTGCTGCTCAAGAACGACAAGGACACACTGCCCTTCGACACGGGTGCGGGCTCCATCGCCGTGGTCGGCCCGCTCGCCGACGACCGCAAGGAGCCGCACGGCACCTGGTCGCTGCCGATGGCGACGAAGATCCCCGCGGTGTCGGTGCTGGAGGGGATCAAGAAGGCGGCGCCGGGCGCGAAGGTCACGCACGCGCGCGGCTGCGAGATCGACGGCGAGGACACCGGCGGCATCGCGCGGGCCGTCGCGGCGGCGCGCGCGGCCGAGAAGACGGTGGTCGTGGTCGGCGAGAAGGCGGAGCAGAGCGGCGAGGCGGCGGCCCGCAGCGACATCAGGCTGCCCGGCGTCCAGGAGGAACTGATCCGCCGAATCGCCGCCACCGGCAAGCCGTTCGTGGTCGTGGTGATGGCCGGGCGGCCGCTGGTGCTGACCGATCCCGCCGCGCACGCGCCGGCGCTGCTCAACGCCTGGCACCTGGGCCTGGAGTCCGGGAACGCCGTGGCCGACGTGCTGTTCGGCCAGGTCAACCCGGGCGGCAAGCTGCCCGCGACCTTCCCGCGCGCGGTGGGTCAGCTGCCGCTGTACTACGCGCACGAGAACACCGGGCGCCCGTACAAGAAGGAGGAGAAGTACACCTCCAAGTACCTCGACCTGCCGCACGGCCCGCTCTTCCCCTTCGGGCACGGCCTCAGCTACACCACGTTCCGCATCTCCGGGCTCGCCCTCGACAAGGAGACCGCGAGCGCGGAGGGCGTACGCGAGGGCAAGGAGAAGATCCGCGCCACCGTGCGGGTGGAGAACACCGGGCGGCGCGCCGGTGACCAGGTCGTACAGCTCTATGTGCGGGACGTCGTGGCCAGCATCGCGCAGCCGGTGCGGAGGCTGCGGGGCTTCGAACGGGTGACGTTGAAGCCCGGCGAGAAGCGCACGCTCCGGTTCGAGCTCGGCGCGGAGGACCTCGGCTTCCACACCAACGCGCCGGAGGGCGAACTGGTCGTGGAACCGGGCGTGTTCGAGGTCTACGCGGGCGACAGCGCGGACGCGGAGCTGAAGAAGGAGCTCACGTTGAGGTGAGTGTGGGCGGGGGGAGCGGTGCGCTGAGTCGGGAGCGGTGCTCGCGGCCTGGAGCGGCGCTCACGCTGTGGAGCAGTGCTCGCAGCTTGGCACAGTGCTCCCGTTTCGGAGCGGTGCTCGCACCTCGGAGCACCGCTCACGACGGAGAGCACCGCTCACGCCATGGACCAGCGCTCCCAGCGCGGAGCACTGCTCACGACGCAGAGCACCGCTCCACCCTCAGAGCGCTGCTCACACCCCGGAGCACCGCTCCCCTCACCCCTCCGCCAACGCCGCCCTCCGCACCAGGAATGCCACCGCCGCTGCCATCGCCGAGAGTGCCGCGACCGTGGTCAGGGCCAGAGGCAGGGAGAACCAGTCCGCGAGGAAGCCGATGGCGACCGGGCCCAGGAGGATGCCGCCGTAGCCGAGGGTGGAGGCGGCGGCGACGCCGCCCGGGCCCGCGAGGGCGCCGGCGCGGGCGATGGCGACGGGGAAGACGTTCGCGAGGCCGAGGCCGGTGATGACGAAGCCGGTGAGGACGAGGCCGACGTTCGGGCCCAGGGCGCCCAGCAGCATGCCGGCGGCGGCCATGGCGCCGCCCGTGATCAGGGTGCGGGACGGGCCCAGGCGTTCGAGGAGGGCGGTGCCGGAGAGCCGGCCGAGGGTCATGGCCAGGGCGAACACCGAGTACCCTGCGGCCGCGACCCCGGCGCTCGCGCCCAGGTCGCCGGAGAGGTGGAGGGCGCTCCAGTCGGCGAGGGCGCCTTCCCCGTACGCCGTGCAGAGGGCGATGGAGCCCAGGATCAGTACGAGGGTGCGGGCGCGGCCGGTCATCGTACGGCTGTGGGGCCGTTCCTCCGTGCGGCGCTCGGTCTCCGGGATCCCGGCGAACGGGCTGCGGTGCCGCAGCAGCGTCGGTGCGGCCACCGCGGTGAGCAGGAGACCGGCCACGGTCAGCAGCGACAGGTGTCGGGCCGGAGAGAGATGCCCTGCCAGCAGGCCGCCGACGCCCGCGCCGATCATGCCGCCGAGGCTGAACGCGGCGTGGAAGCCGGGCATCACGGGCCTGCGCAGGGCGGCGACGAGGTCGACGGCGGCGGCGTTCATGGCGACGTTGATGCCGCCGTACGCGGCGCCGAACACGAGCAGCACGAGGCCGAGCGCGAGGGCCGAATGGGCCTGCGGGGGAAGGGCGATGCTGAGGGAGAGGAGGATGCCGGAGGCGACGGTCACGGGATGGTTGCCGAAGCGGTGGCAGAGGCGTCCGGTGAGCATCATGGTGACGAGCCCGCCGGCGGAGACGCCGAGCAGGGCCAGGCCGAGCGCGCTCGGGGAGGCGCCGGTCTGCGCCTTGATGGCGGGGATGCGGACGACCCAGCCGGCGAAGAGGAAGCCGTCCAGGGCGAAGAAGGCGGTCAGGGCGAGGCGGAGGCGGCGCAGTACCGGATCGTGGGACGGGAGTTGGACACCGCTGCCGCGCCCCGTTGCACCGGCCAGCGCCGACCGTATTTTGTTCAGTGTCGGCACAAAGCGAGAATAGGACGGTGACCCCGACGCGTACAACAAGGCCGGAGAGGGGCCGTACGGCCCTCGGTCCGGCACTGGAACTCATCCACACCGGGCACGCGCCCACCCGCGCCGTGCTGACCTCGGAACTCGGCGTGACCCGGGCGACCGCAGGCGCCGTCGCCGCCGAGCTGGAATCCCTGGGGCTGATCACCGTGGACTCCCGGCCGACGGCCTCGGTCGGCGCGCAGGGGCGGCCCTCGCACCGGCTGTCCGTACGCGAGGACGGGCCCGTGGTGCTGGCGGCGCAGGTGCATGCGGACGGGTTCCGCGCGGCGCTGGTCGGACTCGGCGGACGGGTGGTGGCCACGGCGCCGGGCTGCGGCACGGTGCCGCCCGAACCCGAGGGCGTGCTGGGCGAGTTGGTGGCCGAAGGGGCGCGGCTGCTGCGCGAGACGGGGCGCCGGTGCGTGGGCGCGGGGCTCGCCGTGCCGTCCGCCGTCGCGGAGCCAGAGGGCACTGCTCTCAACCCCATCCACCTGGCGTGGAACGTGGGCGAACCGGTACGCGAGATCTTCACCCGCTGCCTCGCCGACGCGGGCGTCACCGGGCCCGACGGCGTGAGCCCCGCGGTCGGCTACACCGCCAACGACGTCAACCTCGCCGCCCTCGCCGAGCACCGTCACGGCGCGGGCCGCGGCGCACGCCATCTGCTGGTCGTGGGTACGGGGCACCGCGGCGTGGGCGGCGCGCTGGTGCTGGACGGGCGCCTGCACACCGGGAGTTCGGGGCTCGCGCTGGAGGTGGGGCACCTGACCGTCGACCCGGGCGGGCGGCCCTGCCACTGCGGCAGCCGCGGCTGCCTGGACGTGGAGGCGGACCCGCTGGCCTTCCTGGAGGCGGCGGGGGAGAAGCCGGGGCCCGAGGGTTCGCTGCTGGACCAGGCGAAGGCGCTGATCAGCGGCCGGTATCCGCAGGACGCGTCGGTACGCGGCGCCGTCGGCACCCTCGTGGACCGCCTCGGCCACGGGCTCGCGGGGCTCGTGAACATCCTCAACCCCGACCGCATCGTGCTGATCGGCCTCCACCGCGCGCTGGTCGAGACCGAGGGGGAGCGGCTGCGGTCCGTGGTCGCCGACGACAGCCTCTGGGGCCAGAGCGGCAGCGTGCCGGTCGTCGGCGCGGAACTGAACCACAACGGCCTGGTCGGCGCGGCCGAGCTGGCCTGGCAGCCGGTGCTGGATGATCCGTTGGGGGCGTTGGGCGGGGCGTGAGCGGTTGCGGTGGGCCATGAGCGGTGCGCTGCTTCGTGAGCGGTGCTCTGGAGTGTGTGCGGTGCTCCGCCGCGTGAGCAGCGCTCCGCTTGGCGAGCAGTGCTCCCGTCTGTGCGCGGCGCTCCAGCCCGTGAGCGGTGCTCTGGTTTGCGAGCGCCGCTCCGCCGCGTGAGCAGCGCTCCGCTTGATGAGCAGCGCTCCGGCTCGTGTGCGCCGCTCCAGTCGGTGAGCGGTGCTCCGGAACGGGAGCGGTGCTCCGTACGCCGCCCCGCCTACTCCCCCCGGCGTACCCGCACCGTCGTCCCCCGTACGACGACCCGGCGGCCCTCCTCGGGTGACTCTCGGTGGCAGGACCAGGGGTAACTGGTCGGGACCATCGAGGAGTTGATCTCTCATGAACATGTTGGCGCACTGGGACGGCGGCGGGCCCGGGCCGTGGATTCTGTTCGCGCCCCTGGCCTGGGTGTTGGTCATCGGCGGGGCGCTGTTCCTGCTGCGGCGTACGGTGTGGCGCGGGCGGCGCGGGGGCCCGTTCGGCGGGGCGGCGCCGTGGCAGCCGGGGTATGCCGGGGGCGGACCCGGGGCGGCGCGCGGGCAGGAGAGTCCGCTCGCGGTGCTGGACCGGCGGTTCGCGGCCGGTGAGATCGACGAGGACGAGTACTGGCGCCGCTTCTCCGTGCTGAACGAGAGCGCGCGGGACCGCAAGGACGGCGGGGCGTGAGGGAGCGGCCGTACGCTCGGGGCATGGTTCCCGAAGAGCTGGCCGGCGGCCGGTACGTCAGCCTCGTCACCCATCGCAGGAACGGCACTCCGGTGGCGACGCCGGTGTGGGCCGTGGAGGACGGCGGGGCGCTCCTGGTGTGGACGCGCGCCGACAGCGGCAAGGTGAAGCGGCTGCGCAACGACGGCCGGGTGACCGTCACCCGGTGTGACGCGCGCGGCCGGGTCGCCGAGGGCGCCGAGCCGGTGGAGGGCACGGCGCGGCTGATGGAGGGCGAACTGCCGCGGGTGCGGAGGGCGATGGCCCGCAAGTACGGGTGGCAGTTCCGCGTCGTGGACTCCGGCGGCGCGCTGCTGCGGCGCGGCAGGCGCCCGCACATCGGGGTGGAGATCCGCTTCTGAGACGGCCGGCCCCGTGCGCGGGGCCGGCCTGCGGCGCTCGGGCGCCCGGCTTCCGGCTCCCAGCGCCCGGGCCGCGGCGTCAGCAGTGCGTGACCGGAGACGTCACCGGATCGGCGGTCAGGGCGTCGCCAGAACCCGCCCGGTGACGTTCCGTCACCGAAGCCGCTCCGGGCACTCCGGGTGCATCGGCCACTCCGGAAGCGGCGGCCACCCCCGTCGTGCTGGCCACTCCGGAAGCGGCGGCCACCCCCGCCGTGCCGCCCACCCCCGAAGCGCCAGCCACGCTCGCCGCCCCCGCGACCGCCGCCACCCCCGGCATCTCCGCCAGCGGCGGTGCGGGCAGGGTGAACCACACGACCTTTCCCGAGCCGTCGTGGTGCGCGCGCATGCCCCAGCTCGCGCTGACCGCGGCCACCAGGGCGAGGCCGCGCCCGCTGCCCGCCAGCGAATCGGCGACGCGCACCTGCGGAAGGTGCGGGTCGTGGTCGCGCACGGAGACGGTCAAGCGCTCCCAGAGGTAGACCAGTTCGACGGTGCACTGCTTGTCGGCGCCGGTGTGCTGGTGGACGTTCGCCAGCAGTTCGCCCAGTCCGAGGGCCGCGGGGTCGATGAGCGGATCGAGCCGCCAATAGCGGAGTTGGGCGGCCACGATCCTTCTGATCTGTCCGATGCGGGACGGCAGCGCCTGGAACTCCACGGCGCAGTGCCGGCTCGGAAGCGTGGAACGACCGGTCACGGCGGCTCCCCTGATCATGGCCCGGAAGGCGAGAAACGTGAAAGGTGCCACATATGTAACGCGTGCGGCGCGAAGTGGCCCGCGGAGGCGCGCAAACGGGCCACCCGCTGCGCGCGGAGCGGCGGCGGGTGCGGACCCGGTGTTCGAATGGGCGGGCGCGGTTCCCCGATGTGCAGGCCCCGTGCCCGGAGGCGCCGGCTCAGTGTCCGAAGGTGCCGCGGTCGGCCGCGGTCTTCGCGCGGGCCGTGCGCACCGCGCTGAACAGGCCCTCGCGGTGGCCCAGTCCGAACTGGAGCACATAGCGGGTGCCGCGCAGGCTGGCCAGCGCCGCGTCCCTGGCCCCGTAGCCGCTGAGCCGCACCTCGTCCAGCGGCGCGCTGTCGATCTCGCTGCCGTAACTGGTCCTCAGTACGAGACGGCCGTCCTGCACCAGCACGTGCCCGCCCCGCGTGAGCGAGCGCAGCATCCGCCGTATCCGCACACCGGCCGCATCGAATTCCGGCTCCGCCACGGTCTACCTCCCACCAGCGCATCGCAGCCGAAGTACCCCCGTGCGGCCGCCCTAGTCCCTGTCCGCAGTGTGCACGCAAGGCGCGCCGCCGACCAGAGGCCCCGAACTGCGCGAATGTGCTGCCTATGATCGCGGGGTGAGCAGCACGCCCGGCGCACAGCCCGCCATCACCCAGGCCGTCACCTCTCCCGCCTCCGCCGTACCGACCGTCGACGTGGACCGCAGCGACCCCGCGTACCGCTCCTGGCTCAAGGACGCCGTGCGCAAGGTGCAGGCGGACAGCAACCGCAGCGCCGACACCCACCTGCTGAACTTCCCGCTGCCCGAACAGTGGGGGATCGACCTGTATCTGAAGGACGAGTCGACGCACCCGACGGGCAGCCTCAAGCACCGGCTGGCGCGCTCGCTGTTCCTGTACGGGCTGTGCAACGGCTGGGTGCGCCCCGGCAGGCCGGTGATCGAGGCGTCCTCGGGGTCCACGGCGGTGAGCGAGGCGTACTTCGCGAAGCTGATCGGGGTGCCGTTCATCGCGGTGATGCCGCGGACGACGAGCAGTGAGAAGACGCGGCTGATCGAGTTCCACGGCGGCCGCTGCCACCTGGTCGACGATCCGCGGACGGTGTACGAGGTCGCCGCCGCGCTCGCCGCGGAGTCGGGGGGCCACTACATGGACCAGTTCACGTACGCGGAACGGGCCACCGACTGGCGGGGGAACAACAACATCGCGGAGAGCATCTACCAGCAGCTGCGGCTCGAACGCTTTCCCGAGCCCGCGTGGATCGTCGCCGCGGCAGGCACGGGCGGCACCTCGGCGACCATCGCCCGGTACGTGCACTACATGCAGTACGACACCCGCGTCTGCGTGCCCGACCCGGAGAACTCCTGCCTCTTCGACGGCTGGGTGCAGGGCGATCCGGACGCCAGCGGCGAGCGCGGCTCGCGCATCGAGGGCATCGGACGGCCGCGCATGGAGCCCAGCTTCATCACCTCGGCCGTCGACCGGATGATGAAGGTGCCGGACGCGGCGAGCGTCGCGGCCGTACGCGCGCTGGAGAAGGCGACCGGGCGGAAGGCCGGGGGCTCCACGGGCACCGCGCTGTGGAGCGCGCTGAAGATCGTCGGCGAGATGGTCGAACAGGGCCGCACGGGCAGCGTGGTGACCCTCGTCGGCGACGCGGGCGACCGCTATCTCGACAAGTACTACGCGGATTCCTGGCTGGCCGAGCAGGGCCTCGACATCGCCCCGTACGCGCAGGCCATCGAGACCTTCCTGGGTACGGGGCGGTGGCCGGGCGCACCGGCCTCGGAGCCGGTCGCCGAATAGCGGTTACGAGGCGGTGCCGGTGCCGGTGCCACTGCCGCCGCTGCGGCTGGTGTCCGGGGCGCCCAGGTACGCGTCGAGCGCGCGCATCGCGTCGTGGAAGGAGCGGCCCACGCCCGGCCTGGCCAGCCGCAGCACGAGCCGCACCGGCAGGCCGCCGTCGACCGCCATCGTCCAGCGCACCAGGGTGCCGCCGAGGCCGTCGGGCGCCAGCCGCCAGTCCTCCAGCATGGCGGTGACGCCGGGGACGTTGGCGGTGTCGATGCGGTACGCATAGCGCTGCACGGCGAGCGCGGCCAGCACCGTCTCGGAGAAGCGGACGCCGCCGCGCAGCTTCACGTCGCGGCCGCGGCCGCCGCCCGTGGGCACGGCCTCGGCCACGGCGGAGAACCAGCGCGGGGTGTTCTCCACCTCCTCGGCCAGTGCCACGTACACCTCCTCCGGGCTGGAGCGCAGCGTGGCGGTGAACGCCAGCCGCACCGGAGCGGTGTCGGCGAACTCCAGCTCCACGGGACGCAGTCGGCGCACCATCGGGTCTCCTCCTGAGGACGGACGTGCGGCACAGGGTCGCGGACGGGCGCACACCCTAGCCGCGCGCCCCTCAGTTGTCTGCGCCCGCGCCCCCGTCCGCGCCCTCTCCCGGCGTCCCGGAAGCCCCGGTCTCGCCCGCTTCGTGCTCCTCAGCGGCGTACTCCGACGGGTCCGGCTCGCCCGCGACCAGCAGCGCGGGGAGCTGCTCCTCCATCTCGGCGCGGGCCCCGTCCGGCAGGCCGCCGTCCGTGACCAGGGTGTCCACCTGCGCCAGGGTGGCGAACGAACTGAGGCCCACCGTGCCCCACTTGGTGTGGTCGGCGACCACCACGACCCGCCGGGCCGAGCCCACGAAGCGCCGGTTGGTCTCCGCCTCGGCGAGATTGGGCGTGGACAGGCCCGCCTCGACCGATATGCCGTGCACGCCGAGGAAGAGCACGTCGAAGTGGAGCGATCTGATCGCCGCGTCCGCGACCGGGCCCACCAGCGAGTCCGAGGGCGTGCGCACGCCGCCGGTCAGCACCACCGTCGCGGCGCCGGGCCGCGCGGCGCGGGACCCGGCCGCCGCGCGCTGCGCCGAGTGGAACACGTCGGCCACCCGCACCGAGTTGGTGACCACCGTGAGGTCGGCGACGTCGGTGAGCTGCCTGGCCAGCGCATACGTGGTGGTGCCGCCGGACAGCGCGATGGCGCTGCCGGGCTGGACCAGGGCCGCGGCCGTGCGCGCGATGTCCTCCTTGGCCGTGGGCTCCAGTGAGGACTTGGCCTCGAAGCCCGGCTCGTGGGTGCTGGCCTCGGCCACCGGGACCGCGCCGCCGTGCACCTTCTCCAGAGCGCCCTGGCGTGCGAGCGCGTCCAGGTCCCTGCGGACCGTCATGTCCGAGACGTTGAGCTTGCGGGTCAGCTCGTTGACCCGGGCGCCGCCGTGCCGCCGCACCTCGTCGAGGATGAGGGCCCGCCGCTGCTCCGCGAGCAGGTTCTGATTGTCGCCCACCGCGCTGTCGTCCCTTCGTACCGCGGTTACCGCCCCTGGCCTTCGCGTTCATCCTCGCACGAGGTTCCGACAGCGCAGGACGGGCAGGTTTTCCCCGCAAATGGCCCCGCTTCGGTACGCGGGGATGCGCGGAGGCCGCCCCAGCCTGGATGCTGGGTGCGGCCGGAGGATCGGGCACCGGGGGAGAGCACCATGCCGCAGGAGCACACGCGGGGCGAGCACGCCCCGCACACCGAGCACGCCGCGGAAGGGGAGGCTTCGCCGGACACCGCGGCCGCCGCCCCGGACGCCCGGAGCAGCGCCGCGGCCCCCGTACGAGGCACCGCAACCCCCGTACAGGGCAAGGACGGTGACGGCACCTCGGATCCCGGTCCGCCTCCCGGCGTGAACCTCGAACTCCTCGTGCACGGCGTCGGCGGCACCACGCCCGCCGAGATGCTGGACGACCCCTTCCCGAAGCGCATCAGCGGCGACTGCACCGCCGCCGTCTACCGGCGCACCGGCGACGAGGACGCCGAGGAGCGGCCCGAGGACTACCGCAGGGAGCCGGTGCCCGAGGCGTACTCCTGGTCCAATCTGACCTCGGGCAACGGCGCCCGCGCGCTGTGGCTGATCCTGCTGCCGTTCATGGTCGCCAACCTCGCGCACTGGACACGCCCCGCTGCCGACGGGCGCCAACTCCTCGTGCGCGCGCACGGCGTGCTGGTCAGGATCATCGCGCTCAGCCTCACCGTGCTGCTGGTCGCCGCCGCCTGCGAGGTCGCCCTCGACCTGGTCGCCTGGCAGTGCGCGGGCAGCACGGCGTGCTTCGCCGACCGGGGGTGGCTGCACTTCATGGCCGCCGACGGCGCGGGCCACGGCGGCTGGTGGAGCCAGCCCGGGCGCAGGCTCGCCCTGGCCGCCGTGCTCCCGGCCGCGCTGACGGTGCTGCTGTGGTGGCTCTCGCACCGGAGCTGGTGCGCGTACGAGTCGCAGCCGCCGCTCCAGCACCCGGTGGACGAGGACGACGCGGCGGCCGCCCGCCGCCCGGCGCTGTGCCTGCCCGGGTTCTGGTACGGGAAGCGGCTGGTGGCGCGACTGCGCGCGGCGCACACCGCCGCCGGGTTCCTCACCGTCGCGGCCGCGCTGGCGGCGGCCGCCACCCGGCAGGACCGCAAGCCGGGCGGCAGCGCCGCGCTGGACGTGGCCGGCTGGCTCGTGGAGTGCCTGGTCGTCGCGGGCGCGGGCTGCGTGCTGTACGTGGTGTGCCGGCGCGGCCGCAAGGAGAGCGAACCGGACGACGCCGTCGACAAGTTGGCGGTCAGCGTGCTGCCCGGCGCCTCCGTCGGCGTGCTGCTCCTGGCCGTGCTGCACGCCATGTGGTCGCGGCCCGGCTGGATCTCGGCGGGCGGCGAACTGCCGGGCGACGAGACGTTCGGCGTGCTCGCCGTGCTCCAGGGCGCGCTGGTGACGGGGATCGCCGTGCTCGGTCTGCTGATGTTCCACCGGCGCCCCGTGCCGCGCACCGCGCTGCGCGGCCTCGGCTCGGCGGCGGTGGCGATACTGGCCTGCGCGCTGGGCGGCGTGATGTCCGGCGGCGTGGCCCAGCGGGTCGCGGACTGGCTGGACGGTCCAGGGTCCCCCGGCTCGGGCACCGGCAGCATCGACGGGCCGCCGGTGGTGCTCACCTGGCAGGCCTCGGCCATCCCCGTACTGCTGGGCGTCGTGCTGCTGGCGGTGTGCTTCCTCGCGTACCGCACCATGCGCCGCGCCCGCGCCATCGCCCCCGACGTGGAGCGCGGCTATCCCGAGGTGCGGGTCTTCGACCCGGGCAGGACCCGGCGCATCGCCGGGAGCATCGCGCGGGCCGGGCTCACCGACTCGGCGGGCCGGCTGGTGTGGCTGTTCGCGGTGGTCACGCTGCTGCTCGGCGGGTTCGCCGTGCTCGGCGCGTGGCTCACCGGCGAGGTGCCGGGGCGCGCGGCCAACGGGTCGCCCGCGCTGGTGGACGGCTTCGCCGAGACCGTGCAGGCGCTCGGCTCCTGGCTCATCGGCATAGCGTTCCTCGCCTTCCTGGCCTGGGGGCGCCGCGCGTACAAGGACGCCTCGGCCCGGCGCACCATCGGCATCCTGTGGGACGTGGGCACCTTCTGGCCGCGCGCGGCGCACCCCTTCGCGCCGCCCTGCTACAGCGAGCGCGCCGTGCCCGACCTGGCCTGGCGCATCGGCTGCTGGACCCAGCAGACCGGCGGCAGGCTCGTGCTGTCCGGGCACTCGCAGGGCAGCGTGCTGTCGGCCGCCGCGATCTGGCAGCTCGACCCCGACACCCGCCGCCAGGTCGCGCTGCTCACCTACGGATCGCCGCTGGAGAGGCTGTACGGGAGGTGGTTCCCCGCCTACTTCGGGCCCGAGCAACTGCGCCACCTGCACGGCGAGGTCGACTGCTGGCGCAACCTGTGGCGGCTCACCGACCCGATCGGCGGCCCCGTGCGCCTGGGCGGCAACGGCAAGGAGCCCGGCGTGGACCGCGGGCCGCTGCGCGATCCGCTCGCCTACGGCCGCACCGTCGAACAGCCGCTGCCCGCGCAGATCCAGGGCCACGGCGACTACCAGGCCGACCCCGCCTTCGCCGAGGAGCGCGACATGCTCCTGGCCCGCCTCCGCGAACGCCCGGGCCGCGCGGGCCCCGCACCGGCCGCGGGACTCGGCGGCGTACCACGGCAGTCGGAGCGCACGGAGACCGAAGCCGGCGACGGACCCGGCGACCAGTAGACCGACGCGACGTTCACAGCGGGGTGCGGGCGGAGCCTGCGGAGTCCGCACCCCGCTGAGCGCAACGCAACCCTCGGCACCGCCGCAGCGGAAAGGAAGCCGAGCGGAACGGGCCGGCGGTCACAGCGCGGCCCGTGCACACGCGCGGAGCCCTACGGGAGTTCCGGCAGGTCCTCCGCGTACAGCAGCGTCAGTGCCTCCGTGTCGGGGTCGGAGAGCTGGGCCACCCGGCCCGCGTGCCGTTCCACCATCGCCTCGAAGGTCTGCCGCGCGGTGCGCCCGTTGCCGAACGAGGGGCCCTTGGGCAGCGCGGTGAAGAACTTCAGCAGCGCCTCGGAGGCACGGTCGCCGATGCGGTACTCGTGCTCCTCCGCCTGCTGCTCGACGATCTCCAGCAGCTCCTCCGGCGCGTAGTCGCCGAAGGTGATGGTGCGCGAGAAGCGGGAGGCGACGCCGGGGTTGGCGTCCAGGAAGCGCTCCATCTCGGCCGTGTACCCCGCGGCGATCACCACGACCTCGTCGCGGTGGTCCTCCATGAGCTTCACCAGCGTGTCGATGGCCTCCCGGCCGAAGTCGCGCCCGGCGTCCTCGGGCGAGAGCGCGTACGCCTCGTCGATGAAGAGCAGCCCGCCGCGCGCCCGGTCGAAGGCCTCCTGGGTGCGGATCGCCGTCGAGCCGATGTGCTCGCCGACCAGGTCGACGCGGGAGACCTCCACCAGGTGGCCGCGCTGGAGCACCCCGAGGGAGCGCAGCACCTCCCCGTACAGCCTGGCCACCGTCGTCTTGCCGGTGCCGGGGGAGCCGGTGAAGACCAGGTGGCGGCGCGCCGAGGCCGCCTTGAGGCCCGCCTGCTGGCGCCTGCGCCCCACCTCGATCATGTCGGTCAGGGCCCGCACCTCGCGCTTCACGCCCTCCAGGCCGACCAGCGCGTCGAGTTCGCCGAGGACCTGGTGCGCGGGGCGGCCCGAGCCGTCGTCCCGCGCGCCGCCGTCCGCCGCTATCGCGGCGCGGTCGGGCGGCGCGGGGATCGCCTGCCGCGTGGTGGGCACGTTCTCCTGCGCGGTGAGCAGCCCCGTGGTGCCGCCCGCGCCGCCGGCCGTACGGGGTGCGGCGCCGCGGTCATGTGCCGGTGCGGGCGCGGGAGCCGGAGGCCCGGTGCCCGGCGCCGGGGACGGCGCCGAGGAAGGCGTCGGTACGGCGGCGCTCTGGTCGCTCGTGCAGTCCTCGACCATGGGACCCTCCTCGGCGAACTCGAACCCGCCCCGCGCGCAGCGCTCCGTGCGGCAGCGGCGCAGCGTCGTACGGCAGCCGTCGATCACGTGGAAGCCGTAGCCGCGCGAGCCGGTCACCCGGCAGCCGTGGAAGGTGCCGCGCCCCTCGGCCGACACGTAGAACCCGGCGTCCGTGGGGGAGTTGACGGTGCAGCGCTCCATCGTGGGGTCGGCGCCCTTGGTCACGATGAAGCCGGTCGCCGCGTCCTCCACGGTGCAGTTGGCGAGGGTGCCGCCGGTGCCGTGGTCGCGGAACCACGCGGCCGTGGTCACCTCGCTCATCCGGCAGTCGTCGAGCTGCACCGTCGCGCCGTCGCTCACCGACACGGCGGTGCCGCGCACCTGCGTGAGGTCGGTGTCCACCACGTCGGCGCGCGAGCCGCGGTCCAGGACGAACAGCGCGTCGGGGACGGTGTGCACGCGGCACGAGTCCAGCACGGCGGTCGCGCCGTCGCTGACCCACACCGCGGGGTAGTCGCCCGTGCTCTCGTGGATCTCGCAGCCGTTGGCGTCCACGCGGGTGCCCGGGTCCCACACCGACAGGCCGTTGCGCCCGAAGCGGCGCACCGTGGAGCGGGTGAGCGTGAGCACCGAACGCGAGCGCATGTCCACGGCGTTCTCCGGGATGCTGTGGATGTCGCAGTCCGCGAGGGTCAGCACCGCGTCGGAGTCCAGGGTCACGCCGTCGGCCGTGGTGCGGTGCACCTGACATCCGGTGAGCTGCGCGGAGGCGCGCGAGGTCACGCGCACGCCGCTGCCCTTGATCTCGTACACCTCGCAGCCCACCGCCTCGGCGCCGCTGCCCTCGCCGTGCAGCGAGATGCCGGCGCCCGAGGCGTGGTGGATGCGGCAGTTCTCCAGGCGCGGGTGCGCGCCGTCGCGCACGGCGATGCCGGACTGGCCGGCGGCGACGATCTCGCACTCCTCGTAGACGCCGCCCGCGCGTCCGGTGACGCTGATGCCGAGCCCGGAGGGGTTGTCCACCACGCAGCGCTTGGCGGTGGGCCGCGCGCCCCCGCGCACCTCGATGCCCGCGGCCGAACGCGTCATCACCCGCAGCGCGTTGAGCTCGGGCGCGCAGTCCTCCACGAGCACCGCGGGCGACGCCGCGTCCTGCCCCTCGATCTGGAGGTCCTGCACGAGGACGGAGGAGCGGACGGTGAGCGGGACGCCCTCGGGCGGCGCGATGCGGACCTGGCCCGCTGAGGCGCGCTCGGGGCCGCGCACGGTGACGGTGCGGTCGATGACCACGTTCTCGCGATAGGTGCCGGGGGCGACGGTGAGCACGTCCCCGTCCGTGGCGGCCGCGAGGGCCGCCGTGAGGGTGGCGTACTCACCTGTGCGTCGCCGCCACCGCGACGTGCCGGAGTGCGTCACCTGGACCGAGCCCTGTGCCATGGAGTGTCGTGCCCCAACCTCGTACGTACGGAAGGCGCGTCGGCTTGTGTCTGCTTGTCGCACTGCCGCGCCGGTGTTCCACCGTAGCGTGTGGGGCGAGGGGGTATGGCCGCCCCCGTTCCGCCCAACTCCCGTTCCGCCAGGGGCTGCGGCTTTTGTTCCGGAGGTGCCGTACGGGGTCTCGTACGGGGTCGGGGCGCCCTCCCGTGGAGCCGCTCGGGGAGCCGCTCACGGAGCCGGCGCGCGGTCCCGTCTCAGAGCAGCGTCCTGCCCCAGTCCGGCCCGTTGCGCTGCCATTCCGCTTCCCAGCGCGCGAAGCGCCGCCGCATGAGCTGGTGCATCGTGATCCGGCGCCCCGCCTCCAGCAGCCCGGCCGCGCCGGCGGCCGCGGCGAGGCCGGCCAGCGCCGCGTGCGAGGCCGCGGCCTGCTCGCTCATCGGGCGCGCGGTCAGCCGCCCCTTGTCGTCGGTCCACAGCTTGAAGCGCTCACCGGGCTGCACGCCGCGCACCGCGTCCACGGCGCGGGTGTGCCGGTGGCCCTCGGGACCCGTCCACTGGGCGAGGACCAGGCGGCGGTTCTGGGGGTCGGCGGCGGATTCCGGGTCGGTGTCGGAGGGGGGCCTGTTCACGTAGTCCTTGGCGACGGCCCACACCGGGTGCCGCTCCTGCTGCTGCCGCACCGCAGCCCTGTGCAGCGAACCATGAGCGGCCTGGGCGCCGAGCCATCCGGCCAGCGGCGCGCAGACGGCGATCAGCACCGCCACCCAGAGCGCCAGCCACGCCTCACGGCGGTCGGTGCGGCGGCAGAGCGGATTGCTGCGCCAGCGCCACACACCGACAAGGGAACGCACGGACACTCACCCCCTTCTCCCCGTCCGAAGTACCTCGAACCGTGCGGTACATGCACGTGAGGGACGTGAAGAGAGCGAAATCACCTGGACCCGCGCAGTGCCGGGCCCCCGCCTCCGTGGCCCGGCCCTCGGTCCCCCGCCGGCTCCCCCCGCGTGACCCCGCGATTTTACCGGGCGCCCGCGCGGCACACGGCGCCGGGCCCGCGGTGCGCGAGCGGTGCACCGCGGTGTGCTGCCGCCGTGCGACCGTGCACCGGGTGTGCGCCTCCGTATGCGGCGGGTCACGGAGGGTCATGGCGCCCGAGTCGTGTTCACCCTCCGTGGCGGAATACCGGGCGGGTTGCAGCAGCTACCCGGCGTAAACCGCCGACAATCCTCTAAGCGCCCGCTCTTTCGTGTGATTGCCGATGATCCTATAGCGGGGCTAACTTCGGGCCCGGTGCTCGCAATTCCCCGCGGGCGCAGGCAAGTTGATCGCGATGGGCGGGATACATGACGACTGCGACGGACCCGAATTCCGAAAGCCGCCCCGCGGAGGAATCGAGTCAGCAGAATCCACTGAGTCTCGGTACGGCCGCGGCGCGCAATCTCACGACCACCACCAAGACCCCGCCGCAGATGCAGGGGATCACCTCGCGCTGGCTGCTGCGGGTGCTGCCCTGGGTGGACGTGCCGGGCGGCACGTTCCGGGTGAACCGGCGGCTGACCCACACCCTCGGCGACGGACGGGTGGAGTTCACCTCGACGGGCGCCGAGGTGCGGGTGATCCCGCTGGAGCTGACGGAGGTCGCGCCGCTGCGCGGCTACCGCGACCAGGAGGTCCTGCAGGCCCTCGCCTCGCGGTGCGAGCAGCGGGACTTCGGGCCCGGCGAGAGCCTGATCGAGGCGGGGTCGCCGGCCGACAGGCTGGTCCTGGTCGCGCACGGGAAGCTGCGCAAGACGGGCCCTGGGCGGTACGACGAGGACACCGACCTCGGCGTGATCGCCGAGGGGGACCACGAGGGCGCGGCGCTCTTCCAGGGCGAGCCCGGCACCTGGGGCTTCAGCCTCACCTCGCTGACCAGCGGCACCGTGCTCACCCTCGCCAAGCGGGACGTGGAGGAGGTGCTGGCCGGGTCGCAGAGCCTGCGGGACCACCTGGCGGCCCCGCAGGACGGCGCGGCCCCGCACACCGCCGACGGCGAGGCGGAGATCGGCCTGGCCTCGGGCCACGTGGGCGAGCCCCGGCTGCCCGGCACCTTCGTGGACTACGAACTCAGGCCGCGCGAGTACGAGTTGAGCGTGGCCCAGACCGTGCTGCGCATCCACACCCGGGTCGCCGACCTCTACAACGAGCCGATGAACCAGACCCAGGAGCAGCTCCGGCTGACCGTCGAGGCCCTGCGCGAGCGCCAGGAGCACGAGATGGTCAACAACCGGGACTTCGGGCTCCTCAACAACGCGAGCCTGAAGCAGCGCATCCACACCCGCTCGGGCCCGCCCACGCCCGACGACCTGGACGAGCTGCTGGGCACCGTGTGGAAGGACCCCAGCGTCATCCTCGCCCACCCGCGCGCCATCGCCGCGATCGGGCGGGAGGCCTCGGCCCGCGGGGTGTATCCCGCGAGCGCCGACTTCGACGGCCAGTCGGTGCCCTCCTGGCGCGGCGTGCCGATCCTGCCCTGCGACAAGATCCCGGTGCGCCCCGACGGCACCAGCTCGGTTATCGCCATGCGTACGGGCCAGAAGGCGCAGGGCGTTGTCGCGCTGCACCAGACGGGAATTCCCGATGAAATTCAGCCGGGCGTCTCGGTCCGCTTCATGGGAATCAGCGAACAGGCCATCATTTCCTATCTGGTGAGCTCCTATTACTCGACCGCGGTGCTCGTGCCCGATGCGCTGGGAATCCTCGAGGACGTCGAGACGGGGCGGTGAGCACGGCCCCTTGCAGGAACCTCGCACCACTCCGGGCTCACGCTCCGCACACGGCCCGGACGCTGAACTCCGCCCCGTACACCCCGCCTTCGTACACCTCGCCCCCGCACACCCCGCCCCCGCACATCCCGCCGAGCCCAACGACCGGAAGGCCCACGCCCGATGACCACTGAACCGATCACCGGCGAGCAGGAGGCGCAGCACCTCAGCCTGACCACCGGGGCGGCGCGCCAGCTCACGACCACCACCAAGACCCCGCCGCAGATGCAGGGCATCTCCACCCGCTGGCTGCTGCGGGTGCTGCCCTGGACGGAGACCTCGGGCGGCACGTTCCGGGTGAACCGGCGGCTCACCCACACCCTCGGCGACGGCCGCATCGAGTTCACCTCGACCGGCGCCGAGGTCAGCGTCATCCCCGCCGAGCTGCGCGAGATCCCGCTGCTGCGCGGCCTGGAGGACCAGGAGGCGCTGTCCGCGCTGGCGGGACGCTTCGAGCAGCGCGAGTACGCGGCGGGCGACACGATCGTCGAGCGCGGCGCCCCCGCCGACGAGCTGCTGCTGATCGCGCACGGCAAGGTGCGCAAGCTCGGCGCGGGGCGGTACGACGCCGAGTCCGACCTCGGCGGCCTCATCGACGGCGACCACACCGGCGAGCAGGCCCTCACGCCCGACCCGGGGGAGTGGGGCCTGTCGCTGCGCGCGGTCACGAAGTGCACCGTGCTGGCCCTGCCCGCCGGCGCGTTCGGCGAGGTGGCGGACCGCTCCCCGGCGCTGCGCCAGCACCGCGACGCGTACCTCTCGCGCGCCATCCCGCGGCAGAACAGGCGCGGCGAGGCGGAGATCGAGCTCGCCTCGGGCCACGAGGGCGAGCCGCTGCTGCCCGGCACGTTCGTCGACTACGAGACGACGCCCCGTGAGTACGCGCTGAGCGTGGCCCAGACCGTGCTGCGGGTGCACAGCCGGGTCGCCGACCTCTACAACGACCCGATGAACCAGACCCAGGAGCAGTTGCGGCTCACGGTCGAGGCCCTGCGCGAGCGGCAGGAGCAAGAGCTGATCAACAACCGCGAGTTCGGGCTGCTGAACAACGCCGACCTCAAGCAGCGCATCCACACCCGCTCCGGGCCGCCGAGCCCGGACGACCTGGACGAGCTGATCTCCCGGCGCCGCAAGACCCGCGTGCTGCTGGCCCACCCGCGGACCATCGCGGCGATCGGCCGGGAGTGCAACGCGCGCGGCATCTACCCGCCGGAGACCGAGTTCCAGGGCAGCAGGGTGCGCACCTGGCGCGGCGTCCCGCTGCTGCCCTGCAACAAGATCCCGATCAGCGAGAACAACACCAGCAGCGTGCTGGCGATGCGCCTCGGGATGGAGGACCAGGGCGTGGTCGGGCTGCACCAGACGGGCATCCCCGACGAGCTCGAACCGGGCCTGAACGTCCGCTTCATGGGCATCGACGAGCAGGCCCTGATCTCGTACCTGGTCAGCGCGTACTTCTCGGCCGCCGTCCTGGTGCCGGACGCGCTCGGCATCCTGGAGGACGTCGAGGTCTGACCCGCACGGCACGTCACGCCCCGCGGCCCCGGCACCCACGTGCCGGGGCCGCGCGCTGCACGTGAGGACCCCTCATGTGCGGCCCCCGGTCACTTGAGGTCCCACTCCCAGTCGGTGATCTCGGGGAGGTCGGTGCCGTTTTCGCGGGTCCAGTGCTCGTGCCGGGTGCGCATGTCGGCCATCGCCTGGCGCACCCCGGCGGCCCGCACCGCCAGCCGCGGCGTGCGGTCGATGACGTCCATCACGAGCCGGTAGCGGTCCATGTCGTTGCGCACCACCATGTCGAACGGCGTGGTGGTCGAGCCCATCTCGCGGTAGCCGCGCACGTGGAGGCGGTCGTGCACCGCGCGACGGTAGGCGAGCCGGTGGATCAGCCACGGATAGCCGTGGTACGCGAAGATCACCGGCCGGTCCCGGGTGAAGACCGCGTCGAAGGCCGCGTCCGGCAGCCCGTGCGGGTGCGCGGAGGGCGGCATCATGCGCGTCAGGTCCACCACGTTCACCACCCGCACCGCCAGCTCCGGCAGCCGCTCGCGCAGCAACTGGGCCGCGGCCAGCGCCTCCTGGGTGGGTACGTCGCCCGCGCAGGCCAGCACGGCGTCCGGCTCGCGGTCCCGCTGCTCGCTGCCGGCCCAGTCCCAGATGCCCAGCCCCCGCGCGCAGTGTGCCCGCGCCTCCTCCAGGCTCAGCCAGTCCGGGCACGGGTGCTTGCCCGCCACGACCACGTTCACGGTGTCCTCGGTGCGCAGCGCGTGATCCGCCGCGCACAGCAGGGTGTTGGTGTCCGGCGGCAGCGCGACCCGCACCACCTCGGGGCTCTTGTTGAGCACGTGGTCGATGAAGCCGGGGTCCTGGTGCGAGAACCCGTTGTGGTCCTGCCGCCAGGCGTGCGAGCTCAACAGGTAGGTGAAGCTCCCGACGGGCCGCCGCCAGTCCACCTGCCGCGCGCTGTGCACCCACTTGATGTGCTGTGACGCCATGCTGTCCACGAGGTGCGCGAACGCCTCGTAGGTGGCGAACACCCCACGCCTGCCGGTCAGCACGTACCCCTCGAGCCAGCCCTGGCACAGGTGCTCGGAGAGGACCTCCAGCACGCGGCCGTGCCGGCCCAGGTTCCGGTCGGTGGGCAGCAGTCGGTCCTGCCAGCCGCGCGGCGAGCCCCCGTACGCGTCCTGGAGGTGGTTGGAGTCCGTCTCGTCCGGGCCGAAGAGCCGGAAGTCACGCCGCCCGGCGGTCGCCGTGAGCAGCTCGCCCAGGTAACCGCCCAGCGCACGGGTGGGTTCGTGCGCGTCCCCTCCGTGCCGGTCGACCCGGACCGCGTACGGCTCCAGCTCGGGCAGCGGCAGGGCGCGCAGCAGGCGGCCGCCGTTGGCGTGCGGGTTCATGCCCAGCCTGCGGTCGCCCCCGGGCACCCGCTCCAGCACACGGGGGGCCGGGCGGCCCTCGCCGTCGAAGAGCTCCTCCGGCGCGTACGAGCGCAGCCACCGCTCCAGCGCCCGCAGCCGCTCCGGGTCCTCGCGCACACCGGACAGCGGGATCTGGTGGGAGCGCCAGGTGTTCTCCACCGGCTCGCCGTCCCAGCTCTCCGGGCCCGTCCAGCCCTTGGGGGTACGCAGGACGATCATGGGCCACGCGGGGCGGTCCGTGCTCAGGGCGCCGCTCCCGGCTTCGCCCTGCCTTTCGTTCCGGCCTTCGCGCTGTGCTTCGCCCCTGTCCTCGCGGGCCGCGCGCTGGTGCTCCGCGATCCTGTCGAGGGCCGTGTCCAGGGCCGCGGCCATCGCGCGGTGGACCTCCAGCGGGTCGCTGCCGGGCTCGGCCGTCACGTACAGCGGCTCGTGACCGTAGCCGCGCAGCAGCGCGTCGAGCTCCTCGTGCGGGATGCGGGAGAGCACCGTCGGGTTGGCGATCTTGTAGCCGTTGAGCTGGAGCACCGGCAGCACGGCGCCGTCGTGCACCGGGTCGAGGAACTTGTTCGCGTGCCACGAGGTCGCCAGCGGCCCCGTCTCCGCCTCGCCGTCCCCGACCACGGCGCACACCACCAGCTCCGGGTTGTCGAAGGCGGCCCCGTACGCGTGCGCCAGCGAATAGCCCAGCTCGCCGCCCTCCTGAATGGCCCCCGGCACCTCGGGGGCGGTGTGGCTGGGCAGGCCGCCCGGCTGCGAGAAGTCGCGGAAGAGGCGCCGCATCCCGGCGGCGTCCCGCGGCATGTCCGGGTCGAGCTCCCCGAGGCTGCCCTCCAGCCAGGCGCCGGCCAGCACAGCGGGCGCGCCGTGCCCCGGGCCCCACACGCACAGCGCGTCCAGGTCCCGTTCCCCGATCACGCGGTTGAGGTGCGTGTAGACGAGCCCGAGCGCGGGGCAGGTGCCCCAGTGCCCGAGCAGCCGCGGCTTGATGTGCTCGGGCCGCAGGGGCTCGCTGAGCAGCGGGTTGTCGCGCAGGTAGAGCTGGCAGGCGGCGAGGTAGTTGAGGGCGCGCCACTGCGCGTCGAGCTGGAGCGTCTCCTCCTCGGCGAGGGCGGCAGGGCGCTCGGGCGGGCGCTGGGCCGTTCCGGTCGGCGAGGGACGGCTGTCGTTCGGCATGCGGACCGGGTACCAGCGGCGGCGCGGCTGACACGTGGCACGGGCGCGGCGGTGTGCCGGGGCGCTGCCGGAGTGCCGTGCCCGCGCCTGCGCGCGCCCCTACCCGCGCGTACGGCGAGCCGAGGGTGACAGGCCGCGTGCGGAGCGTTGTCCGGCGGGCGGGTGCGCGGCACGATGTCGGATGTGCTGAATCCATGGCTGGCTCTCGAGACGGGCGCCGACCCCGTGCAGCGGGCCGGCGAAGTACGCCGCGCGCACGAGGACTTCCTCGCGGGCAGCCCCATCGGGGCGCCGGTGCGCAACGTCGTCGCCGACTCCTGGCGGCGCTGCGCCGGTGCCGCCGTCGAGCCCGACGGCGAGGCCTTCGTCGACCTCACCGACGGCGACCTGGCCGACTGGCGCGACGGCCACCCGCTCGCCCGCGTCATGCCGCTGATCAGAGACCTGCTGGGCACCATCGCCGACGACGGCGCGCACCTGCTGTCGGTGTGCGACGAGCACGGGCGGCTGCTGTGGGTGGAGGGCAACTCCCAGGTGCTGCGCCGCGCCGAGGGCATGAACTTCGTGCCGGGCGCGAGCTGGGCCGAGTGGCGGGCCGGCACGAACGCGCCGGGCACCGCCCTCGCCGTCGACCACGCCGTGCAGATCTTCGCCGCCGAGCACTACAGCCGCCCCGTGCAGGAGTGGACGTGCGCGGCGGCCCCGCTGCACGACCCCTCGACCCAGCGGCTGCTGGGCGCCGTGGACATCACCGGCGGCAACCACCTGGCCTCCCCGCAGAGCCTCGCCCTCGTGCAGGCCACCGCGCGCGCAGCGGAGGCCCAGCTCGCCGCGCTCGGCGGGACCAGGAGCGACGGCCAGGGCCGGTACGTCCTGGAGGCGCTGGGCCGGGACGAGGCCGTGCTGCACACCGGCACGGGCCGGCCGCTGCGCCTGGGACGGCGGCACAGCGAGATCCTGCTGCTGCTCGCCGCGCACCCCGAGGGCTTCACCGGCGAGCGGCTGGCCTGCGAGCTGTACGGAGAACGCGAGGTCACACCGGTCACCCTGCGCGCCGAGCTGTCCCGGCTGCGGCACCTGCTGGGCCCCGTGCTCCAGTCCAGGCCCTACCGGCTGCGCCAGCGCCTGGCCACCGACGCGGACACCGTGCACGACGCGCTGGCCGCCTCCGATCTGGGGACCGCGCTCGCCGCGTACCGCGGGCCGCTGCTGCCGCAGTCCGAGGCGCCCGGCGTGCTGCGGCTGCGCAGGCTGCTGGAGGACCGGCTGCGCCGCCGCCTGCTGGCGCGCCGCGACCCCTCGCTGCTGGAGAACTGGGTGCGCAGGCCGCACGGCGAGAACGACCTGGAGGCGTGGGAGACGCTCCTGGAGACCCGCACGCCCACCGACCCCCTGCACACGACCCTGACCGCGAGGGTCCGCGAACTGCGGGAGGAGTACGGGGTGTTGTAGGGGGCACCCGGCGGGCGCGCCGCGTCCGCCCGAGCGCTCCGCAACGTTCCGGCAACCTCCCCGCGCCTACCGTCCGCCGCAGTCGATTTGAGGGAGGCGACCCGAATGAGCCGCTACGCCGCACCTGGAACCTCCGGCGCCGTCATGACCTACCAGTCGCGGTACGACCACTGGATCGGCGGCACCTATGTCGCCCCCAAACAGGGCGGCTACTTCGAGAACCCCACCCCGGTGAACGGGCAGTCCTTCACCGAGATCGCCCGCGGCACGGCCGAGGACGTGGAGCGCGCCATCGACGCGGCGCACTCCGCCGCCGACGGCTGGGGGCGCACGCCGGCCGCCGAGCGCGCCCAGGTGCTCAGCCGCATCGCGGACCGCATGGAGGAGAACCTCGAGGCGCTCGCGGTCGCGGAGAGCTGGGAGAACGGCAAGCCGGTGCGCGAGGCGCTGGCCGCTGACATCCCCCTCGCGATCGACCACTTCCGGTACTTCGCGAGCGCGATCCGCTCCCAGGAGGGCTCGCTCTCGGAGATCGACGAGGACACGGTCGCCTACCACTTCCACGAGCCGCTGGGCGTGGTCGCCCAGATCATCCCGTGGAACTTCCCGATCCTGATGGCCTCGTGGAAGCTGGCGCCCGCGCTGGCCGCCGGCAACGCCGCGGTCCTCAAGCCCGCCGAACAGACCCCGGCCTCCATCCACTTCTGGATGAGCCTGGTCGCCGACCTGCTGCCGCCCGGCGTGGTGAACATCGTCAACGGCTTCGGCGCGGAGGCGGGCAAGCCCCTGGCCAGCAGCCCGCGGGTGGCCAAGGTGGCCTTCACCGGGGAGACCACGACCGGCCGCCTGATCATGCAGTACGCGTCGGAGAACCTGAAGCCCGTCACCCTGGAGCTCGGCGGCAAGAGCCCGAACATCTTCTTCGACGACGTGTCCTCGGGCAGCGACGACTTCTACGACAAGGCGCTGGAGGGCTTCACGCTCTTCGCGCTCAACCAGGGCGAGGTGTGCACCTGCCCCTCGCGCGCCCTGATCCAGCGCGGCCACTACCGCGACTTCCTGGACGCGGGCGTCGAGCGCACGAAGAAGATCGTGCAGGGCCATCCGCTGGACACCGACACGATGCTGGGCGCGCAGGCCTCCAACGACCAGCTCGAGAAGATCCTTTCGTACCTGGACATCGGCCGGCAGGAGGGCGCCAAGACCCTCACCGGCGGCGCGCGCGCCGAGCTCGGCGGCGAGCTGGAGGGCGGCTACTACGTGCAGCCCACCATCCTGGAGGGCGAGAACAGGATGCGCGTCTTCCAGGAGGAGATCTTCGGTCCCGTCGTCTCGGTGACCTCCTTCGAGGGCTTCGACGACGCGATCGAGACCGCCAACGACACCCTCTACGGGCTGGGCGCCGGCGTCTGGACGCGGGACGGCGGCCTCGCCTACCGCGCGGGCCGCGCGATCAAGGCGGGCCGGGTGTGGACGAACTGCTACCACGCCTACCCGGCGCACGCCGCATTCGGCGGCTACAAGCAGTCCGGCATCGGCAGGGAGAACCACAAGATGATGCTCGACCACTACCAGCAGACCAAGAACCTGCTGGTCAGCTACTCGCCGAAGAAGCTCGGGCTGTTCTGATGGCGGGCCCGGCACACGGCGCCGAGGGCGGCACGGCGGTGGAGCGGGTCGCCTTCACGCCCGCCGCTGAGGAGCTGCTGCGGCAACTGACGGAGAAGCACGGCCCGTTGATGTTCCACCAGTCCGGCGGATGCTGCGACGGCAGCTCACCGATGTGCTACGAGCGCGGCGAGTTCCGCACGGGCGCCTCGGACGTGCTGCTCGGCGAGCTCGCCGTCCCGGGCGTCGCGGAACCGGTGCCCTTCTGGATGTCGTCGAGCCAGTACGAATACTGGAGCCATACGCATCTGACGGTGGACGTGGTGCCGGGCCGCGGCAGCGGCTTCTCCCTGGAGGCGCCCGAAGGGGTCCGCTTCCTGATCCGCTCGCGGCTGCTGGAGGACTAGCGGCCGCGGGGGCGCCCGGCCTCCGCCCGGGACGGCGACTTCCGTACGGCACGGGAGCCGCCGCCCGGCAGGGGAAGCCGGAAACGCCCCGACGACTCCTCGGGGAGCGGGCTCAGGCCAGCACCTCGAACGAGTCCCCGCTGCGCACCCTGCCCGTATGCTCCGGCACCAGATTCTGGCCGAACACCAGCTGGTCGCCGAAGCGACGGTGGCGGGCCAGGGTGCGCAGCGGCTCCTTCCCGCGCTCGGCCGATGACTGGTCGGTGGTGGTCACCACGCAGCGCCCGCAGGGCTTGACCACCCGGAAGGACACCTCGCCGATGCGCACACGGGTCCACTCGTCCTCGGCCCACGGCGCCGTGCCGTCCACGACCGCGCTGGGCCGGAAGCGGTTCATCGGCAGCGGGCCCTCGTCGGCGTGATCGCCCTGCTCGATCAGGGAGTTGAGCGCGTTGAGCGAGGCCACCGTGGTCAGCAGCAGCGGGAAGCCGTCGGCGAAGGAGACGGTCTCGCCCTCGTGCGCATAGCCCGGGTCGATGGGGCGGCGGCGCTCCGGGGCGTCCAGGTGCACCAGCCGCACCTCGGTGCCGAGATACGCGGAGAACCAGGCGCTCGCCCCGGCCGCCGCGGGGACCGCCTCCACCTTGTCCCGCCACACCTCCACGGTGACCGTGCCCTCGGCGGCATCGGGCACCGCGACCTCCAGCGGGTCCATTCCGGGCGCGGTCACGCGTATCGCCCCGCCGGGCAGCGGGTCGGCGGCGGCGAGCGCGAGTCTGGGGAGCTCCCGCTGGGTGAGCTGCTTGCCGCCCGGCTCGGCGAGCAGCCAGCGCCGGTCACCGGCCAGCCCCCACGGCTGGACCTCCGCGCCGTCCGGAGCCGTGCCGCCGAGTGCCTTCACCGGGTAGATGTGCAGCGCCGTCAGCTTCGGTGTCGTCATGCCGGTCATCCTGCCACCCGGCACCGACAATCGGGCCCCGCTGACAAGCCAGCCCACGGGGGCCCATCGGGCCACGGCCGGCCGGCGGTACGACAAAGGCCCCGCCGGAGCAGGGCCCTACCACCACGCCTTGTGCTGCTGTCGCGCCTTACGCGCATCCCGCGCACCGGGCCCCCGTTCCCGGTACTCGGCGACGCGCCGTGCGCTCCCGCCTCAGCGGCTCAATAGCCTCTGCCGGGGTACTGGTGGCCGCCGTACGGATCCTCGTACATCCCCTGCGCGGGGCGCGGGGCCGCGGGGCGCGGCGTCTGGGGCCGGGGAGCGGCGGGATTCGGCGCCACCGGGTGCATCTGCGGTGGCTGCTGCGGCTGTTGCTGCTGCCGCGGGTCCTGATAGCCGCGCTGCGCGGGAGCCTGCTGCGGGATGTACGGCTGCGGCGCCTGCTGGAGCGGGGCCGGCTGCGGTGCCGCCGGCTGCGGCGCCGGCGCATAACCGGAGGGGCCCTGGTGCGGGGCCGCGTACCCGTGCGGCGGGGTGTGCTGCTGGCCGCCGGACGGAAGGGCGGGCAGCGCGGGCAGGTTGGAGCCGGATGCGGAGGGTGCGGAATTGAGTCCCGAACCACCGGGCTGGTACTCGGCGGGGACCCTGATGGGTGCGATCTGCGGCGTGCCCCGCTCGGCGACGAGCATGTCGTAGATCGGTGTTTCGGGGTAGGACGGTGCGGTGTAGTAGCCGCCGCCATAGCTACTGCGCGGGGAGGTCATGTCCATAAGTTAAGCCCATTTTGTGGCCGTTGGGGAGCCCGGGAAGTGGCTCAATTCACGTGGTGCGCGAGGTGGGACGTCCCCAATGCGGGTGTACCTGCGGAAAAGGGTCGCGGGCGAGCGTTCGGATCGTGTAAGGACCACCCCTTCCGCGGGTCGGGAGGGGCCCGGGCACGCCCTGCGCGCGGAGGACCCGGGGTCCGCGTCGACGCGTGGGGGAGGGGCGCCCGAACCGGTGCGCTTGCCAGCGTACGGAACTGATGTACGCGCCCCCCAAGTTACCCGTATGTGCGGCCCTTCCAGGCAGCGCCCCGCCCCGCGTGGTGCCGCCGCGCGGAGTCCACGGTCATCAGCGTGTAGAGCCCCGCCGTGAACGGCAGCGTCGGTGCCAGCCACAGGGGTTGGCGGTAGTAGCGCAGCATCGGCGCGTAGGTCGCGGCCATCACCGCCCAGGCCGCCGCGCCGGGGAGCACCCCGAAGAGCGTGGCCACCGGGGGCACCAGATAGACGAGCACGAGCCCGATCACCGTCCCGGCCAGCAGGAACGGGTTGTTGCGGAGCTGCGCGTAGGCGCTGCGGGCCACCATGCGCCACAAATCGGGGAGTTGGTCGTAAGGGCGGATGCTGTGCACTCCGTCGGCGAGTCCCAGCCAGATGCGGCCGCCCGATTTCTTGACCGCGGAGGCGAGCGTCACATCGTCGATGAGGGCGCCCCTGATGCACCCGGGCACCCCGGCCCGCACCGCCGCCTCCGTACGCAGCAGCACGCAGCCGCCCGCGGCCGCCGCGGTGCGCGAGGCGGGGCTGTTGACCCGGCGGAACGGATAGAGCTGGGCGAAGAAGTAGACGAAGGCCGGGACGACGAGGCGCTCCCAGCGGCCGGCCGCGCGCAGCCGGGCCATCAGCGAGACCATGTCGAGCCCCGAGGTCAGGGCCGCGCTCACCAACTCCCGCAGCGAGTCCGGGTCGTGGGCGATGTCCGCGTCGGTGAGCAGCAGGAACTCCGGTTCCCCGTCCGCGCGGGCGGCGGCGATGCCGTGCTGCACCGCCCAGAGCTTCCCGGTCCAGCCGGGCGCGGGCTCGCCCGGTTCCGAAACCGTCAGTTTCAGGCCGTCCCGGACCCGTTCGGCGAGCCGCCGCGCCAGCTCGCCCGTGCCGTCGGCCGAGCCGTCGTCCACCAGGAAGATCCTGGCCTCCCCGGGATAGTCCTGGGTGAGCAGCGAGGGAAGGCTCAGCGGCAGCACGCCGGCCTCGTCCCGCGCGGGCACCACCACCGCGACCGAGGGCCAGCGCTCCGGTGCGCGGCGGGGCGGCAGCCGGGTGTCCGTGCGCCAGAAGAGTCCCTGTCCGAGGAGCAGCCACAGCCAGATGCCGAGCGAGACGAGGGCGGTCCAGAACAGTGCGGTCACGCGGCGCAGTCTGCCGCACGGGAGGGCGGACGCCGCGGTTCCGCGCCCGGTCGGTGCAGGTTCGGCGCCGGGCCGGACGCGCTCCCCCGACGGGGCCGGCCCGGGGCCTGTCCGGGGGCCTTCGACCCCGTAACCGGACGGCCGATCGATTAGGGTTGCTCCTCGTGAAGATCGCGTGTGTGGATTCCGGAATGGGCATGCTGGCGGCGGCCGCCGCGGTGCGCAGGGCGCGCCCCGACGCGGGGCTGGTGCTCTCCCTCGACCCCGACGGGATGCCCTGGGGGCCGCGTACCGCCGAGGACATCACCGCGCACGCGCTGGCCTGTGCGCGGGCCGCGGCCGGGGAGAAGCCCGATGCGCTGATCGTGGCCTGCAACACCGCCTCGGTGCACGCGCTCCCCGCGATCCGCGCCGAGCTGGAGCCCGACGTGCCGGTGATCGGCACCGTCCCCGCGGTCAAGCCGGCCGCGGCCGGCGGCGGGCCCGTGGCGATCTGGGCCACCCCCGCCACCACCGGCAGCCCGTACCAGCGGCGCCTGATCGAGGACTTCGGCAACGGCGCCGAGATCACCGAGGTGCCCTGCCACGGCCTCGCCGACGCCGTGGAGCGCGCCGACGAGGAGGCCGTGGACGCCGCGATCGCCGCTGCCGCGGCCCTCACCCCGGACGGCGTGCGCTCCGTCGTGCTCGGCTGTACGCATTACGAGCTGGTCGGCGAGCGCATCCGTGCCGCCGTGCAGCGCCCCGGCGCGCCCCGCCCCGTGCTCTTCGGCTCCGCCTCGGCGGTCGCGGCGCAGGCGCTGCGCCGCGCGGGCGTCCCGGCCGACCCCGCCGCCGCGGCGACCGGCGGCCTGACGGTGCTGCTCAGCGGGCGCCCGGCGGACGCGCTGCCGGAGGTGGCCCGCGCCTACGCCGAGGGCCGCCTGCTCAGCGCGGCGCGGGTGGCTCCGGGAGCCTGAGCCACGCGCGTACGGGTGAGCCGCGGGCGCCGGGGGTCCGCTTAGGGTCGGGGCATGGCAACGCCCGACTTCATCCAGCGCATCCGCGCCAGCGCGGGGAACCAGCTCCTCTTCCTGCCCGGGGTCAGCGCCGTCGTCTTCGACGACGAGGGCCGCGTCCTGCTCGGCAGACGCGCGGACACCGGTAACTGGTCGATCATCGGCGGCATCCCGGAGCCCGGCGAGCAGCCCGCGGTCTGCGCGGTGCGCGAGGTGCTGGAGGAGACCGGTGTGCACTGCGAGGCGGAGCGGCTGGTGCTGGCCCAGACGCTGGAGCCGCCGGTGACCTACCCGAACGGCGACGTCTGCCAGTTCATGGACCTGTGCTTCCGCTGCCGCGCGACCGGCGGCGAGGCGCGGGTGAACGACGACGAGTCGCTGGAGGTCGGCTGGTTCGCGCGGGACGCGCTGCCGCCGCTCCTGGACTCCGCGCTGTTCCGGATCGAGAAGGCGCTGGACGCCGACGGGCCCGCGTGGTTCGAGCGGGAGCCGGCGGAGGCGCCCGCGGTGGAGGGCTGAGGGGGCCGGAGGGCCGAGGCGGCCGGAGTGCCGCCGGACGTGGTTCTGCCCGGCCCCTGAGGGACCGGGCAGAACCTTCGCAGCAGAGACTGTGTATGCCCTGCTTTGTAGTGACGCCTACTACGTGTTGACGTCGTTGTTGAGCAGGGACAGGTTGTTGAGCAGGTTGCTCAGCACACCTCCGCCGTTCGCCTGGTTGCCGTCGTCGGCGGCGGCCATGCCGGCCCCACCCAGTACGGCCATGGCGGCAAGGGCGATCGCGGCGATTCCGGTGCGTATACGCATGATGGTGCTCCCGTGTCTGCGGGTATCGGGTGTTCCTCATCCACGCTGAGCACGACTCGGCGGGTCCGCAATTCGGGGCTCCGCCGAAGGTGGCCGCCGGGGTGGGGCCCGGGGTCGCGTACGGCGTCACGCACGGGGCCGTGGCCGAAGCAGCGCGGTCGTTTCGTACAAGGCGGTCAACGCGCGTAGCATCGGGCGATGCGACCGACGGACTACAGCGACGAAGACCTGGAACAGCACTCGCTGCGGCGGCGGGTTGCCGACGACGGGCAGCGCACGGGGTTCGAGCACGACGTGGACCGGATCTCGTACTCGACGCAGTGGCGGTCCCTGGCCGGCAAGAGCCAGGTCGTCGCGAGCGGCGAGCTCGGCGCGTACCACACACGCCTCACCCACTCCATGAAGGTCGCCCAGCTCGGGCGGCGGATGGCGGAGCGCCTGGAGCGGCGGTACGGCGGGCCCAACCCGGCGCTCGTGGAGGCCGCTTGCATGGCGCACGACATCGGCCACCCGCCCTTCGGGCACGCGGGCGAGTCGGCGCTGCGCGCGACCATGGACGAACTGCGCGCGGGCGGGGCCGCGTTGGACTCGCCGGAAGGTGCCGGCGGGCCGGGCAGCCTGGACAGCTTCGAGGGCAACGCGCAGACCCTGCGGGTGATCACGTATCTCGCCGCGCACAAGTACAGCGGGCACCGCGGGCTGCACCTGACCCGCGCCTGCCTGGACGCGTCCACCAAGTACCCGTGGGAGCGCGCCTCGCGCGAGGAGGACCCGGCGCGGCACGTCAAGTGGGGCGTGTACGCGGCCGACCGGGACACCTTCGCGTGGGTGCGCAACGGGCGCACCGGCACCGAAGTGCCCGTCGAGGAGCAGGTGATGGACTGGTCGGACGACGTCACGTACGCCTGCCACGACGTGGAGGACTTCTACCGCACCGGACTGATCCCGCTGCACGCGCTGTTCCCGCCGGACGGCGGCGGGGGAGCGGAGACCGAGCGGGAGACCGAGCGCTTCCTCGGCTACGTGGCGCGCAAGCGGGAGGCGGCCGGTGCCCCCTTCGACCGGGGCGCCGCGGAGGCGCTGCTCGCCGACATCGGCAAGCGGCTCTCGGTCGCCGGTCCCTTCACGGGGCGGCACGAGGACGTGGTGCGGCTCAACAGGCGCACGTCCGACCTCATCGAGTACTTCACCCGGGACATCCACCTGGAGGTGGGCGGTCCGGCGGCGATCCGGTACGGGGCACGGCTGGTGATCCCCGCCGAGCGCCGCGCGGCCTGCGACCTGCTCAAGGAGCTGGTGTGGTGCTACGTGATCGACCGGCCCGCGCTCGCCACCCAGCAGCACGGCAAGCGCCGCATCGTCTCCGAACTGCTGCGCTGGACCCACGAGTCGCCCGAGCTGCTGCCCACGGAGCGCGCCGAGGAGCTGGCGGCGCACGGCGACCGGCTGCGCGCCGCCGCCGACCACGTGTCGTCACTGACCGAGGACCAGGCGCTCGCCCTGCACCGCAGGATGTCGGGTACGGGTCTTGGCTCGGTCAACGACAACGTGGCGTTCTGAACGCGGTGTTCTGAACGGCCGGACAGCCTGAGGTGCGGGGCCCGTTCCGGGGTGGTCCCGGAACGGGCCGTGCCGCGTCGCGGCTCACACCTGCGGCTCACACCTTGCGGTAGTCGTACGCCTCCTCGGCCGCCGCGGCGACCTCCTCCAGGCCCGCGCCGCCCGACGCGGCGACCGCGGCCGCCACCGCGCCCTCCAGCAGCGGCGCGTCCACCAGGCGCGTGTGCTCGGGCAGTTCGTCGCCCTCGGCCAGCAGGGCCTTCACGGTGAGCACGGCGCTGCCGAGGTCGACCAGCACGGCGACCCCGGCGCCCGAGTCCGCGCCGTGCGCCGCCTCGGTGATCCGCTCCGCGTCGGTGCCCAGACCGCCGTCGGGGCCTCCGCCCGCGCCGGTGACCTGCGCCGAACCCGTACCGGCCAGGCCCACGGCGAGCTCGGCGACCGCGTCGGCCACCGCCGCGCTGTGCGAGACCAGCACGATGCCGACCCGCGGCTTCCCGCCGCCCTGCTGCGGGGCTTCCGCCGTTCCCTCACTCACCCGGGCCACCGCCGACGGCCTCCGCGAGCGCGTTCATGAGCAGTGCCGACGAGGTCGCGCCGGGGTCCTGGTGGCCCTCGCTGCGCTCGCCCAGATAGCTGGCCCTGCCCTTGCGGGCGCGCATCGGGACGGTGAAGCGGGCGCCCTCTTCTGCGGCCCGCGCCCCGGCCGCGTACACCTCGGCCTCGGCGCCTGAGGCGGCCTCCATGGCCTCGACCGCCGGATACAGCGCGTCCAGCATGGTCTTGTCGCCCTGCGCCGAACTGCCCAGCTTGGCCACCGCGTCGACCCCGCTGCGCAGCGCCGCCGTCAGCGCCTGCGCCGTCACGCGCTCCGCCTCGCCCAGGGTCTTGCCCGTACGCCGCAGCAGCGTGCCGTACAGCGGGCCCGAGGCGCCGCCGACCGTGGACACGAGCTGCCGCCCGGCGAGCTGGAGCACCGCGCCGGGCGAGTCCTTGGGGTCCGACTCCAGGGCGTCGGCGACGGCCTGGAAGCCGCGCCGCAGATTGCTGCCGTGGTCCGCGTCGCCGATCGCGGAGTCCAGCTCGGTGAGCCGGTCCGCCTCCCGGTCCACGGCAGCGGCGGCGGCCGTCAGCCAGCGCACCGCGGCCGCCGCGTCCAGCGTGCCGTCTTGCTCGTACTGTTCGCTCACGTCGTCCTCTCACCTCACGCGGCGCCCGTACGGCGCCGCGGTCCTCCGTGCCCGGTTCCCCACCGGTTCCCCGCCTCGGTGACGTAGCGTCACATGCCCCAGCGCAGCCCCGGGGTGGACACCGGCGCGTCCCACAGGCGCAGCAGCTCCTCGTCGGCGTCGCACAGGGTGACCGAGGTGCCGGCCATGTCCAGTGAGGTCACGTAGTTGCCGACCAGGGTGCGGGCCACGGGCACGCCGTGCTCCTCCAGCACCCTGTGCACCTCGGCGCAGAATCCGTACAGCTCGATCAGCGGGGTCGCCCCGGTGCCGTTGACCAGCACGAACACCGGTCCCTGCCGGGGGAGGTCGGTGAGTACGGCGTCCAGCGCCGCGTCCGCGATCTCGCCCGAGGTCATCATGGGGCGCCGCTCGCGGCCCGGTTCGCCGTGGATGCCGATGCCCAGTTCGAGTTCGCCGGGCGGCAGGTCGAAGGTGGGGGAGCCCTTGGCGGGGGTGGTGCAGGGGTCCAGCGCGACGCCGAAGCTGCGGCAGGAGTCGGAGACCCGGCGGGCCAGCGACTCCACGCGCTCCAGCGGCGCGCCCTCGGCGGCCAGCGCGCCGGCCAGCTTCTCCACGAACAGGGTGCCGCCGGTGCCGCGCCGCCCCGCCGTGAACGTCGAGTCGGTGACCGCCACGTCGTCCTGGACCAGCACCTTGCCGACCTGGACGCCCTCGTCCTCGGCGAGCTCGGCGGCCATGTCGAAGTTGAGCACGTCGCCGGTGTAGTTCTTGACGACGAACAGCACGCCGCTGCCGCTGTCCACGGCCGCGGCGGCGCGCAGCATCTGGTCGGGCACGGGGGATGTGAAGATCTCGCCCGGGCAGGCGGCGTCCAGCATCCCGTGGCCCACGAACCCGCCGTGCAGCGGCTCGTGCCCGCTGCCGCCGCCGGAGACCAGCGCGACCTTGTCCGGCACCGGAGCGTCGGCCCGGACCACGACCTTGTTCTCCACGTCGACGGCCAGCCCGGGATGCGCGGCGGCCATGCCCCGCAGCGCGTCGGGCACGACCCTCTCGGGGACGTTCATCAGCATCTTCATGACCGGGCCAGCCCTTTCACTCTCGCCGCGCGTGGCGGGAACCGCGTTGTCCCGCAAGGTACGTGGGTCCGGGCCTGGAGAAAAGCAGGGGGTGGCGTGCACGGCGCCCTCGCCATTCCCAATTTGTGAAACACGTTCTACGGTGTGCGCCGCCGCCGGAAGCAGGCGCAGAAGCCGGCCGAGCCAAGGAGGGCCCGTGCACCTCGCATACACCCCGGAGCAGGAGAGCTTGCGTGCCGAACTGCGCGCCTACTTCGCGCAGTTGGTGCCGGAGAACGCGTACGCGCGGTTCTCGGATCCAGCAGAGCGGAAGCGGTTCTACCGTGAGACCGTGCGCCGTCTGGGCGCCGACGGATGGCTGGGGGTGAGCTGGCCGAAGGAGTACGGGGGCCGCGGCCTGAGCGCCGTGGAGCAGTTCATCTTCTTCGACGAGGCGGCCCAGGCCGGAGTGCCGCTGCCGCTGATGGCGCTCAACACCGTCGGCCCGACGATCATGAACTTCGGCACCGGGGAGCAGAAGGCATACTTCCTGCCGAAGATCCTCTCGGGCGAGATCGACTTCGCCATCGGCTACAGCGAGCCGGAGGCGGGCACCGACCTCGCCGCCCTGAAGACGCGCGCGGTGCGCGAAGGGGACCTGGAGACGGGTACGTACACCGTCAACGGGCAGAAGATCTGGACGACCAACGGCGACACCGCCGACTGGGTGTGGCTCGCGGTGCGCACCGACCCCGACGCGCCCCCGCACAAGGGCATCACCATGCTGCTCGTGCCCACGACCGAGCCGGGCTACTCGTGCACCGTGATCAACACCCTGGCCGGGCACGACACCACGGCCAGCTACTACGAGGACATCAAGGTGCCCGCCTCGCGCCGCGTGGGCGAGGAGAACAAGGGCTGGCGCCTCATCACCACCCAGCTCAACCACGAGCGCGTCACCCTCGCCGCGCACGGCACCATGGCGATCCGCGCGCTGGAGGACGTGCGCCGGTGGGCGGCGGAGACCAAGCTCGCCGACGGGCGGCGCGTGCTGGACCTGGGCTGGGTGCGCACCCGGCTGGCCCGCACGCACGCGAAGCTCGACGCGATGAAGCTGCTCAACTGGCAGATGGTGGACGCGCTCGACAAGGGCACGCTCACACCGCAGGACGCCTCGGCGGTGAAGGTGTACGGATCCGAGGCGCGCCGCGACGCGTACGCGGCACTCATGGAGGTGACAGCGGCGGCGGGACCGCTCCAGGAGGGCTCGGCCGGCGCGGTGCTCCACGGCGAGCTGGAGCGCGGCTACCGCAGCGCGGTGATCTTCACCTTCGGCGGCGGCAACAACGAGATCCAGCGCGAGATCATCAGCTGGATCGGGCTGGGCATGCCGCGGGTACGGAGGTAGGCGGGAGGCGACGGGAGGCGGGCGGCGGAGGCCGGCAGGGGGCGCCGCCGTCGCGCGTGCGGAGCCGGGCCGCAGATATCGATTCGTCATACGGCGTCAATTTCGGGCATACACAGTCAGGTTCGAGGCAGACATACTGGACAGACGGCTGAGTCCCGGAGCGACGACGGGGGCGAGTGCGCGCGATGGCGGAGACCACGCTGATCCACGGGCGTTACCGGCTGCTCGATCTGATCGGGCGCGGCGGCATGGGAGAGGTGTGGCGCGCCCGCGACGAGTCGCTGGGCCGCAGAGTGGCCGTCAAGTGCCTCAAGCCCGCGGGGCAGCAGGGCGACCGGCGGTTCATGCGGGTGCTGCGCGAGCGCTTCCGCAGGGAGGCCAGGGTCGCCGCCTCGCTCCAGCACCAGGGCGTGACCGTGGTGCACGACTTCGGGGAGTACGAGGGCCTGCTCTATCTCGTGATGGAGCTCCTGGAGGGCCGCAACCTCAGCCAGCTGCTGGAGGACAACGGCCGGCACCCGCTCCCGGTGCCCGAGGTGCTGGACGTGGCCGCGCAGGTCGCCGCCGCCCTCGCGTACACCCACGACCAGGGCATCGTGCACCGCGACCTGAAACCGGCGAACGTGGTGCGCACCGACGAGGGCGCGGTCAAGATCTGCGACTTCGGCATCGCCAGGCTGGGCCGCGACATCGGCTTCACCTCCAAGCTCACCGGCGGCGGCATCGCCATGGGCACGCCGCACTACATGTCGCCCGAGCAGATCGCGGGCAGTGCCGCCGTCGACCACCGCAGCGACCTGTACTCGCTGGGCTGCGTGCTGTACGAACTCGCCACCGGGGTCCCGCCGTTCGACCACGGCGACGCGTGGGCCGTGCTGATGGGGCACCGCGACACGGCGCCCGAGCCGCCGCGCACCCACCGCCCCGGGCTGCCCGAGGAGCTGGACGGCGCGATACTCCGGCTGCTCGCCAAGGACCCCGAGGAGCGCCCCGCGAGCGCGGCCGAACTGTGGCGCGCGGTGGCGGCCGCGGGGGAGTCGGCCGGCGTCGCGACGGGCGCGGTGGGGGTGGCGGCCGTGCCGGGCGGCGGCCTGATCCCCGTACGTCTTCCGGGCGCGGGCGCGGGCGCGCACGCGGGCGCGGGGAATGGGGACGGGAATGGGCAGGGCGCCGAAGGAAACGGCGCCGACGGCCACGGCGGCGGAGCCTCGAACGGCGCGCCGAGCGGATCATCACGCGCAGCCTCAAGTGAAGCCCCCGGCACGGGAGTCGGGGCCGGGACCGGCGCCGAGGGCCTGGAGATCCCGGTCGTGCTGCCCCGGCTGCCCGCGTGGACGCGCGGCATGACCGCGGGGGTGCGGGTGCGCGGCAGCAGGGAAGCGGAGGCGTCGCGCCCGACCGGCGCCTGGCCCGGGGTGAGCGCGGGCGAGGACACCGGCGCCCCGCCGCCGGGTGACACGGCGTCAGGCGGCGTGCCGACCGGCGGGGTGGCCGCGCTGACCGGCCAGTGGGCGGCGGTGGCCGAGCCCGCCGGCGCGGGCCGTGGGGCGGGCGGGGTGCCGGGGCAGATACCGAGGGCGGCGCCGTTCTCACCGGGAGCGGGCACGCCGGCGCGGCGGGGGGCGCCGGGGGCCGACCAGGACGAGGGCGCCGACCGCGCTGACGCGTCCGGCGTACGGGAGGTGGACGAGCGCGAGTGGCGCCTGCGCACGGCGGCGGCGCGGCGCCAGACGGAGCCGCTGCCCGATGCCCCGTACGGAGAGGGCCGGTACGGAGAGGCCCCGTACGGCGAGGACCCGGAGGACCGCTCGCAGGAGGGCATCGAGCTCGGCCGCGAGGGCCGCTGGACGGAGGCGGCCGAGGTGCACCGCGCGGTCGCCGAGGCGCGCGCCCGCACCCTGGGAGCCGATCACCCCGAGACCCTGGCCAGCCGCTACGAGGTGGGCTTCGCGCTCTGCCGCTCGGGCGAGTACGCGGCGGCCCTCCACGAGTACCGCCGGGTCGCGGCGAGCCGCGCCGACACGCTGGGGCCCGAGCACCCCGACACCCTCGCGGCGCGCCAGGAGTCGGCGTTCGTGCTGGGCCAGTTGGGCCACTGCCAGGAGGCGCACCAGGTGTACTCGACGGTGCTCGCGGTGCGGGAGCGCGTGACGGGGCCCGAGCACCCCGACACCCTGCGCTGCCGCCACAACCTCGCGTTCAACCTCAGCAGGCTGGGCCGCGCCGAGGACTCCTGCCAGGTGTTCGCGGAGGTCGCGGCGGCGCGGTCGCGGGTGCTGGGCGAGGAGCACCCGGACACGCTGGTGACCCGGTACGAGGTGGCGTACGCGCTGGGCAGGCTCGGGCGCTGGGAAGAGGCGCTGGAGACCTGCCGCGCGGTGGCCGCCGCACGGGCGCGCGTACTGGGCGACGAGCACCCCGACACCCTGGCCGCGCGCTACGAGACCGGCATAGGGCTCGGCCGGCTGGGCCGCAGCGCCGAAGCGCTGGAGCTGTACGAGGAGCTGGCGGCGGCCCGCACCCGCGCGCAGGGCCCGGCCGACCCGGAGACGCTGCGCGCGCGGCACGGGCTGGGCGTCAACCTCGGCCGCCTGGGCCGCTGGGACGAGGCGCTGGCCACGGCCCGCGAGGTGTGCGCGCTGCGCGAGGAGGTGCTGGGGCCCGAGCACCCCGACACGCTCATGAGCCGCCGCGAGGTGGCGGTCGCGCTGGGCTGGCTGGGGCGCTGGGGCCAGGCCCTGGAGGTGTACCGGCAGGTGACCGAGGCCCGCACCCGCGTACTCGGCCCCTCGCACGCGCACACCCTGCTGAGCGCGAGCGACGAGGCGCACTGCCTGGAGCGGCTCGGCCGGTACGAGGAGGCGGCCGAGCTCCAGCGGCGGGTGGACGTGCTGAGCGGGCCGTGAGCCGGAAACCCCGGCCCGTGAGCCGGAAATCCCGCCCCGTACAAAAGAACTGACACTGCGTCAGAAAATCTCTTCCCTCCTCCGGGCCGCTGCGGCATGCTGCGCGCATGCAGAGCATGGGGACGGAGCTGAGCCGGAGACTGGGCGTGGAGCACGCGCTGTTCGGGTTCACGCCGTTTCCCGCCGTGGCGGCCGCGATCACGCGGGCCGGCGGGTTCGGCGTACTCGGGGCCGTGCGGTACACGGACGGCGACGAACTGCGCCGCGACCTGGACTGGATGGAGGCGCACACCGACGGGCTGCCCTACGGCCTGGACGTGGTGATGCCCGCCAAGAAGGTCGAGGGCGTGACCGAGGCCGACGTGGAGGCGATGCTGCCCGAGGGGCACCGGAAGTACATCGACGACCTGCTCGCCCGGCACGGCGTGCCCGAGCTGCCCGAGGGCGAGCGGGGCGGCTGGCGGATCACCGGGTGGATGGAGAACGTCGCGCGCTCGCAGCTCGACGTGGCCTTCGAGTACCCGGTCAAGCTGCTGGCCAACGCGCTGGGTTCGCCGCCGGCCGACGTGATCGAGCGGGCGCACGGGCACGGCATGCTGGTGGCCGCGCTGGCGGGCAGCGCGCGGCACGCGCTGCACCACAAGGAAGCGGGCATCGACATCGTCGTGGCCCAGGGGTACGAGGCGGGCGGGCACACCGGCGAGATCGGCTCCATGGTGCTGACGCCCGAGGTGGTGCGCGCCGTGGACCCGCTGCCCGTGCTGGGCGCGGGCGGCATCGGCAGCGGCGAGCAGATCGCCGCCGCGCTGGCGCTGGGCGCGCAGGGCGCCTGGCTGGGCTCGGTGTGGCTGACCACGCTGGAGGCCGAGCTGCACTCGCGCCGGCTCACCGAGAAGCTGCTCGCCGCCGGCTCGGGCGACACCGTGCGCTCGCGGGCGCTCACCGGGAAGCCCGCGCGCCAGCTCCGTACCGAGTGGACCGACGCGTGGGACGACCCGCAGGGTCCGGGCACGCTGCCGATGCCGCTCCAGGGACTGCTCGTGGCGGAGGCCAACTCGCGCATCCAGCGGTACGAGGTGGAGCCGCTGCTCGGCACGCCGGTCGGCCAGATCGTCGGCTCCATGAACTCCGAACGCAGCGTGCAGGCGGTCGTGGACGACCTGACCCGCGGCTTCGACCGCGCGGTCGAGCGGCTGAAGCGGATCGGCGAAGGCACCTGCTGACGGCACGTACTCAGGACGGCACCTACCGAGGAGGCTCCGGAGATGTCAGACCAGTCCGAAGGGCAGTCACCCGCCGAGGAGCCGCCCACCGGCTTCTGGGCGCAGGCCGCGCGGAACCCGGACCGCGTGATGCTGGTGGACGCGGACGGCACCGAGTGGACGGCGGGGCGGCTGCACGCCGCGTGCAACAAGCTGACGGCGGGGCTGCGCGCGGCGGGCATGGAGCCCGGCGACGCCTTCGCCATCGTGCTGCCCAACGGCGCGGAGTTCTTCACCGCGTACCTGGCCGCCTTCCAGGCCGGGTTCTACCTCGTACCGGTCAACCACCACCTCGTCGGGCCCGAGATCGCCTGGATCGTCGGCGACTCGGGCGCCAAGGTGCTCATCACCCACGAGCGCTTCGCCGACGCGGCGCGCGCGGCTGCCGACGAGGCGGGGCTGCCGGAGACGCACCGGTACGCGGTGGGGGAGCCGGCCGGATTCCGGCCCTACGAGGAGCTGTTGGAGGGGCAGCCGGCGGCGCCGCCCGAGGGGCGCACAGCGGGCGGCGTCATGAACTACACCTCGGGCACCACCGGCAGGCCGCGCGGCATCCGCCGCCCGCTGTCGGGCAAGCCGCCCGAGGACGCGCCGCTCGGCGGCTTCCTGGGCATCTTCGGCATCCGGCCCTTCGACGACAACGTGCACCTGGTGTGCTCGCCGCTCTACCACACGGCCGTGCTCCAATTCGCCGGCGCGGCCCTGCACATCGGCCACCCCCTGGTGCTGATGGACAAGTGGCGGCCCGAGGACATGCTGCGGCTCATCGACGCGTACCGCTGCACCCACACGCACATGGTCCCGACCCAGTTCCACCGGCTGCTGGCGCTCCCCGAGGAGGTGCGGGAGCGGTACGACGTATCGTCCATGCGGCACGCGATCCACGGCGCCGCGCCCTGCCCCGAGCACGTGAAGCGGGCGATGATCGACTGGTGGGGGCACTGCGTCGAGGAGTACTACGCGGCGAGCGAGGGCGGCGGGGCCTTCGCGCCGGCCGGTGAGTGGCTGAAGAAGCCCGGGACCGTCGGGCGCGCGTGGCCGATCAGCGAACTCGCGGTCTTCGACGACGACGGCAACCGGCTCCCCGCGGGCGAACTCGGCACCGTCTACATGAAGATGCTCACCGGCGGATTCGCCTACCACAAGGACAAGGAGAAGACCCGCAAGAACCGCATCGGGGACTTCTTCACCGTCGGCGACCTGGGCTATCTCGACGAGGACGGCTATCTCTTCCTTCGCGACCGCAAGATCGACATGATCATCTCGGGCGGCGTGAACATCTACCCGGCCGAGATCGAGTCCGCGCTGCTCACCCACCCCGCCGTGGCCGACGCCGCCGCCTTCGGCGTCCCGCACGACGACTGGGGCGAGGAGGTCAAGGCCGTGGTGGAGCCCGCGCCCGGGTACACCGCGAGCGAGCAGCTCGCCGAGGCGATCCTGGAGCACTGCGCCGGGCAGCTCGCGGGCTACAAGAGGCCGCGCACCGTGGACTTCGTGGCGGAGCTGCCCCGCGACCCCAACGGCAAGCTCTACAAGCGCCGCCTGCGCGCGCCCTACTGGGAGGGCCGCACGGAGCAGGCGGGCTAACAGGGGGCTTCCGCCGCGCGGTCCCTTCCACCGGCGGACGGATCCGGCCATGCTGATCTCCCGTACGCGCCGCGGGGCACCTCCGGCGCGTACGGCACGTCCTGTTCCGACGGCGTCAGGAAGAAGGGCCCCATGGCCGGGATCTGGAGCGCGCAGGGCGCACTGCGGCGCAAACCCATCGAGCGCATCGAGGAGACCGAGGGCTCGGGCGAGCAGCTCAGCCGCGCGCTGGGCCTCGGGCAGCTCACCGCCATCGGCGTCGGCGGCATCATCGGCGCCGGCATCTTCACGCTCGCCGGCACCGTGGCCAACGGCACGGCCGGGCCCGCCGTGCTGGTCTCCTTCCTCATCGCCGGGCTGGCCAGCGCCGCGGCCGCGCTCTCCTACGCGGAGTTCGCCGGGCTCATCCCGAAGGCGGGCTCGGCCTACACCTACGGGTACGCGGTGCTCGGCGAGATCGGCGGCTGGTTCATCGGCTGGGACCTGCTGCTGGAGTACACCGCGATCGTCTCGGTCGTGGCCATCGGCATCTCGGGGTACTTCGCCTTCCTGGTGCAGGAGATGGGCGCCGACCTGCCCACGTGGATGCTCGGCGCGCCAGGCACAGGAGAGGGGCACAAGGTCAACCTCTTCGCCGTGCTCCTCTGCCTCCTGGTCGCCTTCCTCCTCACCCGGGGCATCAAGAGCGCCGCGCGCTTCGAGACCGTGGTGGTCGTGCTCAAGGTGGCGGTGGTGCTGCTGGTCATCCTGGTGGGCTTCTTCCACGTCAAGACCGGCAACTGGACGCCGTTCTTCCCGCACGGCATCAGCGGCGCCTTCACGGGGGCGGCCACGGTCTTCTTCGCCGTGTTCGGGTACGACGCGATGAGCACGGCCGCGGAGGAGTCCCGCGACTCGCAGCGCCACATGCCGAAGGCGATCGTCTACTCGCTGGCCATCTCGATGGTGCTGTACGTGCTGGCCTGCCTGGTGCTCACCGGGATGCAGCACTACACCGAGATCGACAAGGAGAGCGGCTTCTCCTCCGCGTTCAAGTCGGTGGGTCTGGGCGGCATCGCGGACGTGATCGCGGTCGGCGCGATCATCGGCATCCTCACCGTGATGTTCACCTTCATGCTGGGCGTGACCCGGGTGTGGTTCTCCATGAGCAGGGACGGGCTGCTGCCCAAGTGGTTCGCCAAGACCGACCCGAAGCGGCACGTGCCCACCCGGGTGACCTGGATCGTCGGCATCGCCTCGGCGTTCATCGCGGGCTTCCTGCCCATCGAGGAGGCCGCCGAACTCACCAACATCGGCATCCTGCTGGCCTTCGTCGTGGTCTGCGTCGCCGTGATCGTGCTGCGCTACCGGCAGCCCGAACTGCCGCGCTCCTTCCGCTGCCCCGGCATGCCCTGGGTGCCCGCGGTCGGCGTGGTCTTCTCGCTGTGGCTCACCACCTTCCTGGCCTGGCAGACCTGGGTGCGCTTCGCCGTGTGGTTCGTGATCGGGCTGGTCATCTACTTCGCGTACTCGTACCGCAGGTCGGAGCTCGCGAAGCGGCAGCAGGGCGTGGAGGGGCGCGAGGGACCGTGACGGGCGCCGCGCCGCCCGGGCCGTGCGACCGGCACCCGACCCGGGGTGCGCTGCTGGTCGCATGGCCCCCGGGGCGGCGCGTACGGTCGGTGTATGGCTGAGGACGTGCGCACCGCGCAGGCGAACGGGATCAAACTCGCCTACCGCACCTGGGGCGAGGGGACGGCTGACGGTACACCCGTGGTGCTCCTGCACTGCCTGGGCGAGGACGGCGAGGACTGGCGCGGGCCCCTGGTGTCCCAACTGGCCGCCGCACACCCGCTGTACGCGCCCGACCTGCGCGGGCACGGCAGCAGCGACTGGCCGGGCGCGTACGGCCTGGACGCGGTCCGCGACGACCTGCTGGGCCTGCTCGACGAACTGGGCCTGGACCGGGTCATCCTGATCGGGCACGCGTACGGGGCGGCCGTGGCCTCCCTCTTCGCCGCCGCCCACCCCGAGCGCGTGGAGCGGCTGGTGCTGGAGGAGACGGCGGCCCTGGTGGCCCCGCCGACGCCGAGCCACGTGCCCGAACCGCCGCGCGGCAGGCCGCTGTTCGACTGGGAGGCCGAGGCGCAGTACGTACGCCAGCGCAACGATCCCGACCCGCGCTGGTGGGACGGGCTGGAGTCGATCACGGCCCCGACCCTGCTGGTCGGCGGCGGGGACACCAGCCCCGAGCCGCGGGACGGCCTCGCCGCGATGGCCGCGCGCATCCCGCACGCGCGGCTGGTGGTCATCGAGGGCGGCGGCCACATGGTGCACGAGGAGCGGCCGCGGGAGTTCACGACCGCGGTGCTGACGTTCCTGACCGAGGGCTGAGGCGGGCGTACGAGGGGTGGGTCAGCGGCCCAGCGGTGTCACGGTCACCGTCGCGGGGACCCGGCCGTACGCGCTGACCCGCACCGTTCGTGCGTGATCCGCCGGCGGTACGCGGTCCGTGCGCGCCCGGACGGGGCCCGCGGTCCGTATGCGCCAGCCGCTCTCCGACGGCGGGAGGGACAGCTCGGTCACCGTACGGCCGGGGCGCGGGAGGTAGGCGAGGCGGTAGGCGGCGGTGCGCGGGTCGTAGCCGTCGCTCAGCACCCGGCCCGCGACGGCCGGCGCGTAAGGGCGCATCGTGCGGCCCTTGTTGGGGCGGAAGCGGCCCTCGGCGTCCAGAGCGCAGTACCCGCCGCCGTAGCACCACACGTAGCCCGCCCACCCGGTCGCGTAGCGGTCCATGGAGGCGAGCGCGTCCTCGTGGAAGCGGCCCATGTTCGGCAGTGAGCTGTCCGCCGGGCCCCATTCGCCCACCCACACCGGCATGCCGTGGCGGCGCGGATAGTCCGTGACGGCCGCCTCGTACCGCTCCAGCCAGCCCTCGGCCGGGTCGTAGTCGCCGCCCGCCTCCATGCGCTGGTTGTAGAAGTGCGGCGCGTAGACCAGGCGCCGGCCGCCGGGACGCGGGTCCGCCACGGCGCCGAGGGCCGTCGGCACGCCCTCGCCGACGAGCGGCGTCGGCTCGATGAACAGCCACGCGTCCCGGTCCACCCGCCGCACGGCCCGCGCCAGCCGCCCGTACATCGGGGTGAGCTGCCGCGCCTCGATCCGCGCCGCGGCCTGCGGCAGGCTCTCGCCGTCCCGTACGCGGCCCATCGGCTCGTTCAGGAAGTCGTAGCCCAGTACGGCGGGGTGGTGCCGGAACCGCTGCGCGAGCACCTGCCACATGCGGGCCTGCGCGCGGCGCAGATCCGGGTCCTCGTACAGGTGCTGGAAGGCGGCCTGCACGGCGGGCTCGAAGTACTCAGCGAACCAGTCGTCCGGATGCGGCGTGAAGGGCAGCCCGTCCGTGCGGGTCGCCCACTCCGGGATGCCGCGGTGCCCGAAGCGCGGCCCGAAGACGTCCTGGTGCGCGTCGATCACGACCCGCACGCGGTGCTTGCGCGCCCAGTCCAGTACGCGCTCGACGCGGGCCAGATAGCGGGCGCTGTAGTGGCCGCGCCGGGGTTCCAGGTCGTCCCAGAACACCAGGAGCCGCGCGGTGGTGAAGCCGCGCGCGGCCATGTCGGCGAAGTGCCGCTCGGTGATCGCGGAGAGTGCGTCCGCGCCGCGGTGGATCTTGTCCTCCACGTTCCAGCCGCGGAGCGTGAGGGCGCGGCCGTGGTCGTCGGTGACGCGGGGGAGGGGCGTCGTACGGGGTGCGGCGCGGGTCGGGGTGCCGCCCGGTGTCGCCGTTCCCTCCGCCGTGGCCGCCGTGACCGCTGTGAGCAGCAGGGTCAGGGCCGCCGCTCCCGCCGTCAGCGCCGTACGCAGCGATCTCACGCGCCTCCCCCTCCGCCGGTGCGGCCGCCAGGACCGGTCGCCTGGCAGGGACGCGACATCCAAGCAGCGCGCCGGTGCGGCGACAAGACCGCGCGGCGGAATCGCGTTAGGGTGGTAGTTGAATAGCGAACCATTTCATGGGAGGACGGGCCATGCCGCAGCCGCAGGGAGCCGAACTGGAGGCCGTACGGGCCAGGCGCGAGGAACTGCGGGAGCGCTACCTGCGCCCCGCGCCCGAGCGTGCGGCCACCACGGCGCGGGGGGTGCACCACGTGGCGTTCATCTGCCGGGACGTGGAGGAGACCATCCGCTTCTACCAGGAGCTGCTGGGCTTCCCGCTGGTCGAGATCGTGGAGAACCGCGACTACAGCGGCTCCACGCACTTCTTCTTCGACCTGGGGCACGGCAATCTGCTGGGCTTCTTCGACTTCCCCGGGCACGAGCATCCGGAGTTCTCGGAGACGCTGGGCGGTGTGCAGCATCTGGCGATCTCGATGGATGGTGAGCAGCACGCGGCGGCGCGCAAGCGTCTGGATGCGGCGGGTGTGGGTTACGCCGGTCCGGACCGCGGCGTGGAGGAGAGCCTCTACCTCCGCGACCCGAACGGCGTCCCGGTGGAGCTCTACGCCGAGGCCCTCGGCAAGTTCAACGGCACCGACTTGTTCTGACCCGGCCCGTACACGGGGGCTGCGCCCCTGCCCCGCTCCGGAGGTGCGGGCGCTGCGCGCCTCCGGGACCTCCCCACCCAGGTGTGGGCGTGCGTTCCGCTCGGGGCGGAACGGGCGGGCACACCGGAACCGCCAGCCGCGAGGCCCACCCAACCCCGCACCCAGCTCACGCGCTCGGCGCGGGCGTTCACGGGGCTGCGCCCCGGGCCCCGTTGGGTGGGTGGTTGCGCGGGAGCAGGGGCGCAAGTCCGGTTGTGCCCACCCGTTCCGCCCCTGCGGAACGACTGCCCACAACCTTGTGCGGGGGGTGGGGTGGGCAGAGCCCCGGGCTTGACCGCAACCCACAACCTCGTACGGAGGTGGGGTGGGCAATGCCCCGGCCGGGCGCAGCCCGCAACCTCGTAGAGAAGTCGGCGGGTCCCCAGCCTCACAGCGTCGCGGGGCGCAGCCTCACGGCGCTGCCGACGCGACCTCCTTCGCCCAGCGGTAGTCGGCCTTGCCGCTGGGGGAGCGCTGCAGTGTCTCGCGGAAGACCACCGTCCGCGGGGTCTTGTAACCGGCCAACCGCGTGCGGCAGTGCTCGCGCACCGCGTCCGCGGTCAAGGCCGAGGCGCCCGCCCGGAGCTGGACCACCGCCGCGACCCGGCTCCCCCACCGCTCGTCCGGCACCCCCGCCACCAGCGCGTCGTAGATGTCGGGGTGCGCCTTGAGCGCCTCCTCGACCTCCTCGGGGAACACCTTCTCGCCGCCCGTGTTGATGCACTGCGACCCGCGCCCCAGCACGGTGACCACCCCGTCCGCGTCCACCGTCCCCATGTCGCCGAGCAGCACCCACCGCGTGCCCTCCGCGTCCTGGAAGAAGGTCTCGGCGGTCTTGCGCGCGTCGTTGTAGTAGCCCAGCGGCACATGGCCGCGCAGCGCGATGCGCCCCTCCTCGCCGGGCGCGACGGGCCGCCGCGTGGCCGGATCGACCACCGCCGTACCGGAGTTGACGGTGATCCGGAACCCCTGCCCGGCCCCCGCGTCCTGCGTGGCCGTGCCGTTGAAGCCGGACTCCGAAGAGCCGAAGTTGTTGATCAGCATCGCGTGCGGCACCAGCTCGGAGAACTGCCGGCGCACCGTCTCCGAGAGCACCGCGCCCGAGCTGGACACGGCCAGCAGCGAGGAGCAGTCGGTGCCCTTGAGCGGCCCGGCCAGCGCGTCCACCAGCGGCCGCAGCATCGCGTCGCCGACCAGCGAGACGGCCGTGACCCGTTCGCGCTCGACCGTGCGCAGCACCTCCTCGGGCGCGAACTTCCGGTGCAGCACGATCTTCTGGCCGTAGTTGAGCCCGATGAACGTGGTCAGTGTGGACGTCCCGTGCATCAGCGGAGGCGTGGGGAAGAAGACCAGGCCCTCGCCGCCGGCCGCGGCGCGCTCGGCCAGTTCCTCGGGCCGCGAGACGGGTTCCCCCGTCGGCGCGCCCCCGCCCAGCCCGGAGAAGAACAGGTCCTCGGCGCGCCACATGACGCCCTTCGGCATCCCCGTGGTGCCCCCGGTGTAGATGATGAGCTGGTCGTCCCCGGACCGCGGCCCGAAGTCCCGTACGGCGGAACCTGAGGACTCCGCATCGGCGAACGGCACGGGCGCGAGCGGAAGTCGGGCCCCCTCATCCGAAGCGCCCTCACCCACCGCGCCCTCACCCACCGCGCCCACCCTCACCAGATGCCGCACCCCCGGCGCCCGCCCCACCGCCGCCGCCACGCGCCCGGTGAACTCCGCGTCGAAGACGAGCGCCACCAGGTCCGCGTCACGGTAGAGATGGATCAGCTCCTCCTCCACGTACCGGTAGTTGACGTTCACCGGCACCGCGCGGATCTTCAGGCACGCGAGCAGCGTCTGCACGTACTCGATGCCGTTGTAGAGGTGCAGTCCCACGTGCTGTCCGGCCCGCACGCCGCCGTCCCCGGCGAGGTGGTGCGCGAGGCGGTTGGCGGCCGCGTCCAGTTCCGCGTACGTGAGGCGGCGCTCGGACCCCGTGCCGGGGTGGTCGACATAGACCAGCGCCTCGCGGTCCGGTACGGCGTCGGCTATCGACTCGAACAGGTCGGCAAGGTTGTACTCCACGGTGTTCCTCCCGCGCCGCTGGTCTCGTTCATAAGGAACTCGTTCGTACGGGCCGTGCGTGGCGGTCATGAGAGCACCGCGCCGTGCAGACCGGAAGGGGCCCCGCACAGTTTTCTGACTGTGTGTCAGAAAACCCTTGAACTCTGCGTGCGGTGACTGCAACCTGTTCCAGTCCAAGGGCGGAGAACCGGGGAGGCGACTGCTGTGGGCGGTACGGAACATCTGCTGACGGAGCGCAGGGGAGCCACCATGGTGCTCACCCTGAACCGCCCGGAGGCCAAGAACGCGCTCTCGCTCCCGATGCTGGTCGGCCTCTACGACGGCTGGCTGGAAGCGGACGCCGACGACGACATCCGCTCCATCGTGCTCACCGGAGCCGGCGGAGCCTTCTGCGCCGGGATGGACCTCAAGTCCCTCGCCGGAAGCGGCGGCCTCAACGGGGACGACAGCAGGAACGGGGAGGAAGGCCCGCTCAGGGCCCGCATGCGCGAGGACCCCGACCTGCACTGGAAGGCCATGCTCCGGCACCACAGGCCGCGCAAGCCGGTGATCGCCGCGGTCGAGGGCGCCTGCGTGGCGGGCGGCACCGAGATCCTGCAGGGCACCGACATCCGCGTCGCGGGCGAGAGTTCGGCCTTCGGCCTCTTCGAGGTGCGCCGCGGGCTGTTCCCGATCGGCGGCTCGACCGTACGGCTGCCGCGCCAGATCCCGCGTACCCACGCGCTGGAGATGCTGCTCACCGGCCGCCGCTACTCCGCGGCCGAGGCCGAGCGCATCGGGCTGATCGGCCACGTCGTGCCGGACGGCGGCGCGCTGGAGAAGGCGCTGGAGATCGCCGAGCAGATCAACGCGTGCGGCCCGCTGGCGGTCGAGGCGGTCAAGGCATCGGTGTACGAGACCGCGGAGATGACCGAGACCGACGGGCTCGCGGCCGAACTCGAACGCGGCTGGCCGGTGTTCGGCACAGCGGACGCCAAGGAGGGCTCCCGGGCCTTCGCGGAGAAGCGCACTCCCGTCTACCGCCGGGCCTGAGCGCCCGGGAATGGAGGTCTGGCCCCATGACAGCGGCACCCCCCGAAGTGCTGAGCGCGCCCCTGGTCGTCGAGTTCCCCTTCACCCGCTCCCTCGGGCCCGTGCAGAGCGCGTTCCTGACCGGGCTGCGCGAGCGCACCCTGCTCGGCGTGCGCACGAAGGACGGCTCGGTCCTGGTGCCGCCCGTCGAGTACGACCCGGTCACCGCCGACGAGCTGCGCGACCTGGTGGAGCTGGAGCCCACGGGCACCGTCACCACCTGGGCGTGGAACCCGCACCCCTCCCGGCACCAGCCCCTGCGACGGCCGTTCGCCTGGGTGATGGTGAAGATCGACGGCGCCGACAGCGGCTTCCTGCACGTCCTGGACGCGCCGGGCCCCGAGGCCGTGCACACCGGGATGCGGGTACGGGTGCGCTGGGCCGAGGAGCGCACCGGCTCGGTCACGGACATCGCCTGCTTCGAGCCGTACGAGGGGGAGAAGGGCGGCGTCCAACCCCAGGCGCACACCGGCGAGTTCGACGACCAGGTCACCGGCATCACCGTGCCCGCGCGGCTCGACTACACCTACAGCCCCGGGCGCGCGCAGACCCGCTATCTGGAGACCCTGCTCGCCGAGCGCCGCATCCTGGGGGAGCGGTGCCCGGAGTGCCGGAAGGTGTACGTGCCGCCGCGCGGCGCCTGCCCGACCTGCGGGGTGCCCACGGGGGAGCAGGTCGAGGTCGGACCGCGGGGCACCGTCACGACCTTCTGCGTAGTCAACATCAAGGCCAAGGGCCTGGACATCGAAGTGCCCTACGTCTACGCGCACATCGCCCTGGACGGAGCGGGCCTGGCCCTGCACGGGCGCCTGGCGGGCATCCCCTACGACGAGGTGCGGATGGGTCTGCGGGTGGAGCCGGTGTGGACCGAGGACGGGCGCTATCCGGACCACTACCGGCCCACGGGCGAACCCGACGCCGACTACGACAGCTACAAGGAGCTGCTGTGACGACCGCACCGGGAAACCGCGCACGGGGACTGACGCCGCGGCGCGAGGTGGCCGTGGTCGCCTTCGCGCAGAGCGACCACCGGCGCTCCACGGCCGAGGTGTCCGAGGTCGAGATGCTGATGCCGGTGCTGCGCGAGGTGCTGGACAGCACGGGCCTGCACACCGGCGACATCGGCTTCACCTGCTCGGGCTCCAGCGACTACCTCGCGGGCCGCGCCTTCTCCTTCACCATGGCGCTGGACGGCGTCGGAGCATGGCCCCCGATCTCCGAGTCGCACGTCGAGATGGACGGCGCCTGGGCGCTGTACGAGGCGTGGGTGAAGCTCCTGACCGGCGAGGCCGACACGGCCCTGGTCTACGGGTACGGCAAGTCCTCGCCCGGCGACCTGCGGGAAGTGCTCACCCGGCAGTTGGACCCGTACTACGTGGCGCCCCTGTGGCCCGACCCCGTGGCGCTCGCCGCGCTCCAGGCGCAGGCCCTCATCGACAACGGCGAGACCGACGAGCGCGCCCTGGCCGCCATCGCGGCCCGCAACCGCATGGCAGCCGAGGACAATCCGCACGCCCAGCTCCGCGGATCGCCGCCGCCCGAGCGGCTGGTGGAGGGCGACTACCTCGTACAGCCGCTGCGCACCCACGACGCCCCGCCCATCGGCGACGGGGCGGCAGCCGTGATCCTCGCGGCCGGCGACCGCGCGCGGGAACTGACCGAGCGCCCCGCCTGGATCCGCGGCATCGACCACCGCGTGGAGGCGCACAGCCTCGGCGTACGCGACCTCGCCGACTCTCCCTCGGCGCGGCTGGCGGCCGAGCGCGCGGGCCACTTCGACCCGGGCTCGGCTCCCTGCGACACCGCCGAGCTGCACGCGCCGTTCACCGCCCAGGAGGTGGTGCTGCGCAAGGCCCTGAAGCTGGGCGACGACGTACGGGTCAACCCCTCGGGCGGCGCGCTGGCCGCCAATCCGCTGATGGCCGCGGGTCTCGTCCGCATCGGCGAGGCCGCCGCGCGGGTCTCGCGCGGCGAGTCGGCGCGCGCCCTCGCCCATGCGACCTCGGGTCCCTGCCTCCAGCAGAACCTCGTCGCGGTGCTGGAAGGAGAGCCCTCATGAGCACGCAGAGCCTGAGTACGCACAGTGGCAAGGAGCCCGTGGCCGTCACAGGCATCGGGCAGACCGAGCACAAGGCGGCGCGCAAGGACGTGTCGATGGCCGGGCTGGTGCGCGAGGCGGCCCTGCGCGCCCTGGAGGACGCCGAGTTGACCTGGGCGGACATCGACGCCGTGGTCATCGGCAAGGCCCCGGACTTCTTCGAGGGCGTCATGATGCCCGAGCTCTACCTCGCCGACGCGCTCGGCGCGGTGGGCAAGCCCATCCTGCGCGTGCACACGGCCGGTTCGGTCGGCGGTTCCACGGCGCTGGTCGCCGCGAACCTCGTCGCGGCGCGGGTGCACTCCACGGTGCTCACCCTCGCCTTCGAGAAGCAGTCCGAGTCCAACGCGATGTGGGGCCTGTCGCTGCCCGTGCCCTTCCAGCAGCCGCTGCTCGCAGGGGCCGGCGGCTTCTTCGCGCCGCACGTGCGCGCGTACATGCGGCGCACCGGCGCACCCGACACGATCGGCTCCCTCGTCGCGTACAAGGACCGCCGCAACGCGCTCAAGAACCCCTACGCGCACCTGCACGAACACGATCTGACCCTGGAGAAGGTGCGTGCGGCGCCGATGCTCTGGGACCCCATCCGCTACTCCGAGACCTGCCCCTCGTCCGACGGCGCCTGCGCCATGGTGCTCACCGGGCGCGAGGGCGCGGCCCGTTCGCCCGCGCCGCCCGCCTGGGTGCACGGCGGGGCGATGCGCAGCGAGCCGACCCTGTTCGCCGGGAAGGACGCGGTGAGCCCGCGCGCCGGACGCGACTGCGCGGCGGACGTGTACCGGCAGGCGGGGATCACCGACCCGCGCCGGGAGATCGACGCGGTCGAGATGTACGTGCCCTTCTCCTGGTACGAGCCGATGTGGCTGGAGAACCTCGGCTTCGCAGAGGAGGGCGCGGGCTGGAAGCTCACCGAGTCCGGCGTGACCGAACTCGACGGCGACCTGCCCGTGAACCCCTCCGGCGGCGTGCTCTCCAGCAACCCCATCGGCGCCTCGGGCATGCTGCGCTTCGCCGAGGCCGCCCTCCAGGTGCGCGGGAGGGCGGGGGCCCATCAGGTCGACGGTGCCCGCAGGGCGCTCGGCCATGCCTACGGCGGCGGGTCCCAGTTCTTCTCGATGTGGCTGGTGGGGGACGAGCCGCCGCAGGGCTGAGCGCCCGCTCCGCGCACCGCGCGCGGCCGACTTCGAGAGCTGTGCTCCGTGGCCTGTCGCCGCGCTGCGCCCCGTGGTTAGTCTGGCCGACGGACGACGAACCGGGAGGAGCACGGACGTGGCCGAGCGCACCATCAGCCCCATGACAATGGCGTCGACGGGGAGGCCGGATCTCGATCTGAGCAACGCCCACTGGCAGTCGGGCAGCAGGGGGCGGGGCGACGTGGAGATCGCCTTCGTCGAGGGCTACATCGCCATGCGCAACGCGGGCACCCCCGAGGTCCCCGCCGTCATCTTCACCCCTGGCGAGTGGAACGCGTTCGTCCTCGGCGCGAGGGACGGGCAGTTCGACCTCACCTGAGGCGCGGCGCCGGCGGCCCGTGCGCCCCGCGGTCGGCGTCGGAGGCGGTCTTCTGCGGCGGCACCGTGTCGCGTGCCGCCGCGACGTCACGCGTGACCGTGGCGCGACGGGCCGGTGCGGGGTCAGGGCCCGGTACGGCGTCGCGCTCCGGCACCGCCTCACGCCCCGCCCAGGGACGGTTGCGCCCGCCGCTGACGGCCGCCACCCCCGACGCGTCGTAGCGCGCCGTCTCCAGCGACCAGGCGAGGTTGCCGCTCATCACGTGCCGCATGGCGTCCAGGCACCCCGAGGCGTCCCGTTGCAGCGCCGGGGGCGCCTCGGCCGCGGCGAGGGCGCGCTGCACCTCGGGGGAGAGCCGGCGGAAGAGGGCCACCCTGCTGTTGGTGAGCCCGCTGAGGTAGGCCACCGACTCCTCCAGGGTGCAGCCCGAGCGCGAGCGCAGGAGCAGCGCGCCGTTGCCGCGCACATCGCCGGCCGCCAGCTCCTTGTCGAGGGAGCACAGGTCGTTCACGAAGATCACCACGTCGACGGCGAGCTCCCGCAGCACGGTGAGCTGCCGCAGCCCGTACAGTCCCGCCGGCACCGCCCGGCCCTCGCAGCGCTCCGCCAGATCCAGGCAGGGCAGCACGCCGATGGTGCGGCGCCTGGTCTTCATGTAGCGCTCAAGTGAGGGCGCTCTGCGTGCCGTCCTGGCGCTCGCCTCCCAGCGGTGCGCCTCCAGGTACGCGCGCCAGTGCCGCCCGAAGCGGCGCCGCCAGGACGGCGGCATCCCGTCGGTCGCGCGCGCCCACACGTCGTGGAAGGCGGCGGTCAGCGGGGACTCGGCGCCTCCGGTGGGCCCGGGGCCCCCGGTGCGCAGGCAGCGTTCCATGCTGCTGACGACGGGCGCGACCGCCTCGGGGCGCCGCCCGAGCGCCCCGTCGAACTGGTCGTCGAAGATGAAGAACCATCCGTTGATGTCGCAGGCGAGGCAGAGTTCGGCGGTGCTGGCCCCCGGATAGAAGCGGGCCATCAGCCGCTCCAGGTGCAGGGAGTCGTACTCGGCGGCGGTCTGCGGATCGCGGAGCAGTCCGAGCTCCCGCAGCCAGTCCAGGGTGTGCGTGCGGGCCGCTTCCACGGAGGCGTTGACCTCCGAGGGGAAGGGGATTCCGACAAGTGCGGTACGGCGTACCGCGGCAGTTCCGTTCATGGGGAAGGAGTGAAGCGGAACGCTCTGTTCACTGTCAGGGGATCGGCGAAGCGGACGGTGGTACGGAAGCCCGCCGGGGAGCGGGGCGGCGGCTGCGCGCTGCTGCGGTGGTCCGTGCACACCAACTACGGTGTAAACACCTGAACTTGGGGTTTCGGCACCCTGCGCCGGGCGTAGTGTCAGCGGCACATGCCCCCCGAAGGAGCCCGTCATGCCGCAGTCCCCGGGCCATCGCCGCGCGATGAGCCGCACCCTGCTGGAGCGCGAGACCGAACTGGCCGCAACGGACGAGCGCCTGGAGCTCCTCTGCGGGGTCCCCACGGGCCGCAGGGAGAAACCGCTCGGGACACAGCAGGGGACAGGGACACAGGAGGGGACGGCGCAGCCGGGACCGCCGCAGGGGACGCAGCAGGTCACCCCGCGGGGCCTCGCCGGCGGCGTGCTCGCCTTCGCGGGGACCGCGGGCGGGGGCAAGACCACGCTGCTCGCCGAGGTGCGCATGCGCGCCGTCGCCCGCGGCTGCACCATCCTCGGCGCGCGCGGCGGCGAGCCCGAGCAGGAGTCGGCGTTCCACGTCGTGCGCCAGCTCGTGCAGCCGGTGCTCGCGGCGGCGGGCGAGAAGGAGCACCGCCGCATCCTGGGCAGTTGGTACGACATCGTCGCCCCCGCCGTCGGTCTGGTCGCACCCGGCGACGGCGGCACGCCCGACCCCACAGGAGTGCGGGACGGCCTGGACTGGCTGGTCACCCGCCACGTCGTGGCCCACGCGCCGGTGGTGATGATCCTCGACGACGCGCACTGGGCCGACGCCGAGTCGCTGGCCTGGCTCACCGGGTTCGCCGCCCGCGTCGCCGAACTGCCCCTGCTGCTCGTGCTCGGATACCGCCCCGAGGACGTGCCCTCGCGCGCCACGGCCTTCCGCCGCCTGGTCGAGCGGGACGACACCAGGCCGATGGAGCTCGCGCCGTTCTCCGCCCGCGCCGTCACCCGCCTCGTGCGCCAGGCCCTGGGCCCCGAGGCGGACGAGGACTTCTGCAGGGAGTGCTGGGCGATCACCGGCGGCAATCCGTACGAGGTGTGCGAGCTCGCCGCCAGGACCCAGGACCACGGCGTCAAGCCCCGCTACGACGCCGTGCCCCAGCTGCGCGAGCTCGCCTCGGCGCTCAAGGGCAACGGCATCGTCGAGCGGCTGGAGAAGCTCGGGTCCACCTGCGTCCGTATGGGCTGGACCGTGGCCGTGCTGGGCTCCGAGGCCACCCTGGACTCCGCCGCGCACGTGGCGGCGCTCGGCGCGCAGGAGGCGGCGGACGCCGTGGCCGCGCTCCGCGAGGCGCGGCTGCTGCGCGACGGCGGGCCCGAGGACACCCGGCTGGAGTTCGTCCACCCGCTGCTCGCCACCGCCGTCTACCGCGCCATCCCCGGACCGCTCCGCACCGCGCTGCACGGCCAGGCCGCCTCCGCCGTGACCGCGGCCGGCCTCGACATCACCGCGGCCGCACGGCACCTGATCGAGGTGCACCCGGACGGCGACCCCGACGTGGTCGAGGGGCTGCGCGCCGCCGCGCGCCGGCACATGCGCTCCGGCGCCCCGGACGCCGCGCACCGCTGCCTGTCCCGCGCGCTGCGCGAGCCGCCCTCGCAGGAGGACCGGCCGGCCGTGCTCTTCGAGCTCGGCTGCTCCTCGCTGCTCACCGCGCCCGTCACCACCGTCAACCACCTGCGTTCGGCCCTGGAGGAGCCGGCTCTCGACCCGGCGCTGCGCGAGCAGGTCTGCTATCGCCTCGCGCAGGCGCTCGCCCACACCGACCGGCTGGGCGAGGCGGCGCGCGTCGTGGAGGAGGAGGCCCGCAGCGCGGTGGACCCGCGCACACGGGTGCGCATGCGGGCCGAGCAGTTCATGTACCACGCCTTCCGCGCCGACGAGGAGGACTCGCCCGCCCGCTCCCGCAGGCTGGCCAGGTTCGCCGCGCGGCTGCCAGGCGACGGCAGGGCCGAGCGCTCCGTGCTCGGGCTGCGCGGCTGGGACGCGATGGTGCGCGGCGAGCGCGCCACGGTGGCCGTGCGCTGCGCCGAGCAGGCCCTGCGCGGCGGCCTGAGCTGGACCGACGAGGAGTGGGGCTTCGAGGTCCCGGTGCTCACCGCGCTGACCCTGATGTACGCGGACCAGCCGGGCCGCGCCGAGGAGCTGTTCACCGACGGCATCGCGGAGTGCGAGCGCAAGGGCTGGCGCGGCGCCCACCTCTCCTTCGGCTTCACCCTGCTCGGCTACATCAGGTACCGCCGCGGCAGCCTCTCCGAGGCCGAGGACCTGGTGCGCGGCGGGCTGCGGATCGCCGACCGTGTGGGCAGCAGGGTGCCGGCGCAGTGGTTCGCGCTGGGCATCCTGATCGAGATCCTGCTCGCGCGCGGCGCCGTCCCGCAGGCCCAGCAGCTCGCCCAGACCTACGGCTACGGCGAGGTCACCCCCAACGCCGTGGTCTACCCCGACTCCCGCACCGTCTACGCGGAGCTCCTGCTCGCGCGCGGCCTCGCCGAGGAGGCCGAGCGCGAGCTGCTCGCCGTCGGCAGGAGGCTCGACCCGCGCGGCATGCGCAACCCCGCCTGGTGCCCCTGGAAGCTGCGGCTCGCCGAGTCCCTGGCGGGCCGCGACCCGGACCGCGCCGAGGCCTGCGCCCGCGACGCGCTGGCCCGCGCCCGCCGCTTCGGCACGCCCTCGGCCGTCGGCGAGGCCCTGCACACCTGGGCCCAGGTGGGCTCGGGGCCGCAGCGCCTGGACCGGCTCCGCGAGGCGGTGCGCTGGCTGGAGCGCTCGCCCGCCGCGTACGAACTCTCCCGCGCCCTCGTCGACCTGGGCGCCGAGCAGCGCAGGTGCGGGCTGCCGCAGGAGTCGGCCGACAGCCTCTACCGCGGCCTGGAGGGCGCGGTCGGATGCGGTTCGGCCGGGCTGGCCGCACGCGCCAGGGACGAGCTCGCCGCGGCCGGGCTTTCCCCGCTCCAGCTCCACGGCGCGGCCGAGACCGACACGCTCACCGACCGCGAACGGGCCGTCGCGGTGCGCTCGGCACAGGGCGAGGATCCCCAACGCATCGCGCACGGGCTGGAGTTGGAGGAGGTGGCGGTGGTGCGGCTGCTCTCCGGGGTCTACCGCAAGCTGGGCACGGGCCCGGAGGGCCTGCCGGGGCTGCTGGACCGGGTCGTGGGGGCGTCCGCCGGGCCGGTGGTGCCGGGACACTGAGTGCCGCGGCGTCCACGTACCATGGCGGCATGTCCTTCCTCCGCCGCCGCAGTGCCGCCGTGCCCGCAGGTCCGGACTTCGACGTCCTGGCCATGGACCCCAGCGACTGGCCGGGCAATCTCGGCGCAGGGCTGCTGCCCGCGCCCGACGGCACCTGCCAGGGGGTCTTCCTCCGGTACGACCTGTTCGGCGGCCGCGGCCCCGCGATGATCATCGGCAATCTGCCGGAGGGGTCACCGGCGCGCGAGGTCGCTGAGGGGCAGGTGCCCTTCGAGGTGGCCCAGCTCATGGCCGCGCTGGAGAACGAGGAGCACGTCGAGGTCGTAGGCGTCGAGGACGACCCGGTGATGCACGAGGACAACCTGCTCATCGTGCGCCGGATCAAGTGCTCGGAGGAGCGCATCTCCTGCGTGCAGTTCGACCGCAGCGACGGCGTGCTGGTCACCATCGCGAGCTGGGACCGCCCGATCACCAGCGATCTGTACGCCCTGCTGAAGCCGCTCCCCGCCGAGATGTTCCAGCAGTGAGCCGGCGCCCCGCACAGGGGCGCCGGCCCACCTCGCTCCCGCAGTTCAGCGGGCGCGGACCAGCCGCACGTCGTCGGCCTTCACATAGCCCACCCGGTGCCCCAACTGCACCTGGTAGTACGTGAGCTTGCCGCGCACCACGGTGAAGCGCTCCGCCTCGGGGTCGAAGTCCACCGCGTAGAGGTATTCGCCGCGCTCCCGCGGACCCGCCGCATAGCGCTGGCCCTCCTTCACCGTGTAGGGCAGCGGCGAGAGCTTCTGCACCGGGATCCCCTTCGGATACGCCTCGGGCTCCGGGTAGGCGCGCCCGTAGACCGGCACCTCCTTCTTCCCCTCCTTCGGCGTGACCGTCAGGCCGCGCGCGGGCACGGCCGTGGGCCGGGACGCCGGGTTGTGGAACCACGCCTTCGCGCCGAGATACCAGATCGCTGTCCACTCGCCCTGCCGCCCGGCGACCGCGTACCGCTGGCCCGTCGAGGCCCGCGCGCCCGTGTCGTTGACGCCGGTCGTGGCCGGGCTGCCGTCGGGGCGCAGCCCGATGTCGTTCACCAGCGGCGACTTCGCGTCAGGGGCGGTGTGCAGCCGCACCGCGCCCGAACCGTGCGGCGCGCACGGCTCGCCCGCCTTCTTGCAGCCGGTGTAGACGGGCCGGTTCGCCCCGTACGAAGGACGGATGGTGACCATCGCGGAGCGCGGCCCGGTCTCCGGGTGGAACGGCTTGCCCAGCAGCGTGAAGTAGCGCTGCCAGTCCCAGTACGGGCCCGGGTCGGTGTGCATCCCCGCGATCGTCCCGGTGGTCGTGCCCGGCACGTTGTCGTGGCCGAGCACGTGCTGCCGGTCCAGCGGGATCCCGTACCGCTTCGAGAGATAGCGCACGAGCTGCGCCGATGAGCGGTACATCGCCTCCGTGTACCAGGCGTCCGGATCGGTCAGGAAGCCCTCGTGCTCCAGGCCCACCGACTTGGAGTTGATGTACCAGTTGCCCGCGTGCCAGGCCACGTCCTTCAGCGGCACGTGCTGCGCGATGTGCCCGTCGGAGGAGCGCAGCGTGTACTGCCAGGACACGTACTTCGGATCCTTTATCAGCTTGAGCGCGCTCTCGTAGGTCCCCTCGACGTCGTGCACCACGATGTAGTCGATCTTCTGGGAGACCGGCCGCCGCGAGGTGTCGTGGTTTCCGTAGTCCCATTCGCCCTGGTCGTTCTTGAACTTCTCGTACGGGGCCGGGACCCACTCGCAGGACACGCTCCGCGGGCACTCCACGGGACCCCCGGCACCGGCCCGGCTGCCGGTGGCGCGCGGTGCGAGACCGGGCGCCGCGGGCAGCGTCACCCGCTGGCCCGCGTCGGTGGTGCGCTGCTCGCCCTGGCGCAGCACCGCGTACACCTGGTCGGCGAAGGAGGAGGCCCGCGCCTTCCCCGCACCGGCTTCCGTGCCGCCCTCGGGGTACGCCGCCACCGCGCCGTACCAGTCGGCGGGGTCGGCGCTCAGCGGGCGGCCGAGGCGCTTCTGCGCGTCGGCGAGCAGGGCCGCGCCGCCGCGCACGTTCGCGGCCGTGTCGCTGCGCAGCCTCTCCGGGGACAGGCCCGTGAGCTGCGCTGCCCGCGGCAACGTCCGGAGCCTGGCGGGCAGTCGGGTGTCGCCGAGCGCGCGCAGGGCCTTCTCGGCCTCGGCGGCCGACGAGGTGCGTGCGGGGCGCTGCGTGTCGCCCCTGGCGTCCTCGCTCCCGTGATGGCCGCGGGAGGCGGAGCGCCGGAGCGCCGTGCGCGCGTCGGTGAGGTGCAGGGGGCCGTAGCCGCCGGTGACGCTGGGCGCGCCCTCGTGCGCGTCCCAGCGCGACTGGAGGTAGGAGACGCCGAGCAGCACGCTCTGCGGCACCCGGTACTCCTTGGCGGCCGCGGCGAACTCCCGCTGCAGCGCGCCGCGTTGGTCCTTCGGGGCCGCTCCGGCCGACGGGGGAGCGGCGGAGATCAGCGGAAGGAGCAGCGCGGCCGCCGCCGTGGCGGTCAGCCCGCGCGCGGCGGCCCTGCGGCGTGCTGCCCGCGGGCCGGAAGGGCGGCGACCGGGTCTGAGGGGTTCGGAGCGTCTGAGGGGCTCGGAGCGCGAACCGGGCATGGGCGTACCTCCTCTGACAGAGCGCCCACAGGCGTACGCCGGGGCGCGCGGGGCACGAGCAGTCATCAGAGGTATCGGTTGTCCGACAGTTCGTCAATCACCCCTCGACACGGGGCAACACGGCGGAATCCCGGCGCCGCGGCCGCGGCCCCCGGCCTGCGCGGCGTCACCGGAGCAGACCGGTGGCGGACAGACCGGGGACGGACAGACCGGTGGCGGCCCGCGCGCCTACAGCGCGGACCGCCTCCGGTATCCCCCTCCCCCTCGGGCCGCCTTGTCCCGTGCGGCCCGGTCACCGCCGCAGCAGCGGCGGGGCTTCCTCACCCCCGTACGGCCTCCTCAGCGCGTGCCCACGGCGGCGCGTACGGCCCGGCGCGCCAGGCCGCAGTCGTCGTGCAAGCGCCGCAGCAGCAGGCGCTGCTCCTCGCCGGCCGCCATCCCGGTGCCGGGGCGCTCGGCGAGCGCGGCGCCCGGCGTGAGCGGCATGGCGGGCTCCCGCATGGTGCGCTGCACGGCGGTCTCGTACCGGCGGATCTCCCGGGTGAGCACCAGCATCAGGTTCACCAGGAACGCGTCCCTGGCAGCGGGCCCCGAGGACTGGGCGAGCTGGCTGATGTGGCGGCGCGCTGCGGGGGCCTCGCCCAGCACCGACCACAGGGTGGCGAGGTCGTAGCCGGGCAGGTACCAGCCCGCGTGCTCCCAGTCGACGAGGGCCGGGCCGGTGGGCGCGAGCAGCACGTTGGTGAGCAGCGCGTCGCCGTGGCAGAACTGCCAGGGCGCGCCGGGCCTCCCGTTGTTGGCGTGGGCCACGCCGTGCAGGAGCTTCTGGAGGTCGCCCAGATCGCGGTCGGTGAGCAGCCCGAGCTCGTGGTAACGGGCGAGCTTGGCCGGGTAGTCCAGGGGCCGCTCGAAGGACCCGGCGGGCGGCTGCCAGGTGTTGAGCCGGCAGAAGGTGCCGATCGTGGCGCGCAGGTCGGCGCGCGGCGGCGACTCGAAGGGGTGCCTGCGGTTCGCCGCGGGGCGCCCGGGCAGGCGCTCGATGACGAGGGTGCAGGAGTCCGGGTCGGCGGCCACCAGGCGCGGCACCCGCACCGGCGGGCGGTGCCGCACGAACCCGCGGTACACCGCTATTTCGTGCGCGAACCGCTCGGCCCAGGCGGGCGAGTTGTCCAGCAGGCACTTGGCGACGACCTGATTGCGCCCCACGGTGCCCGCCAGCAGCACGCCGCCCCCGCGCCGGCGCAGCAGCCGCACCGGATGGAAGTCGGGACAGACCCGGTGCACGGCGTCGACGGCGGCCCGTAGCTGGGCCCCCTGCGGTCCCGACAGGTCGAGTCTGCCGCTGGGCGGCTGGGCACCGGGCACGTTCGTACGCCGCGGCCTTCCGGGGCCGCCGTGCCCGAGGCCCGGATACGGCGGTTCGGCGGGCACGGCCTGCCCCCTGCTGCCGTAGGGCTGCGGGCGGCGCGGCCGGGGCGGCGCGGTCACGGGGGATGTTGCTGGATACATGGGCGAGCAAGGTCCCTTCGTGCGCCGACGGATTGCCGCGCTCCCGGCCCGGTCCCCCGCGCTCCGCGTACTCCGCATCGAGCCGGAGCCGGAAGGAACCTGTGCACCCTGGGGAATGCACGTCCCCCACAATGTCCCCCGGGGGCCTGTAAACGCCCCTTGAACAATCCCTGGGGAGTGCTCTCGGGGCGGCCCCCGGAGGTGTGGGGACCGGGCCGGGAAGGCGCGTTCCTACAGGACACCCGCGCGCGGGTGGCCCACCATCTGGCGAACCCTGGCGAACCCTGGCGAATGCCCGCTTCGCCGTGGAGCGGCAGTTGCGCGGGAAGCTAGTGTCAACTCAGCCGAGAACCTGGGGGCTTGACGTGACCAAGGGACCCAACACCCGCCTCGCGGACCTCTTCGGCCTCGCCGGCTGGTCCAAAGGGGAGCTCGCGCGTCTCGTGAACCGGCAGGCGGCGGCCATGGGCCATCCGCAGCTGGCGACCGACACTTCGCGCGTGCGGCGTTGGATCGACACGGGGGAGACCCCGCGCGATCCGGTGCCCAAGGTGCTGGCCGCCCTGTTCACCGAGCGACTCGGCCGTGTCGTGACCATCGAGGACCTCGGGTTCAGCCAGCCGGGGCACGCGGGGAAGCGGCAGCGGTCCGATGCGGACGAGCTGCCCTGGGCGCCCGAGCGGACTGCCGCGGTCCTCACCGAATTCACGGGAATGGACCTCATGCTCAACCGACGCGGCTTGGTGGGCGCGGGCGCCGCGCTCACCGCAGGATCGGCACTCAGCGGTGCCATGCACGACTGGCTCAAGACGGACCCGGTACCGGCGGCCGTCCCCTCCTCCGACGACCCTCATCTGATGGACCAGGCGGCCATGGACCGCTATGAGGCCGCGCCCGTGGGCACCCAGGAGATCGAGGCGCTGGAGCGCTCGGTCGAGGTGTTCCGCGCCTGGGACGCGGCCCGCGGCGGCGGGCTCCAGCGCAAGGCCGTGGTCGGCCAGCTCAACGAGGTGGGCGGCATGCTCGCCTACCACCACCCCGGACACCTCCAGCAGCGGCTGTGGGGGGTGGCGGCCAACCTGGCGGTGCTCGCCGGGTGGATGTCGCACGACGTGGGCATGGAGCCCACGGCGCAGAAGTACTTCGTGATCGCCGCGCACGCGGCCCGCGAGGGCAACGACCGTCCGCGCGCCGGTGAGGCGCTGTCCCGCGCGGCGCGCCAGATGGTGCACCTGGGCCGCCCCGACGACGCGCTGGACCTCATGAAGCTCGCCAAGTCGGGCTCAGGCGAGGCCACGCTCCCGCGCACCCGCGCCATGCTGTTCACCATCGAGGCGTGGGCGCAGGCGTCGATGGGGCACGGGCAGGCGATGCGGCGCACCCTCGGCCAGGCCGAGGAGCTGTTCGCCTCGGACAAGGGCGATGTGCCGCCGCCGAGCTGGATGCAGATGTTCGACGAGGCGGACCTGCACGGCATGCAGGCCCTGGCGTTCCGCACGCTCGCGGACCACGATCCCTCCGCGGCGCACACGGCGGAGGGGCACGCGCGGCTCGCGCTGGACCTGCGGGAGAAGGGCCGCCAGCGGTCGAAGATCTTCGACTACATCTCGATGGCCTCGGCCTGCTTCATCGCCGACGACCCCGAACAGGCCGACAGGTACGCGCGGCTGGCCCTGATGAGCATCGGCGAGAACTCCTCGCACCGCACATGGGACCGCCTCCGCGAGATGTACCGCCTGACGGCCCAGTACGCGGGCTACCCCAGGATCGAGGAGCTGCGCGAGGAGATCCAGCACGTGCTCCCGCGCGCACCGAAGCCGGCACGCGGCGGTGGCGTGTCCGGCAGCGGCAGCGTGGCCCGCAAGGTCAAGAAGCCCGGCGGCGAGTGGTCGGCCGACCCGGGCAACCAGGGCAGGGGCGGCCGCCGTTCGGTCTGATCCCGTACGCGGTCACGGGGCCCGCACAGGGTCCGCGTACGACTGCGTACGGGCTGGATGCGGGACTGCGGCTCTACGGGCCGCGGTTACGGGACGCGTACAACGGCTGTGCCTGCCGTGCCGTCGGGGCTGTGCTCGCAGGGGCTCTGCTCGTCGTGCCGTCGGCCGGTCGTGGTCGGTCGCCGGCCTCGTCAGTTCGGGGCCTCGTCAGTCGCCGACCCTGGCGACCAGCACGCAGGCGTCGTCCTCGCGCTCCCTGTCGCCGAACTCCTCGACGACGGCGCGCACGCACTCCTGTGCCGTGCGGGCCGCGGTGAGGCGCGGCGCCAGCGCGAGCAGCCGTCCTGTGCCGGTCGCTGCGCCGTCCCCGCCCGGGCCCTCGTACGCCGGGTCCAGCTGGGCGCTGCGCGGGGCGAGTCCGTCGGTGTGCAGCACGAGCACGTCGCCGGGCCGCAGTGACTCGGTGCGCTGTCCGTAGGCGGCGCCCGAGGTGGCACCCAGCAGGACGCCCTCGGGCGGCGTGAGCACCCGCCCCGCACCGTCGCGGAACAGCAGCGGTGCGGGGTGGCCCGCCTGCGCCCAGGTGAGGGTGTGGGCGCGGGGGTCGTAGCGGCAGCACAGTGCGCTGCCCAGTGCGGGCTGTGCGGCGGAGTCCAGGAGCTGGTTGAGGTGGCCCATGAGCTCGCCCGGGGCCACTCCGGCGACGGCCATGCCGCGCACGGCGCCGAGCAGCATCGCCATGCCGGAGGTGGCGGCGACGCCGTGGCCCGTGAGGTCGCCGGCGGACAACAGGGTGCGGCCGTCCGGGAGTTCCAGCGCGTCGTACCAGTCGCCGCCGATCAGGGCGCCGGTGGCGGAGGGCAGATAGTGCGAGGCGAGGTCGAGCATGCCCTCGCCGGTCTCGGCGCCGGCGCGGGAGAAGCGCTGCGAGCCGCGCCACGGCGGCAGCACGGCCTCCTGGAGCTCGACCGCGACCCGGCGCTCGGTCTGCGCCCTGTGCTGCTCGCGGCGGAGCGAGTCGCGGGACTCGGACAACGCGCGCTCGCTGCGCCGCAGTTCGCTGACGTCGCGCAGCACCGCCCACATGGAGGCGGTGCCGCCCGCCTCGTCCAGCACCGGCTCGCCGACCAGGTGCACCGTGCGCACGCCGCCGTCGGGGCGGATGATGCGGAACTCCCTGTCGATGGGCCTGCCGTCGACGAGGCAGTCGGTGACGGCGGCCGCCAGCCCGGGCTGGTCCTCCTCGCGCACCCACGAGGGGAGCTCGTCCAGCGAGAGCGGGCCGTCGGACGCGGTGCGGCCGAAGATCGTGAACAGCTCGTCGGACCAGGAGATCTCGTCGGTGAGCAGATTCCACTCGGCGCTGCCCACGCGGGCCACCAGCGAGCCGGGGCCGGCTGTGCCGGCGCCCGTGCCGTACGCCGCACCCGTGGCCCCCGCGGCGGGGATGGCGGGGACCGCGGTGGCCGCCGCGCCCGGCGTCTCCTCCGGCACGCCCTCGCGCAACTGCCCGAGGTGGCCGTCGAGGTCGTCGAGGTGGTGCGCCACGAGGTCGCACAGCGCGCGCTGCCAGCGCGACTTGGCGTCGTCGGCGCCCAAGTCCTCGTCGGCTCCGCGGCGCACGGCGTCGATGCCGCCGCGCAGCCGGTGCGTCTGCGTGATCAGCGAGTCCAGCACACCGTGCTCGGACGCTTCTGCTGCGGGCTGGTCCGCGGGCACTTGGGACGGCATAACGCTCTCCGCTGTGAGATGAGGGCCGGGTACGACTCTTGCACAGGCTGCGATGCACCGTAAGGGATTTGGCAATACACGATCCGGTGGTGCTGGCGGCATATGTCCCGCGGTGGTTGACGCCGGGCGCACCACGTGCTTCCCGCCGGCATTCGCGCGCCGTCCGTTCCTCCGCGCTCCCCTTCTTCCGGCTTCGCGCTCGCGGCACGGCGGGGCGCGGCGGAGGGTGTCCTTCCGCGTCGCGGAGCGCGCTCTTCCGGTACGTCACCCCGGGCTCGGCGGAACGCGTCGTTCCCGGTAGGCTCCCGCGCCGGTGCTCCACGGTTGTGGCAGGGCCGCCACCAGGAGTAGAACCACCGGCACCGGCAAGAATGCCGGTCAACGGGAAATCCCGTTGCCAGCCCATTACCCCGCACCGGATGCTGAACCTTATGTTCGTCGATTCCGTCGATTCAGACATAGCGCCCAGCGGCACCCTGCTCGGCCTCCTCCAGAGGGGCCGCGGCGACGGGACGCTGCACGCGCTCGCCGCACCGCGTACCGAGGCGCTCCAGGCGCTCCGGCACTGCGTGCTGCACGATCCCCGGCGCGACTGGCACATCGAGCACCGCTCGCTGTATTACGCCCGCCTGCACATGGAGCTCGACGCCGGGCTCGACGACATCGCGGACCACCTCTTCCACGCCGAGGACGGGCTGGGCGGTCCCCATCGGGCCGAGGCGCGCACCGGGCTGGCGCTCTCCGTGCTCGGCCACCTCGCCTCGTACGGCGTGCCGGGCGCGCTGGCGCTGCTGCGCAGGTATGCGGCCTCCGGGGCCAACTGGCAATGGGCGCTGGACGAACTCGCCGTCCGCGACGACGACGAGGGGCTGCGCCCGCTCGGCCCCGCCGTCCTCGCGCGCTTCCCCCGTACCGCCGAGGGCGACGCCGCGCTGACCGCGGCCGCCCGCGAGTCCTTCGAGCCGCGGCCCTGGCGCCTGTGGGCCGAGGACCCCGACCACCCCGACCAGGCGGAACGCCTGCGCCGCGTGCACGAGCAGGGCTCCTTCGACCGCTGGCAGCGCCAGATGCGCTCCGGGCCGCGCCCCGGCTGGAGCGTGCGCGAGGTCCTGGACTGGGCGCAGGAGGGGTACGAGCGGGAGCCGTACGAGGAGGAAGCGGCCGGCGAGGGCGCCGGTGCGCCGCGGCCCTCGCGCGAGGCCCCGGCGGCGCGCTGCCTGGCCGCCGTCGCGGGGCCCGGCGACCGCGCCGAGCTGCTCGCCGCCGCGCGCGGCCTGCGCGAGGGCGCGCGCATGGCGGCGCTGCGGCACCTCGCGGAGCGCGAGGACCCCGAGGCGCCCGACCTGATCGAGGAGGCCGTCGCCGGTACGGACGGCGAGGTGGCGCGCTCCGCGCTGGACTCCTTCTCGCGCATGCGGGGAGCGGGCGCGCTGGAGCGCGCCCGCAGGTGGGCCGCGGCCGGCGAGGACGCGCTGCCGCACGGGCTGGCGGCCGCCGCGGCGCGGATGCTGGCCTGCCGCGGTACGCAGGAGGACGCCGACGCCGTACTCTGCGCGCTGCGCCGTACGGTGCGCCGCGAGGGCCCGGACGGCGAGGCCCTGTGGCCGCTGGTCGACGGGGCCGGGCGGCTGGGCATCGCGTGCGCGGCGCCGGTGCTGCGGCATGTGTACCGCGAGACCGCTTCCTCCCAGTTGCGCGGCCGCACCGCGCGGGCGCTGGCCGCGACCGACCCGTCCTTCGCCGCGGGCTTCGCGGTGGAGTGCCTGTGGGACTGCGAGGAGACCACCCGCGAGGTGGCCGCGCAGCACGCCGCGACCGGCGACGAGCGCGTGGTCGAACGCCTCCGCAGCCTGGCGCAGGACCCCGCGGAGGAAGAGGGCGTCCAGTCGGCGGTACGGGGCCGCCTGAGCCCCGAGGCGGGCTGACCCCAGCTCCCGCCGCGCCACACACCCGTCTCGCTTCACGCCGTGCGCGGCTGCGCAGCCCCGCACCACGCTTTGCGTGGCCGCACACCCTTGTCCCGCCGCAGCGGCGAGCACCCCAGCGGGGGTCGGCGGCGGTTGAAGCGCGGCGTGCCCCTCGTCGGAGCGGGACCGGAGCGCGTGGCGATCCCGGGCGGCGCGGTCTCCGGCGGGAGGCGCGGGTGCCGCCAGGCACCGGCGAAGGGCGAAGGCGTTGAACGGACACGTCATGGGGTGGGTGTGTGCGTGCTGGGCGTTGCGGCCCCACCCCCACTGGCACGATGGCCCCCATGACCGCGCGTTGGGAATTCTGGATCGACCGGGGCGGCACCTTCACCGACGTCGTCGGGAAGCGCCCTGACGGAAGCCTCGTCACGGAGAAGCTGCTCTCGCACGACCCGGACCGGTACGACGACGCCGCAGTCGAGGGCGTACGCAGGATGCTCGGGCTCGCGCCGGGCGAGGACGTTCCCGCCGACCGCGTGGACGCCGTGAAGATGGGCACGACCGTCGCCACCAACGCGCTCCTGGAGCGCAAGGGCGAGCCCACCGTGCTGCTCACCACCAGCGGTTTCCGCGACGCGCTCCGCATCGCGTACCAGAACAGGCCCCGCATCTTCGACCGCCGCATCGACCTCCCCGAGGCCCTGTACGACCGGGTGATCGAGGTGCCGGAGCGGGTGGGGGCCGAGGGCGACACCGTACGGCCCCTCGACGCGCAGGCCACGTCGGAGGCACTGGACGCCGCGTACCGCGACGGCTTCCGCAGCGCCGCCGTCGTGCTGATGCACGCGTACCGCCACCCCGAGCACGAGCGCGAAGTCGCCCGCCTCGCGCGCGAGGCGGGCTTCCCGCAGGTGAGCTGCTCGCACGAGGTCAGCCCGCTGATCAAGCTGGTGTCCCGCGGCGACACGACGGTCGTGGACGCGTACCTCTCACCCGTACTGCGCCGCTACGTGGAGCAGGTGGCCTCCCAACTCCGCGGCGTACGGCTGATGTTCATGCAGTCGAACGGCGGGCTGCGGGAGGCCGGGCACTTCCGCGGGAAGGACGCCGTGCTCTCCGGGCCCGCCGGCGGCGTCGTCGGGATGGCGCGCTCGTGCGCCGAGGCCGGGCACGACAAGGTGATCGGCTTCGACATGGGCGGCACGTCGACCGACGTGTCGCACTACGCGGGCGAGCTGGAGCGCGTCTTCGGTACGCAGGTCGCGGGCGTGCGCATGCGGGCGCCCATGATGGACATCCACACCGTGGCGGCGGGCGGCGGCTCCGTACTGCACTACGACGGCGCCCGCTACCGGGTCGGCCCTGACTCCGCCGGCGCCGATCCAGGTCCCGCCTGCTACCGGCGCGGCGGCCCGCTCACCGTGACCGACGCCAACGTGATGCTGGGGCGCGTCCAACCGGCGCATTTCCCGGCGGTGTTCGGCCCGGAGGGCGACCGGCCGCTGGACGCGGAGGGCGTACGGGAGCGTTTCGCGGCGCTCGCGGCCGAGACCGCCGACGGGCGCGGCCCCGAGGAGGTCGCCGCGGGCTTCCTGGAGATCGCCGTGCTGAACATGGCGAACGCCGTCAAGAAGATCTCCGTGCAGCGCGGCCACGACGTGACCCGCTACGCCCTCGCCAGCTTCGGCGGCGCGGGCGGCCAGCACGCCTGCGCGGTCGCCGACGAGCTGGGCGTGGATACCGTGATCGTGCCGCCGCTCGCAGGGGTGCTCTCCGCGTACGGCATCGGCGTCGCGGACGCCACCGCGCTGCGCGAGCAGTCGGTCGAGGCGGAGCTGAGCGACGAGACGCTCGACGGCGTACGGGAGTTGAGCGCGCGTCTGGAGGCGCAGACGCGCGAGGAACTGCGGTCCGACGGCATCCCGGACGGGGCGATCAGCACCGCCGCGCGGCTCCAGCTCAGGTACGAGGGCACGGACGCGGCCCTGACCGTGCCGCTGGACGAGCGCGCGGCGATGGAGGGGCGGTTCGCCGAACTGCACCGCGCGCGCTACGGGTTCACGATGGACAAGCCGCTGGTGGCGGCCACCGTCGTCGCCGAGGCCACGGGCGCCGCCGGCCCGCACACCGCCGACACGGCGGGCGAGAAGGGGGACGCGCGCGAGGGGGAGCTGCGACCCGCCGACACCGTCGGGATGTTCACGGAGGGCGCGCGCCGGGAGGTCCCGCTCTACCGCCGTACGGACCTGCGTACCGGCGACGCGGTGGACGGCCCGGCGATCCTCGCCGAAGCCGACGCCACCACGGTCGTGGACCCGGGCTGGCGCGCCGAGGTGGGGCCCAAGGGGCACCTGATGCTGAGCCGGGTGACCGCGCGCCCCGGCACGGCGGCCCTGGGTACCGAGGCCGACCCGGTCAGGCTGGAGGTGTTCAACAACCTCTTCATGGCGGTTGCCGAGCAGATGGGCGTGCGGCTGGAGAACACCGCGCACTCGGTCAACATCAAGGAGCGCCTGGACTTCTCCTGCGCCCTCTTCGACCAGGAGGGCAACCTGATCGCCAACGCGCCGCACATCCCGGTGCACCTCGGCTCGATGGGAGAGTCGATCAAGGAGGTGCTGCGGCGCAACGAGGGCTCGATGCGGCCCGGCGACGTGTACGCGATCAACGACCCGTACCACGGCGGCACGCACCTCCCGGACGTCACCGTGGTCACCCCGGTCTTCGACCGCGAGGGCCGTGACCTGCTCTTCCTCGTCGCCTCGCGCGGGCACCACGCCGAGATCGGCGGTCTGACCCCCGGGTCGATGCCCGCGTTCAGCACGACCGTGCACGAGGAAGGCGTCCTCTTCGACAACTGGCTGCTGGTGAGGGACGGGCGGCTGCGCGAGGACGAGACGCGCGCGCTGCTGGCCGGGGCCCCGTACCCCTCGCGCAGCCCGGACGCCAACCTCGCCGACCTGCGCGCCCAGATCGCCGCCAACGAGAAGGGCATCGCCGAACTGCACGGCATGATCGAACAGTTCGGCCTGGACGTGGTGCGCGCGTACATGGGCCACGTACGCGACAACGCCGAGGAGTCCGTGCGCAGGATCGTCGCGGAGCTGGACGACGGCACGTTCACGTACGAGACCGACAGCGGGGCCGTGATCCGCGTCGCGGTCACCGTGGACCGCGAACGGCGCGGCGCGGTCATCGACTTCACCGGTACGTCGGAGCAGCGCGAGGACAATCTCAACGCGCCCAGCTCGGTCGTGATGGCCGCGGTCCTGTACGTCTTCCGCACCCTCGTCGCCGACGACATCCCGCTCAACAGCGGCTGCCTGACCCCGCTGGAGGTGCGCATTCCCGAGGGCTCGATGCTCGCGCCCGCCTATCCGGCCGCGACGGTCGCGGGCAACGTGGAGACCTCGCAGGCGGTGACGGGCGCGCTGTACGGCGCGCTCGGCGTGCAGGCAGAGGGCTCCGGCACGATGAACAACGTGACCTTCGGCAACGACCGTGCGCAGTACTACGAGACCGTGGCCAGCGGTTCGGGGGCCGGGGACGGCTTCGACGGCGCGGACGCCGTGCAGACCCATATGACCAACTCCCGCCTGACCGACCCGGAGGTGCTGGAGTTCCGCTATCCGGTGCGGGTGGACTCCTTCGCCGTGCGCGAGGACAGCGGCGGTACGGGGCGGTGGCGCGGCGGCGACGGGGTGGTCCGCCGCCTCCGCTTCCTGGAGCCCATGACCCTCGCCCTGCTCACGGGCCACCGCAGGGTGCCGCCGTACGGGATGGCCGGGGGCGGCGAGGGGGCGCTGGGCACCAACGAGGTCGAGCGCGCCGACGGGACGGCCGAGCGGCTGGAGGGGCGCGACGTGGCGGAGTTGTCACCGGGCGACGTGCTGGTGTTGCGCACGCCGGGAGGCGGCGGCTACGGGGAGGCGGATCGGTGATCCCGGGGCAGAACGTCCCTGAGCGCCCCGCCGACAGTGATCCGGTCCTGGCGTATGCGCTGTCCAACCTGGCCTGGTATGCCCGCATGCGGGACCGCTCCCGGCGCTGGCACCGGGCCACCGAGCTGGCCGCGCTGCTGACCGGCTCGGTGACCGTGGTCGTCGCGGGACTCCGGGCGCCCGCCGCTGTCACCGCGGGGGTCGCGGGGCTGACCGTCTTCATCGGAGGCGTGCGCCAGATCTTCAACCGCGCGGAACGCTGGGTCGTGGCCGCCGAGGCGTGGCAGCGGCAGCGGATCGCGATCGAGCGCTACCGCCTCGTGCCGGAGGCGGAGCGCGGCGAGGCCGACCGCGAGCGGCTGTTGGCGGAGACCGAGGCGGTCGCGCTGAGCGAGCTGGAGGGCTGGGCCGCCGACCAGCGTGCGCGGGGGGCCGGTTCGCCGGCTCCGTGATCACGGAGGGTTCCTTGATCGCGGAGCCGCCAACGGGCCGTGCTCCGCGCCGAGTCGGCGACGTTCCGCCCCCGGCCGCCGGGCGCTTCGCGGGATTTGCGAGAATGTGCAGGTCGGGCGCGGTGCGAGCGCAGCATGGGACGCGGCATGGGAACGGACGTATTACGCCGTACTCGTGCGTGCCCGGTGAACCGACACACATTGGGCCGTTTCGCCCGTTGTCAGTGCGACCGCATAGTGTGTCCGTCGTGACAGAGCACGTGCCGACGCAGCCGATGAGCAGCACGCCGAACCCGGCCCCTGGCCCCGCAGCCGACGAGGGACTGGCCCGGCGGCTGCGCGCGCTCGCGTGCACCGCTCCGCTGCACGACCTGGACGTGCGCAAGGCCAATCTCGCGGGGGAGTACGGCACGTATGCCATGTCGGAGGTCGCCCTCGCCGCCATCGACTGCGTGACGCTCCAGATGGACTTCGACACCGGCGCCGACCACGAGCAGATAGTGGCCAGGCTCCTGCCCCGGGTCGCGGCCCAGGCGCCCGAGCGGCCCGCCTCCGAGCACGAGCGGGTGGCCCGCTGGGTGCTGGAGAATCTGATCAACGTCGGCAGCGTGGACCGCGGCTTCCGCGCGGTGTACGGCACGTTCGAGCCGGACGGCTCCTATGTGCGCAGGGACTACGACTTCAAGCTGATCGAGGAGGTCCCGGGCCCCGGCGGCGCGGTCTATCTCCGTACGACCGACGAGGCGGTCAACGTCCTCGTCGGCGCGCTGGACACGGACGTCACCAGCGCCCAGATCGCCGCCGAGGTCAAGCTCGAGGTGCTGATCAGCCGCGGCCGCCTCGCCGACGCGCAGCTCGCCGCCGAGCAGGCCAGATACCGCACGGTGCAGTACGCCGAGACGCTGCGCCGCACCCTGGACGCCACCCGGCGGAACGTTCGTGCCGTGGACTGGCTGCGCGCGGTGCCCGACATGATCACCGAGGCCCTGGACCACGTCGCCGACCGTTACCGGCACGAGAACGCCATCCTCACCAACATCCGCAAGGCCAGGGACGAGGCGGCCTCCGAGCGGGGCCCCGACCACAAGCGCCGCGCGGCCGAGCTGGTCGACATCGTCAAGGACTGCATCAGGCGGCACACCCAGCTCCAGTCCCGGCTACTGGAGGCGGGGCCGCTGTTCCGCGCCGAGCAGGACCGGCAGGCGTTCGCGCCGCCGGCCGTGCACGCGGGGCTCGATCTGTACGGGCAGTTGCTCTCCCCCCTGCTCCCGCTCCCCGTCGAGCAGGCGACGCGGGTCACCGACGCGTTCTTCGCGCGCGGCGCGGGGCTGCGGACGCCGGGCGCGGTGCGGCTGGGCGATCTGACCGAGCTGCTGCTGACGCCGCCCGCGCCGCGCGAGCACCTGGGCGCCGAGATGTCCGAGCCTGATCTGGTGGCCACGCCGGACGACAGCCGCTTCAGCGAGGAGCAGATGGAGGCGGCGATGGAGGTGCTGGACGTGCCGGCCGAGGCGCCGCGGCGGCTGTCCGGGCTGATCGCGGAGGCGCGCGACCGCGGCGATCCCGAACTCGCCTATCTGGTCGCGCTGTTGGCCGTGCACTCGGCGAGTCCGCCGGTGGGCACGGCGTATCGGCAGGGTGAGAGTCGGCTCCTGTTCGCCGTGGACGACGGGACGGAGCTGGACGACCCCGAGTTCGGCGGCGCGGACCTGATCGTCGGCACGGCGCTGCTGGACGCGGAGGGCATGAGCGCGGAAAGGGCGGAGGCGGCGTAGTGGCGCGCGCCGAGCGCATGGGCTGGGTGCGGGGTTGCGATGCCTGCGCGGCTGGCGGTTCCGGTGTGCCCGCCCGTTCCGCCCCCAGCGGAACGCACGCCCACACCTCAGTGGTGGTTTGCTGATGAAGGAGTTGGACTGTCGTGAGTGACATTGGTGTTGACGTCGTGGGGGAGGACGTCGCGGAGGACACCCCCCGTGCCGTGACCCCCGCCGACGCCGCGGACGCCGCGCGGCTCGTCTCCTTCGGGCTGCACCCCAAGCTGCTGCCGGCCCGCGACGCGCAGTACACCGAGCTGCTCAAGCGCTATCGCGACGAGCAGCCCTTCGCGCGGCTGGCCGATGCCGTGGCCACCGGGCTCGGGCTCGTGGTGCTGGAGGTCTCCACCCGCGCCGGCATGGCGCTCGCCGCGGACGAGGACTCCGTCTTCGCCGTCCGCATGGGCGACTACGCGCGCCGCGCCACCGCCGACTCGGCCGACCGCTTCCTGCACGGCCTCGCCCATCTCGCCGTCGCGGCCATGGCGTTCCCGCGCCCCGAGGACCTCGCGGACGACGCGTACATCGGCCGCATCACGGTGAACGGCGTCGACGCCTTCGTGCGCCAGGCCTGCCGCAAGCTGGAGGAACGCGCAGAGGAGGAAGGGGAGAACACCGACCCCGCCACCAACGCGCCCGGCCTGGAGTCCGCCTGGCGGGTGTACGCACGGCGCAGCGCCACCGGTGCGACCAAGGACGCGCGGCGGCTGGCCGGTTCGACGACCGGCATCATCGCGAAGGCCGTGGCCTTCCTCGCCGACTCCGGGTTCCTCCAGCGCACGGGCGACGACGCGGGCGGCACGTACCGCACCACGGCCCGCTATCAGCTCCAGGTGCGCGACATGGCCGGCAGCGCCGCCATGAGCGAGCTGCTGGAGCTGGGCATCGTGCCCGTCTCCGACGGCACGGCGAGCCTGCTGCCGCCCGAGGAGGGCGAGGGCATAGAGGTGGCGCCGGACGCCGGACTGCCCTTCCACTCCTGACCGTTCGCACGCGTCCCGACCGTTCACCCCGCAGACCCACAGACCAGCAACGAGAGCCGCCATGTACGAGCTGTCCCGGATCCGCCTCTACTCCATCGGGCCCGCCGGTGCGCGCTATGCCGACACCGTTCTGGACCTGCGGGGAGTCGGCGCGGCCGTGCCCAGCCCCGCCCCCGCGCAGGCGGACTTCTTCGAGGACGAGCCGGCGGGCCCGCCGCGCCGCCCGGCCCCGGCCGGCGTGCTCTTCCTGGAGAACGGCGGCGGCAAGTCGGTCCTGCTCAAGCTGATCTTCTCGGTGATGCTGCCGGGCCACCGCAACACGCTGGGCGGCGCGAGTTCGGGCGTGCTCCGCAAGTTCCTGCTGGCCGACGACTGCGGCCACGTGGCGCTGGAGTGGCAGCACACGCTGACCGGCGAGTCGATCGTGGTCGGCAAGGTCAGCGAGTGGCGCGGCCGCCAGGTCTCCAACGACCCGCGGAAGTTCGCCGAGGCGTGGTATTCGTTCCGCCCGGGCCCCGGGATGAATCTGGACTCCCTGCCGGTGGCCGAGTCCACCGCGCTGCGCCCCTCCTCCGAGGGCGCCTCCTCGGCGCGCGGCCGCCGCCGCACGATGAAGGGCTTCCGCGACGTACTGACCGAGACCGGCAAGGCGTACCCCAACCTCGACGTGCACTGGGAAGAGGTGCACGAGCGGTGGAACGAGCACCTGACAGGGCTCGGCCTCGACCCCGAACTCTTCCGCTACCAGCGGGAGATGAACGCCGACGAGGGCGAGGCCGCGGGCCTCTTCGCGGTCAAGACCGACGCCGACTTCACCGACCTGCTGCTGCGCGCCGTCACCGACACCCGGGACACCGACGGGCTCGCCGACCTGGTGCACGGCTTCGCGCACAAGCTGGGCCGGCGCGCCGAGCTGACCGCCGAGCGCGACTTCACCGCGGGCTCCCTCGAGCACCTCAACCGCATCGTGGAGACCGCCGAGCAGCGGGACCGCGCACGGGAGATCCACGGTGCGGCCGAGCACCGCACACGGGCCCTCGCGCACCGGCTGTCAGCGCGCGGCACCCAGGAGCGCGGCCGCGCGGCGGAGCTCGCCGAGCAGACCGAGCAGGCCGAGCGCGCCGTGACCGAGGCGTCCACGGCACGCGAGCGCGCCTCCCTGGTCGCCGCCGAATTGGCGTACAGGCACGCCTCGTTCGCCCTGGCTGGAGCCGAGAAGGCCGCCGCGGCCCAGCGCAAGGAGCTGACCGAGGCGCGCACCCTGCACTCCGCGTGGCAGGCCGCTGAGACAGTGCTCGCGCACCGTACGGCCGCCGACCGCTCGGCCCGCGTCGCCGCCGCCATCCAGGAGGCCGAGCGGGACGCCGCCCCGGCGCTGGCCGCCCGCGCGCAGGCGGCATCCGGCCTGGTCCGCGCGCTGAACGCGGCCGCCGAGGACGGCGAGCGGATCGCCGCCGAGCAGGAGGAGCGCTCCGCCGCGCTGCAGACCGAGAGCGAGTCGGCGCACCGCGACGCGACCACAGCGGCCACCGAGGCGCAGCGGGCCCGCAGCGAGGCCGACCACCTGCGGCAGCGCCTGGAGGAGGTCGAGCAGGAGACGGCCGAGGCGGTGCGTTCGGGATGGCTGGACGACGCCTCGCCCGACGCCGACCCGGCGCGCGCCGCGCTCGCCGCGAGCGACGCGGAGAAGGAGGCGACCGCCGCCTTCGAGAGCGCCAAGGAGGCCGCGTCCCGCAGCGCCGAGCAGGCGCGTTCGGCCTCAGCCGAGCACGCGCGGGCCGAGCTGGCGGCAGCCCGCGCCATAGACGCGTCCGAGTCGGCCTCGGCCGCGTACACGGCGGAGGCGAGCGCGGCCGAGGCGCTGGGCGCCGAGGAGCGGCTGGCCGAGCTGCTGGGCCTCCCGGACGCGGCGTACGAGGCGGCGAGCGCGGCGGCGGGCGAGGGCTCGGGCGCCTCAGGCGAGGACGCGCCCGAGGAGTCCGGCGAGAGCGCCCAGGAAGACGGCGCCGAGACCCCGCGCACCACGGCAGGCCCGCGCCCCGCTGCCGAAGGCCCCCTGACCGCCGAGGAGCTGGACCGCAACGCCGAGGAGCTGCGCCGGCTGCTCGACGCGTCCGTCGCGGCCTCCGAGCGGCAGCTCTTCGAGCTGCGCACCGACGCGGCCGACGACTCGCGCATCCTGGGCTCGCTCGGCGACGGCGGGCTGCTGCCGCCGGGGCCCGATGTGACCGCCACGGTGGAGTTCCTGGGCGAGAACGGCATCCCCGCGCTGCCCGGCTGGCGCTATCTGGCCCAGTCCGTCGACCCCGCCGACCACGCCGACGTGCTCGCCGCGCGCCCCGAGCTGGTCGACGGCGTGGTCATCACGGACCCCGACAGCCACGCGAGGGCGCGCGAAGTCCTCGCCGACGCGGCCCTGCTGCCGCGTTCCGCGGTCGCCGTGGGCACGGCCGCCGCGCTGCTGGCGCCCACCCCGTCGCGGGACGCGCAGCAGGAGTCCGGCGTCTTCCTCGTACCGCCGAATCCGGCGATGCACGACGAGCACGCGGCCGACGGGGAGCGTACGAGGCTGCGCGAGCGCGCCATAGCGCGGGACGAGGAGATCCGCGCGCTGGCCGCGCGGCTGTCCCGCGACCGCGCGCTGTCCGCGAGCCTGGCGTCCTGGCGCACCGGCTGCCCGCAGGGTCGGCTCGGCGAACTCGCCGCCGCAGCCGCCGAGTCCCGGCAGGCCGCCGAGGCGGCCCGGCAGCGGCTGGCCGAGGCGGCCGCGCTGCGCGACGAGGCCGAGGAGGCCGCCGCCGAGACCGCGCGGGCCCGCGACGAGGCGCAGGAGCGGGCCCAGCGGGCGCGCCGCAGCGCCGACGCGCTCTCCGGCCTGTCCTTCCGGCTGCGCGAGCGCGCCACCTGGCAGAGCAGGCTGCGGGAGCTGGCCGACGAGGCGGCAGCGGCGGAGGAGCGCGCCGACGCCTGCGTGGAGCGCGCGCGTACGGCCGACGACGAGCGGCGCAACGCCCAGCGTTCGGCGGACGACGCCCGGCGCACCGCGCGCACGCTGCGCGCCGAGCGCGCCGAGGTCGCGGGCGTGCCCGACGACGTGGACTGGACGGCTCCGCCGCCCGAGGGCTCGCTGCCCGACCTGCGCGAGGCGTACCGCTCGGCCTCCCAGCTCTACGAGAAGGTCGGCGTCGGCGCCGACCTGCGCGCCGAGCAGGCACGCGCCGAGGGCGACGAGTCGGCGGCCCTCGCCTCGCTTGACCGGCTGACCAACAAGGTCCGCACCCGCGCGGCGCAGCTCCTGGAGGGCCCGGACGGCGCCGACGGCCCGTCACGGCAGGCCGCCGCCTCCCGCGCCGAGGCCCTGGTGCAGAAGCTGGAGGCGCGCACCTCGGAGTCCAGCGAGCAGCTGGGCAGGCTGCGCGGCGAGGCCGAGCGGCTGGCCCCCGAGGGCGCCGAGGCGCACACCGAGCTGCCCGAGGAGCAGGTGCCGGACGGCGTGGAGCAGGCGCAGGCGCTGCTGCGCACCGCGAAGGGCGAAGTGGCCACCCGCACCGAGGCGTTGGAGGCGGCGCGCGCGGCGCACGCCGAGCTGGTGCGGGCGCACCGCGGCGCCGAGGACGCGGCCGGCGGCTTCGACGAGACCGCCGCGATGCTCCGCGACCTGCTGCGCGATCCGTATGCGGGCGAGCAGGAGGAGCAGGAGACCCCGGAGCCGTATGCGGGCACGCTCGCCGAGGCGCGGCAGGCCGCCGCCGAGTCCCGCAGGTCGCTGCGCGGCTGCGCCGCCGACCTCTCGACGGCCGAGCAGGCGGTGCGGGAGGCCAGCGACCTGCTCGTACGGCATGCGAACTCCACCAAGTTCGAGCAGGTGCGCACTCCGGCGCGGCAGCAGATCAGGGAGCTGCCCGCGTCCTCGCTGCCGGAGCACGCGGCGTCCTGGGCCGAGGCGTTCGCGCCCCGGCTGCGGGTGCTGAGCGACGAGCTGGAGCAGCTGGAGCGCAACAGGGACAGCATCGTGGACCGGCTGCGCGGACTCGTGGAGTCCTCGCTCGCGACGCTGCGTTCGGCGCAGCGGCTCTCCCGGCTGCCGGAGGGGCTGGGGGAGTGGTCGGGGCAGGAGTTCCTGCGCATCCGCTTCGAGGACCCCGACCAGGCCACGCTGACCGAGCGGCTCGGCGAGGTGATCGACGAGTCCACGCGCTCGGCCGTGCGCAAGAACTCCGACCTGCGCAGGGACGGAATGTCCCTGCTGCTGCGGGGCGTTGCGGCCGCGCTCCAGCCGCGCGGCGTGTCCGTGGAGATCCTCAAGCCGGACGCGGTGCTGCGCGCCGAGCGCGTGCCGGTCGGGCAGATGGGCGACGTCTTCTCCGGCGGCCAGCTCCTGACCGCCGCCATCGCGCTGTACTGCACGATGGCCGCCCTGCGCAGCAACGACCGCGGCCACGACAAGCACCGGCACGCGGGCACCCTGTTCCTGGACAATCCCATCGGCCGCGCCAACGCCACCTATCTGCTGGAGCTCCAGCGTGCCGTGGCCGACGCGCTGGGGGTCCAGCTCCTCTACACGACCGGCCTGTTCGACACCACGGCACTCGCCGAGTTCCCGCTGGTGGTACGGCTGCGGAACGACGCGGACCTGCGTGCGGGCCTGAAGTACATCAGCGTCGAGGAGCATCTGCGCGCCGGGCTCCCGCAGCAGGACCCGGAGGGCGAGACGGTGCACGGCGAGATCAGCGTCACCCGGATGTACCGCCGCCCCGACGCGCAGGCGGAACCCCGGGTTCCCGACCCGGCAGCCGAGGTCCGCGACCCGGTTCCTGAGCAGAGCCAGGGCCCCGATCCCGTTCCTGAGCAGAGCCAGGGCCCTGACCGGGAACAGGACCCGAACCCGACGCCGAGTCAGGACCCTGCCCCGACTCCGGGCCAGGCCCAGGCCCAGGACCCGGACCAGGGCCAGCACCCGGATCACGACCCTGCTCCGGAACCCCCGGATCACCCCGGAATCCCAACGGCCCGTGACCGTCGGGACGCTGATCAGCCGCGGAGCGGTCCCGCCGGGGACGGGGCGGTCTAGGGCGGCGGCCGCCGGCGTCCTCGCCGTCCCCCAGGTCCCCCAGCGGGGGCCGCCGTTCGCGCGGCACGCGGACCCGGTCGAGCGCCCGGTCCCGTGCCGCGCTGCTCGGTTCGGAGACCACCCCGTTCCGCTGCACCCACACTTGGCGCGTCACCCACACGTCCAGCACCAACCAGGTCGCCGCGACCGTGCTCGCTATGGTGCACAGCACCAGCGGGAAGGCCAGCCACACCTCCGCGAGCGAGCACAGCACGGCGGCCGTGGTGAGAACGAGGGTGAACGCGCAGGTGAGCACCGCGCGTACGGCCGCCTCCCGTACCGGGTCCGGCAGCCGCGGTTTCGCGTACATGGATCCTTCACTCCCCCTTCACGCGCTCCCGTACGCACAGCATTCCTCATGCGGCGGACGTGCGTGTCCTGCACCACACCTCTCGCACTGGTGTCGGGGCATCGACGGACAACTCAGGATGAGGCACCCTGGACGGCCCGTTCCCGCGCGCGGACACATCTACGAGCGGACGGCGCGTCAGTAGTAGGCTCACGCCGTTTGCTGTCGGAACTCGCCCCCACGCGGAGGGGTTGACGTAGGGGAGGCCATGCGCGGCTTTCGCGGGAAGTCCATCCGCCGGAAGATCGTGGTGCTGCTTCTGGTGCCCTTGGTGTCCCTGGTGTCGATCTGGGGCTTCGCGACGTACCTGACCAGCCGCGAGGCCGTCCAACTCCTCAGCGCGTCCGACGCGATGAACCAGGTGGGCCAGCCGACCGAGCAGGCCGCGCGGGCGATCCAGCGCGAACGCCGCCAGATCCTGGTGTATCTGGCCGACCCCCGCCAGTCCGACGCGCTCACCCGGCTGCACAAGCAGCAGCGCGAGACGGACGCCGCGGTGCAGGAGATACGGTCCAACGCGGCCGACGAGGAGCTGCGTTCGGGTCTCTCCACGCGCTCCCGCAAGACCCTCGCCTCCCTCGTGGACAACCTGGACGAGCTGAGCAAGGTGCGCGCCAGGGTCGGTGAGAACACCATCACCCGGGGCGGCGCCTACCAGGCGTACAACCAACTCGTGGACTCCTGCTACGAGTTCGCGGGCTCGCTCAACGGGCTCAACGACGTCGAGCTGGAGAAGCAGGGCCGAGCGCTCATCGTCCTCACCCGCGCACGCGAGTACCTCTCACGCGAGGACGCACTCATGGCAGCGGCCTTCGCCTCGGGCGAGATGACGCGCGGCGACCAGCGGGCCTTCTCGGACCGCGTGGCCGAGCGCAACCTCGCGTACGACACGAACCTCTCGGTGCTCCCGGCCGAGGACCGCGACGCGTACGAGGAGTACTGGAACGGCACCGACGGGCGCACCCTGCGCAACTACGAGGACACGATCATCGCCGCGGGGCCGCGCGGCACCCAGGGCGCGGTCACCGCGGACCGCTGGGAGTCGGCCACCTCCACCGTCCTCACCGACCTGGAGCGCCTGGCCTACGAGTCCAACGAGCGCTACCAGCAGCGCGTCGACCCCTCCGAGACCCAGGTGATCCTGCGCGCCGTCGCCGCCGGCGTGCTGGGCTGCATCGCCGTGCTCGCCTCGCTGATCATCTCCGTACGGGTGGGCCGCGGCCTGGTGCGCGACCTCAACACCCTGCGCAAGGAGGCCAACGAGTCCGCCGGGGTGCGGCTGCCGAGCGTGATGCGCCGTCTCGCGGCGGGCGAGCAGGTGGACGTGCAGACCGAGGCGCCCGAACTCGTCTATCCCCCGGACGAGATGGGCCAGGTCGGCAAGGCGCTGAACACCCTCCAGCGGTCCGCTGTCGAGGCCGCCGTGAAGCAGGCCGACATGCGCCGCGGCGTGTCCGAGGTGTTCGTCAACCTCGCCCGCCGCAACCAGGTTCTGCTGCACCGCCAGCTCACCCTGCTGGACGCGATGGAACGGCGCACCGAGAACTCCGACGAGCTCGCCGACCTCTTCCGGCTCGACCACCTGACCACCCGCATGCGGCGGCACGCCGAGGGCCTGGTCATCCTCTCCGGCTCGGCGCCCTCCCGGCAGTGGCGCAAGCCGGTGCAGCTCATGGACGTCGTACGGGCCGCGGTCGCCGAGGTCGAGGACTACGAGCGGATCGAGGTGCGCAGGCTCCCGCGGCTCGCCGTGGACGGCGGCGCCGTCGCCGACCTGACCCACCTGATCGCCGAACTCCTGGAGAACGCCACGGTGTTCTCGCCCCCGCACACCGCCGTGCAGGTGCTGGGCGAGCGCGTGGCCAACGGCTTCACGCTGGAGATCCACGACCGGGGCCTGGGCATGCCGCCCGAGGTGCTGCTCGACGCCAACCTGCGGCTCGCCGAGACCCCGGAGTTCGAGCTCTCCGACACCGACAGGCTGGGCCTGTTCGTGGTCTCCCGGCTGGCCCAGCGCCAGGGCGTACGCGTGTCGCTGCAGACCTCCCCGTACGGAGGCACCACAGCGGTCGTGCTGATCCCCGGCACCATCCTCACCGAGACCCAGGGCCGCGACGACGAGCGCGGGCAGGAGGAGCTGGACGGCGACAGGTCGGAGCAGCTTCCCACCGCGCGCGCCCGCAGGCTGGAGATCGGCACACGGCGCGGCGCCCTCGACGGCCCCATCGAGCTGGAGGCGCCGCTGGAGGAAGGGGCAGCGGGCGACGGCCTGTTCCGCACCGAGAGCGCGCGCCAGCGTGCCGGGGCGCAGAGCCGCGAGCAGGGTCGTGAGCAGGGCCGCGAGCACTCCGGGCACGATCACACGCCGGCCATCCGCAAGGCGCTGGGCGGCGAGGGCCCCGACGAGGAGCAGCACCAGCAGGCGCGCGACGAGGCCGAGCACTCGCGGCCCGCGCCGGGACCCGAGTCCGCGCAGGACGAGGAGGACGGGCCCGCGCCGCTGCCGCGCCGCACGCCGCAGCACGGCGCGCCGGTGCTGGTCGCGGAGAACGGCCGTACCGTCTCAGCGCCCGGGCGGCTGCCGCGCCGCGAGAAGCGCAAGGACCCGGAGCGGAACGCGATCGCCGCGGCCTCCAAGACGTCGGAGGACGGGGCGACTTCGGGGGACGCCGCGGCCACCGAGCCGGGAGTGGAGCAGCGCGAGGATTCCCGTACGGAGTCCCGCGCCGGAACCACCACGGACACGGACACCGGCACCGGCAACACGAGCACCGGCAATACCGGCACCGGCAATACCGGCACCAGCAATACCGGCACCGGCAGCACCGGCACCAACACCGGCATCAGCTCCGGCGACACCCTCGCCGGGCTGCCCCGCCGCGTACGGCAGGCCAGCCTCGCGCCGCAGCTCAAGCGGGAGCCGGGCGGCGCCTCGGCGCGCGAGGAGGGCGGCGCGGCCGAGCGGGACGCGCGGGGCGCCGACTCGCGCTCTGACGCGGCGGGTTGGGACCGGGACGCCGATGAGGTGCGCAATCGGATGGCCTCGCTCCAGCGCGGATGGCAGCGTGGTCGCAGGGACAACGCCGAACGGGCCGAGGACGGCGCGGACGGCGCACCGGGGGAAGCGTCGGGGGAGTCAGCACAAGGAACGACACCGGAGGGGGACGCTCGATGAGCGCACCACAGGCCGCAGCCCAGCACGAAGGCAAAGGCGGCGAACTCGACTGGCTCCTCGACGAGCTCGTGCAGCGCGTCGGCAGCATCCGCAAGGCGCTCGTACTCTCCGGCGACGGCCTGCCGCGGGGCGCCTCGCGCGACCTGGGCCGGGAGGACGGCGAGCACCTGGCGGCCGTGGCCTCCGGCTTCCACAGCCTCGCCAAGGGCGTCGGCAACCACTTCCGCGCCGGTTCGGTGCGCCAGACGGTGGTCGAGCTGGACGAGGCGTTCCTGTTCGTGACGGCCGCGGGCGACGGCAGCTGCCTGGCCGTGCTCGCGGACGCCGAGTCCGATGTGGGGCTGGTGGCGTACGAGATGACGCTGCTGGTCAAGCGCGTCGGCGCGCATCTGGGCACGGCGCCCAGGGCCGACCGCAGCGAGGCGTGAGTCGAGGGCACGGATGAGGGGACGATGACGGACGGGGCCGGGGGCATGCAGGACCGCTGGTTCGACGACGCCGCGGGCCCGGTGGTGCGGCCGTACGCCATGACGCGCGGCCGCACCCATTCCGGCACGGGCCACCACAGGCTCGACCTGATCGCACAGGTCGTCGCCGAGGAGGTGGAGCCGGACCCGGAGCGGGAGTCCGAGCCCGAGGGGAACGCCGCCGACGGGCAGGAGGCGCGGGACGCGCGGGAGGCGCCGTCGGACGACGACTCCTTCGAGCGCGCGCTGCACGCCGACCGCACGCTCGGCCCCGAGCACATCGACATCGTCCTGCTCTGCCGCGCCGCGCCGCAGTCGGTCGCCGACCTGGCGGCCGAACTCGACCTGCCCGTCGGGGTCGTCCGAGTCCTCATCGGCGACCTCGTGGACGCGGAGTGGGTCCGCGTCACCCGTCCCGTTCCGCCGGCCGAACTGCCGGACGAGAGCATCCTCCGAGAGGTGATCGATGGCCTTCGGGCGCTCTAAGCGAGCAGCACAAAAGACGGTGCCCGCGGCACCGGTCACCCTGAAGATCCTGGTCGCGGGTGGCTTCGGGGTGGGCAAGACCACCCTGGTGGGGGCGGTGAGCGAGATCAAGCCGCTGCGCACCGAGGAGCAACTGACCGAGGCGAGCCGCCCGTTCGACGACACCCAGGGCGTGGAGAGCAAGTCCACGACCACGGTGGCCATGGACTTCGGGCGGATCACCCTGCGCGAGGACCTGGTGCTGTACCTGTTCGGCACACCGGGCCAGGACAGGTTCTGGTTCCTGTGGGACGAGCTGGCACAGGGCGCCCTCGGCGCCGTCGTGCTGGTGGACACCCGCAGGCTGGAGGACAGCTTCGCCGCCGTCGACTACTTCGAGCGGCGCGGCATCCCCTTCACGATCGCGGTCAACGTGTTCGAGGGCTCCCAGGAGTACGGCCCCGACGCGGTCCGCGAGGCGCTGGACCTGGACCCCGCGGTGCCGGTGATGCTGTGCGACGCGCGGGGCCGCGAGTCCGCGCGCGACGTGCTGATCTCCGTGGTGGAGCACGCCATGCGGCGCGGCGCCGAGCAGCGGGGCGGCGGCAGGGAGCCCGCCACCGCCCCGTAAACACCGCTCGTGCGAGGGGCGGGGGCGCTCAGCCCTCGCCCTCCTCGTGCCAGCCGAAGCTCCGCTCCACCGCCTTGCGCCAGTTCGCGTACTCGCGCTCGCGTGCCTCGGGCGCCATGCCCGGGGTCCACTCGGCGTCCTTCTTCCAGTGCGCGCGCAGCTCGTCCAGGTCGGACCACACACCGGTGGCCAGGCCGGCCGCGTACGCGGCCCCGAGGCAGGTGGTCTCGGCGACCACCGGGCGGATCACCGGGACGCCCAGCACGTCGGCCTGATGCTGCATCAGCAGCCCGTTGGCGGTCATGCCGCCGTCCACCTTGAGGCTGGTGATCTGCACCCCGGAGTCCTGGTACATCGCGTCCACCACCTCGCGGGTCTGCCAGCTCGTGGCCTCCAGGACGGCGCGCGCCAGGTGCGCCTTGGTGACGTAGCGGGTCAGACCGGTGACCACGCCGCGCGCGTCGGAGCGCCAGTACGGCGCGTACAGGCCGGAGAAGGCCGGGACGATGTACGCGCCGCCGTTGTCCTCCACGCTCGCGGCGAGCGGCTCGATCTCCTCGGCCGAGCCGATGATGCCGAGCTGGTCGCGGAACCACTGCACCAGCGCACCGGTGATCGCGATGGAGCCCTCCAGGCAGTACACGGCGTCCTCGCCGCCGAGCCGGTAGCCCATCGTGGTGAGCAGCCCGTTCTTGCTGGGCACCGGGCGCGTGCCGGTGTTGAGCAGCAGGAACGAGCCCGTGCCGTAGGTGTTCTTGGCCTCGCCCACGCCGTAGCAGGTCTGCCCGAACACGGCGGCCTGCTGATCACCGAGCGCCGAGGCCACCGGCACCCCGGCGAGCTGCCCGACGGCCGTCCCGTACACCTCGGCGGAGGACCTGATCTCGGGCAGCACGGCGGCCGGCACGTCCATGGCGTCCAGGATCGACTGGTCCCACTCCAGCGTCTCCAGGTTCATGAGCATGGTGCGCCCGGCGTTGGTGACGTCGGTGACGTGCACGCCGCCGTCCGTGCCTCCGGTGAGGTTCCAGATCAGCCACGAGTCGACGGTGCCGAAGGCGATCTCGCCGTTCGCTGCGCGCTGCCGCAGGCCCGGCACGTTGTCCAGCAGCCAGGCCGCCTTGGGCCCGGAGAAGTAGCTGGCCAGCGGCAGCCCCGTACGGTCGCGGAAGCGGTCCTGGCCGTCCGTGCCGCCGAGTTCGGCGCACAGCGCAGAGGTGCGGGTGTCCTGCCAGACGATCGCGTTGTGCACGGGCTTGCCCGTGGCGCGGTCCCACAGGACGGTGGTCTCGCGCTGGTTGGTGATGCCCAGGGCGCTCAACTGGTCGGCGCGCAGGCCCGCCTTGGCGATCGCCCCGGCCACCACGGCCTGCACCTTGGACCAGATTTCGGTGGCGTCGTGCTCCACCCAGCCGGGCTTGGGGAAGATCTGGCGGTGCTCGCGCTGGTCGACGGCGACGATTTCACCGTTCTGGTTGAAGACGATGCAGCGGCTCGACGTGGTGCCCTGGTCGATCGCGGCTACGAACTTGTCCGTCATGGTGTGTCGGTCCCTCTCAGGAAGGCGTCCGGGGCGCGGGGCCCGGAAGGCGGGATCGGTGGCCGGGCCCGGTGTGTGCGGGCCCGGAGAACCGACGTGCTCGGTAGACCGGGTTCCGGTGGACCAGCTTTCGGAAGACCGGGTTTCAGAAGACCAGGTTGTAGAGCCCGGCGGCGAGCGCGCCGCCGATGAGCGGTCCGGCGACCGGCACCCACGCGTAACTCCAGTCCGACGAGCCCTTGTTGGGGATCGGCAGGAACTGGTGGGCGATGCGCGGGCCCAGGTCGCGCGCCGGGTTGATGGCATACCCGGTCGGGCCGCCCAGGGACAGGCCGATGCCGGTGACCAGCAGTGCCACGATCAGCACCGTGGTGCCGGACTGGCCGAGCCCCTTGGTCAGGTTGAACGCCAGGATCGGCAGCACCAGCGCGAAGGTCGCGATGATCTCGGTGGCGAGGTTGGCCGCCGGGTTGCGGACCTCCGGGATGGTGGAGAAGTTGCCGAGGGTGTGCTGGGTGTCCTCGGGATCGACGTTCGCCGCGAACTGCGCGTAGTACGCCGCCCAGGCGGCCACGGCACCGATGACCGCGCCCACCATCTGGCCCGCGATGTAGAGCGGAACCTTGTTCCAGTGGCCGGTGTCGAGGGCGATGCCCAGGGTCACCGCGGGGTTGATGTGTCCGCCGGAGAGCGGCGCCGCGGTGTAGGCGCCGGCCAGCACGCCGAAGCCCCAGCCGAAGGCGATGACGACCCAGCCAGCTCCCCTGGCCTTGGAGAAGCGCAGGTTGACGGCGCAGCACACGCCCGCGCCGAAGAGGATCAGGATCGCGGTGCCGATCACCTCGCCCGCGAAGATGTCCCCGTTGGAGAACTGTTCCATGACGGCTCCTCGTGCCTCGGCCGGAGCGTCGCGCCCCGGCGGTCCCCTGTAGGCCGCGCGCGTCAGTGGGGGCGGAGTCCGCACCGGGCACCGGCGTCCGGCCGGGGCCGAGGGCCCCGCGCCATGCGCGGTTCTCCGCGACGAGCGTGTTCGGCAGTGTTCAACGCTGCTGAGGGACCGTCAAGGATGCGGACGCGGGCCGTCCCCCGCCGCGCAGCACCTCGTGGCCCTCGGCGCCGGGGTGCCCCAGCACCCAGCTCGCCCCGTCCAGCGCCTTCGCCGCCTTCTTCAGCGGCGCCAGCCGGGCCGCCGCCTCCGGGTGCCCGCGCACGGCGCCCGGCTCGCACAGCACGGTGGCCAGCGAGAGGGTGACGGGCATGCCGCCCGCGCTCCAGGGCACGTCCAGTACGGCGGCCGCCAGCGCCTCCAGCTCCTCGGGCGCGCACAGCAGCAGGAAGTCGTCGCCGCCGATGTGGCCGACCCGGCAGCCCTCGCGCCCGGCGGCCGCCGCGCTCAGCTCCCGGCCCACCGAGCGGATCAGCTCGTCGCCCGCCGCGAAGCCCGCGCCGTCGTTGACCGCCTTGAAGCCGTCCACGTCCAGCCAGCTCAGCGCGAAGGCCCGGCCTTGTGCGACCTGCCGCGCCACCTCGGCGTTCACCGTGTCCGAACCGGGCAGCCTGGTCAGCGGGTTCAGCGCCGCCGCCTCCTCCACCCGCGACTCGGCCAGCGCCCGTACGAGGTCGGCGAGGCGCACCACGCCCACGCAGCGCCCGGCGTCGTCGGTGACCGCCACGTCGTCCGCCGTACGGTCGCGCTCGTCCGCCGCGACGACCTCCAGCACCGTCCACGCGGTCGAGCCCGCGGGCACGGTGCGCGCATCGTCGGCCAAGCGTGCCGCCGGCCGGTCCGCGTACAGCGCGTGCCCGTAGCGGCTGGACAGCGACAGCAGGAAGCGGTCACGGTCGATGGCCCGTACGGGGCGGCCCTGCTCGTCCGTGAGCAGGACACCGGACACGTCGGGCGAGCCGGTGAGCAGCGCGCGCACCTCGCCGGCCGAGGCCGAGAGCGGCAACAGCGCGGCGGGGCGCAGGAATTCGGCGAGCGGCGGTCCTGAGGGAGCCGCCGTACGGGGTGCGGGCGAGGGCGCCGCGTCCTCCTCGGGGAAGTGCACCACGGCCGCGGCCCGGCGGGAGGGCGGCGCGAACAGGAAGCCCTGCGCGAGCTGCGCCCCCGCCTCGCGCGCCGCCGCCAACTGCCGCTCCGTCTCCACCCCTTCGACGGCCAGCAGCGCGCCGAGGCCGTCGCACAGCTCCCTGGCGGCGCGCACCACGGCACGCCGCGCGCGGTCCTCGGGCAGCGGGGCGGTGAGGGCCGCGTCCAGCTTCACGAGGTCGGGGCGCAGGTCGGCGAGCAGCACCAGGGGCAGGTCGCCTTCGCCGACCCCGTCCGCGCTGATCCTGAACCCGTCCTCGCGCAGCGCCGCCACCCCCTCCAGCAGGGCCGCGCGGGGTACGTGGGTGAAGGGCGGCGCCACGTCGACGGTGACCTCGCTGGGGCGGCGGCCCGCGTCCCGTACGGCCTTCCGGAGCTGCGGCAGGTCGCCGAGGTCGGCGAGGGTCCCGGCGAAGACGTTGACGTGCAGCGGCAGCAGCGGGTCCTGGCGGGCCGCCGACTGCACGCCCAGCGCGGCGAGTTCGGCGTCGAGGTCGGGGGTGCGGCGTGCGGCGGCCAGCACGTCCCCGGTCTCCGGCCTGGCGAGGATCTCCAGTGCGGTGGCGGAGCCGGTCGTGAGGCTGACGACCGGCTGGAAGGCGAAGCGCACGGGATCGGTCCAGGAAGGCACGGCAGCATTTTGGCGTGCCCCGCATCACAACGGCACCGGATTCACGCAGAGTTCACGGGGCTTTCCGGAGAGTACGAGAACGTGTGTACGGAGCCCGGCGCGGGGCATTCCGCGCCGGGCCGCGAAGCCCACGCCACGGCTTACGTCACCGGACCCCGGTCATCAAGGATCACCGGACCGCGCCCACCGAGGCTCAGCGCACCGCGATCACCGAGGACCCGTGTCCGAACAGTCCCTGGTTCGCGGTGATGCCCACGCGCGCGTCCGGCACCTGGCGTGGCCCGGCCTGGCCCCTCAACTGCCAGGTCAGCTCGCAGACCTGGGCGATCGCCTGGGCCGGGACCGCCTCGCCGAAGGAGGCCAGGCCGCCGCTGGCGTTGACCGGCAGCCGCCCGCCCAGCGCGGTCGCCCCCTCCCGCAGCAGCGCCGCGCCCTCGCCCGGCGCCGCGAGGCCCAGGTCCTCGTACCACTCCAGCTCCAGCGCGGTGGACAGGTCGTAGACCTCCGCCACCGACAGATCCCCTGGACCGATCCCGGCCTCCTCGTACGCGCGCCGGGCGATCGAGGCGCGGAAGCCGCGCTCGGGCTCGGGCACGGCGGCGGCCGAGTCGGTCGCCAGGTAGGGGAGGTCGAGCAGCGTGTTCGGGTATTCCGGCGTCCCCGTCGACACCGCCCTGATCCGCACCGGGTCGGCGCACCCGTGCCGGCGCGCGAAGTCCACGCTGGTCAGCACCAGTGCGGCGCCCCCGTCCGAGGTGGCGCACACGTCGAGCAGCCGCAGCGGGTCGGCGACCACGGGCGAGGCGGCCACGTCGCCGGGGCCGACCTCCTTGCGGTAGCGGGCGAGGGGGTTGAGGGCGCCCGCCGCCGCGTTCTTGACCTTGACCCGGGCGAAGTCCTCGGGTGTGTCCCCGTACACCGCCATCCGCCGCCGCGCGTACAGCGCGAAGTACGCGGGGTTGGTGGCCCCCATCAGGCGGAAGCGCAGCCAGTCCGGGTCCTCGGGGCGTTCGCCGCCCGCCGGCTTGAAGAAGCCCTTGGGCGCGGCGTCCGCGCCCACCACCAGCACCGCGTCCGCCATCCCCGAAAGGATCTGCGCCCGCGCCGTGTTGAGGGCCTGCGCGCCCGAGGCGCACGCGGCGTACACGCTGCTGACCCGCGCGCCCTGCCAGCCCAGTGCCTGCGCGAAGGTGGAGCCCGCCACGTAGCCGGGGTATCCGCCGCGTACCGTGTCGGCGCCGACCACCGAGTCGACGCGCTCCCACTCCAGGCCCGCGTCGGCCAGCGCGTCGCGCGCGGCCCGCACCCCGTACTCGGTGAAGGGCCGCCCCCACTTGCCCCACGGGTGCATGCCCGCGCCGAGCACCGCGATGTCGTCCAGCCGCCCGCTCATGCCGCGCCCCCGCCCGTCGCGGCGCCCGCCACAGGACGCCAATTCCAGGTCGTCCAGAGCTGATCGGCGTCCCCGCCGGGATCGCTCAGCACGCCCGGCACGAGCTCCGCCTCCATGCCGACCTCGACCTCGTCCACCGTGGTGCCGGGCGGCGCCTGGCCCAGCACCACCATCCGCTCCGCCTCCAGTTCGACGGCGAGCAGGACGTACGGCTCCCACTCCCTGCCCTCGGGCCAGGCGTAGGGGTGCGGCGGCTGGTACCGCCCGTCCGTGTAGGACCAGACGCGCCCGCGCCGCGAGAGCGGGACCTCCTCCAGCGCGGTGCCCGCGCAGCGCGGGTTGCGGCAGAAGGCGTCCTCGCGGGGGAAGAACACCGCGGCGCAGTCCCGGCAGCGTGTGCCCAGGAGCGCGAAGTCCTCTCCCTCGCCCTTGAACCATCCCGCCACGACGGGCGTACAGGTAGGTGACACGGCCCCTCCCGGAGTTTCTGACGCACCGTCAGGGAGTGTGGCACGGAGAGCCCCGAGTGTCACGGGCGAGTCACCGGACGAGTACACGCCGCTACGCGCCGAGCCGCCGGAGAACCGTTTCCTGACACCGGACGTCACTCTCGACACGTACGGCGGCACGGGACCGACGGGGGTGGTCCCGAGCCGCCGTACCCGCGGACGCGCGGTGCATCCGGCTGCGGACGTATCTCTCAGTGCCGCACGGAGCGGTGCGTCACGGGGAAGTCGAAATAGCGGTCGGGGAAGGGCTCCTTCTTGTACGTGAAGTGCCACCACTCCTCAGGGAGGTTGGTGAACCCCTCCCGCTCCATCGCGCTCTTGAGCCGCAGCCGGTTCGCCTTCTGCTCCGGCGTCGTGCGCGGGTCGGCGGTGTGGCTGCGGGTGTCGAAGCAGTCGAAGCCCGTGCCCATGTCGAGGGAGTTGTCGGGGAAGCGCTCGGCCTTCGGCGCGTAGCACTTCGTGAGCTTCTCGCCCGGCACGTACGGCCTGGTCGGCTTCGCTGGCAGCTTCACCATCGTCAGGTCCATGGTGCTGCCCCGGCTGTGCCCGGACTTCTCCGCGATGTACCCGTCCGCGAACAGCCGCGTCTTGTCGACCTCCGGGTAGAACTCGCCCTTCATGCGCTGGTCTTCCAGGTCCTTGGCCCAGCGCACGAAGTGGTCGACCGCGCGCTGCGGCCGGTAGCAGTCGTACACCTTGAGCGTGTAGCCGCTGCGCAGCATCCGGTGCTGCACCCTCTTGAGCGCCTTCGCCGCGGGGCGGGTCAGCAGGCAGGTGGGCTCCCGGTAGCCGTCGACGGGGACGCCGGTGAAGTTGTGCGGCGTGAAGTAGCGGATCTCCTGGAGGATGCCCGGCGCCACCCGGTCCAGCGCCACGAACTCCCGCGGCGCGCGCGGCTCCTGGCCCGGACGCGCGGCGGAGGCGGACGCGGGGGAGTGCGGGCCGGCCGGGGCCGCGGGCGCCGGGGCGGCGAGCGAGGCGGCCAGCCCAACGCCCGCCAGCGCGGCGCCACATGCAGCAAGGGAACGTCTGTATGCCATCCCCCTCATCTACCAGCAAAGGCTCAGGCCCGCACCCGCACGCGGAACTCCACCGCGCCGCCGTCCTCCCGCTCCACCACCGGGCCGCCGCCCCGCAGCCTGACCTGGAAGCGCTGCGGCTCGGGGTGCTCCCAGCCGTCGCCGCCGTGCCCTATCACCAGCCCGCTGCCGGTGCGTCCCTTCGCCGGGGACCACACGTCCAGCTCGGTCTCCCCGTCCCGGCCCGCCACCGGAATCGCCGCCCCTGCCCTGGCCAGCACCGGAACGCGGGACAGCGGCGCCGGCACCCGCACCTCGCCCGGGCCCTCGTACGCCACGCCGGTCGCGGTGTCGTACCAGCGCCCGCGCGGCAGCCGTACGGAGCGCTCCCGCACCCCCTCGCCCAGCACCGGCGCCACCAGCAGCGCGTCGCCCAGCAGGAAGGCGTCCTCGCAGTCGCGCAGCGCCCGGTCCGCCGGATGCTGCCACCACAGCGGCCGCACATACGGGGCGCCGTAGCGGTGCGCCAGGTGGGAGAGGGTCACGAAGTACGGCAGCAGCCGCTCGCGTTCGGCCAGCGCGGCCGCGCAGTGCTCCAGCACTTCGGGCCCGAACTCCCAGGGCTCGCGCCGCCCTGCACGCCGCCCGCCGTTGGTGCGGAACAGCGGCAGGTACGCGCCGAGCTGGAACCACCGCAGATACAGCTCCGGCGGGGGAGAGGAGGTGAACCCTCCGATGTCGGGGCCCGAATACGGGATGCCGCTCAGCCCCATGCCCAGCACCAGCGACAGCGAGGCCCGCAGCCCCTCCCAGCCCGTCGCCACCTCGCCGGACCAGGAGCCCCCGTACCGCTGCATCCCCGCCCACCCCGAACGGGACAGCAGGAACGGGCGCTCGGCCGGCCGCAGTTCGCGCAGTCCGCCGTATCCGGCCTCGGCCATGGTGAGCGCGTACACGTTGTGCGCCTCGCGGTGGTCGCCGCCGCGGCCCTCCAGCGCGTGCCGCGAGGAGAGCGGCAGCGTGGGATCGCCGAAGGCCGCGCGCGAGGTCGGCTCGTTCATGCCGTGCCACACCCCGGCGAAGCCCTGCGCCAGCCGCTCCGCGTACAGCCCGCCCCACCATTTGCGCGCACGCGGATCGGTGAAGTCGGGGAACACCGCCTCGCCGCGCTGCAGCACCCCGCGCACCTCGCGGCCCTTCGCATCCCGTACGTAGGCGTCGGCGGCCGCTCCGCTGTCGTACACCGCGTTGCCCGGCTCGGCGCGGACGGCGGGGTCCATGGCGGACACGAGCCGCACGCCCTCGTCCTCGCCGCCTCCGCGCAACTCCGCTGCCAGGCCCGGCAGATCCGGGTACCGCTCCCGGTCCACCGTGAACACCCGCTGCCCGTCCAGGTGCTCCGTGCCCAGGTGCAGCGCCCGCAGCGGAAGGCCGCGCTCCCGGTAGCCGGCGACCAGGCGGCGCACCCCGTCGGCGCCCTCGGCGCCTGAGCGCGCGTGCTGGTGCCCGAGCGCCCAGCGCGGGGGCAGCGCTGGTGCGCCGGTCAGCGCCGCCCAGCCGTACAGCACGCGGGCCGGTGCGCCGGTCAGCACCCAGTACCGCAGGGGACCGCCGCCGAAGCGCACCTCGCACCGACCCGGCCTGTCGTGCCCCGAACCGTGTCCCTCGACGCCCTCCCGCAGCGAGACGCGCGCGTCCCACGGATTGTCGTGGAAGACCAGGTGCGTGCCCGCGTCGGCGACCACCATCTGCACGGGCACGGTCACGTACAGCGGGCCGTCCCCGGGTCCGAAGGCGCCCGGATCGGTGTTCCACAGCCGGTAGCAGCCCTCCCGCAGCCGCGGCCCGCCCGGCCTGCCGCCCAGCCCGAAGAAGCGCGCGTCGGCGGCCACTTCGGAGCGCACCATCCACCGCGCCTCGCCGCCCGTGCCGTCCGCCGTCTCCCACCAGCGCGGCGGCAGGTCCCTGCGCAGCAGCACACCGCCGGGGGTGCACACCTCGACGGCGCCGTGCCGGGACACCTGCACCAGCACCCGCTCGGAGACCACCCGCCAGCCGCCGTCCTTGTCCGGTTCGAGCCCGGCCCGCGTGTCCGGCGCGGGGCAGGCACCGGCCAGCGCGTACGAGGGCTCGGGACCCGCGCCGTCCCAGCCGAGGAACACCCCGCCGCCGGTCGCCACCCGCACCCACAGCGAGGACCGCTCGAAGCGGATCACGCCGCCGCCGGGGCGCTGCTCGGCCCCGCACGCCAGTCCCGGTGTCCTGGCCCGCTCGGCCCGCTGCCGCGGCAGCCCGTCGGCGTCCGTCCGCCTCCTCCGCCAAGCCGTACGCACGGACCCTCCGGTCCGCGCAACCCACCCGAGAGCACGCGCATCCATGCTGCTCAGCCTCCCATTACGCCAGCACCCAAGTCACCGCCGTTCAGCTCACGTTCATCTGACCGCCCACACGTCGACGAGCGGCGGGGCCCTCCTCCCTCCCCCCTCCACGAGCTGTGGGCGGTCGGTCCGCCCGAGGGGCGGAACGGGCGGGCACAGCGGACCGCACCCTCGCACCCGCCTCACCACGCACCCAACGAGGCACCCACGTGCCCCCACCACACACACGCCGCCCACACCATGTGCCCCGCACCCTGGCGCAACAGTTGATCAGGTGGCATCGTCGCGACCGACCGCCACCGACGGACCGGCACCCGGGCATACCGCCCGGCACAGCCACTAGGGCACACGCCGCTCGGCCCCGCGCCCCGCACCGCCCCATCCGCCGGCAGGCGGCACCGCAGACACCGCCGTCCGCCCCGGGAGCCGCCATGCCCACCCCGCCCCACCCCGCAGAGCACGCCGCGACTCCCGCGCCCCTCTGGCAGCCCGCCGCCGACCAGGTCGAGCAGGCGCAGCTCACCCGCTTCCACCACTGGGCCGCCGCACACCACGGCGCCCCGCACCCCGCGCCCGGCGACCCCGCGCCGAACTACGCCGCGCTGCACCGCTGGTCGGTCACCGAGCTGTCCGCCTTCTGGAAGGCCGTCGCCGAATGGTTCGGCGTGCACTTCTCCACCCCGTACGAGAGCGTGCTCGCCGACGCCTCGATGCCCGGCGCGCAGTGGTTCCCCGGCGCCACCCTCAACTACGCCGAGCACGCCCTGCGCACCGCCGACGACCCCGAGCGCGCGGACGAGCCCGCGCTGCTGCACGTCGACGAGCGGCACACCACGGGCGAGGCGGGCACCCCGTACTCCACGGTCACCTGGGCCGAGCTCCGCGACCGCGTCGCCTCGCTCGCCGCCGAGCTGCGCCGCCTCGGCGTGCGCCCCGGCGACCGCGTGAGCGCCTACCTGCCCAACATCCCCGAGGCCGCCATCGCGCTCCTGGCCACCGCGGCCGTCGGCGCCGTCTGGACCTCCTGCGCCCCCGACTTCGGCGCGCGCAGCGTCCTCGACCGCTTCCAGCAGGTCGAGCCCACCGTCCTGTTCACCGTCGACGGCTACCGGTACGGCGGCAAGGAACACGACCGCCGCGACACCGTCGCCGAGCTGCGCCGCGAACTTCCCACGCTGCGCGCCGTCGTCCACGTACCGCTGCTCGGCACGGAGGCCCCCGAGGGCGCGCTCTCCTGGGCGGACCTGACCGAGTCCGGCGACCGGCAGGACCTCCACTTCGAGCAGGTCCCCTTCGACCACCCGCTGTGGGTCCTCTACTCCTCGGGGACGACCGGCCTGCCCAAGGCCATCGTGCAGTCCCAGGGCGGCATCCTCCTCGAACACCTCAAGCAGCTCGGCCTGCACAGCGACCTCGGCCCGGGCGACCGCTTCTTCTGGTACACCTCCACCGGCTGGATGATGTGGAACTTCCTCGTCTCCGGCCTCCTGGTGGGCTCCACCGTGGTCACGTACGACGGCAGCCCCGGCTATCCGTCCGTCGACGCGCAGTGGCAGGTCGCCGCCGCAACCGGCACCACCTTCTACGGCACCTCGGCCGCGTACGTGATGGCCTGCCGCAAGGCCGACGTCCACCCCGGCCGCGAGCTCGACCTCTCCCGCCTCAAGTGCGTGGCGACCACGGGCTCCCCGCTGCCGCCCGACGGCTTCCAGTGGATCCACGACGCGGTCTCCGCGGGCATGTGGACCGCCTCGGTCAGCGGCGGCACGGACGTGTGCAGCTGCTTCGCCGGCGCGGTGCCCACCCTCCCGGTGCACATCGGCGAGCTCCAGGCCGCCACCCTCGGCACCGACCTGCAGTCCTGGGACCCGCACGGCAAGCCGCTCGTCGACGAGGTCGGCGAACTCGTGGTCACCAACCCCATGCCCTCCATGCCGGTCCGCTTCTGGAACGACCCCGACGGCAGCCGCTACCACGACAGCTACTTCGACATGTACCCCGGCGTGTGGCGGCACGGCGACTGGATCACGGTCACCTCGCGCGGCTCCGTCGTCATCCACGGCCGCTCCGACTCGACCCTCAACAGGCAGGGCGTGCGCATGGGTTCGGCCGACATCTACGAGGTCGTCGAGCGCCTCCCGGAGATCCGTGAGTCCCTGGTCCTGGGCGTCGAACAGCCCGACGGCGGCTACTGGATGCCGCTCTTCGTCCACCTCGCCGAGGGCGCCGTGCTGGACGACGCGCTGCGCGACCGCGTGAAGCGCACCATCCGCGAACAGCTCTCGCCCCGGCACGTCCCCGACGAGATCACCGAGATCCCCGCCGTGCCGCACACCCTCACCGGCAAGCGCCTCGAAGTCCCGGTCAAGCGCCTCCTCCAGGGCACCCCGATGGACAAGGCGGTCAACCCGGGCTCGGTCGACAACCCGGACCTGCTCGGCTACTTCGAGCGCCTGGGACAGGCCCACCGGCAGTGACCTGCGAGCAGTGACCCGCGAGCAGTGCCCCCTGCACGGGCCCGCGCTCCTCGTCGCCGGATGTACGGCGGCCGAAGCGCGGGCCCGTTGTCAGACCCCCCGACTACCGTGAGTGCACGGCTCTTCACCTGACCGTACGCACTCCACGGGGGACCCATGCCTCAGGCCCGCACCACCACCCGACGCACCCGACGCACCCGCGACACCCACACCCGCCGCGCCCGCGGCCGCGCGGCCCGCCACCGCAGGGCGCTGCGCAGGGAGGCCCCGAGCACCGTCGCCCTGCTCGCCCGCGAGCCGGACTTCGCCCTGATGCGGGCGTACCGCTCCTTCGCCTTCCGCGACCACCGCCGCTACCTCCGGCGCATGGAGCAGCTCCTGCGCCACCTCACCGAGGACGGCATCCACACCCGCGTCGCCCTCTTCGACCCGGTGGAGTACGGCCTCTACTGCCGCCGCGAAGGGCTCGACCCCGACACCCCGGCCAGCCGCGCCCGCTATGTCGCCGAGATCGCCGCGTCCCGCGACACCGTGGCGTATGCGGGACAGCCCATGCCCCGCCTGGCCCGGCGCCTCGCCGAGACCCACGCGCGCGACCGCGCCCGGCACCTGGCCGACGCCGTGCTTGACCGCGTCGCGCCGTGCCCCGACTGCGGCACCGACCTCGCACACGCCGCGATGGCCCGCGCGGCGCGCGCCCTCGCCGAGCTGTTCTCGGCAGCAGGACCCGGCGGCCACCACCTGGTGTGCAGCATCGCCGTGCCCGGCACCCCGCTCCTCGCGGCGGCCGAGGCCCGCGCGGGATCGGACGGCGTCCCCCTGCGCATCAGCGAGGACGCGGCCCTCGCCCTCACCGCCGTGCTCGCCGCGGGCCTCGCCACCGGCAGCCCCGGCGGCCTGGTGCTGCGCACCCGCGCCGAGGACGGCACCGAGACGGTGCGCGGCTGGACCCTCGACCCCGGGCCCTGCTGGCTCCACCCGCTGACCGCCGCGCAGGTCTTCGCGGCGTATTGCACCGACCCCGGCACCGGCGACCCCGTGCCGCCCGAGCCAGGTGTGGAGCACCTCCCCGGTTACCAACTCCCGCACCCGGGCGAGGACTTGCACTGCGACGGCCGCCCGGGAGGCCCACTGCCCTGACGTCCCGCCCCCGCACACGAAGAACGGTGCCGGCCGCCCCGCCCCGAGGGGCGGCACGACCGGCACCGTCACCGGACTCCTACGCCTGCGGCGTCACTCCCCGGAGAGGACACCCTGCGCCGCGGCACGCGCCTCCTCGGCGCTCTCCGCCGCCCGCGCGGCAGCGGCGGCACGCTCGCACTGCGCCAGCGTGTGCTTGGCCAGCGTCGCCCGCACGTACGGAATCGAGGCCGCACCCATGGAAAGGCTGGTGACCCCCAGACCCGTCAGCACACAGGCCAGCAGCGGATCGGCCGCCGCCTCGCCGCACACGCCGCAGCTCTTGCCCTCGGCCTTCGCCGCCTCGGCGGACAGCGACACGAGGTCGAGCAGAGCGGGCTGCCACGGGTCCTGAAGCCGGGACACGGCCCCGACCTGCCGGTCCGCCGCGAAGGTGTACTGCGCGAGGTCGTTCGTCCCCAGCGACAGGAATTCCACCTCCTGCAGTACCGACCGCGCCCGCAGAGCCGCGGCCGGAATCTCCACCATGGCGCCGAACTTGGCCTGCAGCCCCGCCTCACGGCACGCGTCGGCGAACGCCTTCGCGTCCGCCCGGTCCGCCACCATCGGCGCCATGACCTCGAGGTACACCGGCAGCCCCTCGGCCGCCTTCGCCAGCGCGGCGAGCTGCCCGCGCAGCACGTCGGGGTGGTCGAGGAGCGTGCGCAGACCACGGACGCCCAGCGCCGGGTTCGGCTCGTCGCCCGGCGTCAGGAAGTCCAGCGGCTTGTCGGCGCCCGCGTCCAGCACGCGCACGACGACCCGCCCCTCGGGGAAGGCCTCCAGCACCTCCCGGTAGGCCGCGACCTGCTTCTCCTCCGACGGCGCCTTGGTGCTGTCGTCCAGGAACAGGAACTCCGTACGGAACAGCCCCACGCCCTCGGCGCCCGCCTCCACAGCAGCGGGCACGTCGCCGGGACCGCCCACGTTCGCCAGCAGCGGCACCTTGTGCCCGTCCGAAGTCGCCCCGGGACCCTTCGCCGCCTCCAGCGCGGCCTTCCGCTCGGCCGCCGCCTTCCGCAGCTCGTCCCGCTTCTCCTCGCCCGGGTCCACGATGACGTCCCCGGTGCTGCCGTCCACCGCGATCACGGTGCCCTCGGCCAGCTCACCGGCACCGGGCAGCGCCACGACGGCGGGAACCCCGAGCGCCCGCGCCAGGATCGCGCTGTGGCTGGTGGGCCCGCCCTCCTCGGTCACGAAGCCGAGGACCAGCGCCGGGTCGAGCAGCGCGGTGTCGGCGGGCGCCAGATCACGGGCGATCAGCACATACGGCTCGTCGCTGTCCGGCACACCCGGCATCGGCACGCCCAGCAGCCGCGCCACGATCCGGTTCCGCACGTCGTCCAGGTCGGCCACCCGGCCCGCCAGGTACTCCCCGGCATTCGCCAGCAGCGCCCGGTACGCCGCGAAGGCGTCGTACACCCCGCGCTCCGCCGTGCTCCCCACCGCGATCCGGCGCTCCACGTCGGCCATCAGCTCGGGGTCCTGGGCCATCATCGCCTGGGCCTCGAGCACGGCCTGCGCCTCGCCCCCTGCCAGGTTGCCGCGCGCCATCAGGTCGTTGGCCACGGCCTCCACGGCCTGCCGCGCCCGCTGCTGCTCCCGCGGAGCGTCGTCCTCCGCGATCTGCTTGGCCGGCGGCTCGAGCACCGCGGTGCCCATGTGCCGCACCTCGCCGATCGCCACACCGTGGCTCACGCCGACGCCTCGAAGGGTTGTGTCCATCTCACCCGTCTCCGGTCTGCACGGAGGCACCGGGCCTCCGCGGTAGTTCTCTTAAACGGCCGCATCCGGCCCGCGACGCACGGACGTCTCCCTCGTCCGTACGTACAAGCCCCGCCCCGCGTTCCACGGGACGGGGCCGAGACCATCACTCCCAGGTGAACAGCGCCCCGCCGGCCTCGACTTCGCCGTCCTCGGCGAGATCGGCCAGCGCCTCGGCGCCCGCCTCCAGAGCGATCACCGGCGAGATCGGGGACTTGCCCGCCTCCTCGACCGCCGCGGGGTCCCAGCGCACGATGGACTGCCCGCGCGTCACGCTGTCGCCCTTGGCCGCGAGCAGCTCGAAGCCCTCGCCGTTCATCTGCACCGTGTCGATGCCGAGGTGGGTGAGCACGCCGTGCCCGTCCGCATCGACCACCACGAAGGCGTGCGGATGCAGCGACACGATGATGCCGTCGACGGGAGCGACCGCCTCGGTCCGCTCACGCACCGGGTCGACGGCGGTACCCGGACCCACCATCGCGCCGGAGAACACCGGGTCGGGAACGGCCGCAAGGCCAATGGCACGTCCAGCCAGTGGCGAGGTCACGGTGGTCATGGGGAAGCCTCCGAAGGGCGGGAAAACGATCAGCCGCCGTCACTGCCTGTCCCGGACGGCGCGCCGCTCAGAAGCGTAAGACATAGAAACGATCCCTTCCGCACGAGCGTGCGGGCGCGCCGGAACGCCCCTTCCCCGCCGCCGATTTGCCTCGCCTCTCAGCACCCCTGTACTGTCTACGACCTGCCCACCGCCGAGAGGCAAAGGGCAGTCCCCGACGAACCAGGCCGAGCTTCCAACTCGGCTCCCGTTCCTGCCAGTTGGCCGATTTCGGATCACGGCAAACGGTTTGGTAAGGTCGGAGACACCGAAGGGAAAAGCCCGGAGGGCCGGAGACGGTCCAAAGGAAGCGTCCGTTCCTTGAGAACTCAACAGCGTGCCAAAAGTCAACGCCAGAATATGTTGATACCCCGTCTCACGGTCTTTGTC